>DAOUIY010000024.1:0-35076 GCA_034423215.1 Dehalococcoidia bacterium
GTCTATACAACACCGAAGGCTTAACTACTGCCGGTCGAGGTTCCCGCCTTCGCGGGAACGACGAAAGGGGACGCTAGGAAGCCCCCACATTCAATTTGACGACACCCCCTAGACTAAAGCGAGAGGGGGATGAGCATTTTGCCTCGGAGAGGACTGGGGCATGTAGTCAACCGGAAGTCCGCTCGTGGTGAGCTTGTCGGACCACCACTTTGTCACATTGCGAAGGGGCGGCCCTTCGACAAGCCCAGGGTGAGCGGGAAACATCCAGAACAGTTCAGCCCCGTCAGTTCAGCCCCGTCAGTTCAGCCCCGTCAGTTCAACAGCATCAGGTCGAGTGCGATTGCCAGCCAACGTTTAGACTTCCACGGCCTTGATTCCTACGATCCTGCCGGTCCGGGCCGATTCGATGGCCGCCAGCGTAATTTCTACCGACCGTAGGCCGTCCACTCCCGTGGCTGCCGGGTCCCGGTCTTCGGCCACCGCCCGCTGGAAATCCTCGGCCTGGGCGATGAAGTTGCCCAGGTAGCTTTCCCCGTAGGATTCCTGCCGGTTTACGGTATCCGAAACCACCTCTATGCTGCCCTTCTGCGCCTCCCAGACCGTCTCCCGGCTGGTGAACCTGCCATTTATGCCGTAGATGTCCAGGTCGTTCTGAGTGTCCGGCAGCAGTCGCCCGCACACCAGGGTACCCAGGGCGCCCCCGCCGAATCGCAAGGCCAGGGTCGCAATCTGCTCCAGTGGCCGCTCGACAGTCTGGCCATCGGTTATGGCGGCAACCTCGACGATTTCCTGGCCGACGACAAAGCGCAGCAAGTCCATGACGTGGACCCCTGTGCCCATCATGGTTGATGCGCCGCCCATGGCCTCCGGGTCGTCCCACCACTGCCGCAGGCCCTCCCGGGGAGGAAAGACCTCCTGGCCGCGGGAACCAAAGCCCCACTGGCCCTGGGCCAGGGTAATTCTGCCCAGGGTACCATCGGCCACCAGGTTGCGGGCCAGGATGTGGCCGGGATTGTGCCGAAGCTCAAAACCCACGCCCAGCTTAACGCCAGCTTCCCGGCAGGCCCGCACCATGGCCACGGCGTCATCCAGCGTGGTGGTCATGGGCTTTTCGCAGAGGACGTGCTTGCCCGCCTGGGCCGCCTGAATCGCCTGCCCGGCATGGAGGGAGTTAGGTGATGAAATGAAGACGGCGTCAATGCGGCTGTCGGACAGCATAGCATCCAGGGAATCGTAGGCTGCCCTGGCGTTGTGGCGGGCCGCGAAGGCTTCGGCCCGGCCCTGGTCTCTGCTGTAAACCGCCACCAGTTCCGCGTCTGTGGCGGAGTTGATTGCCGGCGCAATCTTGTTTTCCGGATGTAGTCCCGTGCTGACGATTCCCCAACCAAATGCCAAGGTAGACCTCCCTCTTCTATGCCGGTTTCGAATGTGCCCAAGATAGGGAATGCCGGGCCGGGTGTCAATTCCGGAGCCCCGGTCGTGAACCCGCATCGCGTCAGGTTTGGCAGATACGGGTAAGCGGCGGCAAGTAGGCCAGCATGATAAAGCGGCCTCTCTTCGGGACCGAATGTCCCGAAGATGTGAACCGCTGCCGGCGGTGGCCTGTTTCCGCGGCTTGCTCCCTGAATGACTGCCTAAGTCCTGGCCTCCTGAGATTGCCGCCAACTGCCTTGGGGCCGCATAAGGCCAAATAATACTATCAACGACCCTTTATTTTCCTTGACAATGTTCCCTGGCGGGCTTAAATTATCCGGTAGCCTGCTCGAATAGGGCTGGCGTTTAACAAGAGAGTTATTTCCGGGGCGCCGTATCGGCCTAATTGGGAAGGCGGTGAAATTCCGCAGCGGTTGCGCCACTGTAAACGGGTAGCCCTCCGGCAAACAGGCCACTGTTCAATCTGCATCTGAACACCATCGAAGGCGGTGCAGGGGAATGGGAAGGCGTCGGAGGGGCGAGGATCCGTAAGCCAGGAGACCGGCCTCGGAAATTGGGAACATTGCTCTGCGCCTAACGGAGTCGGTTCACCTTTGTTTTTGGCAACGGGAGAGTCCTTCCCGTTTGGTTGCCGGATTGACCGAATCCCCGGGCACAGCAGTGTTCGGGGCTTTGTTTTGGCCGGAAAATACCTCCGGCGGCAACAGTTGGTGATGGGCGACAGATGAGCAGTTCAAATACCGGTATTTCAATGACCGTGGTGGCCGTAGGGCCCGGCGATCCTTCCATGCTTACCCTGCGGGGCCGGCAGGCCCTTGAGTCCGCCGACCTGGTGGTGGGCTTCAAGACTGTGCTGGACGTGGTTTCCGAATGGTGCGGCAAGGCCGAAATGCGTCCCATGAGCTACCGGGACCAGGAGGAAGTGCTGGAATACGCCGCCGGCCAGGTTGCCACCGGCAGCAAGTGTGTCGTGTGCTGTTGGGGGGACCTGAATGTGTCCGCTCACGAGTTGCTGGCCCGCGTGTACCGGCGCGCCGAGAATGTTGAGTTGATTCCTGGAGTCAGCTCCATTCAGATGGCCTGCGCCCGCTCGGGCATTGCCATGGAAGAGTCCCTGTTTATAACCCTGCACCGGCGCGACGGTGGGGAATCGGCCCTGTCGGAACTGGAACACTACCTGAACGAAGGACGGCGCAACATCATCCTGCTGCCCCGGCCGTACGACCTGATGCCGGCGCAAATAGCGGGCGACCTGGTAGCCTCGGGCGTTCCCGCCGACCGGCAGGTAACCGTTTACCAGCGCCTTACCTTGGATGGCGAAAAGTCCTGGACCGGTTCGCTGGCCGGGTGCGCCGCCCTGGAAGAGGAATTCAGCGACCTGTCCATCATGGTATTCCTGAAACCCTCGGGCGAGGGACACTGACCGGTTGGTGTTGATAGATTGACCGCCCCCATAGAAACAGGCCGGAAGTCGGTGGTGTTTGTAACCACCGCCGACACCGATATTCTGACCGCCGACCGGGCCCTTAGCGGCCTGCCGGAAGGCGCGCCGCCGGTTCGCGCCTTCCATCCCGTTGCCCTGGATACCGAAGACGCCCGAACCGGGCTGCTGGAGTCCCTGGGCGAAGCCGGCGTGGTGGTGCTGCGCCTGCTGGGCGGCAAGCGGGCGATGCCCGATTCCTTCGATGCCGTCGTGTCCACCTGCCACGAGCAGGGCATTCCCCTGATTGCCTGTCCCGGGCACCAGGAGTGGGACGAAGACCTGGTTGCCGCCTGCTCGGTCCCGGTAGCCGAGTTGGAAACTGTGTTTTCCTATTTGATGCGCGGCGGCATTGACAATTTCCGCAACCTGTTCCTGTTTCTCAGCGACACCTATTTCGGCAGCGACTTTGGCCACGAAGCCCCCGAACCGGTGCCCTGGGAGGGCATTTACCACCCCGAGGCCGGCCCTTCCGAACTTTCGGATGCGGAAAGCTACATCGCCAGCCGTTTTCAGCCCGGCCTTCCCGGCGTGGGCCTGCTCTTCTACCGCGCCCACTGGATGAGCGGCAATCTCCAGTTCGTTGATGACCTCATTCGCTGCCTGGAATCGAAGCAGGTCAATGTATTGCCCGTTTATTCCTACAGCCTGAAGCACAACCCGGAGGAGGACGGGCAGCGCAGCCGTACCCTGGCCACCTACATGGCCGACTCCGACGGCCGGCCCAGGGTGGACTGCATCATCAACACCATGGGTCTGGCGATGAGCGACCTGAGCCAGGAGGGGCCCACCATAGCCACCGGCTGGTCCGTTGACCTGCTGGACGCTTTGGACATTCCCATCATCCAGGGTATCGTCAGCACCGGCTCGCGCCAGGAATGGGAGGACAGTTCCCTGGGCCTCGGCCCAATTGATACGGCCATGAATATCGCCCTCCCTGAGTTTGACGGCCGCATCATTACCGTCCCCATTTCCTTTAAGGAAGAGACCGCCGGCGGTGACGGAAACGGCCTGACCGGCCCCAGGCTGCAGCGATACGTGGCCGCTCCGGACCGGATGGAAGCCCTGGCAGGGCTGGCGGCCAAGTGGGCGGCGCTGCGCCTGAAGCCCAACGCCGAGAAGCGGGTTGCCATAATAATGAGCAACTATCCCACCAAGGACGCCCGCATTGGCAACGCGGTGGGCCTGGATACCCCGGCATCGGTGGTACACCTGCTGAATGCGCTCAAAGCCGCCGGGTACGGGGTGGAGGACATTCCCGCCGATGGCGATGAGCTGGTCCACCGAATTATCGAGCGATGCAGCAACGACCGGGACTCCCTTACCGAGGAACAGTTGCGCCTGGCCGCCGGGCACGTGGAACGCCGGCAATACGCCCAGTGGTACCAGGGCTTCCCTGAACAGGTGAGGCAGGAGCTGGTAGATTCCTGGGGCGAGCCCCCCGGCCACGTTTACCGCACCGGGGATTCCCTGGCCATAGCCGGGCTGGACCTGGGCAACGTGTTCGTGGGACTGCAACCGCCCCGGGGCTTTGGCGAGAACCCCATTTCCGTTTACCACAGCCCGGACCTGACGCCCACCCACCACTACATTGCCTACTACCGCTGGATTCGGGACGTTTTCCAGGCCGATGCCATGGTGCATGTGGGCAAGCACGGCACCCTGGAATGGCTGCCGGGCAAGGGTGTCGGCCTGTCTGCCGCCTGTTACCCGGAAGTGGCTTTGCAGGACCTGCCCCTGTTCTATCCCTTCATAATCAACAATCCCGGCGAGGGTACCCAGGCCAAGCGCCGCACCCACGCCACCATTATTGACCACCTGATTCCTCCCATGACCACCGCCGACAGCTACGGCGACATCGCCCGGCTGGAACAACTGCTGGATGAGCATTACCAGTGCCAGACCCTGGACCCGGCCAAGCTGCCCATGCTGGAGGGCCAGATATGGGAAATGGTCCAGAAGGCGGAACTGCACCGGGACCTGGGCGTGGACGAACACCCGGACGATTTCGGGGAGTTTATGCTCGAAATTGACGGCTACCTGTGCGAAATCAAGGACGTGCAGATTAAGGATGGCCTGCATACCCTGGGACAGCCGCCCACGGAAGAGCAGTTGGTGGGGCTGCTGTCCGCCCTGACCAGGCTTGACATAAGCGGCATTCCCAGCTTGCGCCGGGCCATGGCCGAAGCCCTGGGCCTGGATTACGCCGGGCTGCTGGACGACCCGGGCCGGGCGGTAAACGGCAACATGCCGGCAGCGCTCGTAAAGCTGGATACCGAAACGCCCCTGCGTACCGCCGGCGATGCGATCGAGCGGCTAGAGGTGTTGTGCCGGGGCGCCTACGAACGGCTCCAGTTGGGCGGCTTTAACGGCGACGATGTGCCGGCTATTGTGTCGGAACTGCTGGGCCGTCCCGATGCCTCTACCGAATTGGTACTGCGCTACGTGGCGGACTTCATTTATCCCTCTTTGATGAAGACCTCGGATGAGATAGGCAACTTGCTCCGCGGGCTGGAGGGCCGGTTCGTGCCCCCAGGGCCCAGCGGAGCGCCAACCCGCGGCATGGCCAACGTTCTGCCCACCGGGCGGAACTTCTACTCCGTTGACCCCAAAACCCTGCCCTCGCCGGTGGCCTGGGAGGTGGGCAAGGATCTGGGCGACGCCCTGCTGGAGAAGTACCTCACTGAAGAAGGCAGCTACCCGGAAATGGTGGGCGTGGTGGTCTGGGGCACCTCCGCCATGCGCACCCACGGCGACGACATCGCCCAGATAATGTACCTGCTTGGTGTCCGACCCGTGTGGCAGGCCGAGAGCCGGCGGGTGTCGGGCATTGAGCTGATGCCCCTGGAAGAGTTGGGCCGGCCCCGTATTGACGTTACCGTTCGCATCAGCGGCTTTTTCCGCGATGCTTTTCCCAACCTGATTTACCTGCTGGACCAGTCGGTGGAACTGGTGGCGTCCCTCGACGAGGCTCCCGAACAGAATTTTGTGGTCAAGCATCTCCGGGAAGACCTGGAACGGCAGACCGACGATTCCGGCGGCGAAGAAAGGCCGCAAGGAGACCGGGCCGGGTCCCTTTACCGGATATTCGGCAGCAAGCCGGGCACCTACGGGGCCGGCATTCTGCCCGTGCTGGACGAGCGCAACTGGGAATCGGTGCACGATTTGGCCGAGGTTTACACCGCGTGGGGCGGTTATGCCTACACGCAGAATGACTTTGGCGTCAGCGCCCGGCCCCAGTTCCGCCAGCGGTTTGGACAGATTGTGGTGGCGGCCAAGAACCAGGACAACCGGGAGCACGACGTTTTCGACAGCGACGACTACATGCAATATCACGGCGGCATGATTGCCACCGTTCGCGCCCTGACCGGCCGCAACCCCCGCCAGTTTTTCGGCGACAGTTCCGACCCGTCCCGCTCCCGGGTACGTGACCTTCAGGACGAGGCGCGCCGGGTCTTTCGCAGCCGGGTGGTCAACCCCAAGTGGATGGAGTCCATGAAGCGCCACGGCTACAAGGGGGCCTTTGAACTGGCCGCCACCGTGGACTATATGTTCGGGTACGACGCCACCGCACAGGTTATTGAAGACTGGATGTACGAGGACGTTACCGAAGAGTACATCCTCAACGAGGACATGCAGCAGTTCTTCCGGCAGAGCAACCCCTGGGCCATGAGGGGCATCATCGAGCGGCTGCTGGAAGCTATCGAGCGGGGAATGTGGGAAAATCCGCCGCCCGAGATTCTCGACAAACTGCGAGAGCTGTATTTAGAACTGGAAACTGACCTGGAAGCTAGACAAGAGGCCGGACAGTCCCCATAATGGCGGTCTCAAGGGCTGCTTGCGGCGGCCAGGGAGGGTTGACATGGAATCGCTAACTGATTTGATCCGAGAGTTGACCTCCGACGATAAGATGATGTGGGTTATCGGAGGCGGCGAGGTAGCCAGCGAGAACACGTCCAAGGGCATTAAGGAGCCGGACCTGAGCAACGGCTGGTGGACTATAGAAGCCGACAACTGGCATTTCCACCTGGCAGAAGCATCGGTAAACGGTATCCAGTTTGTTGAAGCCGAAAGCCACGGCGGCCTGAAGTCCTTCTACGTCCGGTTTTCCAAGGACTGGGAAGAGACATTGGTCCGGTGCTACTTCCCCAATCCGTACCTGGACGACGACAACAATCGAGTGGATTACCAGCCCGAGAAGTACGATGCCTTCCTGGAAATGAGGGACCGGTACGTGGGGCGGGAAGAGGGCATAGTTTACGTTCAGCGGTAAAGCAGTTTGCCAGCCGATTGCCGCCGGTCTTCGCGGGCAAAGAGCTTTAATCGTTCACCTACTGGTAATAGACTTTGAAACCAGCAACTCAAGGTGATGGTTTCAGAGCTTAATACAGCAACAAGATTAGGGAGGGTAAGATGTTGACAGTATTGAGAAGCGTGTTTGGCGATAGCGCGTCCCCGGTGTGGGCCCCGTGGCTGCTTCTGGGCGCCGCCGGCCTGTACATGGTGGGTTACGTTGACTCCAGCGTCCATGGCGCTGCCATCGGTTCCCCGGCCGTGCTGGGCGCCGTCCACGAGTTCTTCCACCACGCTCGCCACGTTGCCCTGATGTGCCACTAGGCTGCAAGGTTCGCCAATGCCCCCGTTTTCCGGGGGCATTGCCTTATTCCTTTGGCTAGTCACGCTGCCCAGATTGGCGGTGCCATTCAGGAGGAGGGTGCAGTGTGTTTGCGCTTTTTGACGATACGCAATTATATTGTGGAGGTTAGCTATGCGTAACATGCTACCCCTTGCCCTGGTAATGGGCTTGATAGCCGGCCTGGTCGTCGGCGGTTTCATGAACGTGTTCAATGTGCCGGTTATGGAATGGGCCATTGAACTCGAGGGGGCGGCGGCAGAGGCCGAAGCCCCGGCAGGTGGAGAAGAGGAAGAAGCAACGGGCTTCTATGCTACCCTGAGTTCCCTGGGCGCGCAGCGGATTGGTCTTGTTTTCGGGCTGGCTGTCCTGGGGGTCGTATATGGGGCCGTTTTTACCGGCCTGTTCCACATCGTCCGCCGGGCCTTTCCCGGCTGGAACATCTGGGCCTGGGCGTTAATTGGCGGAGCCCTGTGCTTCTGGTCCGTGTCCCTGTTCACCCAGTTAAAGTACCCTCTCAACCCGCCCGGCATCGGCGAGGATAGTTCGCTGCTGGCTCGGCAGGGGTTCCAGTTCCTGTTCATCCTTCTTTCCGCGCTTTCCGTGGTTGCGGCCGGCCTGGCAGTACGGTACATCCACGAAGCAGGCTGGGAAGGCTCGCAGCGGGTACTGGGTTACGCCGGCGCCGCCGTGGCCTACCTCGTCTTCGCGGTGATAGTGTTCACAGCCATTCCGGGCAATCCCGACCCCATACCTGAGTGGGTCCCCGAGGGCCTGGTGATAATGTTCCGCACCTTCTCCATCGTGGGCCACCTGTTGCTGTGGATGCTGATTGCCCTGGGCGTGAGCGGATACACCAGGTACCGGGAGCGGGGCATCAGCGCCGCCGCGGATCCATCCACCCAGCGGGAAATGACCCCGGCCTCCCGCCAATAATCCGGATTTCCGTTTCCCCGGAGGAACGTCGTTGACCCAGCCCAACCGAGAACCGTCCTTTCCCTTTACCGCCATAGTGGGCCAGACGGCCATGAAGCGTGCCCTGTTGCTGAATACCGTCAATCCCCGCATTGGCGGCGTTCTCATTCGAGGCAAGAAGGGCACCGCCAAGTCCACCGCCGTCCGCTCGCTGGCCGCCCTGCTGCCCCAGGTGACGGTACTCCAGGGCTGTCCCTACAGCTGCGTCCCCGAGGCCAGGCAGGGCCTGTGCCAGTGGTGCGAGTCCGGCGCTAACGACAACCCGCCGGTCAGCCACCAGGTGCGCATCGTTGACCTGCCGGTGGGCGCCAGCGAGGACCGTCTCGTGGGTTCCCTGGACATCGAACAGGCCATCAAGACCGGCGCCAAGAGCTTTGAGCCCGGGTTGATAGCCGCGGCCCACCGGGGAATCCTATACATAGACGAGGTGAACCTGCTCAACGACCATCTGGTGGACGTGCTTCTTGACGCTTCCGCCATGGGCCGCAACTACGTGGAACGGGAAGGTATCTCCGTCAGCCACGCCGCCGAGTTCATCCTGGTTGGCACCATGAACCCGGAAGAGGGCGACCTGCGCCCCCAGTTGCTGGACCGTTTCGGCCTGGCGGTGGAGGTGGACGGGATAATGCCCTCGGAGGAACGGCGGGAGGTGGTCCGCCGCCGCATGGAGTACGAGTCAGACCCCTTCGCCTTTATGGACCACTGGGAAAAGGAAGAGGAGAAGGAACGGGAGAGGCTGCTCCACAGCCGCGCCCTGCTGGACAGCGTCAAGGTCGGCGACGACATCCTGGGTCTGATAACCGACATTTGCGCCGAATACCAGGTGGACGGGCTGCGCGGCGACATCGTCATGTACAAGACCGCCAGCACCATTGCCGCCTATGACGGCCGTACCGAGGTTGACGTGGAGGACGTGCGGGAAGCTGCGTTGCTGGCCCTGCTGCACCGCCAGCGCAGGCAGCCCTTTCAGCAGCCCCACCTGGTTACTGAGCAGTTGGACAACATGCTGGAGGAATACCAGAACCAGAACCACGGCCGGGAGCCTGACGACCAGTCTCCCACGTCCCAGGACGCCAGCGAGGACGATTCCGACCCTTCAGATTTAGGCGGCGAGGAGGAGGAGCAGGAAACCCCGCCGGAATCGTCCGACTCCGGGACCGGTCCGCAAGACCATTGGTTTGAAACCGGCGAACCCTATTCGGTGCAGTCCATTCTCTTGCCGCCCCCGGACCGGCGGGAACGGCCCTCCTCGGGCCGCCGGGCCACCACAATCAGCGGCTCCTCTGCCGGGCGTTACGTAAGCGCCCAAACGCCGGCTGGCCCAGTCAGCGACCTGGCCCTGGATGCTACCCTGCGCGCCGCCGCCCCCTACCAGGAACGACGCCGCCAAGACCTGCCCGAAGGGCCTTCCGGTTCCGGTCCCTCGCTGTTAATCGAGCCCTGGGACGTGCGGGAAAAGGTCCGCGAAACCAAGGCCGGCAGCCTCATTCTCTTCGTTGTGGATGCCAGCGGCTCCATGGGCGCCCAGCGGCGCATGGTGGCGGTCAAGGGCGCAGTCCTGTCCCTGCTGCTGGACGCCTACCAACGCCGCGACCGGGTGGCGTTGGTCAGCTTCCGCGGCACCGGGGCCGATCTGCTCCTGCCTCCCACCAACAGCGTGGACCTGGCCCAGTTGTACCTGCAGGACCTGCCCACCGGCGGCCGCACCCCCCTGTCCCGTGGCCTCTACCTGGCCCTGGAAACCCTGGAAACGGAAAGGCTGAAGGACCGGAACCTGCTGCCCCTGGTGGTATTGCTGTCCGACGGGCGGGCCAACGTAGCCCTGGACGGCGGCGGCGGCAACGGCGTGGAGGAAGCCCGGGGCTATGCTTCCATATTCGAAGAGAAACGCATCACCAGCGTTGTGATAGACACCGAATTGGACTTCATCAAGCTGGAAATGGCCCGTCCACTGGCCGAATCCATGGGCGCCCGCTACCTGAAGCTGGAAGAACTGCGCGCCGACAGCCTGGCCGATGCGGTGCGCCGGGAAATGCCCGGCGCAGACACCGGGCCTGAATACTGACCTTTACCATTCCTGCTCCAGCGCTCCCCACGCCCTTGCCGGCTGGAAATGTAGAGATTGCCTTAAAGCGGTCGCCTCCAGTTATTGAAGTGCCGGCACCTTCGCGGCCAAAATTAGCCTGCCCAGTTTGCCATACTTGGACGCATTGGGCTGGGCGAGGTTAAGGGCGGAACTGGCAGTAAAGTGCCACCCCACACTTAGGGATCCTCCTTACCTGTGCCCCAAGGCAATAGCGCTTTAACGAATTGTCATGCTGAGGGGCCAAAACCGTCATTCTGAACGGATTGAAGAATCGAAAAGCCTTCTTATAAGCCAATTTTCAGACCCGCTATTCGGCTTTGGGGTGAGGATTCCAGACCCTTCAGCAAGCTCAGGGCGACATGACTTCAGCCTGGACGTACAGCGTGAATCAAAACGCGATTGCCTTTACCTATGCCCCTATCCGGTTTACATCGCATTGCGGAATTGATAACCTCTTGTAACAGGTTGTCATAAATAAGGAGTTCCCCGTGCCTCGTACTCTCCCCTATGCGGACATGGACAAGATCATGTCCCTTTCCAAGCGGCGTGGTTTCGTCTTCCAGAGCAGCGAGATTTACGGTGGCCTGGCCTCCACCTGGGACTACGGCCCCCTGGGGGTTGAGCTCAAGCGCAACGTCAAGGAGGCCTGGTGGCAGTCGGTCATCGTGAGCCGGGACGACATGGTGGGCCTGGACGCCGCCATTCTCATGGCGCCCCAGGTATGGGTTGCCAGCGGCCACGTGGAGAACTTCTCCGACCCGCTGGTTGAATGCCGCGAGTGCCATCTGCGCTTTCGGGCCGACCAGTTGGAGACCGACGCTTGCCCGGAGTGCGGCGGCGAGTTCACCGAACCCCGGCGGTTCAACCTGATGTTCCGAACTTTCATGGGACCAGTCGAGGATACCGGTCACGAGGTTTTCCTGCGGCCCGAAACCGCCCAGGGCATATTCGTCAATTTTCAGAACGTGCTGAACTCTTCCCGCAAGAAGCTGCCCTTCGGCATCGGGCAGATTGGCAAGGCATTCAGGAACGAAATCACGCCCGGCAACTTCACCTTCCGCACCCGGGAGTTCGAGCAGATGGAGGTGGAGTTCTTCGTCAAGCCGGGCACGGACGAGGAATGGCTTCACCGCTGGGTTGAAGAGCGGTTCAACTGGTACGTCACTCACGGCATACGCCGGGACAACCTGCGATTACGGCGCCACGACCCGGACGAGCTTGCCCACTACGCCAGGGATACCTATGACATTGAATACCGGTTCCCCTGGGGATGGGGAGAGCTGGAAGGCATTGCCGACCGGACCGACTTTGACCTGCAGCGTCACGCGGAAACCAGCGGCGAAGACCTGACCTATTTCGACGAGGAGACCCGGGAGCGGTACCTTCCCTACGTCATAGAACCCTCCGGCGGCGTTGACCGGGCTACCCTGGCCTTCTGGCTGGACTCCTATGACGAAGAACCGGACGGCGATGCAGTCAGGGTTGTGTCCCACCTGCACCGCAAGCTGGCGCCCATCACGGTCGCCGTGCTGCCCCTCAGCCGCAACGCGCGCCTGGCGCCCACGGCGCGCAACATCCACGACCTCTTGCGGCGGCACTTCAGCACCCAGTTCGACGACGCCCAAAGCGTGGGCCGCAGGTACCGTCGCCAGGACGAAATAGGCACGCCCTATTGCGTGACCGTTGATTTCGACACGCTGGACGATAACCAGGTAACCATCCGGGACCGGGATACCATGCACCAGGTACGGGTACCTGTGGAGAACCTGGTAAGCATCCTGCAGGACAAGGTGGAACACGGCTGGTAACGAACCCTTCAGGGCGGCCGGGCCCGGACTAATATGCAGCCCCGCAGTGGTCGGGAAGGGTTAACCGAGTTTTAGCTGGAGCGAAGATTTTCAGGGGTGAGAAGGCGGCCAGCGTCTTCGCGCCCGAACCGGCCTTCCCCTTCAAAGGGGGGAGGCAGAATTGAAGCGGACCTTTGGGCGGATGGGTTGAGGTGGAAGAGGTGACTATTTTCGGCGCGGGCCTGAAAATTCCAGAGATTATGGGTACCTTTGGCCTGGGGCCAAATCACGGGGAACGGGAGAGAACCAGGGATAGCGTCATGGCTGGAAACGTGGTGGCAGAAACTCTAAGGGGCGGCCTCTTTACCCGGATTGTAGGGAAGCGTCTCCTGTTCTTCCAGGAGGTTTCCTCCACTATGGATGAGGCCGGACGGCGTGCCGAACGGGGCACTGAAGAGGGAACGGTCGTCGTTGCCGAAACCCAGACCGCCAGCCGCGGCCGCCAGGGCAGGGCCTGGGTATCCCAATCCGGTAACCTGTATTTGTCGGTGGTCCTGTACCCTTCGTTGCAGACGCTGCCTTACCTGAACAGCCTGTGCGGCGTGGCCGTGGTTCGCGCCATCGCCAACACCACGGGGCTGAAGCCTCGCATCAAGTGGCCCAACGATATTCTGCTGGACGGGAAAAAGGCAGCGGGCATCCTGGTGGAAAGCGCCATTGCCGGCGACGACGTGCGCCACTCGGTGGTTGGCATCGGCGTAAACGTGGCCCTGAACCCGGACGAGATTGACTACATCGCCGGGGCCGCCACCAGCTTGAACCAGGCCTCGGCCGGCGACATTCCCCGGGATGACCTGCTGCGGGAAATTCTGCAGCAACTGGACGCCCTGTATATCGAACTTAACCACGGCGATGCCCCGGTCGAGGAGTGGGAGGAACTGCTGGATACCCTGGGCCAGCGGGTAAGGGTCACCTGGCGCGGGGAGGAATACGTGGGGTACGCTGAGGGCATAGACGAGGTTGGCAGCCTCCTGCTGCGCCAGGACAACGGCCAGGTACTCACCCTGGCCGCGGGAGACGCCAGTTCCTTGCGAGCCGCGCCCTGACCGCTCTACCGCCAACCCCTCCCGCCCAAGCCAAAGTTGCAATTGGGCAGACCGGGCGGGGCAATCACGTTATTGCCTAGCTTTGGCCTGAAAGACCAAATTTGTCATACTGAACGGAGTGAAGAACCCAAAATGCATCCCACTGACCGACTTTCGGAACCTTTACCGGGCTAAGGGGCAGGACTTTAGGCCTTTCGGCAAAGTTCATCACGAGCCAAGCCGAAGGACTCAGGGCGACGTCTCTTCCTGCTTAGGTGTACGGCGTAACTCAGGTCGCCGTTGCCCTGGGCGGCCCGTGCGGATGCAAGCGGGAAGTTCCTTGCTCCTTGACCAGACAAGGTCAGGCCAAGGTTCGTTTCGATCTCGTTCAATAGCCCTTTCTTGGGCTTGTTGGCTTATTTTATGGCTAGTAGTTTGACCACTTTGCATTGATGGGTACGCCGAGAGTCCGCTCATGGTGAGCTTGTCGTACCATGAACGGACGGCCCTTCGACAGGCTCAGGGTGAGCGGAAATACTATCCATCATTTCAAATATGTAGAACCACTAGTTCAATAGCTCCCCTGGAAGAAGGTTGGAGAAAAAGTGCTGGAACGTCTGAGCATAGACGATAAGGTGGTTGTCATAACCGGCGGGGGCACCGGCCTTGGCCTGGAGATGGTACGCCACCTGGCCCGCGCCGGAGCCGACCTGGTCATCGCCGGCCGCCGGGCCGGCCCCATCGAGGCTGCCGCCGCGGAAGTCCGTTCAATGGGCCGCGATGCCATCGCCGTGCCCACGGACGTAAGCGACTCTTCCCAGGCCAATGCCCTCGTGGACGCGGCGGTGGACCGGTTCGGTCACATTGATGTCCTCATCAACAACGCCGCCCTGGTTTCCGACAGCATTCCCACTCCGATATGGGACATTACCGACGAGGACTGGCAGGCTGCCCTCGACGTTAACCTTACCGGTTCCTTCTACTGCGCGCGGGCGGCTTCCGGCCCCATGGCGGAACGGGGCAGCGGCAAGATTATCAACGTCGCATCCGGCTTTGGCATGAGAGGAGGCCGCGACATCTACACCTACTGCTGCACCAAGGGAGGAGTCATCCAGTTGACCCGGGTGCTGTCCTTCAGCCTGGCCCGGTACGGGATAACTGCCAACAGCATTGTGCCCGGCTTCATTCCCACCGTCGGCACCGATACGGAAATGAGAGAGTCCCTGCCCCGGTCCGGCGAATACCTGCCCACCGGAAAGCTGGGGGAACCCCGGGACATTGGCCCGGTGGCCGTATTCCTGGCCTCGGCGGCATCCGACTACATGACCGGAGAGATTTTTACCCTTGACGGTGGCGGCCTGGCCGGCGGCTTGGCCCCCACCGGCTACGCCCCAGAGATTCCCCTGGAGGCCTGAACGTCCTCGGGATGTGCTGCTACTGGCTATTGAACGGAGAGAATGAATGCCGCTCCTACCCCAGTTTGACCTGACCGGCAGGACAGCCATACTGGCCTCAGCCGGCGGCGACGAAGCCCCCTTGCTGGCCGAGGCCCTGGCCGAAGCCGGCGCAACCGTATTTGCCGTCACCCGACGCCATGAAGCCCTGAACGCCATACTGGATGCGCTGAAGGGGGACGGCGCCGGGGCCGGACCCGGGGCCGGACCCGGGGCCGGAACCGGGTCCGACCGGCAACACGGCGGCGCTGCTGTCCCGTTGGTTTCCGTCGAGGCGGTCTCCCAGGTTATGGCGGAATTTGACCGGCTGAACCCGCGGGTGGACATCCTGGTCAACGACAACCGCAGCATGTTTGCCAGGGCAGCCCAGGACATTTCCCTTTCCGAATGGGACGAGGTTCAGGCCCGGAATGTGCGTGCAGCTTTCCTGCTCGCCCAGGCAGTGGGAACACGAATGATCGGCCAGGAGTACGGCCGGATAGTGAACATAATCTCGGGACTGGCGGAACGGGGAATGATTGGAGGTTCCGCCTTCAGCGTGAGCCAGGCCGGCCTGCTGGCCCTCACCAGGTCCCTGGCGGTGGAATGGGGCCGGCACAACATACGGGTGAACGCCATCGGCACCGGCTGGACAATAGCCGAGGACGTTCCGGTGGAGGTCCAGCGGGAAGAGCAACTGGTCCGGTACACGCCCATGCGACGGAAGGGCCACCCCCGGGACATAGCCCCCCTGCTGGTCTACCTCTGCTCCGAGGCCTGCGACTACACCACCGGGCAGCCCGTTTACATTGACGGAGGGCTCAACGCCCACCCATAAGCGCCTGCCGTGTTTGCCCCGTCGTATCGAGGGGAAAACCCGGGCCAGCAGTCCAAACTTCCCGCTTTGCCTCACCTTGCCGTTGAACGGCAAATACGGCTGGGTTACAATACCCCACGATGTCCACGCAACCTGTTGCTCGCGTCCGGGGAATGTACGATCTGCGCCGGGAGTCCTGGCAGCGGAAGCGTGCCCTGCAGGACGCCCTCACTGCCGTCCTGGACAGCTACGGCTACCAGTTCCTCGAAACTCCGCTCCTGGAAGGGACCGAGTTATTTCTGCGCCAGTCGGGCGGCGACCTGGCGTCGCGCATGTACAGCTTTGTAGATGCGGGCAGCAACCAGGTCAGCCTGCGCCCCGAGTTCACGTCGCCCATAATGCGCCACTTCCTTGAGGGTGTCGGCGGGCACGACGGCGACGCACCGTTGCCGGCCCGGTTCCAGTACGCGGGGCCGGTTTTTCGGTACGACGTGGCCCACCCGGAGGGCAGCGGCCAGTTTACCCAGGTGGGCGCAGAACTGATCGGGGCGCCGGGAGTGATGGCTGACGCGGAACTCTTGACCCTGGCCGCCAGTCTGGCAGACCGGGCCGGCGTGGCTGATTGCGCCATTGAGCTGGCCGATCTGGACGTCTTTCACAGTCTGCTGGACGTGACTCGCATTTCGGACCGGGCGCGCGGCTTCATCCTGGCTTCCATACCGCAACTGCGCCAGGGGCCGGAAGCCCTGCCCGATATCCGCGAGCGGGCCTACCAGCTTCACCTGAATGACCGAAACTCGGAGTACCATGAACTGAGCGCCGCCATAACCGGCCTGGCCGATGAGCAAGCCAGGCAGGTCATCCAGGGGTTCCTGCGGTGGAACAGCACCGACATTCGCCGGTTTGGCCAGCGGGAGCCCGAGCAGGTGGTGGACCGTTTCCTGAGGAAGCTTAGGGGAACGGACGAAATGGGCCGGCTGGAACAGGGCCTGGAACTGGCGGCCAGGCTGGCAACCATTCGCGGCGAGCCCGGCTACGCCGTTGCCGCCACCAGGGAGTTGGCAGCCTCAGCCGGCGTCGAGTCGCCCGCCCTGGACCGGCTGGAAGAGTTGCTTGAGGTCCTTGAAAGCTGCGCCGAAACCCGAGGAAGAGTGACGGTGGATTTCGGGCTGGCCCGGGGCATAGCCTATTATAATGGAATCGTCTTTGAATTGAGGCATCCCGACTGGCCGGCGCCCCTGGGCGGCGGCGGCCGCTACGATGGCCTGGCGCGGGCCCTGGGCAGTCCCTTTGATGTGCCCGCCCTTGGTTTTGCCTACACGCTGGAAACTCTGTTAGCATTAGCAGACTGGCAAGAAGGCCAGGGAAACAACAGCGGCAATGCCTCTGCAACGCTGGTGGCGGCAGAGTCAGTCTCGGACACGGGCGCGGCCTTTGGCGAAGCCCGACGGTTGCGAGAGCAGGGCATAACCGTTGAGATGGAAGTTGGAGGCAGAGACCTGGCCCAAGCTAGGGACTTGGCCCGCAGGAAGAATATCCGGCGGTTGGTTTACGTTCATTCCGGTGGAGAACTGACGACCCACAATGTTGAGTAAGAGTACAAATGGCGCAAACGGGCTCCCTTCCAATCGAGGGGAGGCCGGCCTCCGGCTGGTAATTCCCAGCGATGGAGAGCTGTATGAACCCACCCTGGATTACCTGGGTTCCTGCGGCGTTACCGTTCGACGCCCCAGCGCCAGGCGGTACACGGCGACAATTCCCGCCTTGCCGGGAGTGGAAGTGCTGTTCCAGCGCAGCGCCGACGTTACCACCAAGGTGGAGGAAGGCAGCGCGGAACTGGGCATCACCGGCCTGGACCGTTACCTGGAGTATCGAACCGACGAGCGCAGGGTGGTTAGCCTGATGGACGACCTTGGCTACGGCCGCTGCGATTTTGTGCTGGCCGTGCCCGACGCCTGGCTGGACGTCTCGTCCATTG
The DNA here is from genome assembly GCA_034423215.1 of Dehalococcoidia bacterium. GTDB lineage: Bacteria > Chloroflexota > Dehalococcoidia > Lucifugimonadales > UBA3495 > Bin22. The sequence continues at coordinate 17,709 of DAOUIY010000024.1, forward strand.
ACGACCTGGCAGATTTGGCCATGGAGTTCCGGCAGGAAGGGAAACAGATAAGAATTGCCACCAAGTACCCTCGCCTGCTGCGCGAGTACCTGTTCCGGCGGGGCATCAATTACTTTACCCTGGTGGCGGTCAGCGGTGCGCTGGAAGCCGCGCCCGTGGGGGGCTACGCCGACCTGATAGCAGACCTGACCGCTACGGGCGCCACCCTGCGCGAAAACAGGCTTAAGACGCTGGAAGGCGGCACCATACTCAGTTCCCAGTCCTGCCTGATTGCCAATACCACCACCCTGATGCAGTCCGGCGAGGCCCTGCGGCTGGCTCGCGAGTTCGTGGAGATGCTGGAGGCCCACATGCGGGCCGAGCCCTACTACCGCCTCACCGCCAACGTGCGGGGCGCATCCGCCGAGGAGGTCAGCGCCACCGTCCTGAGCCGCCCCGAGGTGTCGGGCCTGCGGGGCCCTACCATCGCCCGAGTCTATAACGTGGAGGAACAGGATTGGTACGCCGTCAGTCTGCTGGTGCGAAAGGACCGGCTCATGGAGGCCGTGGACCACCTGCGCGATTGCGGCGGCATTGAAATTTCCGCTTCCCAGTTGAGCTACCTGTTCCGTGGCGAGTCGGCGGTGTTTGGCCGCCTGTTCGAGTCCTCCGGCGTGGAAACAGCAGGCAGGGTACCAACTGACACTGTAGCGCCGGCCCAGGTTGGCACGAGGGAAGGCTGATGCCCAACCTGCCCATGCACATATACATCGCCCAGCAGGTGGCGGAAGAGCTGGACTGGGGGTTTGTCCACGACCACCTGGGTAGCTGCTTCCTGGGCTCCACCGCTCCCGACATAAGGGCAATGACCAAGTGGGACCGGGAATTGACCCATTTCGCGCCTCTTTCCCTGGAGTCCGTGGGGACGGGCACCCGCCGGATGTTTGAACTGTATCCCGAACTGGCCGACAGCCGGGACCTGAATCCGGCTACCAGGGCCTTTGTGTTGGGGTATGTCAGCCATCTGACCGCCGACGAGGCCTGGATAACCACCATGTACCGGCCTCATTTTTCGCGGGACAGCAACGTGGCCGACAGCGAGGTCGAGGCCCAGATCTGGGACCGGGCCCTGCAACTGGACATGGACCGGCAGGCCCACCTGGAAACCGGCGGCCTGGAATTGGCGGGCGCGGCCATCTGCAGCGGCGAGCAGGGCGTGGACATTGACTTCATCAGCCCCGAGACCCTGGGCGAGTGGCGCCAATGGGTGGCGCGCTTCATGAGTTGGGAGTTCGACTGGGTCCGTCTCAAAAGGGCATTGAACCGCATGTACCGCGACAACGACGACGTCCAGGACATTGTGGACCGTTTCCTGGGTGAAATGCCCCGCAGCCTGGAGGACGTTTACGAGAAGGTGTCGCGGGCAAAAATCGAAACCTACCGGCAGACCGCTCTGCAGCAGACGCTGGTTCAGGTCAAGGAGTTCCTGGGTGAAGCTTAGAGTAGTGGAAGGACTGGCAGAAGCGGAAGGCGTTCTGGTCCGCGTTGACCCGCTGGACCTGGAGTCGCTGCCGGAAGCCGTGCGTGAACGTACCAGGCAGGCCTTTGGCGAAGACGTGACTCCCGAGCAGTCCGTAACGCAAATGCTTGCCGACGTTAGGGCCGAGGGCGACGCCGCAGTGCGCCGTTATTCCGGTTTGCTTGACGGCGTGGAACTGGAACATTTCCGCGTTGACGATGCGGAACTGGCCGACGCCCGCAGCAGGATATCCTCAGACCTGGAGAGCGCCCTGCAAGTGGCCGCCCAGCGGATTACTGACTTTCACCAGTCCACCATGCCCCGTACCTGGATGGACCTGGAAAAGGGCCTGGGCGAGGTGGTCCGGCCCCTGGAACGCGTGGGACTGTACGCTCCCGGCGGCACGGCCGCCTACCCCTCTACGGTCCTTATGACCGCCATTCCCGCCCGGGTAGCCGGGGTAAGCGAGGTAATACTGACCACGCCCCGGCGCGGGAAGGAACCGCTGAATCCGGCAGTAATGGCCGCGGCCCACATCGCCGGGGTGGATGCCGTTTACCAGGTCGGTGGCGTGCCGGCCATAGCCGCCATGGCATACGGCACCGAGACCATTGCCAAGGTGGACAAGATATGCGGCCCGGGCAACATCTTTGTTGCGTACGCCAAGAAGCTCGTCCAGGGCCAGGTGGATATTGACGGTATTTTCGGCCCCACCGAGACCATCGTCATTGCCGACGATTCGGCCCAGGCCGGTTTTTGCGCCGCGGACATGATAGCCCAGGCCGAGCATGACCCCCTCTCCACCGCCATCCTGGTCACGGATTCCCGTGAGCTGATTGCCCAGGTTGAAGAGGAACTGGAACGCCGCCTGGCAACCCTGGAAAGGGGTGAGATGGCCAGGGATGCCCTGGAACGCCAGGGACGCATCGTGCTGGTTAACGACCTGGAAGAAGCGGTGGAACTGGCAAATCGGATTGCCCCGGAGCACCTGTGCATGATGGTAGCCGATGCCTGGAAGTGGGCGGGCAAGGTGCGGAACGCCGGCGGCCTCTTCCTGGGGGACTTCTCGCCGGAGGTAATGGGCGACTATATCGCTGGGCCCAGCCACGTCATGCCCACCGGCGGAACCGCCCGGTTTAACTCCGCCCTCAGCGTTCATCATTTTCTCAGGACCATGCCCGTTGTGGGCCTCAACCCGGAGACTTTCAGGCATCTGGGCGGCGCGGCCGTGGAAATCGCCCACGCCGAGGGCCTCACCGGCCATTCGGGGGCCATTGAAGTCCGCCTGAACAGCCTGAAAGCGGAAGCCCGCCAGTGAGCCATCAGCATAGGAATGTAGGATAGGTTGAGATTTCGCTCGTGGCGAGCTTGTCGAACCATCAACGGACGGCCTTTCGACAAGCTCGGGGTGAGCGGACACCGGACTTTCTCAAGACATGAGAAGCGCTCTCCGCATCCGGGACTGGCGAGCAGCGGCTGCTGTTCCATGTGCTACCTGTTCCGACTGTGTCGGCCCCGCCAAAGGGTAGAGAAAACCGCCGGTAGTATTGCTGGGGACGGGTCGCCACCGGCAACTATAAGAGCCGAGCCCGAAGCGCCAAACCGGCCCAAATTTATGCGGACCAAGGAAATGACTGACGTAAAAGACCTGCTATTGCCCCACATCCGCCAACTGAAGACCTACCAGGGCGTGGACCCCATGGAGGTGCTGGCCCAGCAGGCCGGCATTGCCCCCGAGGAGGTCATTCGCCTTAACGGCAATGAGAATCCCTTCGGGCCGTCTCCCCAGGTGGTGAAGGCCCTGGGCAGCTTTGAGCACTTCAACCATTATCCGGACCCGGACCAGAGGCAATTGCGGGAGGTCCTGTCCGGCTACCTGGGCGTGAACGCCGACCAGATTGTCGCCGGAAATGGCAGCGACGAACTGATAGACATGGTCCTGCGGATGTTCCTGGGCCCCGGCGAGAACATCGTCATTCCCACGCCCACCTTTGGCATGTACGCCTTTTCCGCCGAGGTATGCGGCGGCAAGGTCAAGTCAATCCCCCGCAACGAGATTTTCGACATTGACGTGGAAGCAACGGTTGCCGCCGTTGACGACAAGACCAAGGCCATCTTCCTGGCTTCACCCAACAACCCCACCGGCAACGTGGCATCCGAGGCGGAAATTCGCGCCCTGTTGGCTACCGGGGCGGTGGTGGTGGTGGACGAGACCTATTACGAGTTCTGCGGCCAGACGACCCTGCCGTTGATTGACGAGCACCCAAACCTGGTGGTACTCCGTACCTTCAGCAAGTGGGCCGGGCTGGCGGGCCTGCGCATCGGGCTCGGGGTGATGAACCCGGACATTGCCCTGACCATGATGAGCATGAAGTCCCCCTACAATGTTAACCTGGCGGCGGAAGTCGCCCTGCTGGCTTCGCTGGACGACCGCTCAACCCTGCTGGACCGGGTGCAGGCCATCGTTGCCGAACGGAAGCGGATGATTGGACTGCTGGAGAATATCCCCGACATTCAGGTCTGGCCCTCGCAGGCCAACTTTATCCTGTGCCGGCTGCCCGAGGGGCGCGGGCAGGAGATTTTTGAGGGCCTTTGCCGCCGGGGCATTTTCCTGCGTTATTTCAACACTCCCCAATTGAAAGACTACATCCGCGCCAGCGTAGGCCTCCCGGAAGAAACCGACCGAGTGGTGGCCGCCCTGGCGGAACTGGTGGGAAGGTGATGGCGGAAAACGCGGAAGGCAGGAATCCCAGCTTGATTGTGGCGGCGGACGGGTCTAACCGGGTGGCAACCCTGAACCGGGAGACGGCTGAAACCAGCATTTCCCTCTACGTTAACCTGGATGGTGAAGGGAAATACGAAGTGGATACCGGCAACGGCTTCCTGGACCACATGGTAAGCCAGATCGCCCGGCACGGCCTGTTTGACATAAACCTGCAAGCCCGGGGCGATGTCCACGTCGGCTGGCACCACCTGGTGGAGGACGTAGGCATTCTGCTGGGCAGGGCCTTCCACGAGGCCCTGGGTGAGGTTCGGGGCATACGCCGCATGGGACACGCCATCGTGCCCCTGGATGAGACCCTGGTTATGGTTGCCCTGGACCTGAGCGGCAGAAGCTATGCGGTGGTTGAGACCACCCTGGACGAGACTATGGTCGAGACTCTGTCGGGCGACCTGATCCGCCACTTCTTCGAGTCCTTCGCCCTGGAAGGGAGAATCAACCTCCACGCCAAGGTGCTGGCGGGGGTCAGCCCGCACCACAAGGCGGAGGCCCTGTGCAAAGCGCTGGCCCGCGCCCTGCGTGATGCAGTGGAATACGACCCGCGCGCGTCCGGGCAGGTTCCCAGCACGAAGGGCACCCTGGAAACCGGCTGAACTCTCCTTCTGCACTTTCCTGTGGTTTTCCCTTTTAGAGTTCCGGGGTAACGGCCATGACTCAGATTTCCAGACTCATAAGCCAAAACTCAGGGGCGGGTATTGCACCCGCCCCTGTCTTTTTGCCCTTCCATGTTTGTTAATTGGCCGGCGCCCGCTGGTGGTTCAACTTATTTGAAATGATGGATAGTATTTCCGCTCACCCTGAGCCTGTCGAAGGGCCGTCCGTTCATGGTCTGACAGGACCATGAGCGGACTTCCGGTTTACCCATCAACGCAAAGTGGTCAAACTGCCAGGTCTCCTACTAGGTCTCTATGCCGGCGACCAGTAAGAGCAGCCGCTATTGTTTCCGGCCTTTACCTGCCCTTTCTGGCGATAAATTCGGGGAAGGCCTGCTCGGCGTTGTAGCCCCTTACCCGGTTGGTGGTAAAGTCCTTCTCGTTGGCCCACTGCTGCTCCAGGCTGCAGCCCATGTGTTGCAGCAGCAGTTCCTTGATTCCCATTACCGACTCCCGCCGGTTCTTGGAAATGGCGGCGCCAATTTCCATGGTCTTGGCTCGCATTTCCTCTGCGGGCACCAGGTGGTTCAGCAGCCCGATGCGGTAGGCCTCCTCGGCCTCCACCACCCGGCCGGTGAACAGCAGTTCCTTGGCTATGGGCCAGCCCACCTGGTTGGGCAGCGTCCACGTGGAGTTGATGCGCCCGTAGGCAGCAGCCAGGAACCGGAAACTGGAACGCTCACAACCTATGCGAATATCCAGCGATGAAGACAGCACGGCGGCGCCGCCGTAGGCCAGGCCGTTTATCATTCCGATGACCGGTTTCAGTGAGGCGCTGATTTCGTAGGTTCCCCGGGAGCGATTCCGGTCTTGTTCCTCGCGGGATTCCTGGTCGGTCTCCTGGTCCCTCTCACGCTGCTCGTGGATGTCGCCGCCAGCGGAAAAGGCCCGCTCCCCGGCTCCGGTAATCACGATGCAGCCGACTTCGTCGTCCTCGTTCATGGACCGCACCGCGTCCTGCAATTCCAGGTTCAGCTGCCGGTTCATGGCGTTCAGCTTCTCCGGCCGGTTCAAGGTCAATATGGCGACCCCTTCCTCTTTCTCCACCAGGATGAATTCGTAAGCCATTCAAGCCTCCAGATTTGGCTGCGCCTCCGGCCGGCTGCGATTGCCCGTGTCGGCCGTGGCGGGTATTTGCCGCCTATTGTATGGATACCCTTCCGGGGAGTCAAACAACCTTGGCGCCTGGGCCGGCCTGGAAAGAGGCTCTGCCCAGTCCGGCCCTGGCGGCAGCCGAAAACAGTTTACCGTTCACGTAAGGCGCGGCGTAAAGCCGTCCTGTCGGATGAGCGGATTGACATATTATCCAAGCAAAAGGATGATGGAATAACGATGAGATGCATGAATCAAAGGGCCCGAAAGGACAGGTACTTTTCCGCGGACGGGAGGGCACACCCTTCGCTGCCCGTCCTGCGCGCCTGCCTGCTGGCCTTATTCCTTCTTTGCTGCATTGCCGGCACCGTGGGTCAGGTTGCCGCCCAGCAATCCGACTCCGCCAACGCCCTGGTGGTGGAGATTTCGGGAACCATCAATCCCGTAAAGGTCCGTTACCTGGAGCGGGCGCTGCAGCAGGCCAGGGCCGCCGGGGCCCCTCTGCTGGTCATCCGGTTGAACACTCCCGGAGGCCTCCTGCAGTCCACCAGGGAGATGGTAGAGCTGCAACTGGAGTCGGACATCCCCACCGTGGTGTACGTGTCGCCTGCGGGCTCTCAGGCGGGTTCTGCGGGCACGTTCCTGGCTGCTGCCGCCAACTTTGCCGTGATGTCCCCGGGCACCAATATCGGGGCCGCCACGCCTGTCTCAGCCACCGGAGAGGAGATGGGAGAAACCCTGGCCAACAAGGTTACCAACGACGCCGCGGCCCTGTTGCGCAGCATTGCGGAGGAACGGGGCAGGAACGGGGAGAGCCTGGAGAAAACCGTCACCCGGGGCGCCTCCTTCACCGCTTCCGAAGCCGTTAACCTGGGAATGGTGGACTTCATCGCCGCCGACGAGGCAGAACTTCTCAAAAAACTGGACGGCCTGGAGGTCACCACACGGGACAGGGTCTGGACCCTGAACACGGGTTCCCTGGAACTTGAAGACCTGGACAAGAACCTGCTGGAGCATTTCCTCGAATTCCTGGCAAACCCGGACGTGGCCTTCCTCTTGCTGGCGATAGGCGGCCTGGCGGTGGTGATTGAACTCTTCAATCCGGGGATGATAGTCCCCGGCGTGGTCGGGGCTGTTCTCCTGATTCTTGCCTTCCTGGCCCTGGGCAGCCTCCCGGTGAACTGGGCCGGCGTGGCCCTGATCATCCTGGCCATGGCACTGGCCTTCCTGGAGACCCAGGTTAGCGGCTTCGGCGTGCTGGGAGTGGGGGCGGCCATCTGCCTGGTCCTGGGCGGCTTCCTGCTGTTTGCCCAGTTTGGCGACCCTTCACCCACCCTTTCGCCCATTGCCGTCAATCCCTGGTTGATTGCGGGGACCGTGGGCGTGCTGGGCGGCGGCCTCTTCTTCCTGCTCTGGACCATTCGCCAGTCCCAGAAGGAAAGCCACGGCGAGGACACCATTCACCTGGTTGGCAAGGTGGGCACGGTGGTAACAGAGTTGGCCCCCCGCGGCATTGTCCGCATGGAAGAGGGAAATTGGACGGCGGTTTCCGATGATGATACTGTTATCGCAGAGGGGGAAAAGGTGATTGTGGTGGCAATGGACGACCTGGTTCTGACGGTTATTCCCTTCGATGACGTGGACTGAGGAAGTGGCATGCAAACCGGAACTCACGGCATTTTCCCTTCATTTTCGTATCTAAAAGTACCAAAAAGGTAAAAATGTCCTGGGCTCCGGAAGCGCGTTCCCGGGGTTTCCAGGCAGGCCCGGTGGTTCGGCTTACTTGAACTGGTGAATAGTAATTCCGCTCACCCTGAGCTTGCCTAAGGGCCGCCCGTTCATCGTTCGACAGGCTCACCACGAGCGGACTGGCTGGGCTCGCCACGAGCGGCCTGGACTGGCTCACTAGCAGCGGCCTGGACTGGCTGGGCTTACCACGAGCGGACTCTCAGCCTGTCCATCAATCCTATGCTGATGGGGGGATATTAGCCTGACAAGTCTGAGAGGATGATTAGGCCGGCCCAGTCCATCGTTCCCGCCCCGGCGAGATTCTCGACAGGCAGTAGTCCAGATGCCCGCCTTTGCAGGAAGGACGGGTCGGTGCATTAGCCATTGTTTCAAAGCGGTTGACCCGCCAACAGGATTTCGCCAGAGTCCCATCAGCGCACAAAGGGTATATACTCGGCCACAACGTTCGGAGCATTGAGAGGTTAGAAATGGCAGCTGGAATAGTGATTGTGCAGCAACAGGAACGGATGGTTGTCCAGCGGTTCGGCCGCTTCGACAAGGTCGTGGGTCCCGGGTTCCGTTTTCTAGTACCGTTCGTTTTCAACGGCACCAAGGTGGGCATCTGGGAGAGGACCCAGCGCGTTCCGACCCAAAAGTACATCACCACCGACAACGTGGTGGTGGACCTGGACTTTGTAATCTACTACCAGGTGCTGCCCGACGAAGACAATCCCCGGAAGGCCGTCCTGGACGTGCAGAGCTTTGAGACGGCGGTGTTGAACCTGGCTGTTGCGGAACTCAGGTCAATAATAGGCAACATAACGCTGGCCGAGGCCCTGGCCGAGCGGGAACGCATCCAGGGCAGGCTGCAAATGGCCCTGGATGAGAATACGGGCCGCTGGGGCGTGAAGGTGAGGAACGTGGCCATCAACGAGATTGACCCGCCTCCCGGCGTAAAACAGGCCATGGAACGGGAAAAGTCGGCCGCAGCCATCAAGACGGCCGAAATAACCGAGTCCGAGGGTCAGCGCCAGGCCCAGATTAACCGGGCGGAGGGCGAAAAAGAGGCCGCCATCCTCCAGGCCGAGGGCAATCGCCAGGCCGCTATCCTGGAAGCCGAGGGCGACCAGCAGGCCACCGTCCTGCGGGCCCAGGGGTTCAGCAGCGCCCTGGACCAGATTTACACCGTCGCCGCCAACGTGGACGCCAAGACCATGAGCCTTCAGTATTTCGACACGCTGAAGTCCCTGGGGTCCAGTCCCTCGACCAAGTTCATCTTCCCCATGGAGTTCACATCCATGCTGTCGCCCTTCCTGGGCATGGGCACAAACCAGCAGCAGTCCAACGGAGGTGCCAACGACTCCAACTCCGGCTGACGCGCCCCCTTCCGCGTTTGTTCCCCGGTTGGCTGGATGAGGCGGGGCGGGGCGGGCGGCAGGTTGTCAGGGACAGCGCTTTACTTGGCGTTTGCTCCGCTGGAGCAACCTGGCCCTCTCAAGAAAATCAATGGGGCAGACTTGAACGTCTGCCCCATGGTCTTTTCTCTCCACCCTTGTCCCGGGCCGCTGCTTTGAAGCCACCGCCGGGTGGGTAATGCGCCGCAGAACCCGCGCCGGTTTGCTAACAGCGCAACCCCTTTGCTTTGATGCGTACACCCGGGAGTCCGCTCAAGGAGAGCTTGTCGAGCCACGAACGGGCGGTCCCAGGGCGATTGCATTAGAGGGAGATGTCATGCTGAGGCCTTCGGCAAGCTCAGGATAAACTGCGCCGAAGAATCTAGACTTCCACCCAACAGCCTGTTTTCGGTTCCCGGGTCATGGATTCCTGCCAGGACCTTAGACCCTTCGGCAACCTCAGGGTGACATTCATTTCCAGTTGATGAGCCTTGCGCAGGTTGCGACCAGCTTATAATCCAATCCCCTTTTGGGCGGCCTTTCGACAGGCTCAGGGTGAGCGGAAATACGGTCCACAGGTTTAAGAAAGTTAAACCCTCTAGCTCTCCGAGGCTACCCGCAGCAGCTTGGGGAGCGCGATGTAGCCCTCCTCATCGCTGCCTACCATGTCCGTCTCATCCCGGTCGTGCAGGAGGGCCGTGTGGGCGTTTATCAGGGCATCGCAGGCACCCCTGTCCAGGTCTTCGAGGTATTCGGCAACCCCCTGCACCAGGTTGGGCAGCCGTTCCCTCATGAAGGTGAGGCTCTCGGGGCGGTTCTTGGCAGGCACCTTGTCGCCGAACAGAATTACCTTGGTTGCGTGGGGATAGACCTCGATCTGCTTGTGGCCTAGTTCTTCAAGCTGCTCGCTCAGGTTAATGGCCCGGTAAACCAGATTGCGGACAATTGACCCCTTGTTGGTAAAGAAGCAGCTGATGCCCATACGCGCCAGGTCCAGCTCGGCTTGCCTCCCCTTCCGGGTCGGCGATGACAGCCGGCACCCGCAGGCCGGCTCCAGGCAGCACAGGCCTTCGGGAAGGCTGAGCGGGCTTCCAATGGCGACAATGCGGGGGCGGACCTTGGCGGCCAGGTTGAGGAGGCTCCGGTTGTCGGAGAAGGAACCGACGAGCTTAAGGTTTGAGTCCGAGTCTATAACCGAGTAGGAACTGGGCTGTTTCGTAGAGGTCTTGAGGTCAATCCCCATATAGAACATGACATAACCCTTTCATGGAGCTGATGAAATCAGCAAAATGTGACTCGGGGAACGTTCCTTCCGCCAGATTATGCGGATGAAACTCCCTGGTCTTTCAGGAATTCGAACCTGGGCGACTCGCCGTCCTTGAGCAAATTGATGGCTGCCGAGAATGGTTCGAGTTTCCCGTTAGCAACGTCATCAAGCATGGATTGAAGGGTAGGGTTACTTTCCAGTTGGGCCCTGACCAGTTGATTCAGTTCTTCCTGTACCGATTCCAGGAATTCCTGGCGTCGCCGCTCGTTCCGGCGGCTCTTTAGCGGGGAAAACCCGACGCCGTCCTGAGCGGAACTGTTCATATATGAGTGATGCGCCTCTATCTGTTCCCAAAGTTCCGGAATGCCTGCTCCCTTGTCTGCCTGAGTCAACAGCACGGGGGGTTCCCATTCGGCGGGCTCACCCGCCGTGTGCAGCATGGCGCGCATTGCGGCGGCCATGCGGTCTGCGCCCTCCCGGTCTGCCTTGTTTACCAGGAAAATGTCGGCGATTTCGAGTACGCCGGCTTTAAGTGTCTGTATTGAGTCTCCCGATTCGGGCATAAGGGCCACCACCACCGTGTCGGCCACGTTCATAATGCCCAGTTCCGTCTGGCCCACGCCCACCGTCTCCACCAGGACAATGTCCTTTCCGGCTGCGTCCAGCACGCGCACCAGGCTCTTCACGGTGCGGGGAAGGCCGCCGCCCTGTCCTCGGGTAGAGACGCTGCGAATATACACGGACGGGTCCAGGAAGTGTCTTTGCATCCTGATGCGGTCGCCCAGGATGGACCCGCCGGTAAAGGGGCTGTCGGGGTCAACCGCTATGATTCCAATGGTCAGGTCCAGGCTTCTCAGGTGCTCGGTAAAGCGGTCAACCAGGGTGCTCTTGCCCACCCCGGGCGGGCCGGTGATTCCGATGGTGTAGGCGCCGCCGGTGTGGCGATCCAGTTGCTCCATCACAAAGGCCACCGAGGGGTCCCGCCTCTCCAGCAGGGTCATCAGCCTGGAAATGGCCCGCTGGTCTCCTCCCAATACCCTCGCAGCGTCATCATTCATCGGGCGGAGACTCCGGTGGTGGCCTTTGATGCGTTTACCATAACATCGGCTAAAAATTAGCGTCAAGCTGGCAGAAGTTAACGCAATGTTATCAATAATTCGTAAAGTTTCAGATTTAGACTACGTTTGCTAGCCATGAACAAAGCCACATAGCCGTTACTCGCCAATTGGACACAATAATGAGGCGAATATCGTTTTTTGTAAATAGTTCAAAATTGGTTGCGTTTTAATATTGATAAAAGGGGCTACCAGGCCCGAAATGGGTAACCTTGCGACCCCTTTCGGGCGTTGAGGACGCTGTTCCCGTGGGAAGAAAGAACTGACCGGCACGGAGCCGGTCAGCTTCAAAAATCGTTTCATCTGGCACTGATCAAAAAATGTGCGGCCCTAAAGTTCGGTAACCCACGCACGCTTTTGGAGCAGGTTGGAGCCGAATCAGTGATGAAATCCGGTGTTGAACCCCCGCGCCCCGGAAGAGATAAGAAGATCGGGCCGATTTCCCCACCGGCGCAGGAAGCGGCCGAAGTTTTTCCGGCTCAGTTCGTCCCTCTGGGCGTCATCCAGTTCCGTCCACTGGCGGTGCTCGTGCCGCACCATGGGCAGGCTGCTGTCGGCAACCACCCGGTAGCCCTTTTCCTTGAACTGGAAACAGTAATCAATGTCCAGGTTGCGGTAGAAGCGGAAGCCCTCATGCATCAGGCCCACCTGTCTCGCCGCCTCCCGCCGGAATGCCATGCAGTAGGCCTGCATCGCGTCGGCGTCGCCCTGCTCCACCTCCTCGTGGAAGTGCTGCATATCGTCGGTGGTGAGGCCGTAGGGCCCGAAAATGCCCACTGACTCGTCGGACAACTGCTGCGCGATGGTGCCCAGCACGTCCCCGGTAATTTCCGTGGAAGCGTCCAGGATAACTACAATTCTGCCCCGGCTCAGTTTCAGACCGATGTTTTTGCCCGCGGCGTCCCCGATAACGTGGTCGCAGTGGACTACGCGGAAGTCCGGGTCTTGACCCTTATATTCCTCCAGCCATTCGGCGGTTTCGTCGGTGGACCCGTTGTCTATGACGATAATCTCCGCCCGATAACCGTCGGAGCAGGCCCGCATTGCCGTGACGCAGCGGCGAACGTCGTCCGCATAGTTGTAGGCGTTCAGGACGAAGGTAAATTCATACTGGTCGGACTGGTCCAGCGCCGACTCAACCTCCCGCGACGAGGAAACCCAGTCCCAGCGGTCTTCCAGTTGCTCCAGGGGAGTCTTGGGGCGGATCCTGGTATCGCCCGGGGTGTCATGGATAACGTAACCGCTGGAGGCCAACTGGGCGCGCACCGTGTCTGCCGGGTCGTAGTCCACCTGGGCCCGCAGGGCGTTCCTCTGGTTCAGGGCCACCTCCACCGACTGGGGGATTTCGTACTGGCCGGGAACCTGGTCCAGGTCCAGCCCGAATATCCGGTCAAAGTCCTGCAGGAGATACAGCTTGGACTGGGGCGGCAGGTCGGACCGCACCATATCCCAGGTCAGGGCCAGCCCCGTGGGCAGGTCCAGGTCGTTGTTGACGGCGTCCCAGAACTTCTCCCGCCATTCCTCCGTCTCCGGCGGCAACTGGGCCAGGGCCGGCAGGCTCTTCCACTCCCAGATGCGGTTGCGCAGGTTGGAAAGGGCCTTCTCGCTGGCCTTCAGCGAATTGAAAGTGAAGTTCATGCGGTGCCGGTACCGCACCGTCATGCAGAGGTATCGGAAGGACAGGGGGTCTATTCCCCGGCTTGCCAGGTCGTCCAGCAGGAAAACGTTGCCCGAGGACTTGGCCATCTTGGCGCCGTCGGCCAGCAAGTGCTGACCGTGCACCCAGTAGTTGACGTGCACGTCGCCGAAAGCCCCTTCACTCTGGGCTATTTCATCCTCGTGGTGGGGGAAAATGTTGTCCACGCCGCCGGTGTGTATGTCAAAGCGCTCGCCCAGATATTTGTGGGCCATGGCCGAACATTCGATGTGCCACCCGGGGAATCCCTCTCCCCAGGGACTATCCCACTTCACGTCGCGCCCGGGCTCCGCCGCCTTCCACAGGGTGAAGTCCCGGGGGTCCCGCTTCAGCGGGTCGGCCTCCGCTCGCACGCCCTCCAGCAGGTTGCCGCCAAAGTTGCGGGACAACCCCCCGTACTTGGAAAACTGGGGCACGTCGAAATAGACGTTTCCCTGGGTCTCGTAGGCGTACCCGTTGGCCATCAGATGCCGTACCAGCGCCAGCATTTCGGGAATGTGGTCGGTAGCCCAGGGAAAGACGTGGGCCGGCAGGATGTTGACACGTTCCTCGTCCTTGTAGAAGCTGTCGGCGTAGAACTGGGCAATTTCCTGGATGGTCTTGCCCTCGGCCAGGGCGGCCATGATCATCTTGTCCCCGCCGGCTTCCACCAACTCCTGGCGCATGTGCCCCACGTCGGTAATGTTCTTGACGTGATAGACCTCCAGGCCGGCAACCGTCAGGGCCCGCCGGATCCAGTCCGCCATCATGTACGTGCGCAAGTTGCCGATGTGGGCGTAGCGGTAAACCGTGGGCCCGCAGGTGTACATGCTGATTTTGCCGGGGTTAATCGGCTGAATCTCATCTACGTTCTTGGTCAGGGTATTGTAAAGGCGCAACAAAGCTCTATTCCTCCCTCACAAGCCCCGGGCACCACGTCGGGAGTGCCTGAAAAAGCGGAGCCTGGTCCCGCGCCGCAACCTGGACCTTTTCAGGTTCGGCCTGAAGCGCAGTTGCCGGATTCGGATTTGCCCAAGTTTAACATTTATATCCGGGGATTGCACAGGAAAACGCCCCGGGAATGCGGCAATGGCCGGCTACATATCAGGAATGTAGGACAATCCGAAAGTCCGCTCATGGTGAGCCAGTCGAACCATAAACGGGCGGCCCTTAGACAAGCTCAGGGTGAACGGTGTCATCACCAATTAGCTCAACAGTATAAGTAAGTTGAACCACCAGGCCGGCGCGTCAGAACGCTACTACCACGCCGCTGGCCTTCAGGGCGGCGATGCGGTCTGCGGGAATACCGGCCTCGGCCAGCACCTCGTCGGCATCGCTGCCAAGCAACGGAGTGGGCCGTCCCACCCGCATGGGGGTTGCGGACAAATGCACGGTGTTGCCCAGATGGTCCGCCTTGCCTTGCCCGGGATGCTCTCTCGTCACTATCAGGCCAGCCTCCCTTACGCTGGGCGAGTCTCGAAAGTCGCCAATACCGACGTTGTCCGCGCTCTCTATACCCGCGGCGGCCAGCCGTTCACGCCAATGGGAGCGGGAGTTACCGGCGAAAATGGCCGCCAACTGGCTGGCCAGGTCACCGTCCGCTGCCGGCATCCCGTCGCAGTCCATGGAAAGCTCGGGGTGTTCCGCCTGGCTCGCAAACTCGGACAACTGGAACATCCTGCTCGCGGCCTCAAGGTCGGAGCAGTGCAGATAGAACCAGCCGTCGCTGGCCCGGTAGAGGCGGGAAAGAGCGGAGATACCCCTCAGTCCCTGACCTTCGGGTTCCTCCCGCCGGTGGCCCTCAAAGTCCAGGAAGTAGGGCGACTGCAGGAGGCCGGCGGTCAGGGCCAGGCCGCTGTCCACCGACTGGCCCCGGCCCGTTACGTTGCGTTCGTGGAGGGCCAGGGCAACGGCGTAAGCGCCCATCATTCCGGTGCCGTAGTCATTGACCGGATAGGGCATCAGCATGGGGGCGTCGTCTCTCCCGCCCCGCCGGACCTGCATACCGCTGGTGGCCTGGGCCAATTGCTCCCAGCCGGGCCTTTCGCTCCAGGGACCGTCGTAGCCATAGGCGTTCAGCGAGGCATACACCAGGTCCGGTTTGCGCTTTCGCAGGCTCTCATAGTCCAGCCCCAGCTTGGCCAGGCTGCCCTTGCGGTAGTTCTCGACCACCACGTCCGCCGTTTCCAACAGCTTGAAGAAAATCTCTCGCCCCTCTTCCGATTTCAGGTCCAGCAGAATGCTCCGCTTGCCCCGGTTCACATCCATGGACCCGGAGGGGTCATAGGGCCGCGAGGGGTCGTCAATCTTGATGACGTCGGCGCCGTACTCGGCCAGGGTCCTGCCGCAGGTGGGACCGGCAAGGACGATACACAGGTCCAGGACCCGGACGCCCTGGAGCGCGCTGACAATTACGTCGCTGCCGTTAACGGTCCGGTTGGAGGCTGCTTCCTGTTGTTGCCCCCTATGTGCTTCCAGTTCCTTGAGAATTTCCTGGCCGTGTTCGCCCAGCCTGGGAGCGCGGCCCTGGATGGACCCGGGCGTTCCCCGGAGCCTTACCTGCACGCCGGGCTGCTTCATGGGGCCAAACGTGGCGTCCTCCACCTCTTCCACCATGCGGGCTTCCAGAGGATGAGGATGGGACAGCCATTCTTCCACCGTCTTGCACACCGTACAGGCGCCGCCGGCCGCGCTGATGGCTTCCTGCCATTCCAGGGCCGTGCGCTGTCGGAAGGTCTCTTCAAACCGCTGAATCCACATGTCGGCCGTTTCCACGTCCAGCGGCTTGCCGAAATCGGCTACCGCCTCTCTGCCCCAGTCGGGATTGCCGGCTGCTTCCAGGAACTGGTGTACAAATCGCTCGTAATTGCCGTGATTCTGCACCCACCGGCCATCGGCGCACTGGTACTGCCGCTGCATAGGCAGCCGGGGCTGGTTCCGAGGGTCCGGGTCCTGCATATCGTGAAACTTGACCAGGTGCCGGCCCATGGCCGTGAACATGGCATCGTAGAGGGGAGCCTCAATGCGCTGGCCCTGGCCCGTCCGGTCCCTGGCAATAACGGCCATGACAACAGAGACCGCGCCCACGATGGCGGCGAAGGTGCTGGCTACGGGCAAGGGCGAGTAAAGGGGTTCTTCAGCGCCTTCAACCCGCGGATACAGCCCGGTGGACGCCCCTATCAGCGGTTCCCAGCCCTGCCGGTGCCGGTCGGGACTGTGTTCACTGTATCCGGGCAAGGAACAATAGATTAGACGGGGGTTGTCCCGGCTCAATTCCTGGTAGCCCACGCCCAGCCGGTCGGCTACTCCGGGCCTAAAGTTTTCAAGGAGGATGTCGGCCTCTCCGGCCAGTTGAAGAGCGGTCTGCCTGTCGCGTTCCTCCTTCAAATCGAGGACAATGGAACGTTTACCCCGGTTCCAGGTGGCGAAGGCCGGTTGCTTCCGGGCCGGGTCTCCCCCCGGCCGCTCCACCTTTATGACTTCCGCGCCCTGGTCGGACAGCAGCATACCCAGCAGCGGGGCAGCGATGTAGTGCCCAAGCTCCAGGACTTTCAGGCCCCTCAGTGCTCCGCCGGTGGCTTCCCGGGCGCCTTCCCCGGTGGTTGACGTGCTGGTCATGGTTAACCCTCAACCTTCTCAATAATTACGGCTTGCCCCGAGCTTACCTGTTTGAAAACCGTCGGGTCGCCTTCAATCTTGCCAATCACCGTTACCGCGCTGGCGGGGCGAATTTCGTCCCCGCGGCTGGCCGGGGTACGGCCGAAGAAAATACAAAAAGCCCGGCCCGGCGGCCAGTAACCCAGTTCTCCCAACTCCACCGTTTCCTGGCCGTCTTCCAGTCCCGTATCAACGGGAATGCCAAAGTAAATCTCATCGCCCCAGGTGCTGGCCGAAGCCTCTACCGGCAGCGCCGCAGCTATGGCGCTGGCGGTAGCCGTACCGTTCAAGGTTGCCGTCGCCTGAACCAAACCGGCGGTGATCGAAATCTTCTGTTCCATGGGATTTCCATGCTCCCCGATGATGTATGCAGTTATGCGGGGCTGGGCAGCCCCTAGGGCGTGTCGTCAAATGCACCGTCATTCCTGCGAAGGCAGGAATCTTAACTACTGCCGGTCGAGGTTCCCGCCTTCGCGGGAACGACGAAAGGGGACGCTAGGAAGCCCC
>DAOUIY010000025.1:0-100134 GCA_034423215.1 Dehalococcoidia bacterium
GTCTATACAACACCGAAGGCTTAACTACTGCCGGTCGAGGTTCCCGCCTTCGCGGGAACGACGAAAGGGGACGCTAGGAAGCCCCCACATTCAATTTGACGACACCCCCTAGAATCCTTCCCACAAGCCAACTTTCGGACCCGTAACCGGCCTTTGGAAAGGATTTTAGATTCTTCACTCCGTTCAGATTGACAGTTTTGGCCCTTCAGGATACCAAACCATCAAGACGCGATTGCCCTGCAAGATTCCCGCCCTTTCGAAAAATACAGTCTTCGGGCCATTCCCCTTTTCCTAACAGCCATAAGGCTGCCTGTTGACTGCCACAACATCCCGTTTCAGCCGGCGTCTATTCTATACGCAAAGGTCCCCAGCCGCTAATCGCCTCTAAACCGAAGCCAAGGTGAAATGCGCATTGTTCCATCTCCCCTCTCCTTCTGGGAGAGGGGCCGGGGTGAGGGCAGCCGCCCAACCCTGCCAAAACCTCGCCGATCCCAAATGTTCCTCCCGCCTTGGCTTTGGTTTAATATTCAACCAAACAATAAAGCACCCCAAAGGCAGGGACTCCCGCTCTTTCCCGCTGTACCCAGAATCTTTCCACCGCCGTGTTATACTCTTGCAACTTTCAGAGTCAAAGGAGGTCAGGATGTCCACACCGGCAGCGCAACCGGACAGCGACCGGGTATCCCGGTCTTTCACCATCCAGGGCGATGCAATGACCCTGGACGGAATGAAGAAACAGGCCGAGGCCAGGGGCTTCACCATAATGTGCGATGAGGCCGCGCCCATGGGAGACAACACCGCTCCATCGCCCATGACCTATTTCGCGGTAGCCCTCCTGTTTTGAGAGATGACCCAGCTTGAGCGGTACGCTCAGATGATGAAAGTGGACCTGGGGCAGGTCAAGGCCAACATCGCCTACTCGGTGTCTTCCGAAGGTTCGGTCCTGCGGCAGACCATCCAGGCCAAGGCAGACAAAATAGTCATCCATTACGACGTGAGTTCCTCGGACTCGCCCGAACGGGTTGCCGGCCTCATGCGCAACGCCCGCAACGGCTGTTACGCCAGGCAGTCCTTTGGCAATCCCGACCTTTTCGAGGACACCATCGCCCTCAACGGCGAACCCTTCGATCTTGAAGACTATCCGGCTCCCTGATTGGTTTGAGGACTTGACCCTGGCTAGCCGTTCCGTGATTGTCGGTGTCGGGTTGGCCCCGCGTCGGGTTTACCGGCGGGCCAATCTGCCAGCCCGCTCGCAACGTAACAGTCAGGGACAGGGGACAACGGCGTTTCAATTGCTCACCCCCTTTGAAGCGCCTCCCCTGTCCCAGGGCCGGTGTCCTTTGGTCGCAGACGGGGTCTCCCAGTCCCCCTTTAGTCCACCGGACTCACTTCAACACAGAATCAACCCTACCGGTCTCCCGGTTTATCGTATCTGAAACGTGCTAGAACACACCAACGCAGCGCCAAACAACGAGCCCGCTCCCGCGGTGGTAACCAGGGCCCTGGGCAGGACTTTCGGTAAAGTAACGGCTCTCAGAGACGTGGACTTTACCGTTCAATCCGGCGCCGTATTGGGACTTCTGGGCCCCAACGGCTCGGGAAAGACAACCCTCTTGAGCATCCTGGCCGGCTTCATTTCTCCCAACTCCGGCACCTTTCAGCTTCTGGGCGAAACCGACCACCGCCGAGCCCTGGCCCGCACCGGGTCATTGATTTCCCGTCCCCTGCTTTGGCCCCACCTGTCCTGCCGGGACAACCTGCGCTGCGTCCAGGCCATATCCGGCGGCGAGACCATCCCGCACGAGGTGGACGAGCTGCTCACCACGGTGGGGCTGGTGGGCGACTCGGCCAGCCGGAAGTTCGGCCAATGCTCCACGGGGATGAGGCAGCGTTTGGGCATCGCCGCCGCCCTGCTGGGCAGCCCCGACCTGCTGTTGCTGGACGAGCCCACCAACGGCCTCGACCCGGAGGGTATGGTCGAGATTCGAGAATTGGTACGGAGCCTGGGCCAGGCCCCCGGCCGCACCATCATTATGTCCAGCCACCTGCTGCACGAGGTGGAGCTTACCTGCGACCAATACGCCATAATTTTCCGCGGCTCCCTGGCCGAACAGGGCCTTATCGGCGCCCGGGAAACCCCCAGCCCGGCCATCCGCATCAATACCACGGATAACCAACGGGCCGTCCAGGTCCTCAACCAGGGTGGCTGGTCAACTTCCGACGCAGGAACGTCCGGGTCATCCCCGGACGGCTTCGGCGTGGCCGTAAGCCCCGGCGAGGAGTGGAAAATCGCCCGCGCCCTGGCCGAAGCCGGCGTCTATCCCAGCTTCATGGGGCCCGGGCCGGCCAATACTGCCAACGCTGACCCAGGCACTGCCGGTGCGGCTCCCGCCGGGGGCGGCCTTGAAGAGAGATACCTGGCCGCCGTCGGCCGGGTGGAATCCGGCAATTCCGGGGGCGGGTGATGGTTTACCTGTTGACATTCACCAGGTGGGAATGGTTCCGGCTGCGAAAAAGGGCCGGCGCCCTTGCCCTCTTCTCCCTGGCCGCGCTCCTGGCGTTGGCCGTGCTGGGGTTCGCGGTGGTATTGAACCGAAGCGAGTTCTTCTTTTCCGAGGCAATTGGCTACTTTCCCGTGGCGGCGGGGACGCTGTCGGTTATTGCGCCTCTTCTGGCCATCATCCTGGCCGCCTTCGTCCACGGCATGGACCTTCAGGGGGGCAGCGTCCGGACCCTGGTGGCCCGGGGCAACCCCCGCCTCGTCGTCCTGGGCTCCAAGGCCCTGGCCTGCGCCCTGGTTCTCCTCGCCTTTCACCTTCTTGTCGCGCTGGCGGCCGCCCTGCTTTCAGTGGTTCCCACCGTGAACCTGCTGGACTGGCGGGACGGTCTCACCGGCATGGGAGCCTCCCTGCTCAATTCCTTCCTTTACCTCTCCCTGGGCATGGCCCTGGCCCACTGGCGGCAATCGGTGGCCTTCACCATTGGCGCCGGAATAGCCCTGATCTTCGCGGAAGCGCTCTTCTACCCCCTGGCGGAGGAATTGGCCGGCTTGCTGGACTGGCCGGTGCGCGACTTCACGGCCTGGACTCTCTCGGGCGTCTCCAGTGGCTTGCGGGGTGGCAGTTTCCTGTTCGGCGCCGTCTGGTACATTCCCATAGTGCTGGCCTACACCCTGGTCCTGGCCGGCCTCGCCGCCCTGTGCTTCGAAAAGTTCGACCTGAAGGGCGGAGAATAAGGCTCCCGCCCACTTTGCCGCTGGGCCGCTCCCCCGCCAATTTCCCGGGCTTCTTGCCGCGCCCCTTGCCGGAAAGAAAACCGATTCCACCATTCCCTCCCCTGCAAGTCCTAAAGCTGCTCTACTTTGCTTACGGGTGGACTCTGGCTTTCCGAGATGAACCTTTGTTCGAAGCCAAGATCCAGGCGTGGAAATATGGCCCAGTGATTCCGCTCGGCTACCACAACCTGTCCTACTATGCCAGTAACCCTATAGAAGCCCCGACCCTAGCCAGGGACGAGCCTCTGGAAGAGTTCGAGACCGACCTACTCGCCCAGACCTATCGAAAATGAGGCTCCTCAATCGCCAGTCCAACCGGCAGAAGGTGCCCTCCAAAACTCTGAGCGTATGGAGACGAGTCTCAGCATCTGTGAACACTACGACAGGGATCGTACCCCCAAGTCAGATTTCGTCCAGAATGCGGCCCTGAGATGAGTCTCCCGCTTGTATCAGTAAAGCCAGCCACTGACAGCTAAGGGGTGTCGTCAAATTGAACGTGGTAGCTTCCGAGCGTCCCTTTTCGTCGTTCCCGCGAAGGCGGGAACCTCGACCGGCAGTAGTTAAGATTCCTGCGAAGGCAGGAATGACGGTGCTTTTGACGACACGCCCTAATACTCGTGTGCCTCTCTGGAGGCCGCTGGCGACGGTCAGTATGGCGCTGCTGGTCATCATGGGAATTATCGTTGCGCTGATCTTCGCGGAAGCGCTCTTCTACTCCTGGCGGAGGAATTGGCCGGCTTGCTGGATAGACCAGCGAGCGAGTCCGATGGGCATCCGGCGAATCCACCGCCGATACTGCCCCGACCTTTCCGTACTTGAAGGATTACAAACACCCTCTCTCCAGCACCCAACGAAGCTGACCAATGGGCTGGAGAGACTGCTGGAAATTCATGCCGCGGGTGAATTGACCGAAGAGGTAAGGACCAGCAATCGTTACCAATGCAAGGTTGACGCCGACCTCAAAGTAGGTGTCTCCGTGTACTTCTGGAACGACCCGGGCACGGAAGACCGGGTCACGGCGCACTTGGACCAGAAGTTGCTGGACAAAGAACAGGTGGACTCGGTGATTGATGGGGTGCGGAGGTTGGGAAGAGGTACCCCGTGATTTGGTAGTGCCGGAAGAACCGGAGAAAAAAACACGTTGGGCGATCTGGTCGCGGGGGCCCTTGCTGCCCTGTTGATTGTGGGCGCCATTGTTCTCGCCTTCCGGTTCCTGGGTTGACTGTGAGAAAAGGGGAGAAAAGGGGAATGATAGTGAATTTTAGTCATGGTAGGACTGTGCTAAACCGGCGGTCCGGCGGTCGTAGCCGTTCAGGGCGGAGCAATCGAACAGGTAGGCGCGAAAGCGACTACGACTATGGGCCTCCAAAGAGTACAGACGATAGCGGCCTGTCAAGGAAAACCGGAGACGACGGTGGCGGTTGCGGGTTGTGGATTTTCCTCATAATCCTGTTTGTGGTGGTTTCCCTGTTCGCCACCTTCTGCACAGATTGGAGGTCATAGAAGGAGATTGGAGGTCACCGTCCAGCACAGGGCAAATAGGCACAGGGAAATCAGCCGAGCCGGCCAGGCTCCTGTGCGGAAACAGCCAACCGTTGACAGTGCCAACAGCGTGGGATACCATCGTTAGCTAGTAATTCCAAGTCTCGACAGTTTGCTCTATCAGCCACCGGGCTATATCCCGCACCGACCAGGGCCGGAACACGAAGGTAGGAATGCGAATACTGGCGCCCATTGGACGATTTCTGATTAGTTGGTACGTTGCAGGGCCTTTCCTTGCAATCGCGGGCATAGCCATCGGGTACGCCGTCTTTTTCAACGTCTTTCCTGGCAAGCCGAAGATTGGCGTCATTGACATCCCCTTTACCGCTCTGACCGAGGACTCGGCGGCGGTTATCACGGCCTACCTGCAGTACTGCCAGCGCGACCCCGACATCAAGGGCGTGGTCATCAAGCTGGCCAGCCCCGGCGGCGGCGCGTCGCCCAGCGAACAGCTCTACATCGAGACCCGCCGGCTGCGCGAGGAAAAGCCCGTTGTCATGGTTATGAACGGCATCGTTGCCAGCGGCGGCTACATGATGGCCCTGGGCACCAACTACACCTTCAGCAAGACTTCCACCCTGGTGGGCAACGTGGGTGTGGTCGCCGGCTCTCCGTCCATTATTCCGCCCCGCGCCCCGGAGTTCATCACCTACACCGGCCCCTACAAGCTGACCGGCAGTTCCCGCCGTCACTGGGTCGCCACCATGGACCGCCTGAACGAGGCCTTTATTGAAATGACGGTGCGCGAGCGCGGCGACCGGCTCAAGCTTTCCCGCACCGAAATGGCCGATGGACGGCTTTACGCCGGTATGGACGCGGTGCGCCTGGGCTTTGCCGATGAAATCGGCAGCGACTCCCAGGCCTACGACAAGGTGGCCGAACTGGCCGGCATTTCTAACTATGAACTGGTCAACGTTAACGTGGAAGTTAACCGCCTGTTTGTCCAGGAACTGCGCCGCATCTACTCCGCCAACGGAGACCTGGAAACT
Organism: Dehalococcoidia bacterium; assembly: GCA_034423215.1. Lineage (GTDB taxonomy): Bacteria > Chloroflexota > Dehalococcoidia > Lucifugimonadales > UBA3495 > Bin22. The sequence continues at coordinate 5,806 of DAOUIY010000025.1, forward strand.
CCCCTGTCCCAGGCCGATGCCAAGATGATGGACGTTTTCATCAGCCGCCAGTCCCAGCAGAACACAGCCGCCGAGGAACCGCTGCTAAGCGAACTCGGGGCCGACGCCCAGTGGGGAGACGGTTCCAACGCGGACGAATGGGTTGACCGGCAAGCTCTGAAACGACCCCTGGAGCATGGTGTTCTGGGTGTCCCGCCCCAGGAAGCTTTTCCGGACTTGCCCCTGGATATGAATAAGCCCCAGTTCTACTATCTCCATGTTGGAGCAGGTCCCTAAAGTGTGGAAGCTTCTGATATTCCCGATATTTGCCATTGCCTTTTTCGTGGCAACTTTCCTGTCGTCTTACCAGTTCTTTTACGAGGGCGGGTACAACCCGCCGGTGGCCCCCCAGATTTACTTCGAGGAAATCCTGGCCATACCGGCCAGCCCTGAAGAATTCACCGACCGGCCCGTCTTCGCCGCCAACCCCGTGGGCGCCGCCAACCGGGGCACCCTCCTGGTTGATACCGGCCACCGCAACGCCTTCTCCAATGATGAAATTACCACCCTTCTGGAACGGGTTTACGGCCGGGGCTATGACGTGGAGTTTATCCTAGAGCCCGGGGCCTCTTTCCTGGCAGCGGGCCTGATGAGCGCCGACGCCTTCGTGGTTATCTCGCCAACGATAGCGTATGGACGGGATGAAGCGGACCTGGTGGTGGACTTTGTCGAGCAGGGAGGCCGGCTTCTCCTGGTTGCCGACCCCGGCAGGCCCAACCGCCTGAACAGCCTTGCGGAGCGCCTGGGTGTTTCCTTCCGGCCCGACTACCTGTACAACCTGGCCGAGCACGATTCCAACTTCCAGGAGTTTTACGTCCGGGACTTTGAGGCTCACGCCCTGACCGCCGGTATAGGTGAAATGGTGTTCTTCTATGCCGGGTCCATTGAGTCCGCCGGGGAGCCCCTGGCCCGGACCGATGGCAATACCCAGTCCAGCATTTCTGAGTTGAATGTGCCCCGTTCTCCCCTGGCAACGGGCGCGTACCGCAATGTCCTCGCCGTCCACGACCTGACCTTTATGATCCCGCCCTACAACGCGGTACGGGACAACAACATACTGGTTGCCAATATTGCCGACTATCTCACCGAGGACCAACGGGACTATCGCCTGGCCGATTTCCCCGGCTTCCTCAAGGGCGATGTGAACATACTTCTCGGGCAGCCCGACCTGTTTGAACAGGCCACCCAGCTGAAGCAAGATTTGCGGGGCCTGGGCATTGACTCGGAAGTACGGGAAGTAGAAGACTCCAGCCTGGACACCGTATTCCTGGGCTTGTACGAAGATTACTCCCGGGTAGCCCGCTACCTGGACGCCGCCGGGGTCATCGTCGGCGATTCCCTCACCGCCCCCTTCGCTCCCGGTATTTCCCTGGACGAGACCTCGGTCCTGCTGCTGCACCGCGCCGGTGACCGGGACGTGCTGATTGCCCTCTCGGCAACGCCGACGGGAGTGGGCGACCTGGTGAAACAACTGAATGCCGGAACCTTCAGGGCCGGACTGGCAGACGATTTTGCAGGGGTGTATAGAACTAAATGAAGACTAGGCTGGTCCGGAAACTTTACCCGGCTCTCTTAGCTGTTGCCACGCTGCTGCTGTTGGGGGTTGCCGCCTGCGCTACAGAACCTCCGGTCCCAACGCGGGAACCCGTGCCGCCGACCAGTCCCGAGGTGATGCGGTCGGGACCTTCCACCGCAGCCGTGCCGGTTTCCCGGGAGGTGGTGCTGGAGTTTGCCGCGGAGCAGGAAGCCGTAAATGAGGACTGGGACAAGTTCCACGTTGACTTTGACAGTTGGAGAGCCCGCCTCAGCGCCTGCGACCGTACCGCCGCCCAGGAGGCCCTCCGGGTATTTGCCAGCGACTTCGCCGCGATCACCCAGCAGGCACGGGACCTGCCCGGCAAGGGCGTGGCCCGCGAACTGCCCGACAACGTAATCCTGGCCGCCAACGGCGAGGAAGCCGCCCTGCGAATGTTGCGGGACCAGTGGCAGCCCGGAAATCCCTCCCTGCTCGAAAACGCCCAGGCCGAGCGGGGGAACGCCGCCAATCTGCTCCGCGCCACTTCCATCGAAGTGGACAAGCTGGAAGAACTGGACAAGCCCGAGGACCAGGCCATTGCGGAAGACTTCTCCGATGCCCTGGAGCCCGTTGAGGAGGCATGGGACGCCTTTAACGACAACTACAAGACACTGGAAGATGACCACATAGACCTGGCATCTGAAGAAATTGTTACCCGCCTCCGTGCCCTTGCGGAAGAACACGAGACGGTACTGGGAAGTCTCGAAGACATCCCGTCGGACAAGGTGACCGACCCGGTCCACGATCTGCTCACCGAAGCCGCGGAAACCGAGGCCGAAGCCTTTGAGGACCTGCTTGACGCCTTCCGCAGAATAGCCAAGGCCGAAGCGGAAGCCGCCAAGAAAGCCCTGGAAGCGGAAGAAGGCGAGGAAGGCTCCGGGGAAGCCGCCAACGGCAACGGCGCCGATTCAGAGTCCGAAGAGGGCGCCGGCGCGTCGGCCACCGCACCCCGTAGCGCCGCCCAGGACCAGACGGCCGACGGCCTGTCCCTGGGTGAAAACCCCGGCGACCAGGGGCCGCTGGCCCAGGTACCAGGCGACGGCGCGTCCAGCGCGGTTCCGGCTGTTCCTTTCACCCGGCCCGTTCCCGCTACCGGTTCCGCCGGCAGCGCCGGCCAGAACGGGGATAACGGCGCAGGCGCTGTGGAAGTCGAGGACTACTCGGCCCATTTCGACAAGTTTGAAGACACCCTGGACGAGAACCGGGTTGTCCGCAAGCAGGCCACGCGCCAACTGGCCGCCCTCATAGAAGGGGTCAGCGAGGAAGACAAGGAAGCCCTGGCCGAGTTCACCGAGGCCTTTAACGCCCTTACCGAGGACTGGGACGAGTTTCACCTGGAATTTGACCAGTGGGTACGGACGGAGGGCGACTGCGACCGGTCCGCCGCCGTCAGCCAGCTAAACCTGCTCAACCAGCGGTTCAGCGTACTGGGCTCCAGGGTACGCGAGCTTTCCCAGGCTTCGTATCTCCGCCCCAGCGCCGACCTGCTGTCCGAGGCCATGGACCGGGAAGGCGCCGCCCTGCGGAGCCTGAGCAGCACCTGGGCGCCCTACGAAAGCGATGTCTATCGCGGCCTCGACGAGGAAAGGGCCAACGCCGGCAACCTCCGCCGGTTGGCCGACCGCCGCACCCTGGAAGTAATGGAGAGGAACGGAATTACCCCATAACAACGGCCGGCGCGTCCGCTGCGTCGGCTACAGCAATCACAGGGCAAATGCCTGGGGGCAGTCACAATGACCGCCCCCAGTAATTCGTTCAACCATTTTTGAAACACGGCTAGTAGTTCAACCACTTTGGAATGACGGGTAACTATCGAAACCCGTCATTCTGGCGCAGGCCAGAATCCAGGAAGGTTAGCGCCGGACCTGGTTCCTTACCTTCAGGAATCCTGGGTTCCGGCCTTCGCCGGAACGACGGAGAGAACCAACTTCACCCATCATTTCAAAGTTGTCGGACTACTAACGCCCCAACCCGTCATTCCTGCGCAGGCAGGAATCTAAACTCCACCCCAACCAGGTTCCCACCAGCCAGGCGCCACGCGCATCGTTCCATCCCCCCTCTCCCACAGGGAGAGGGGCCGGGGCGGGGGGCAGCCCCCAAACTCTGCCTGCAACTCGCCGGGGCAAAATGCACGTCCCACTTTTACTATGGTTTGATTTTCAACCCATTTGAAATATTGGACAACATTTCCGCTCACCCTGAGCTTGTCGAAGGGCCGCCCACTCAACCACCAATTCCGTCCTGATGCACCCCTCTCCTGCCTGCAATCGCCCCGCCCGTTTCATACCGCCCCAAACCTCCAACAGGTCGTTGCCATCCGGCCCTTCCAACAGACAGGGCAGGCGAATCCTCCGTTGGCCGTACCCCCGCTAAACCGCAGTCACCAGCCGCTGGCACATTTCCACCCCCTGCAAAACTTCAGGAATCACCGCGGTCTCTACCTTGGTATGGAATGACCGGACACCTATGCCTACCGGAATGGCGGCAATCCCGTGTTCAAAGAAGACATTGGCATCCGAGCCGCCGCCGCTCCCTTCCAGCCGCGGTTCCAGCCCAATCCCGGCCAGCGCCCGGGACAGCATCTTCACCGTGGGATGCTCAGCCTCAACCCGGTAAGCCTGGTAGCTGTTGGTGATGTTCAGGTCGAGGACGGCTTCCGGGTACATGGCCGCGACCTCGTCGAACACCTCACGGAAACGGTCCGTGTAGTCCTCCAGCTTTTTCCCGTCCCGACTGCGAATCTCGCCGTCCAGAAATGCCCGCTCCGGGATTATATTCCTCTTCAGCCCGCCCTCCAGGTAACCGATGTTGGCTGTGGACTCCTCATCCAGGCGGCCCAGCGGCAGCCGGGTCAGTATGTGTCCGGCAATCACCAGCGCCGAAATACCCTTCTCCGGCTCAAGACCCGCATGGGAGGCGCGGCCCGTAATCTCCGCCTTCACCACGTTCTGGGACGGCGCCGCAACCGTAAGCCGGTTGACCTGTCCCTCCCCGTCAAACACCACGCCCCGCCGCGCGCTGACCAGGCTGAAGTCCAGGTTGCGTGCGCCGTTCAGCCCGCCCTCCTCGGCGCGGGAAAATACCACGTCCACCGGCAGGTGTTTCCGGCCCTCCTCCATTACGGAGGCCAGTGCTTCCAGGACTATCGCCACCCCGGCCTTGCAGTCCCCGCCCAATATGGTGGTGCCGTCGGAACGCAATACGTCGCCGTCCAGTTCGGGCCTTATGCCCCGGCCCGGCTCCACCGTATCCAGGTGGGCGGAGAGCATCAGCGGCTCTCCCTCCCCCTCGATGCTGGCTACGACGTTGCCGTAGGCGTCGTACCTCACCGAAAACCCCAGGGCCCGCAGCCGGGTGGTAACCTCGCTGACCATTTCGTCCTCTTCGCCGGTGGGGCTGTCAATTCGGATCAGGTCCATCAGGGTCTGAGTCAGTCTCTCTCGATTCGCCACTTGCTCTTCTCCATGTCGCGCGGGACGGCTTTGCCGCCGATTATACAACAGGATAGAATGGCTAAAGACAGCCCGCCGGCCTTTGTGTATACTGGGGCCACTGTTGGGAGCATCAATGGAACTTTCGGTAAGATTCTTTGCCCTGTACCGCGAACGCGCCGGTTGCCGGCAAACGACAATCACGGTCTCGGACAATGCCACCGTCGCGGACCTGCTGCTGGCCGTTAGGGAGCAGTACCCCCGGCTCGCTCCACCCGAGGTGCAGATAGTCGTCGCCGTCAACGAGGAATACGCCGAACCGCACCGGTCACTTCACCCGCGGGATGAAGTCTGCCTGATACCCCCGGTCAGCGGCGGCCTGTTCACCCCCCGATAATCCAGTTTTCGCCCACCCCAGTCCCGGGCGGGGAGGTATAGATGAGTGAAATGATTGTAATTACCAAACAACCCCTCAACCCGGAAGAGTTCACCGGCCTGGTCCGCCGGGACTCCAACGGCGCGGTAGTCACCTTTCTCGGAGTCACCCGGGATTCCTTTGAGGGCAAGCGGGTAATCCACCTGGAGTACGAAGCCTACGAGGAAATGGCCTACCGGAAGCTGGAGGAAATACGCCAGGAACTGAAGGACGAGTTCGGCGTGGAAGACGTGGCCATTGCCCACCGCATTGGCCCGGTGAACATCGGCCAAATCAGCCTGGTCGTCGCCGTGGCGTCCCCCCACCGAAAGGAGGCCTTTTTCGCCTGCCACGAAGCCGTCAACCGCCTGAAGCACGTAGTCCCCATCTGGAAGAAGGAAGTGTACGAGGGCGGCGAGCATTGGGTGGCCTGCGAAGACCACGAATTTGACCATGCAGACTTGCACGACCCAGCTACAGTTGAAGCCACCCCCGCCGACAACGACTAACCCAATACCAAGGTGAAACGTGCGTCGTTAAATCTCCCCTTTCCCGCTGGGAGAGAGGTCGGGCGTGAGGGCAGCCGCCTAACCCTGACTTAGACCTCGCCAAGGCAAGACGCTCACACCACTTTGCATTAGTTCAGTACCAGACAGGGAGCCAAATGCTCATTAAACCAGCTTCCAAGAGACTTCCTCTATCCAGCCAGCGAACATTCTGCGCACATTACATCCGGTTACATCTGAATGATGCGGCGGCGCCCCACCCCCATCCCAGCCTCCTCCCGGCAAGGGTGAAGGGACCGCTACCATAGCTGCCAAGTCCTTTCCCATCCTTCTGCTGCCGCTGTATTGTGTGACGGTAGCCGCTTCCCTCGTCATCGCCTCCGCCCTGTCCGTCGCCCTAGCCCAGGGCCCGTCGGACCTTCCCCGCCTCAAGTTGTGCCGCGCAAACGTTTCGCCATGCCAGCAGGAACTGGGCCTGCCCCTGGACGGCGAGGCCGACCTGGACCTGGTCATTGCCGTGCCGGAGAGATTCTCCACCATCCGGGGCTGGCCCCTCGTCGCCTGGCACATCCGCCTGAAAATCGGCAACCCGGACATTATCGGCATCGCAATCCGGCCCCCCGACGGCGCCCACGTACAGGAAAGGGGAACCCCGGCATTGGCCCTGGCAGGCCTGAATCCCCTGCTGCCCGGCGGGTCCGGGTCTTTGCTCCTGCCCGAAACGGGCGCGTATCTTCGCCTGCGCAACCACTACGACCCGGCAACCGGCCTTCTGGAATACGGCATTAACGTCCTGGCACAGCCCGCGTCCGGGGACCCGGCTCCGGTCCCCCGCCTGCCCCGCGACAGCGAAATACTGCTCGGTAAGGTAAGAGTGCGGGGCACAGCGCCGGGTCACACCGACATTGCCGCCGACCCCCACATTCCCAACCCCCTGGAATTCCTCTACCTGCGCCGGTCCCGGAACCTGACCGCCGCCAATCTGACCGCCTCTCACCCCCTGGCCACCATCGAAGTGGGAAGCGAAGCCGAATTGGCCCGCCTGGAGGGCTCAATCAAGACGGCGGCGCCCCGCCAGGGAAGGGTTTACCCCCGCTCCAGCGATGGTATCGTTCTGGAATTGTGGGAGTCGGGCGACGCCGGTAATCCCCGGGAAAACGACAACACTCCCGTGGCCGTCTTCAGGGACATCCAGGCCCATGAGGTGGGAGAGTTCTTCGTTGCCGACTTGCGGGAGAGCATGGTGCCCGCAGGGGTCTATGACTTGCGGCTGAAGATACCCGGCGCGCTGACCACGTTGGCAAGGGGCAGGGAAATTGACCTCGGCGCAGCCAGCGGCCAACCGTTGCCCAAAGTAGTGAAAGTGGACTTTGGGCCCGTCATATACGGAGACCTGAGTGGCAACAACTCCATCAACAGGTCAGACCTGCAAAAGCTTCGGGAGCGTTTCGGAGAAAGCGCCGCCCGGCATTCCGACGGCGAGTACGCCGACCTCAACGGCGACGGCGTGATAGACGCCCAGGACTTCTCCCTGCTGGCAATGAACCTGGGGATAAAGGGCGAATAGCAGTTGGGCGCCCACGGCAGTCGGTTCATTGCGCCGGCAGGTCGGCCGGAAGGGACACCACCGCCATTGCCTCTGCCACCAGCGCCGAGTCCTGGTTCTCAACCCTTATCTCACATTCCACCAGCCCCCGGTCTCCCTCCAGCCGCTTGCCGGTTACCTGCCCGGACAGGCTGATAGTATCCTCGGCCTTCACCGCAGCGTGGACTTTCAGCGCCACGCTGCTGCCCTCAGCCGTCACCCGCGCCAGCGGGAATCCCTTTTCCAACAGTTCGGTTACATAGGACACCAGCGCCTCGGCCCGCGCTTCTCCCGCCGCCCCCGAATCATCGCCGCCGGACTCGGTACCGGAATCCTCGCTACCGGCCTCTGTGCCTTTCTCTCCATCGCCCGGCCTGGGGAGAACTTCTTCCGGTGTGCCGGCGTCCAACAGCGACGCCAGCCGCGCGATGGTATCCGTCGTCTCCCACTTGACCAGAATCGGCAGGTAGTCGCCCACGCTAACCGTCTGGTAAGTAACGGTCTTCGACCAGAGTCTCGCCACAATAGCTCCTTATAAACCTTCCCAACAGTCCCTTCCCCCTGATGGGGAAGGCTAAGGGCTGCCGTCAAACTGAAGGTACAAGCATACTATAGTCCCGTTTCGTCGTTCCCGCGCAGGCAGGAACCTCGAAATTGGCAAGGAATGTCTCAGCTACCGTTTAACATTCGGGAATCCGGTCAGGGGAGAGAATGCGTTTGCTCCGACCGGGTCTAGCCGCCCTGCGAGTTGCTGGCGCGTTGTGCTAAACTTTCACCTTAGCTCATGGGGAACCAGGGTTCCCAAAGTTGGCTTACTTCGGGGAGGAAGTGGTTAATGACCAACATGGATTCAAGCGATAAGTGCGGCATGGTGGTGGTCGCCCACGCCGATGATGCCGAATGGGGCTGCTCCGGCACCGTGGCAAAATTCTGTGCCGAGGGCTGGAAAATGGTTTACGTCCTCTGCACCGACGGCAGCAAGGGCATAGATGACCCGGAAATCAGCGGCGAGGAACTGGTCCGCATTAGGATGGAAGAACAGACCAACGCCGGCAAGGTGCTCGGCCTGCACGACGTGGTCTTCCTTGGGTATGAAGATGCCATGCTGGTGCCAAGCCTGGACCTGCGGCGGGACATCGCCAGGCAGATTCGCCGCTACCGGCCTGGCTTGCTGATTTGCCAGAACCCCGTGCGCGACCTGGTGGGACGGGGCTACATTGGCCACCCCGACCACTTCGCCGCCGGCGAGGCCAGCCTGGCCGCCGTCTATCCCACCGCCCGGGACAGGCTCACCTTCCCCGAGTTGCTGGACGAGGGCCTCGAACCCCACAAGGTGCCCGAGGTCTGGATTATGGATCGGCAGAACGCCGACCAGTACGTGGACGTTACCGAACACATGGAAACGGCCGTGGCTGCCCTCCGTTCCCACGCCAGCCAGGTTGACCCGGCCGACGCCGACAAATACCTGCGCGGTTGGCGCAGCGAAATCGGCGCCGAGGTAGGCTTTCAGTACGCCGAAGCCTTCAAACGCTTCGTCCTCGGCTAACGACGTTTTTTGTTTGCTTTCGTCGTTCCCGCGAAGGCGGGAACCTCGACGGGCAGGAAAATCGCATTTTAGCTAATGTTATGCTGAGTCCTTCCGCAAGCTCAGGGTGAAATGACTCCCCCCGTCGTTCCCGCGAAGGCGGGAACCTCGACGGACAGGAAAATCGCATTCTAGCTAATGTTATGCTGAGTCCTTCCGCAACCTCAGGGTGAAATGATTCCCCCCGTCGTTCCCGCGAAGGCGGGAACCTCGACGGACAGGAAAATCGCATTTTAGCTAATGTTATGCTGAGTCCTTCCGCAAGCTCAGGGTGAAATGATTCCCCCCGTCGTTCCCGCGAAGGCGGGAACCTCGACGGACAGGACAATTACATTCTAACCAATGTCATGCTGAGTCCATCGGCAAGCTCAGGGTGACATGATTCCCTTCCGTCATTACCCCGCAGGCCCGGAACAACGGCCCATGCCGGCCCAGGCATCACTTCAAGTCCGCGGGACCGCTAAGCCGGCTTATGCGCCACCACCTTAACGCTGGCCACGTTCATCGAGACCCCATCCTGGTCGAACCGCACGTCCTCGTCGGTAGTCTCCACGCCGACAAATCCGGCCCGGGCCAAACGGTCCAGGTACACAGCCTTGTCCTCGGCCCCGCCCACGCAGGCAACCCAGGCTTCGGCATCCGTTACCGCCGGCCCGTCGGGGCTCAGCGCCACCATGTCGGAAACGTGCACCCGTCCCCCCGGCGCCAGCACGCGGAAAGCCTCGCTGAAAACTGCGTCCTTGTCCGGCGACAGGCAGATTACGCAATTGGATATAACCACGTCCACGCTCTCGTTGGGCAGCGGTATGTTCTCCATCTCCCCTTCAATGAACTCCACGTTGCCCAGGCCCGTGGTGGACAGGTTCTTTCGCGCCAGTTCCAGCATGTCCGGCGTCATGTCCAGGCCCGTCACGTGGCCCGACTCTCCCACCTGCTGCGCTGCCAGGAAGCAGTCAATCCCGCCGCCGGAACCCAGGTCAAGCACCCGTTCTCCCGGCCGCAGCCCCGCCAGCGCCGTCGGATTGCCGCACCCCGCCGACGCCGCCACCGCTTCCGCCGGCACGCCCGTCACCTGGCCCTCGTTGTAGAGCCGCAGCGCTCGGTCAAAGTCCGACGGACCGCAGCAGCCCTCGTCCTCCGACCCGGAGGACTGCGCTTCCGACAACTCGATTACATTGCGGGCCCGCGCTCCATACCTTTCCTGTACAAACTTCTTTATTTCACTCTGATCAGTTGCCATTGCCATCCTCCGTTTTCTTGGGGCCCGGCGGCCTGATTGCCGCCTTGAAATTCTCCACCAAGAGTATAATGCACCCAACAACAGGGGCAAAGCCAACTCTCACCGCCATAGGGCAATTGCTCCTTGAGTTAAACGCTCTACCCAAGCCAAACGCAATGTCGCCCTGAGCTTGCCGAAGGGCTCAGCACGACATTTCTTTCTGTTGCAATAGCCCTTTCTCTCCCCAACCGCTCTCCCTTGAAGCGGAACTTTCTATGGTAGAATGGGCCAAATCCGCTCCAGAGTCCCTGGATAGAAACGAAAGAAGCCCCAAATAACCAGGAGGTTCAGCAATGATTGACCAGGTAGAGTTGATGAGAATCGTGGAACAACACCGCCAGAACGCCGTCGTTGTTCCGGCCATGCGCGCCAATGTCGGTTGGGCCGAAGTGTCCAGCAACGTTTCCCGGGACGTTCCCGCCAGCGGCGCCATGGGCAAGACCAACTCCTTCGCCCTGGGCGTGGCCCTGGCCAAGCCCGAGGAGAAGGTTATCATTTTCGACGGCGACGGCAGCCTGCTCATGAACCTGGGCGCGCTCGTAACCATCGCCAACAAGGCTCCCCGCAACCTCTACCACTTCGTCATGGATAACGGGGTGTACGCCACCACCGGCGGGCAGGAAGTCCCCGGCTCCGAAACCACCGATTACGAGGAAATGGGCCGTTCCGCCGGTTATGCCAACAGCTACTCCTTCGACAACCTGGAAGACTTCGCCACCCAGGCCGAACAGATACTCAACGAGGATGGCCCTTCCCTCATTCACGTCAAGACCATCCCCAACATCCGCTACCCCGACGAGCGCATGGCCGGCCGGGGCGGAAGCAACCGCCGCACCCCCGAAGCCATCCAGGACATAATGGAGGACTTCGGCCTGCGCTAACCAGAATTTCCCCCTCGACGGGAAATCTGTGGAAACCGTCTCAACACTCCCTTCCCCCTCGACGTGGGAAGGTGAGGATGGGGGTGAACCCACGAGAAAATCGCCCCCGGCCACAAGAAAGTGAAAGGACTGGCCATGAAAATAACCGGCTACAACACCCGAATCCTGCGCGTGCCGGCGGATAACCCGCTGGTGGAAGGCATCCCCATCGGTCCCGGCACCCGGGACTTTGTGACCATCGAACTCAACACCGACGAGGGAATCCAGGGAATCGGCTACTCCTTCATTCCCGGCATGGTCGGCAATCCCCTCTTCACCGCCCTGAAGGTGACGGTGGACGCCATGTGCGACCTGATTATCGGTGACGACCCCATACCCATTGAGGCCGTCGTTGACAAGCTGAAGCGCCGGACCGGCACCATCGGCCCGGGCATGTTCAACTTCGCCCTTGCCGGCGTGGACGTTGCCCTGTGGGACATCAAGGGCAAGGCCTTCGGGTTGCCCGTTGCCACCCTTCTCGGCGGCCACCGTGACCGGGTGCCCACCTACGCCAGCGGCCAGCTAACCCGCGACCGCAACCTGGAGTTCCTGGCCGACGTGGGGCAGCGCCTGGTGGAGAAAGGCTTCCGGCAGATGAAAACCCAGATGGGCGCCGAACCTTCTGCCGACGACGAGGTCGCCCGGATCCGCGTCATGCGCGAGGCCATCGGGCCGGACATAGACCTGATGTGCGACGTGAACCAGCTTTGGGACGTCAACCGGGCCATAACCATCGGCACGCGAGTGGAAGAATACAACCTCTTCTGGCTGGAGGATCTGACCACCTACGACGACTACCAGGGCCTGGCCCGCATCGCCGACGCCCTAACTACGCCGCTGGCCTGCGGCGAGTACGTCTTCGGCATCGCTCCCTTCCGCCAGCTTATAGAAAACCGCTCCATAGACATCGTGATGATTGACCTGATGCGGGTGGGTGGCATTACCCAGTTCCAGAAGGTGGCCGGCATGGCCGAGGCCTTCAATATACCCGTGGTCAGTCACGTCGCTCCGGAAGTGCAGGTCCACAACGTGGCAGCCATTCCCAACGGCCTCACCGTGGAATACATGCCCTGGTCGCTGCAACTGTTCGACGAAACCCCGGAAATCGTTGACGGCGACATCGTGGTGCCCGAAAGGCCCGGCCTGGGCCTGGCCTTCAGCCAAGACGCCATCCGGCAATACTCCGTCTAGCGCGCCTTGCTTCTGGCTTGACCGCGACGTACAAATAGACTTTATTGAGCAGATGAATGGAGCATCGAGTTAATGCTTGAATCAACCAATGAATACCTCATTGCCAGCCGGGAATACCTTGGGAGAGCCTGGGGTTACCTGGCCGAAGACGACTTTCCCCAGGCATCAGAAAAGGGCTGGGGAGCAGCAGCGGAAATTGTAAAGGCCGTGGCCGAGGAACGAGGGTGGACCCATGACAGCCACAGGCTCCTCTACCGAATAATTCGCAATCTGGTCAATGAAACGGGAGACGACAACCTGTCCCGGCTGTTCAAAGTGGCTTCCGACCTCCACATCAATTACTATGAACGCTGGCTTCCGGGCGAAGACGTCCGTTTGTCGTTGCAAGACGTTCAGCAATTGGTGGACCAGTTTGAGCCGTTGGTCCACTCGGGCTAGCCCACGGTGAACCTCTAATCCTACTTTTGAGGAGCAGAACATGACCGCCCAACTACGCATCTACACCATCAACCGGGGAATGATGGATTCCTGGCTCAAGGTTTTCAACGAGCACATCCGGCCCCTGCACGACCGGCTGGGCATCCCGGTGGTCAGTTCTTACGTCAACGCAGACCGCACCGAGTTCATCTGGGTCCGCCGATTCAACAACGCCGGGGAGATTCCCGACAAGGAAGCTGCCTACTTCGCCTCCCCCGAACGTACCGCCCTGGGCGACATCCCCACCAGCCACATCGCCAAGATGGAAGTGCGGGTGATAGAAGAGATTTCCGTCTGACCCTGAAAGGACCGCGCAAACCCGGACAGCGCCCCGCAGCGTAGTACAGAATGACAGCCCACTCTCCTGCGGTACAGGTACGAAATGAAACTGCTCAAAAAACTCCGGCAAACCCTCGCCGGTGTTACGGTCATGTTCAGCGCACGCCCCGCCGGCATCTACGGCCAATACCTCACCGACACCATCCAATACCACCATTGAGGCCCCAGGCCCTGACCCCCGTCGGGGGCGTCCAAGCCTGGCCGGCGTGATAATTCTAGCCGGGACGAGACCCTTGCCGGAGCTTACTCCGGCCGCGTCAATTCTATCCTGAACATCTCGGGTAAAGTGGCGCCACCGTAAATTTCATCCAGCGCCTTGAATATGTCCGGGAACCGGTCTCTGAGTTCCTCACGGCTGGGGTCATCTCCAAATTCAAAAGTCACCTCGAAATATCCGGTGCTGAACACGGCAAAGAACTCGTGAACGTCGGCCATCATGTGAGTGCCCGGGTACAGTCCATCATCCAGAGCTTCCTTATAAAACTTGTCCCACTCCTCGTGGTCAGCCTGTGTAAAGCACAGGTTCTGGAGGGCGTGAGCATACTCATGGGTTGCCACCAGTCCTCTGTATTGATAAAAGGGATGCTGGGGGCCAAAGTTACCGAGCAACTGCTCCTCCGCAGCCAGGGAAACAGGCAACCCTTTGACGGCGCCCAGGCCCCGAATTTCGAAAGTGTCTCGGCTTCGGCCCGTGAAGTCTTTGGTTCCCTTTAAGTGTGCAAATTCAGGGATGTCAGTATTGACTTGATCCCTGGGAGTGATGGCAAGATCAGCCCCCTGAAGAGACATGCAAGATGCAATGTCCTCTCGGCCGGACAGCATGACTTCGATTATTTCCGCAGCCGCCTGCAGTGCAGCCGGGTCAACACTTTCGTGCGCCTTTACCATCACCCCTTTGACGGGCCGGAACTGGGTATAGTACAAGCTGGGCCTGGTAATTACCTCAAAGCTGTCCACTATGTCTGACCACAGCCGCCCATGGCGGGTTACGTCAGACTCACACATAAAAGCCCTTATTCTGAATACTTGGGAGTATTCCGGAAGAAGCTGCGACACCATCACAATTTCCTCCACGTCAAGGACACAGTAAGGGGGCGTCTCCTGCACCCTGTTCCTGAAACGGATTGTCCGTTGGCCCTCCGTGGTTTCATCCTCTACGGAATTGACCTCAAAAAGCGACGGCGTAAACCACCAGTCCTCCCAATCCTCTTGCAGATTGTCCTGCACCATTTCAATGAATTGGTCCACGTTATATCCGACTGGTAGTCTCTGGGACCAAACCCTGAATTGAGACCATGGAGAGTCGCTGGTGTATTTGCCCTCTTTTTCCCGTATCCAGCCTTCCGGCAATTCAATAGTGTAGTCGTACTCCAGTTTTTGCTTCAGAACAATCGAAGCCCCTGTGGAAGACGATGCCCCGGAAGTTCCAGTGTCGGAGCCGACAAAAACCTCAAACGCGTCAGCGATAACTCCATTCAGGTCTCTGAAGTAGCAATACCCCCGATTTTCAACTCCATCTCGATTGAAGACACAAAACAATGCGCCGTAATCCGCTCCTTGCGCCGAAGTGTGCACCGCCGCCCACCAGGGTTTGCTGGCGAGTTCGTCGTCCTGGCCTCTGATGCTGTGGCCCGCAAGACCCGATACAAAGGCAAAGCTCCTTCCTGGGCCAATGTGCAAAGCAGCAGATTGGGAAGCGATGCTCTGAGTCTCAAAGTTCTCCATCAAGTGCGTACGCGAATAGGAATGCTCGTGGCCCGTGGCGATGATAGCCCCGGCTTTGCGGCACTCTTCGTAAGGCTCCCACCCTATTTCATCCTGCTTGCCCCCTACTTGCATCAGCCTCCGGTTTTTGTGCCATGAACAGACTCGCCAGAGGGACTGCTGAGCCTCCTCAGACGCCAGGGCTTCCTCTAAGAAAGAAAGTCGGCCCGAGTCAATGGTTCCCAACCCCGAAAGTACAAAGAACAACCCCCCGTATGTACAGAAGGAATTTACTCCCAGGTCGCCCGTGCATTTCGCGCCGCTGATTCGCGCCAACCTTTCCTCTAATTTCTGCTGATAACCTTCCCACGCAACAACATCGTGATTGCCTATGGAAGCAAAATAAGGAAAGTCCTCACCCAGTGTTTCATTGATCATTTCATCCCACCCCTCCGGGTCGTCATAGTAGTCGAAATCACCGGAGTGCAGCACCATGTCCGCGCCTTCTTCTCTTATCATATTCAGCACCGCCCTTGAGCCACTACCCAGCCCCTGGTCCCCTATAAAGGCCACCTTGAAGTTGGGAGGCATAGAACCTGATTGTCCGCTTTCTGCGGCACTCGTGGGCGTCGGGGTCAAAGCTGGAATGGGTGTCGCCGTTGGCCTGGGCGTTGCTGTCGCTGTAGGTCTGGGTGTTGCCGTCGGTGTAGGAGTTTGGGTAGGCAGAGGAGTCTGCGTAGGTTCCGGCGTCGCGGTCGGTGTTGGTTGTACCGTTGGAGTAGGCGTAGGCTGAGGAGTGTTCGTAGGCACAGGAGTGGGCGAACTCGGTGCCAAGGCGGGAATAGCAGTTGGCGCAAGTGTGGGGTTCGGAGTGGCGGTTGGGTCAGGAGTTGGCGCGGGAATCGCCTCCAGGGTGGGCTCAACCCCGCCTCGTACGGTAGCGGGGCCCTCAGGGAGCGGGGTCAGGGTCGGGAGGATTGGCGCCGCTGCTTCACTCACGACTTCAGTCGGCGTTGGAGCAGGCGCGGGGGCAGCCGCGGGGCCTGTCGCAGCCGGTTCACCCCCACAGGCCGCGAGAAACACCAAGGCTCCAAAGACAGCCAGGAAGATCACCAGCAACGGACGCGAGGTTCTGCAAGTATCCAGCCAACGGTGATGATCCGCGTCTATTCGGGCCATGCTCTACACTCCATTAACGCTAATCCAGGTCCACCCTGCCGTGTTCTGGACATTAAGATGGTCAATTTCAGGAGCATAAAACAGAGGTAAAACAAGCTTTGGCAGGTCAATGTTCGGAAAAGCCGTCTCCTGGCAGTTGGTCACAACCCCTTAACCATCTCAACGTGCGGTATTCCCGCTTCCAGGAACACCTCGCCACGTTCCCGGTAACCGTGGCCCGCATAGAACGCCTTGACGTATTCCTGGGCGTGGAGCATAGAGTGGGTCAGTCCCTTTTCCCTGGCCTGTCCTTCCAGGAATTCCAGCACCATTCCGCCTACGCCGTAACGGCGCCAGATTTGGTCTACTGCCATGCGCCCAATGCGGCAGGTGCCCTCTTCGTCGCCCTCCACCAGCAGCATCCTGCCCGTGCCGATAACCTGCCCCGCGTGCAGCGCAACGGCATGGGTTGCGGTGGCATCGGCCTCGTCCAGTTCCTCCTCTGCCGGAATCTGCTGCTCAACGACAAATACCCGCAGGCGCACGCTGATGGCGCCCTCCAGTTCCGCTTCGGTTTCAGCCAGCTTTACTACGATTTCGTCCACTAGACGGAACCCTCTACGCCGCAACTACCATCATGTGCGGGATATTTACGTGTTGGATGAATGTATTGGGTGCGTGTGTGGTATGCCACGGCCGCGGCATCCGACCGGGACTCTCAAACCCTGCCCATCCTATTGGCCCAATGCTATTGGAATGATGGATAAGCTGAGGGTCCGCTCGTGGTGAGCCTGTCGAACCATGAACGGACGGCCCTTCGACAGGCTGAGGGTGAGCGGAAATACTATCCATCATTTCTAATGAGTTGAACCACTACCCAGCGCCACTAACGGGCCAGCCCGTAGGCGGCGCCCTTCAAGGCTGGGTCTTCCGATTCGTTCAGGGTTGCCGCCAGGTCTGCCACCAGCTTGCCGGTAGCGGTCTCTCCCCAGAACCAACGGTGCAGCGAGTCTTCATCGGCCTCCCTGTTCTGCTCCATGCGGGCCTCATAGCAAAAGGCCTTGAGGTCGTCAACGCAGTACCGGATGAACTGGGACTTGGAAACGCCCTCGGGCCGCTCCGACATATCCGCCTCGGCCTCCCCCGCCGCACAGGACTCCAGGAACCGTACCACCCCGCGAAACCGACGCTGGGGTATGCCGCAAAGTCCCACCGCCGTCCGCCCCGCATTGTTCTCCACCCAACGCTCGTAAAAGGCCCGCAGCGCCGTAATTTCGTCCGCCGCGCTGCGCGTCCCCTGCTCCGCCGACGCGCTGACCTGCGACGCCTGCGGCATTACCGAAGGGTCAGCATCCTCCGGAAAATCCTCCAGCACGGGGCCGCTTTCGGCCTTCAGCAGGTCCAGGGCGGCCTTCAAAACCCTGTGCTGGTAATCCGGTTCGTTGGCCTTGCCCAAGGCAAACCCGAAGAAGAAGGGCACAAACAGGGCCCGGGGCGGCTTGACCTTCTCCGCATGTTCCCGGACCATGGCAATGGTGGCGGTCGCTATCCCGTGCTCCTCAAAGACCCTGGCCAGCACACTCACGGTGTGGGTGCACAGCGGTCAAGTGGGGGTGAGCAGTGCAACGTCCGCCCCGTCCTCAACCAGGCGGCGGGCTACCTCGGGCCCCGACTCCTCAATGACCTTGCTCGGGTCCCGTAGCGCTCCCATGAAGGAGTAATAGTTGGCTGCCAGGCTGCCGACTTCCCCCCGTTCCTCCAGTTCCCGCAGGCGGTCCACCGGAAAAGTCACGTTCAGGTCCCGGTAAATGCCCGTATGGTCAAAGCCGATGGAGAAGTGACTCTGCACCACGTCGGCCGGGTCGCAATCGCTGGGAATAACCCGGTAGGTGAATTCCCCGCCCGGGTCGTCCCGGTTGAAGGGCTTGTCATTCCTCAGGTGAAGACCGGCGGATGTAACCAGCGCCAGCCTGCACTCCGACAGGGGCTTGGTCAGCGTGGCCCACGGCGCGGTATCGTGCTCCATGCAAGGAAAAAACTCCAGGGTCCGGCGCTGTACTTCACTCAATGCATCCAGTCTGGGCATGGCTTGCTCCTAGTTATGGGCGTAAAGCTTTCGGTTCGTGACGGGCGTGGAGACTACCGGTTCATAGGTGGCGAGCGACTGTGTCCGAAATAAGTGTAATGGGCCACTTCACTACATTGCCGTCGGCGTCGCGCAGGGAAAACAACATCATCAGCGGTTCCGATGTTTCTTGGACTCTGCCAAGTGTCTTCCGTTCAGTACCGACAACTGCCACCAGTTCAGCAACCAGGTCGTCCACGCTCTTCCATTCTGCGATGATTTCTTCCGCCATTACCCTCCCACTCCAACTTTGGCGAGTTCGCTCGAAATGGCAGACGCAATGCGTGCCGCAGTCTCCGACTGAATCTCCCAAACCATGTCATCTATGCTGAAATCGACTTTCCCCTTAACCTTCGCCGCCGCGCTGAGCCGTTCGGCGATGTTGGCGGCTTCCCCAAGCTCCAGTGACACCGCCCTTGGCCCAACGAACACCATGATCAGAGGACTGCAATTCAACCCTTGTGGGGAGGTTGTTAGGACATTAACGCGCGTTCCTTCTTCAACTTGAACATTCATCGTTCTCACCGTTTGTTTTCCCGTTTAGCTCCATCCGGTCTTGACCTGTAGGGTAGTAATTGTATCTATTACTTCAGATTACAACAGGCAGGATTCAGCCACAACTGCCGCCCTGCCTGGCAAAATATTCAGACGTTGGAGCGCCCCGTCGGGTGACCCATCCTTTGCCCAAGGCGGGAACCTCGCTAGCGGAACAACCCGTCCATACAATCTTGAACAACCTTGTGATTCTGAACAGTTACCTTTCCTCTGGCAGCATCTAGCCAAACACTATCGCCCCCCGGCCCACCTCGCCCTGGTCCATGTCGCCGTAGGCCTCGTTTATCTGGTCCAGGGAATAATGCCGTACCACCAGGTCGTCCAGCGCCAGCTTTCCCGACAGGTAAAGGTCAATCATGGTGGGCATGTCGGTGCGGGACCGGGCCGACCCGTAGTAGGTGCCGCGCAGAGTCTTTTCGTTCCGCACAATGTCCACGCCGTTGATGGGAGCCTCCGCGCCCATGGGAGCGATGCCCACCACCGTGGCCGTCCCGCTCTTGGCGCACATGTCATAGGCAGCCTTGATGGTCTCCGCCGAACCGAAGACCTCGAAGGTGTAATCGGCCCCCCGCCCGCCCGTAAGCTCCTTTACCTGGGCCACCGGGTCCCGGTCTGCGGCGTTGACGGAGTGGGTCGCGCCGAACTTCATGGCGAACTCCAACTGGCTCTCGCGAATGTCCACCGCGATAATCTGCGATGCGTTCAGCAGCTTGGCCCCCATTATCACGTTAAGGCCCACGCCCCCGCAGCCTACCACCGCCACCGTGCTGCCCGGCTGCACCTTGGCGCTGTACATGGTGGCTCCCACGCCGGTGGGCACGCAGCAGCCAATCATGGCCGCCTTGTCCATCGGTAGGTCGGTGTTGGTGGGAATGCACCCCGTCTCCGGCACCACCGCGTACTCGGCAAAACAGGCCACCTTGCCCATGTGGTGAATGGCCTGGTCTCCCTTGTGCAGCCGGGTGGTGCCGTCCAGCATGAACGGCCCCGTAGCCATGTGCAGGTCGCACAGGTTTGAGTTTCCTTCCAGGCAAGACTTGCAGCGGCCACAGGCCGGCACAAAGGAGAGAATAACCTGGTCTCCGGGCTTGGTCAGGGTTACCCCGGGGCCCACCTTCTCCACGGTACCTGCCCCCTCGTGTCCCAGCACGGCCGGCAGGGCGATATTGGCGTCGCCGTGCATGAAATGCCGGTCGCTGCGGCATATCCCGGCGGCTCCTATTTTCACCAGCACTTCCCCGGCCTTGGGTTCCTCCAGTTCCACGTCCTCAATCACCAACGGTTGACCATACTCGTACAAAACGGCAGCCTTCACTTACGGGCCTCCTGAGACAATTTGTTGCTTATCATCCGCATAAGGTTGCAGTGTGTCAACTATGCCGCCGCGAGGACAAAAACCTTCCAAATTTGTGAGAGTTCGTCGTTCCCGCTCCGGCGAAAACCTGGAACCTGGCAATTAATGTCTTAGGACCCACTTAACCATCGGGAATCCGACCAGTAGTTTGACCACTTTGCATTGATGGGTAAACCGGGAGTCCGCTCATGGTAAGCCTGCCGAAGAGTCCGCTCATGGTGAGCCTGTCGAAGAGTCCGCTCATGGTAAGCCTGCCGAAGAGTCCGCTCATGGTGAGCCTGTCGAACCATCAAATTGTCATTCTGCCAATGAGCGGACTCTTCGACAGGCTCAGGGCGACCGTAAATACTATCCATCAGTTCAAATGACTTGAACCGCTATTATTTGAACCACTTAGGAATGACGGGCAACTATCGAAACCCGTCATTTTGGCGCAGGCCAGAATTCAAACAGAATCCAATAAGGTTAGCGCCGGACATGGTTCCTTACCTTCAGGACTCCTGGGTTCCGGCCTTCGCCGGAACGACGGAGAAAAGCAGTTTCAACTATCATTTCAAAGTTGTCGGACCACTAACTGGCAGAATGCGCTTGCCCCGTGCCCTCACCGGGGCCGGGGTCCCGCTTCCGCCGCCGGCCTGGTGTGGCAAATTGCCAAATAATGTAATATTCTTCCAGTCAAATCCTCACCCGGAAAGTGCGGCCCACGCCATCAGCCGCCCCGGAGGCAATACTGGATGCTGGAATTGCGGCAGATAACGCCCGACGAGTTCGTTGAGTGGGTCCGTGTCGAGGCCAGGGCCTACGGCAACCGGCTCAACGCCGACCCCGAACTGCTGCGCCCCAATTTTGACCTGGACCGGTCCATCGCCGTTTTCGACCAGGGCAGCATTGTAGGCGGCGCCCACTCCCACCGCCAGGAGATTTCCATCCCCGGCGGTACCTCCACCATTGCCGGCGTGGCCAACATCGCAGTGCAGCCCACCCACCGGCGGCGCGGCATCATGACCGACATGATGCACCACCAGCTGAAGGACGTTTACCAGCGCGGCGAACCGCTGGCCGGCCTGTTCGCCTCCGAAAGCGCCATCTACGGCAGGTTCGGCTACGGCATCGGTTCCCTGCGCGAGGAATGGAGCATCCACAAGCACCACACCGGCTATGCCAGGCCCTGGGAACCCAGCGGCGCCTTTGCCTTTCTTGACCCTTCGGAAATAGGTTCCCTGCTGCCCGACGTTTTCCGCCGCAGCACCGTGGGCCGCCCGGGAGTCTTCCAGAAGGCCCCCCACTTGTGGGAGCGGGAGGCGCGCGCCCCGGAGCACCGCCAGGGCGGCCCCGGCGGCATCTTCTACGTGGGCTACTACGAGAACGACCGGATGGAGGGCTACGCCCGCTACCGCACCGGCGGCGGGGCCGTAACCGTGCAGGAACTTATGGCATCTACCCGCAACGCCGGCGCCGCCCTGTGGCGGTTCTGCTTCGATACCGACCTGGTAAGCCAGGCCGAGGCCGAGCGTCGTCCCCTGGACGATCCCCTTCCGTGGATGCTGGCCGACACCCGCCGCTTGCACCGGGGCGCGCGGGACGGTTTGTGGCTTAGGTTGGTTGACGTGGCCGCGGCCCTGGCCGCCAGGCAGTACGCCGAAAACGGAAGGCTGGTGTTCGAGGTGGCGGATTCCTTCTGCCCCTGGAATGCAGCCCGGTTCGACCTGGAAGGCTCGCCGGAGGGCGCAAGCTGCCGGATTACCGAGGCCCCGCCCGACATTGCCATAGACGTGGCCGCCCTGGCCTCCACTTATCTGGGTGCGGTCAACTTTTCCACCCTGGCCCTTGCCGGACTGGTGGACGAGAAAAAGCCCGGGTCATTGGAACTGGCCAACCGCATGTTTGCAGTCCAACAACAACCCTGGACCCCCTGCGGCTTCTAAACCAAGGCCAACGTGCAATGGGTAGCGCTCTTTCTCCCCTCTCCCAGGAGGAGAGTGGGTGAGGGCCGTCCCCTAACCATCCGCCAGCGGCACCGCCAGCGAAACCCTGGACTCATCGCCAATGCTGCGGGCGATATGCCCGTGACCGGTCAAGTCCTCCGCCACCAGCACGTCCCCGGGAAGGAGTCGGCGCACCGTGCCATCGGCCGTCTCAAACTCCGCAATCCCCGCCATGTTGACCACGTACTGCCGCCGTGGCGCCGTATGGTAGTCCGAAAATGTGGGTGAAGAACGCACGTTAAGGTTGATGTCGCCGGTCCCAACCCGGTTCACAATCTCCGAAAACTGTTCCGGCGTCAGGTCCTCAAAATGGGACTCGCCATCATCGCCCGAATATACCCGCACAATCTGCATTATCGTTCCTCCTTAATATAGCTCGGCCCCGTTATACCACAATTGCCCCGGTCAGGCACGCCTTCAGCCACGGGCAAGCCGGGCCATCGCATCACCGGGGCAGAAAAATGGGCGTCACGTAGGGGCGGGTTTGTAACCCGCCCTCGTACGGCGCAAACCACCGAAAACTGTCGTGTAATAAGGGGGTAAGGGCCAGGGGTGAGGGACGCTCCTAACCCCGACTGGGCGCAGCAAAGGCAAAATGTACGTCCCACCTTGTTTGTATTTCAGAACCTCTTGGACAGAATCCTCAGTCCAGGCACTACCGTCCAGGAGAGCAATGGGCATATACGCCTTCGACATGATTGGCCATATCATCCCTTATGCCTGCCCGCTGGAACCGAATGACCGCACCCCCCTCAACCCTTCAGACCCCCGGCGCATACAGCCATCCCTCCAGCAAGACCACGGGGTCGTAGCCATCCTCCCCCTCCACCGGCGGCTCGGGAAATCGGCTCCGTTCCAAGACCCACAGGGCGGCCGCCACCGCAGCTACCACTGAGTCCAGCGCATCGTGGCTCTTCAGGGCAATCTCCTCAAATTTACCAAAGTTAAAGGTGATGGGAGAGGCCCGGTCCGGCAACTCGGAGACAATGCGCCTACGTCTCTCGCCGGCCCTTGCGCCTCCCTTGTACCCCTTGAAAGGGAGACCCAGCCGCCGAAGCACGGCCCCGGGCATGACCTCCAGCAGTTCGGTCAAACCGTCCCCCTTTCGGCGCGAATATTCCGGCAGCGGCGGCACTGAAACCGGGTTCCCCGTATCGCCAGACCAGAGCCGGTTTAGCATCTGCATACCCCGAAAGGTCATGGGCACCATGATCGGATTGACCATGTGCAGGCAGGAATAGCTCTCCGGCGGGTCGCAGGCCCGTTTCGGCTCGCCGTAAAGCCCGACAAACCGGTCCCTCAGGGCCAGAAATTCCTCATATTCCAGCCCCGCTGCCGCCGACCACAGGTCCGGCATAACGGCGCTGCCCGGCAGCCAGTAGTCCGCGAATGCCTTGGGCGTCGCAAAGGGAAAGTCCAGGGCGGCAACTGTAGGCCCGGAGCAATCTGCCAGGGTTTGCGTCAGTTCGGCCCGGGTAATCCGGCAGCACGATTCCAGCGCCAGCCTATTGCCCTTCAGCGTGCCCTTAGCCACCCAGGTGTTGTTGTCACCCCTGGCCCCACTGAAGTCAACGCCAATGATTCTCGTCATGCCCCAAACTCGCCAGTCTCGGTCCTGGTCTAGGTCCTGGTCCCGGTATAGTTCCTGCGCCGCCCGCCGTCACCGTCTGAACGCCCAACCTTGTAGCCCATAGTGATGGGTAGTATAGTCTTGCACGAGCATTAACCCAATAACGGTGAGGAGAATTATGAACCTGACTGCACGACGTGAGAGATACCGCGCAATTCTGGCGGGAGACCGGTGCGTCCACCCCGCTTCCGTATTCGACCCCATCTCCGCCCGGGCCGCTGAGGACATCGGCTTTGAGGTAGGCATGTTTGCCGGCTCCATCGCCTCCGGTACCGTCCTGGGCGCCCCCGACCTGATTGTCCTGACTCTCACCGAGTTCGCCCAGCAGATTCACCGCATCTGCCGCGCTGGCGACCTCAGCCTCATGGTGGACGCCGACCACGGCTACGGCAACGCCCTCAACGTGAAGCGCACCGTGGAAGAACTGGAAACCGCCGGCGTGTCCTGCCTGACCATCGAGGACACCCAGCTGCCCCTGGGCTTCGGCGCCGCCGGCGAAGGACAGTTGATTTCCGTGGAGGAGGGCGTGGGCAAGATGAAGGCCGCCCTGTCCGGCCGCCAGGACCCGGCCCTGGTGGTCGCCGGTCGCTCCAGCGCGCTGCGGATTACCGGCCTGGAGGACGCCATCAAGCGGGCCAAGGCTTACGAAGCCGCCGGCGTGGATGCCATGTTCCTGGCCGGCGCCCAGACCCGCGCCGAAGTTGAGGCCGTGGCCGCCGAGGTCAACATCCCCCTGCTGCTGGGCGGCGCCGGCGGTGAACTGGCCGACCTGGACTTCCTGAGCGGCGCCGGCGTGCGCGTAGCCCTGCAGGGACACCTGCCCTTCGCCGCCGCCATCAAGGCCGCCTACGACACCATGAAAGCCCTCCGCGACGGCGTCAAACCCGCCGACCTCACCGACACCCTGGCCTCCCCCGAACTCATGAACCAACTAACCCGCCGAGCCGACTACAACCAGTGGATAGGCGAGTTCTTGAAGTAGGAAAACTGCCTTTCTGCCAGGGACAATTCCTCACTTCCCCATTTCTGTCAAGATGTATCTTGACAGAAATGGGGAATATTTTCATAATTGTAGAATCTTACCGCGGAGTATTAGAAATGGTTGTAGCACGAGAAAAGTTCTCCACCCAGGCCACGCCGGAACTGCTGGCAGGAATGCGGGAAGTTGCCCGTACCGAGGGCCGTCAATTTCAGGCAGTCATGGAAGACGCCATGCGCACCTACCTGGAAAGCAAAACCCAGGAGAAAGTACGCCCCGAGGTCATGGCCCATTACCGTGCCAGCGTTGAAAAGAACCGTCTGTTGGCTGAACTGTTGGCCCAATGAACAGTAACTTCCTGACCATTGAGGAAGTCATCGCCATCCATGACGACCAGGTTGAACAGTTCGGCGGTTCCTACGGCTTACGCGAGATGGGCGCGCTGGAATCGGCACTTTTCCGCCCGCAAATGGGATACTATGACGGCATAATCGAAGAAGCTGCCGCGTTGATGGAAAGTCTGGCCATGAACCACCCCTTTGTTGATGGCAACAAGCGGGTAGCCTTCTTCGCAACTGCGGCTTTCTTAAGACTAAACGGCTGGCTTATAGAATGCGACAGCCGAGAAGCCCATACCTACTTCATGCAACTGTTCGACACCAACTCCTTCCGCTTCGCCGAACTGAAGGTTTGGCTGGAGGAACACGTAAAACCCCTGTGACATCATAAGAGAGCAATACGTCCCAACGGGTCGAATCATTCCTCGAAAAAACTCGGTCCGCCAAGACTAGCCAAAGTCGAAATTTAAAGGAGGCCACCCCCATGAACTTCACCCAGAACCATCTCCACTTCCGCAGCGAAGACCCCGACGCCGCCGCCAGGTTCTATTGCGACAACTTTGGCGCCGTCATTACCGCCGAGCGGCCCCTGTCCACCACCAAGTCCATCATCCTGGAACTCAACGGCCATCCCCTGATGACCATTTCCGGGCGCGCCGAGGGCGAGGACCCCGTGCCCGGTTCCACCGAACCCCGCTACGGCCTCGACCACTTCGGCTTTGAGGTGGACGACATGGAAGCCGCCGCCGCCCAATTCCGGGCCAACGGCGTTCACATGATCTGCGAGCCCTGGACCATGCCCTCCGGCTCCATGGTAGCCTTCATCGAGGCCCCCGACCACGTAAGCGTCGAGATAATCCAGCGCCCCAAGGCTTAGTTCGCTCCAAAAATAGGCACGAACTCTCACCAATGCGCATCCGCTACCGATTACCCATTGGTGATTATTCGTGCCTATTCGTGGCTAAATCTTCGACAGGTCGTTACAGTCCCAGCGCCTCCAGGCCCACCCGGGAAAGGTCCTCGTCGGCCTGGCCGCTGGGGTAGCCGCCCACGCCGATGCCGCCCAAAATGACCCCGTCCTTCATAATAACCAGGCCGCCCTGGCCGTGGGTCAGGTTGGGGTCGCCCATCTCGCTGATGCTGCGGCCCTGGCTGTGCATCCTCTCCGCATTCGCCCCGGTATCGCCCCCCATGATCGCCGCCGTGTAGGCCTTGCGCAGCGCGTGGCGGCGACTGAACATCCGCAGGTTGTCCATCTTGGCGTAGGCCTCCAGGTTGCCCGTCGAGTCCACTATGGCCATGGCCACCGGCGCGTCCGGAGTCTCCAGCGCCTTGGCCATCATGGCATCCATCGCCGCCTTCACCTGTTCCCTCTTCAACGTCGTATCCGGCATAGTCTTGCCTCCTTCACTTTTTCATCCACGAATAAGCACAAATAGGCACAAATATGAGGTCTCTATTCGTGACTCTTCGTGTTTATTCGTGGATAGTTTGACTATGGATTAAGCTGCCAGCGCCTCGTCAACCCGCTTCCGAAAGTCCTCGGCCGCCAGGCGCATCAACCCCTGGGAAGATACGGTCACGAAATTGGCGCCCAGCTTGATGAACTCCGCCACCCCGGCCGCATCGGCCGGATTGTTACCGCCCACGCCCACGTTCTTTCCGGCGGCCCGCACACGGGGTATAACCTCGCCCATCACCCGCCGCACTTCCGACACCGGCGGAAAGCCCATGCTCTGCCCCAGGTCCGAGGCGGCCACGTGGAGCACGTCCGCTCCCGGCACCGCCAGTATCTGGTCCAGGTTCTGCACGGCGGTCACCTCTTCCACCATGGGGATGACCAGCACGTTGGCGTTTACCCAGGTGGTGGACTCGTCCCTCGTTACTCCCACGCCGTAGTCGTGCGCCCGGCCGCCGCCCATTCCCCGGCGTCCCTCGGGATAGTAGCGCGCCGCCGCGGCCACTCCGGCAGCCTCTTCCCCCGAGTTGACGTGGGGCACTATTATCCCCTGCAACCCCCGGTCCAGGAACCGCAGGATAGTTGACTCCTCGTGGTTGGGGATTCGAGCGATGGGCGTTATCCCAAAGGCCTCGGCAGCCCGTACCATGTGTTCCACCTGGTCCAGGTTCATCGGGCCGTGCTCGCAGTCAATCATCACAAAGTCGTAGCCCACCGCCCCGAAAATTTCGACCAGGTCCGGCGCGTAGCGCGTGATAATCGCCCCGAATACCACCTCACCGTCGGCCAGCCTAGCTTTGGTAGTGTTGGTTTGCATTGATGTCCCTCACCTTATGTTCAGCAATTTGGCCGATTATATGGCCGATAAACCTGGCTGGCAATGGCAGCCAGCCCCACCGTAGGGCTATCGCATTAGGTGAATGGTAGCAGCCGTCGTTCCCGCGAAGGCGGAAACCTCGAAGCAGGCGCAAACCTCTTTCTTCTGCCAGAAGCAGGTTAATGCCGGCAAACACCTTAGACTATTTCGTTTTAGGACTATCGCATTAGGCGATAGGTAGCAGCCGTCCTTCCCGCGATGGCGGGAACCTCGAAGCAGGCGCAAACCTGTCTCTTCTGCCAGTAGCAGGTCAATGCCGGCAAACACCTTAGACTATTTCGTTTTAGGGCTATCGCATTAGGCGATTTGTAGCAGCCGTCCTTCCCGCGATGGCGGGAACCTCGAAGCAGGCGCAAACCTGTTTCTTCCACCAGGAGAAGGTCAATGCCGGCAAACACCTTAGACTAATGCATTTCATGCCATTGCCCAGACCACATCAATTCCCGGGCTCCGTACTCATTTGTCTCCCAATCCAAGGGTAGAGAAGGGTTACCCTCTCACCAACTCCCGCCCCTCAACCTGCCCGCTGCCAACTCACCCGCCCCAGCCAGTTCCACCAGTCGAATTAAGCGTATGCCATTTACCTTTCCCTGGCCCAATGGCAAAATGGAAGTGCGCCCTCGCCGCCCATAGCCCTGCCACTTACCCGGAATCCAGGCGCCGCGCCATGCAATGGGCTGATAGGATAACGCGATTACAAATATGATTGACTCAACCCAACCCATCGTTCCCACAAGAGCGGGAACCTCGGCCAACTCAACCCGTCGTTCCCACAAAAAGGGGGAACCTCGACCAACCCAACCCGTCGTTCCCGCACAGGCGGGAACCCTGCCAGGCACAAGTTCAGATTCCAGAAAAAGCAGAAATAACGACTCAATGCACTACCAATCAATCCCAAACGGTGAATCTACGAAACCAATACCAAGGCAAAATGCGCTTGGTACCATCTCCCCTCTCCCAGAGGGAGAGGGGCCGGGGGTGAGGGCACCAACCCAACTCTAAGGGACCTTACTTTAGCCGGGCACCCGTAGCGGTAGGTTTCAATTCCGCTCACCCTTAGCCTGTCGAAGGCCGCCCGTTCATGGCGAGCCTCTCGAAGAGCCGATCCAGCACAAAATTCGAAACGGCTTTGTATGACTTCTCAACAAGCCCTGCACAAAACCTCATTGACACCCTGCCTTGACCTGGCGGAGACCTACGCCGCCCTGGACCCGTCGGGCATGAGATTCCGCCTGGCCGGTCTCCCCCGCCAGTGCCGGGAGGCGTGGAGTCTGTGCCGGCAGGCGCCCCTTGAAGGACTGCGCGGTTCCTACGACAAGGTCGTTATCAGCGGCATGGGGGGCTCTGCCATTGCCGGCGACCTGGTGGCCGACCTGGCTTCCCTTGCTCCCGCCGTTCCCGTTGTGGTCGCCCGTAACCTGGACCTTCCCTTCCGGTTGGATGAGCGTACCCTGTTCATATCCTGCAGCCACTCGGGCAATACCGCTGAAACCCTCTCCATGTTCCGGGACGCCGCCCGGTCTCCCGCCGATGTCCTTGCCATTACCGCCGGCGGCAAACTGGCCCAGGAGGCATCACTTGCCAACATCCGTGTGGTCCCGGTCAATCCCGTCGGTGAACCCCGCAGCGCCGTGGGCAGCTACCTGGTCCTGCTGCTGGGTGTCCTGGACCGGCTGGGCCTTATTCCCACCTCCGGGGCAGATGTGAGCGCCACCGTGCAGGAATTGAAGCGACAGCTAAGGCAGCTCAATGAGAATGTGCCGGAGGAGGCTAACCCGGCCAAGCAGTTGGCCCGTCAACTCCTGGGGCGCCTGGTGGTGGTTTACGGCGGCGGCCTTTTCTCCGGCGCCATCCGCCGCTGGAAGGCCCAGCTGAACGAGAACGCCAAGGTCTGGGCCTTTTACGAGACCATCCCCGAGTGCCTGCACAACTCGGTGGAGTCCTTCCGGGCCGCCTCCCCTGCCCGGGCCGAAATATTGGCCTTGACCCTGAAGCCCTCCGACTCCGGCGACAGCCTGCAAGACCGCTACCTTGCGCTGGAGGCCATGCTTAAAGCCGGGGGCATCGAGAACCGCACCATCATCGGCTTGAATTCCCCTCCCCTGGCCCAGTTGTTGTCCATGATTCTCCTGGGCGACTACGTTAGCTACTACCTCGCCATCCTCCAGGGGCTGGACCCCTCGCCCACCCCCGCCATAGACCAGAGCAAGAATATGCTCCGGTGAAGTACCGGGTTAACCCACCCCGCTCCCTGTGAATAACCCCGCTCCCGGAGACTGACATTGCAGTGCAAACGCGTTATAAGCTTGTCGTAACTTGCGCAAGGTCCTTCGACTGGAAATGAATGTCACCCTGAGCTTGCCGAAGGGTCTAAGAGTCCTGGCAGGAAACCATGACTTGGGAACCAAAACCAAGCTGCTGAGTTGGAGGATAGATGCTTCGGCGCAGTCTATCCTGAGCTTGCCGAAGGCCTCAGCATGACATTTCTCTATAACGCAATGGCCCTAAATGACCTCAGGGCAATCGCGTTTTAACGGTTTGTTGTCCTGAACGACCAAAACTGTCATTCTGAACCCTTCGGCCTGCTCAGGGTAAACTCAGTGAAGAATCCAAAAACCTGCCCAAAGTGCGGTTACCGGGGGAAAGACGGACCCGAAAGTTGGCTTGTGGGAAGGATTTTAGGCCCTTCGGCAAAGTTTATCCTGAGCCAAGCCGAAGGACTCAGGGCGACATGACTTCCTGCTTGGACGTATAGCCTCACTTAAAGCGCGATTGCCCTGATGGCGCTGCCCCCTCAACGTAACCGTCCGGATATGGAGGACAGAGTGAAATACGCATCGTTCCATCTCCCCTCTCCCCCTGGGAGAGGGGCCGGGGCTGAGGGCAAGCCCCCAATCCCCCTCCGTTGCGGCGCCCCTGTCCTTCAGTTAGACTACCCTACGCCCCAAAAGGGGCCCCACTAGGGTCAGCCATCACCGACACTCTTCACCGCAATCAGTCATACGGAGGCTATCTTAATGTCCAGCCAAAACAGCATCACCCCCGAACTCATCCACTACCTTTCCGGCGCCCTTGACGCCGAGCTTCCCCCCAACGTATTGGAAAAGGCCAAGCACCACATCCTGGACACCCTGGCCGCCATGGTTTCCGGTTCAGTGCTCAAGCCCGGAGTCCTGGCCCGCCAGTACGTCGAACAGCAGGGTGGGCCGGAGGAAGCCCAGGTTGTGGGCAGTTCCATGGTGGTTTCGGCGGTAAACGCCGCCATCGCCAACGGGATGATGGCCCACGCCGACGAAACCGACGACTCCAACGGTTCCGCCGGCATCCACCCCGGCTGCGCCATCCTGCCCGCCGCCCTGGCCATGGCCGAGCGGGAAAACGCCAACGGTTCCGACTTCATCAAGGCCGTCGTTCTGGGTTACGACATTGGCAGCCGCACCACCAAGGCCCTGGGCCGCGAGGAAATGCGGGCCCGCAATCACCTGCCCTTCAGCATCGGCGGCACCATGGGCGCCACCGCGGCGGCCGGATGCCTGGCCCGCCTGGAGGAAGAGCAGTACCGCGACCTGTTGTCCTACGGCGCCCAGCAGGCGTCGGGCATAATGACCTACCCCCGGGACGTGGAGCACATCGAGAAGGCCTACATTTTCGGCGGCATGAACGCCCGCAACGGGGTGATGGCCGCCGAGATGGTGCAGATTGGCTTCACCGGGGTGTACGACACCTTCACCGGCGACGGCAACTTCCTGGTGGCCTACGCCGATAACCCCGACGGGCAGCAGTTGGTGGCCGAACTCGGCAGCCGCTACGAGGTGATGCTGACCAACATCAAGAAATTCTGCGTGGGCTTCCCCATCCAGTCCCCCGCCGAGGGCCTGCTCCTGATTATGGACAAGCACGGCATCGGCGCTGCCGACGTGGAGAAAATCGTCGCCCGCCTTCCCGAGGGCGGCGCTCACACCGTCAACGACCGCGAAATGCCCGACATCAACCTCCAGTACATCTTCGCCATCGCCCTGCTCGACGGCCGCGTTTCCTTCGAGGCCGCCCACTCCTTTGACCGGATGACCGAGCCGGACGTTATGGACCTGCGCTCCCGGGTTACCCTAATTGGCGATCCGGAACTCAGCGGCGCCCAGCCCGACTACCAGGCCATCGTCCAGGTAACCACCAGGGACGGCACGGTCCACGAGGAACGGGTCACCAGCTTCCGTGGCCGGGCCGAAAACCCCCTGTCCCGCGAAGAAGTAGGCGAAAAGGCCCTGGACCTCATGGAACCCGTCCTGGGGTCGGCCCAGTCCAAGGAATTGATTGATGCCATCAACAGGTTGGAGACCTTGCCCAGCGTGCGGGAGTTGCGGCATTTGCTGTCGGTGTAAGCCGGGAATAGTCGCTGTAGACACCTAAATCCGTAGGGGCGCATGGCCGTGCGCCCCTACGTTCGTTTTATTCAACCCCCATCCTGACATTCCCCCGTCAAGGGGGAAACGTGCTTGGGGATATTCTTAGGGAACTTTAGAGAAAACTACCCACAATAGCGGACACAGAAATTGCCCCCACGGTACTACGAGACCGAAAGGATCGACAGGGTTTAAAGAAAGGCTCTGACCACAGCAACAACTCCCCAAATCACCAAGCTTGCCCAAGCAATGAAGAAGGCAAGTTTTCCAACGAAAAGCTGTAACCCTGCGGAGGAAAATAGCTTCCCCAATTCCCACTGACGCTTGTATTCATCGTCGGGCAACTTCCCTTGCCCCTGTTCAATAACCATCAACCTCGCTTTGGAATTTATTGAATTGTGAACATCAAGCACCAGCCCTAAAGCCGCTCCAACTAAGGAAGCTGAAATTAAACCTCTCAATAGGGGTAAGTTCAGTATGCCTGCCCAAGCCAGACCGATGGGCGCGCCCAACAAACCGAACATTACCATACGTCCTATCATAATTGCGTACCTGTTCGATGTTCGTTGCTAATTGTCATTGCCTTGAAAGATTCCTTGATAAGCCTGCCCTGCTGGGTAACCCAATCTCTCTACCAGCAGCGTACAGATCGTCACTTCATTGGGAATTAAAACAGGCACCTTACCAAGATGAAAAATCTCTAATGTGATTGGATTTTTGAAGCCAGGGTCTATTTTCGGTGCCGTTATGTGAACGCCGATCCCAAGCCTAGCAAGACGGCTTCTACCCTCAACCCTTCCCGACAGGAGTCGACTGAGCGCGATGGTTTCCAATGTGCGACCTATGATAAAGCTGCCAGGAAAAAGGGTGAAGCCGTTAGTGGCACCTATGTTGGCTTCGGTCATGTATTTTGAGAGATATCTATCTATGTCAAGGTCGGCCAAATCATTGATTGGATTGAAGTCCTCATTCTTTGGAACCCAAATGGTGGAATGCAATCTAAGGTCCACAGATGCTGCCTGCCAGCGGTCACTGCCTTCCTCGGGCAACGGATCTATCAAGAGGTCGCCACCCTGAATGGCGATTTGGATCTCACGGTCAGACAATAACACTGTGGCAACCTCCTGAGAAGGAAGAGAATTGAAGCTCCCTAATGCGGGTTAACCAATATTTGCTGCAACGTAGACTCACCTACTAGCCAAGTTGGTCTCCCTTCGTTACTAGTAGGTAAGTGCAAGATCAATTGGTCACCCTTCCGACCCGCAACGCTGACTGGCACGTATTTGTAGCCATCGCAGTCTCCAATTGTGTGAGTTGGAACCAGAGCTTTAAGGAACTTTCCAGCCACCTCCTTCCTGATTATAGTATCGTGCCCCATTGGGCTGACAGTTACCTCATCGGGACTTAGCTTGATGTGAAGATGCCCTGGACGCTCATACCAAAAAACAGGCCGCTGCGACAGTGTCATTTTTGCCTCCTTGGAACGTGATTCACTCTACGAACATTTGTGCTATTGTAACTTACTCGTTAAGGAAAAGTATAGCTACGTATAGTAACAGGCGGTGGTAATCTGCCTCTAGACCAACAGGATGTTCCCAGCCTTTCAGATCGGCCCGCACCGTGTTGTTGGGCAACGTATATGATACTTAGGAGAGTCTTCCTTTGAATTCCCAGTCCCTACACCACCGCCGGCTCAACCTTATGGCAGGCTATCAGGTGGTCCGACAGTATCTCCCGCCAGTCCGGTTCAACCTCTCGGCACATGCTGGTCTCCAGGTAAATGGGGCAGCGGGTATGGAAGCGGCACCCGCTGGGCGGATTGATGGGGCTGGCAACCTCGCCGCCTATGGTCGTGCCCATGGGTATGTCCGGGTCCGGCTTGGGCACCGAGGCCAGCAGGGCGTTGCTGTAGGGATGCAGCGTATTGCCGTAGAACTCGTCCCGCGTCGCCAGTTCCACCATCTTGCCCACGTACATCACTCCCACCCGGTGGCTCATGTGCTCCACAATGGCCAGGTCGTGGGAGATGAGCAGGTAGCTCAGGCCCAGGTCCCGCTGCAGGTCCACCAGCAGGTTCAAAATCTGCGCCCGGATGGAAACGTCCAGCCCGGAAACCGGTTCATCCAGAACGATGAGCCGGGGCCGCAGGGCCAGCGCCCTGGCTATGGCAATGCGCTGCCGCTGCCCCCCGCTGAACTGGTGAGGAAAGAAGGACGCCGTCACCGGGTTCAGCCCCACGTTTTCCAGCAGTTCCCCCACCCGCATGCGCAGCTCTCTCCCCCGCAGTCCCTGGTGAACGCGCAGCGGCTCCCCGATTATGTCCAGCACCTGCATTCGCGGGTTGAGCGAGCTGTAAGGGTCCTGGAACACCGCCTGTACCAGGCGCTTGTATTCCCGCAGGCCGTTTCCCTTCATCCGGCTTACGTCCTGCCCCTGGAAGGTGACCGTCCCCCGGGTGGGCCGTTCCAGCAAGAGGATCATCTTGGCGACGGTGGTTTTGCCGCAGCCGCTTTCGCCCACCAGCGCGAAGGTCTCGCCCTCCTCCACGGAAAAGCTGACGCCATCCACCGCGCGGATGACGTCCCCGCCGCTGCTGATCCAGCTGCCCCCGCCCCGAAAGTGCTTCGCCAGCCCTGTTACTTCCAGCAAACCGTCGGCCACGCTATCTGCCCTCCTCTGTCAGCCAGCAGTGTACAAAGTCCTCGCCGCCCAGGGAGGTCCGCGGCGGATACTGTTCCCTGCACTTGTCCATGGCATCCGGACAGCGCGGCCAGAAGGGGCAGCCCTCGGGAATGCTGCGCAGGTCCGGCGGCTGTCCTTCAATCTGGTACAGCTTTTCCCGCCGGGCGCCCATCAGCGGCACCGAGTCCAGCAGGGCCCTGGTATAGGGATGCTGGGGTTCCTTGTATATCTGCCGCACCCGTCCGCTCTCGACAATGCGCCCGGCGTACATCACGTTCACCCGGTCGCACATCTGCGCCACAATCCCCAGGTCGTGGGTTACCCAGATGACGCTGGTCCCGCTTTCCTGCTGCAACTCCCGTATCAGGCGCAGGAACTGGGCCTGGATTGTAACGTCCAGGGAGGTGGTGGGTTCATCGGCAATCAAAAGTTCCGGTTCGGTGGTCAGGCCCATGGCGGCCACCACCCGCTGCCGCATGCCCCCGCTGAACTGGTGGGGATACTGGCCCAGGCGCAGCTCGGGCCGCGGAATCCGCACCGCTCGCAGCGCAGCCAGCACCCGCTCCATCGCCTGTTGCCCCCGCTCCTTCAGGTGCAGGCGCACCGGCTCCGCCACCTGTTCCCCAACCGTATAGACCGGGTTCAGCGAAGTTTGTGGGTCCTGCATGATGATGGCCATGCGGTGACCCCGGTACCCCCGCATCTCGTGCTCGGTAAGCTCCAGGATGTTCTCGCCCCTGAACCGGATTTCCCCCTCGACAATTCGGGCTCCGGGCTGGGGCACCAGGCGCATCAGCGACAGGCAGGTCATGGTCTTGCCGCTGCCCGACTCTCCCACCAGCCCCACCGCCTCCCCCTGGGCGACGGAAAAGCTCACCCCGTCCACCGCCTTCAGCACCGCGTTGCGCTGGAAGAAGTAAGTCTTCAGCCCCTCTACCCGGAGCAGGGCATCGTCTTCAATGTTCCGGTTAACCATCTACCGCCAAACCCTGTTAATTTCCTGGTGGTTCAACTAACGCAAAATGATGAATGATATTTCCGCTCACCCTGAGCTTGTCGAACCATGAGGGGGCGACCCTTCGACAAGCTCACCACGCGCGGGCTCCAGGCTTGCCCATCAGTGCAAACCTGATGGACCGCTATCAGCCTGACAAATTTGAAATGATGCTGGGACCCGCCCAACCCGTCGTTCCCGCGAAGGAGGGAACCTCGACAGTCTCGAACACCTTCGGCGAGGGCTCCTTGCAAAACCCCCTACAGCTGCCGCCGCCTGGGGTCCAGCGTATCCCGCAGCCAGTCCCCGAACAGGTTCAGCGACAGCACCGCCGCCAGGATGCACAAGCCCGGGAACAGCGTTATCCAGTAAGCCGAGGTCAAAAACTCCCGTCCGTCGGCCACCATCAGCCCCCACGCCGGCTGGGGCGGCGGAACGCCCACGCCCAGGAAGCTCAGCGAAGATTCCAGCAAAATCAGGTGCCCCACTTCCAGCGTGGCCAGCACGATTATTGTGTTAAACACATTGGGCAGAATGTGGCGCAGCAAAATCATCCAGGTCGGCGTTCCGATAACCTTGGCGATGGCCACAAAGTCCCGCTCGCGGACGCTCAGGGTTTCCCCCCGCACAATGCGGGCGAACCGGGCCGCCAGGAAGGGCGACAGTATCAGGATTACGCTCTCGAAACTGCGCCCCACCGCAAACACGAACACCAGCGCCACCAGTATGGTCGGCATGGCCAGAATGACCTCGATGCCCCGCTGCATCACCGCGTCCAGCTTGCCGCCGGCGTAGCCGGAAATCAGCCCCAGGGCCACCCCTACGCCCCCGCCCAGCGCAATTACGAACAACGAGAGGGACAGGGAGACCCGCGCCCCCCGTATCAGCCTGCTGAAAATGTCCCGTCCCAGCTTATCGGTGCCCAGCAGGTTGTTGGCCGTCCCCTCTTCGTGCCACACCGGCGGAGAGAAGGAGTTGGCCATGTCCACCGCCACCGGGCTGTGGGGCGCTATCCACTGGCCAAAGATGGCGAAAATCATCAGCACCAGCAGCACCGCCGTGGGAATCTTGGGTACGCGCCGCGCCACGCTGAGGCCCGACCGCACTCTCACGAGCCAGGCGGGTGTCGGCGCCAATGTTTGCATCGTCGTGTTCGCCATAGGCTACCTGCTACTGCGTGTACTTTATGCGAGGGTCAATGACCGCATAAAGTATGTCCACAAACAGATTGATCAGTATGAAGAAGCTGCCGAAAACTATCACCACGCCCTGGATGACCGGAAAGTCCCGCCGTACCACGCTCTGCACCGCCGACGTGCCGATGCCGGGCCAGGCGAACACCTGCTCTACCACCACCGACCCGTTCATAAAGGCGCCCAGCACCAGGCTGCTGTAGGTAAGCACCGGCAGCAGGGCGTTCCGCAGCGCGTGCTTCCCGATTACCACCGCTTCGGGCAGCCCCTTGGCCCGGGCCATCGCCACATAGTCGCTGTCCAGCACGTCCATCATGCTCGACCGCACCAGGCGCACCATGCCGGCCATCACCCCCCAGCCGAGAGTAAAGCCCGGCAGTATGTACGACGTCCAGCCCCCCTTGCCGGCCGGGGGCAGCATCTCCCACACCACCGCAAAGAGAATGATCAGCATTATGCCCGACCAGAAGGGCGGCATGGACTGCCCCAAAAAGGCCAGAACTTTTGCTATCCAGTCAATGGCGGAATCGCGGTACACCGCCCCCAGCACCCCCAGGGGTAAGGAGAGGGCCAGGGCAAAGATTAGGGCCACCAGTCCCAGGGTAAAGGTCGCCGGCATCCGTTCCACCAGTATCTGGGTAACCGGTATGCCGTTGCTGACCGAATCTCCCAGGTCCAGCCTTGCCAACTGCCCCAGGAACTTCAGGTACTGCTCGTGGACCGGCCGGTCCAGCCCCAGCTTGGCGGCCATGATTTCCCGGGCATCCACCCCCGAGTTTCTCGCGGTGAATACCTCCGCCGGGTCGCCGATGGAACGGGACAGAATGAACACCAGGGTTGCAATGAACCACAGGCCCAGCAGGGCCTGAAATATGCGAAACCCGATGTACTTGAGCATGGGTTAGTCCTCGGTCGAGGTTCCCGCGAAGGCGGGAACGACGGGTTGTCACTAGTAGTTCAACCACTTTGGAATGACGGGTAACTATCGAAACCCGTCATTGGGTAACTATCGAAACTCGTCATTCTGGCGCAGGCCAGAATCCAGGAAGGTTAGCGCCGTCATGGTTCCTTACCTTCAGGACTCCTGGGTTCCGGCCTGCGCCGGAACGACGGAGAAAAGCAGTTTCAACTATCATTTCAAAGTTGTCGGACTACTGGCAGGGAGGGTATGCCGGCAATCTCACCGGAATCTTGGCTGTAGGGGCGGGTTTCAAACCCGCCCCTGCCTCTTCGCCGGCGGCCCCGTACCGCGTTAATATGGTTGGCCTTGGGCCGCCCCATTCCCGCCTTCGGGGAAAAGACGGCCTTTCTGTTTCAGGCTGCGCCAGCGGTCCTTCGACAAGCTCAGGACGAGCAGCCCGGGATTTACGGCCTTATCGTCCAGTGGTTATGCGGGTAGGGCTTGCCCGTGATGGGAGTCCACGACCCGACCTTTTCGCTGGCTCCGAACACGGCCCCGGCTTCCAGCAGCGGCCCTGCCCAGAAGTCCTCGTTGAGCAGGCGGTGGAAGTCGGCCATGGCGTCGTGCTGGTCCTGCAAATCAAAGGAGGAACCGGCCTTGTCCAGCAGCGGGTCAAGAATGTCCGGCAGGCGCATCATCTGCCGCCGTCCCTCGGAATGGTAGTAGATATGGGCCCCGCGGTAGGAGTGCAGGCGGGTGTCGCTGCCCCGTACCGCTATCTGGTAAGGCGGCTGTTCTTTAACTATCGTTTCTATTTCGTCGTCCGTCTTGATGGCGTTGTCGAAGGTCTCCCGCAGCACCGGGCCGTCCACCACGGACACATAGGTGTTCAGGCCGATGGCTTCCAGGTAACCGGCAATGGCTTCCGACAGGCCCGGCTGGTCCACAAAGTCGGCATCGCCGGAGAAGGTCAGGATCTCGATCTCGGAACCCTCGAAGCCGGCTTCCTGGATCAGCTGCGCGGCCCGGTCCGGGTCATAGGGGTGGGGCTCCACGTCGCCCGGGTAGCCGATGTTGCCTTCCACCACCCAGTAGCAGCAGGCCGGGGTCGTCTGGCCGGCGTACAGGCCCGTGCCGATGGCCTGCCGGTCAATGGCGATGGAAATAGCTTCCCGTATCCGCTTGTCGTTGAAGGGGTGGCCCGGCACCCACGCGTAGTTGTACCAGATCCAGGATATGTTGGCGGCCGGCGACTGCAACACCTGCAGGTCCGCCGACTGCAATTCCTCAACGCTGCGAACCGAAGCCGTAATCAGGTCGGCGTTGCCGCTCTTCAGCATGGCCATGCGGGTATTCAGCTCGGCCACGTCCCATATTTGCAGAATCTTGTAGCCCGGGTTCTTCTCGTAATGGTCCTCAAAGGCTTCCATCTGGATGTACTGGCCCGGCACCCGGTCCTCCCACTTGTAGGGGCCGGAGCCCACGGGAGCCTCCCGGAAGTTATCTATTCCGCCCACGCTTTCAAAATGGGCCTGGGGGAATACCACCGAGCGCGGCGGGGAAGCCGACGCAAAGAACAGGGGCAGCGTGGACTGGGGCTCCAGCGTAGAAACGGTAACCGTGTTCCCGGCCACTTCAAAGCCCGAACTCAGCAGGGGCCCCACTTCCAGGGCGAACCCGCCCAGCGAGTCCTCGCCAACCGACCGATTCCACGTCCACGCCACGTCCTCCGGCGTAATGTCGTCTCCGTTGTGGAACTTCATCCCCTCGCGGATGGTAAAGGTCCACGTCAGTTGGTCCGAGGACACTTCCCATGCCGTGGCAAAGCCGGGGGTCAGGGTACCGTCCGGATTCTGTCCGATGGCATAGTCGAACACCTCGTCGTAGTACACCTTGGTGGCGCTGTCCTGCGAGATGTTCGTATCCACGCCCTGGAATCCCAGGTAGGAACTAACGGAAATTATCGAACCGGCCGGGTCCACCCGGCCGGGCAGCCTCCCTGACTCCGGAATTTGCACCGGCGTCGGCGTGGCTACCACTATTTTCTCTACTTCTTTTTCCACTTCCACTTCGCGGATGGTCTCAACTTCCACCTGGACTTCCTTCTCTACCTCCACTTCGCGGACGGTTTCAACCTCTACCGGCACCTCCACCGTTCGCTCAATCACCTGTGGTTCCGCGGCCCCGCAGGCAACCATCAGTGACAGGCAAAAAAGGCATCCCAGGACAACCAACGATATCCTCATATCTCCGACCTCCCCAAGCTCTTGGCAACAATCTAAAAATCCCCTTCCCCCTTGAAGTTCCCGCCTGAGCAGGAACGGCGAAAAAGGACACTCGGCAGCTTCAGCATTGAATTTGACGACACGCTCTGGTTTCTCGAAGGTGTACCCGCTAATCCGAATTCACTTCAGCGTTCAAGACGTACATTGAAGCAATTCGTCACATTCCGAAACAGCATACACACCGGCTCCACCCTTGAAGCCTGCACCAGGCGCATTATCGGCAAAAAAAGACTCCCCGCGCCTCCCAAAAATGTGGCGGCAGTATACCCACGCCAAAAGCCAATGTCAATTGAACAAGTCAACCTGAAGCGCACGGCAATCCCAGTATGAATGCGTCCAAGGGGTCCAGGGAAGGGTCATGTCGCCCTGAGCCTGCCGAAGGACGCACCATGCCATTTCTCCAAGAATTCAATCGCCCTGCAGGGACACTCGTAAAGTAGCGCAACGACACACCTTGGATGCCCAACTCGCCGGGCCCGGTTTGGTACCCGTATCTCCCTGTTTTACCTAATCAGACTCTCAAGGCAACCTGTACAACAACAATCAAACAAATACCTTGCCTTGCTATGGACGCCATTCGCGGGCAATGCTACCATGCGCGGCAGGGCACAAGGGAACCCATGCTAGCTGTGGTGAAATAGATGGCCGATATCAACTGTTTTCCGTTCGCAAGGCATAGTCAAGCTGGCCCACTTGCTTTATACCGACCCATCAACCCGAACTACGAAAAGGGGCTTCGGCGGCGGTGGCCAAAACCAGCGTAGTCCCGGCAACCTTAGGCGCTCCCGAAACATGCCACTTGTTCCGGTTAAATTCAGGCTCCCGGGCGACTTCGCCAAAACGCGGCCAAGGCCACGATCGCCGCAACGACGGAGATACTAATGGCTATGATGCCAGCCGTGGCGCTGGCATCAGCGCCTGCAGGCCCCATGCGGCCCTGGCTTCCGTCAGCACCGTCAGCGCCAGGCGACCCCGCCACGCCTGAGGGCCCCGGCTCGCCCTTGGGACCTGCGGGGCCGACTGCACCGTCAGCGCCGGGTGCGCCGGCGGGGCCTGGGGGACCGCCGGGACCCGGATGCCCAGGTGGCCCTGGAGGGCCAGCAGGACCCGGAGGGCCTGGGGGACCTTGTGGGCCAGGGACAGAAGGGAGAGGACCGGGGCCCGGAGGGCCAATGATATCCCTACGGGGAGATGGGGTGGTCAGGAGGAAGCCTCGCTGGATCTTACCCATCTCCCAGTCAGTAAGCACCTGCTGTGCATCAACGCCAGCGATCACAAAGGTGATTGGCCCGCTGTCAGGCGGCTGCACTATTTGCAGAGTAAACTTGCCGTCGGCACTGGTTGTGGTGGAACCCAGTTTGGTGGACCCTTGCATGGCAACGATTTCGGTGCCAAATGCGGCCGTTGCGCCGTTCAACATGGCCGTGCCGAGTACAACGTGGGGCGGCTCTTGCTGCGCAGAGACCGCGAGGGGCAACAAAGCCAGCATCGCCGCTATCGCAATCAATGCCATGCCCTTTCGATTAATCATTGTCAACCCCCATCATCGTTTTGGCCCGTAAAGTTAGTGATGAATGCTCCAAGGGTGTAGTGTTGACGCTATTCAGGCCGGCGCAAGCCGCGCTTGATGGCCGCAACCAAATCGGTGACTGGCATACTATGGCCGTGCTCCCGGGCAGCCGTCAGGCCGGGAATGTGCGGGTTGACTGTCATGTATCCGTCCCGCGGCAGCAGCCAGGCCGTCTCACCGTCTATAAGCCAGGTGTTGCTTAAATGGATGAGGCCGCCCTCGCCGCCCAGGGCCTTCAACTGCTCTGCGTTATAGCGGTAAATGCCGGGGGCGTTGGGGAGCGTGTCCTCCGCAACGTAGCCGCGCAGTATGTAGATGATGTATTCCTTGCCCTCTTCCAGGGCCATGTTGATGGAATAGTCTGCGGCCAATAGCTCGTAGCCCTGGGGCACCGGTCCCAAGTAGGTTTCTTCAATTTGGAGCTTCGTCCTGCGCCAGGACGTGTATGTTTCGTCTAATTCCATTGCCGGAGGGAAAGGCGGATCTCCTATCCTGTCGGGCCATTCAATGTCTAGGTTGGGTTCCACCAGTCGGTGCCCGGTGACTTTGGCTGGGACTATGGAGTGAAATTGCCGTCCGCCTTTCTTTTCCCTGGTGAAGTTTTCAACCTGAGCTGCCAGAACTGCCACATCGGGTCCCGATTCACCTGCTGCCTCCTTTGCCCTGTAGGCTGCAACCGCGGCATAGGCTTCCGTCGAATCGGGTATGAGCGTGGGCCGAGGGGTGTTGGTGGGTGTGCGGGTGTGTCCAGGAATGGGGGTCAAACCGGGGGTACCTGGAGATCTGCGATATATGGTAACGGGAGTAGGTTCCGGTTCCTGAGTCTGCGCTGGCATGGGGGTGGACTCCTCGTCCTGAGGCTGAGCGTCTACGTTGCCTATGCGCTCCTGGACTGACATATCTGCCGGCCCGCAGGCCAGGACCGCCACCAGCAAGAGGGCGAGTACCGGGAACAGATACAGTGTGTAAAGTCCCTTCATCATTGATCCTTCAGGGTTTGTCCGGGAATACGTTGTGGTACAGCGAGATTGTATCCGATAGTCGCCTCCTTGAGCTTTGTGCGGCAAACCAACTATTTTCC
Source organism: Dehalococcoidia bacterium (assembly GCA_034423215.1). Taxonomy (GTDB): domain Bacteria; phylum Chloroflexota; class Dehalococcoidia; order Lucifugimonadales; family UBA3495; genus Bin22. Next base: position 48,419 of record DAOUIY010000025.1, read on the forward strand.
GTTCGCAAGGCATAGTCAAGCTGGTTCCGTTCGGATTTAGGGTACGGGATTTTAGGGGCAGGAGCAAATATGCCGACCCTGCCCCTCCCCATTGATTAGAAGTGGAGGCGGAAATTCAGTTGGATGGTTGCCATCCCGGTGGTACGCATATATCCCAGAGACTTAGAGAAGCCTTCCTGAACAATTCGTTCATTACCTCGTAATCTTCCTTCGAGAATGTATCAAGGTGACCCCGCTTTTCCCATTCCGCCATCGCTCCGTCAACCACTTCCTTTGCTTGTTCAAAGGCAACGAAGTCATACTCACGCCGCTTGCCCCTGAACCGTTCGTCACTGCATAGTTTCAAGGTCGCCATCATACGCTTAAAGTATTCTCTGTTTGCGTCATCTAGGCTTGTCTTTTCTGCGGAGGAAAGTGTAGGCAATGGCGTGGGCGGGGGTTCGGTCGGGATGGGAGTAATGGTTGGTGTCGGGGTCGGTGTTGCTGTCGCTGTGGGTTCAGGAGTCGGAGTGGGCGTTGCCGTAGGTTCCGGCGTCCGGGTAGGCGTTGGGGTGGGCGTGGGAGTGGGAGTGGGAGTCGGGATTGGGGTCTGCGTTGGTGTCTTGCTCAATTCTGCCGATACTTGGGCTTGGACTGTAGCGGGAATGTCGGGCGTTGGCTGCTGCTGGGGCGCGGCACAGGCGAGAGATAGAGCAAATAGGAATGCGAGCAATCCCGGGCGCAGGATAGGATGGAGAGTCACAGGGAACCCCCTTTGAGGAAGGATAGGGACTTGCTACGGCTCCCACCCTGGCACACCAACAAAGGGGGCACATTGCGCCCCTAGTCCAGTTTCCAAGATGTGCCTTATAAGTAGGAACCGTAGCAAGCGGGACTATAGCCTCACCCTCCAGCCCTGTCAAACCGCTCTCCGTTCAAGCCTGCTCTGTTACAATGCCAATCAACATCAGGTAGGGTCGGGAGGGGTGATTTGGCAGAGTTCACCGAAGTAACCACCTACAAACTCAACTGCCCCGATTGCGATTCCAACAGGATCGTGAAGGTCGGCAAGCAGAACGGCCAGCAACGCTACCTCTGCCGGGGTTGCAAGAAGAAGTTTCGGGCCAACGGTATGCCCGAAGGCCGTCAGGCCCCGGCGGAACACATCGGTATGGCAATCAGGATGTTCTATTCGGGAATGTCCTACAAGCAGATTGCCGAGACTATGGCCGACGCCTTCGACATTCCCGAACCTTCGAAGTCCACCCTTTACGAGTGGGTAACGGAATACACCGAAAGGGCTGTGCCGGTCCTGCGGGAACCGGAGTACCGGGCCGTTACCGGACCCGTGTGGGTTGCCGATGAAATGCAGGTAACGGTAGGCGGGGAGAAGTATTGGAACTGGAACGTAATGGACGCCAAAACCCGTTTCATCCTTGCCTCTCATTTGAGCAAACACCGGGATATGGACGCCGCTGAAACGGTAATGGAGAAAGCTGCCGCCGCCGCTACCACTCACCCAAAGGTCATTAAGACTGACCGCCTTGCCAACTACCCCTCCGCCATCAACCTAGTATTTCCCAAGACCAAGCACGTCCAGACCGACGGGATACGGGCCGAAGTGAACAACAACCTGTCGGAACGCCTACAGGGAACCTTCCGCCAGCGCACCAAGACCCTGCGGGGATTGGAGAACGCCGAAAGCGGGCAACGCTACCTGGACGGCTGGACGCTGACCTACAACTTCTTTCGGGAACACGAAAGCCTAAAGGAGAAAAAGCCAAGAGGCAGAACCCCGGCAGAGGAAGCCAAGATAAAGAGTCCCTACAAGGAATGGGAGGACGTGGTTAGCGAGGGGTCCGGCGTGGTGGAGAAAGCTACCGTCTCGAAGGAAGAGGAACGCCCAAAAGAGCGTAAGCCGATTCCCGACAACGTGCGAATAGAGGAAACGCTGACCGAGCCAGCCAACCGGAAGAGCAGGAACGGCAAGGCTACCGGGCCCAGCTTGCCCAAGTCCCAATCCGGCCACAAGCCTAGAGGCGTGAGGACGGCAGGGCAGGGAGTGCCGGCAGAGATTCGGAGATTTGCCCGGAAAGCGGGACGGCGGTAACAAACCCCGCCAATTCTGCTTATGCCCCTTCCCGGCAGTATTGAGTCTCGATTATCCTATGAGCAACACTATGCGGAGGTACAGGCCGATGGGCTAGTAGTCTCTCCTTGAACGTAAAAACCCGATGGTAGGACATCGGGCTAATAACGGCCAAGGAGTTTCGGTTTTCCGGGGAGTGTCAGGCAAACTCTCCAACTTTCAAAGCCCCTTTATTGTGGGACAGTGGAAGTATGCCTGTCAATCCCCGCCGAGACTAAATCGGCGGGTTTTCCTTTTGTGGGAAATCCGCAGACGGAGGATTGCACAGATGGACTTCTTGGACTTTTGCGTAAATGTATTGGTTGAGATAACTGGCGACCGAACCGTCAAAATCGGTGCCTGTATATACGCCATTCATCATCGGAAGGCGTTGGCAGAGAAGCTACGATGGGCATGGCTACGATTCAAAGGTCGGATGGCAGAAGAATGGCAGACGACAAGGGCATTACCCTGGTATGTCAACGCTATCCCTGTTGTCTGGCTCGGCTTTGCGATGGCCGCCGGCGGGATGGAGGAGTTTGGTGGCGGTGCGCCTTATTGGGTCTGGAGCCCGGTGTTCCTCATTCCCGCCTATTTCACTGGACTCTTGGCAGTCCTGCGGGTCAGGCATCTTTGCAGTAAAAAACGGATTGGTGGGGGCGTACCCTAAATCCGAACGGAACCACGGGAGTTGGCCCACGAAGTCCTCAAAAGATACCAGTTTCCCCTCTTCACCGAAGTCCTGGACGAACTGCAAATATTGTCGGCCGACTTGTGATGTGCCGCCCCTGACCCTCCGTCCACGGTGGCAAGGCCCGCCCCAAAATCGCCCAATGCCACACCTTGCCACCCCCTTTCCTGAAAGTTAGTGCGCATTCGTGCCCACTCGTGGATAGACTCTCCTGAGTGTGCTGCGTGGATAAATCCCACCCCACTGACACTCCCCTATTGCCAGTCTGCATAGCGCATCTCTAACGTAGATAATCCATGGCCTGCCAGGCCATCCCGCCTGGGGTCAAATCCCACCTCCCACTGAGGCCAGGAGACTATCTATGCCTGAGTCCCGAAACCGGAACACCCCCACCCAATCCATCCGGCAGATTCAAAACACCCGGCACGGTGCCGCCGGTGCTGCCGGTGACAAAACCGAAATAACCCAGGTCCTGCCTGCCTGCGACCAAATAGACACTTCCGACCTCACCTTTCGTCAGCAGGCGGCATTGCCTGTTATCGCTGCTGCCCCTTCCCTGTCCCGGGCGGCCTTCGCCGCCGGCATAGACGAAAAAACCCTCCGCCGCTGGCTTCGGGAGCCTCTCTTCGCCGATCGCCTCGCCGCCTTCCGCCGGCAGTCCGCCATCATCGCCCGCGAGGAACTTAACGCCCTCGCCCGTCGCGGCATGGCCGTCTTTGCCGAAGCCATGTCCGACCCCAACCCTGCCATCCGGGTCCGCGCCGCCCGCTACGCCCTCTCCTACACCGTCCAGTTTTCCGAACTTCAGAACCTCGGCGCTGGACTCGAGGAAGTTAAACAGCTGCTACTCACCGAGTCAAAACTGGAAGAAAATGCCGGAAAATAACCGCAAATGCAGGGGGTATAAAAAAAGCCCCCGACCCCCCGCTCATCCTGAGCCTGTCGAAAAACTCCCTTCGTGCCCCTTAGTGCCCTTCGTGGATAAAATTGATAGTGGATAAAATTGATAAAGGAGACAAACCCATGACCCTGAGCCAGATACGCAACCAGATTCACTCCCTCCAGCGCAAGTTCGCCAAAGAACTCGCCGTCTTCCGTCTCCGCCAACTGGCCGAGGAAATCGCTGACGATTGGGCCATCGCCACCGCCGAACATGAAAACCTCCCCCAGCCCTACCAGGTGGTCCAGCGCGTCGCCCGCGAGGGCCATGTCCTCAAGACCTACATGAACCTCAGCCGCTACGTGCAAAGATGCCTGGATGAAGGAGAGTGCCTCATTCCCCAGAAAATCGTCCTGGCCCTCCTCCCCTGGGCCTGGAACCACCGCTACGATGACATCCTCTACGCCAGCATCCCCACCTGCACCCGCTCATCCTGAGCCTGTCGAAGGACCTTGATGGCGGGGATGGGGATGGGGATGATTATGTCCTTGGGGCGCATGGCAATGCGCCCAACTTCCCGGCACTCCCACCTCGTAGGGTCTGCCCAGTCGTTCTGCCCAGTCGTTCTGCCCAGTCGTTCCTGCCTTGGGCCGAAGAAGAAGACATCGGCCTTACCAGGTCACACTTCTACCTGAGGGAGAAGGGCCAGGGGTGAGAGCCAAAGTTAAAGCCATACCATTAGTGAAAATTCGTGGGAATTCGTGGATTGAAGACTCCCCGCATAACCCGCCCCCACCCCTGTGCTATACTTGCTGCACTGCCTTGTAGCTACAAACCTATGTTCACACACCGAGGGGGACCAGCCATGACCTCTTTGACCCAGCTTGGCGACCACCTGCCCCAGACCATCGGCGACCTTCGCGACAGCGGTTACCGGGTGGTTCCCGTGCGCGAGGAGATGCGCAGCAACCTGGTGGCCAAGATGCGGGCCGAGGAAATCGTCTTCCCCGGGATTATCGGCTTCGAGGATACGGTCATCCCCCAGTTGGAAAACGCCATCCTGGCCGGCCAGGACGTTATCCTCCTCGGCGAGCGCGGCCAGGCCAAGTCCCGCCTCATCCGCAGCTTGGTCAACCTGCTGGACGAGGCCATCCCCAAGATTGCCGGCTGCGAAATCAACTGCGACCCTTTCAACCCCATCTGCCAGGCTTGCCGCGACGCCGTGGCCGAGTCCGCCGACGATACCGGCATCGAGTGGATTGGCCGCGAGGACCGCTATTCGGAAAAGCTGGCTACCCCGGACATTTCCATCGCTGACCTCATCGGCGAGATAGACCCCATCAAGGTCGCCGAGGGTCGCCACCTGTCCGACGAACTGGCCATCCACTACGGCCTGGTGCCCCGCACCAACCGGGGCATCTTCTCCATCAACGAACTGCCCGACCTGGCCGAGCGCATCCAGGTGGGCCTCTTCAACCTGATGGAGGAGCGCGACGTCCAGATTAAGGGCTACCGCATCCGCCTGCCCCTGGATGTTTACGTGGTGGCTACCGCCAATCCCGAGGACTACACCAACCGGGGACGCATAGTGACCCCTCTGAAGGACCGCTACGGCTCCCAGATTCATACCCACTATCCCCGCCACATTGAGGAAGAGATAACCATCATGGACCAGGAGCGGGCCCGCTTCATGGACGAGGATAACCTGGTGGTCCCCCGGTACATGAAGGAAATCCTGGCCGAGATTACTGCCCAGGCCCGCAGCAGCAACGAGATTAACCAGCGTTCCGGGGTCAGCGTCCGTGTCTCCATCGCCAACTACGAGACCCTGCTCAGCAACGCCGTCCGTCGCGCCATCCGTGCCGGAGATACGGTGGCCTGCCCCCGCATCAGCGACCTGCCCTACATTGCCGCTTCCTTCAGCGGCAAGATTGAACTGGAGACTTTTGAGGAGGGTCGCGAGGACCGGGTGATGGAGGACCTGACCAAGCGGGCCGTGCTGAGGGTGTTCGGCCGCTACTTCGACGTGGAATCGCTGGATGATGTGGTTACCGCCTTTGACCTGGGCAGCCATGCCGAAACGGGCAGCGAAAAGCCGGCGGGGGAGTATGCGCCCATGGCCGCCGGAGTGGAGGGTTTGTCCGAAGCGGTGGCCCGCCTCACCGACGACCCCAGCCCGGAGACGCAGGCGTCAGCCGTAGAGTTTGTCTTGGAAGGCCTCCACCTCAACCGCCGCCTAAACTGCGAACGCACACCGCAGGGGTACAGCTACCGGCGGTAGAGGTTCAGGCCTGTTTCAGGTATTGAAGCGCTCGTTGAGCAACTTCTTCGTGAACATGAGCTTCCGCCAAGTCGTAAATTTCTTTCAAAGTTTCCCTTCTGGATTCCAGTTCCACTGTGTTTCCAGTTGGAGAGTAGAAAGGCGTCCATTCCAGACTTTCGATAACTGAACCGGTCTCGTTTATTAGGTCCAAACGGTAGAGATCAAGGTCCGTTTGCCGCAAGATTGCTAGAGATACATCTGGAAAGCTCACTCGATACTCATTGTCCCTTCTGGTCTGCTTCCAAGGGATTTTCCCGTCCCTAGACCGGCGCAATAATTCGCTAGCTACCTCGTTAATTCCCTGTTCAGGCATTCCGTCCTCCAAAGGACAACTACTCGAGACGGTCTTCTAGTTCTACAAGCAAATTTGCTTGGAAGTCAGTTAAGTCATCGTTAATTTTGGTTCTCATTTCAACTGGCATTTCGTCTTGCAACGACTCCAGATCACTCTGCATAGTTCTCAATGTTGCAATCGATTCTTGAATTTGGCTGCGATGATCTGACGTCAAACTGGGGTGATGTCGGCGTATATCAATAAACAAATTCCTGACGTCGGGAAAACGTTCGAGCGCGCGTTCCCTATCTCCCGCTCGAATTAAGTCTATCAGACCTTGTATCCTTTCGTTAAGCCGCGTAAGGTCTGTGCCGGTCGTCTCCCGCTTTATCAGCCTTTGCGCTTCCTCCGCTGCCTCTCTGGCTGCGCGGGCTTCACCCCGCAATTTTACTATTTGGTAAATGGCAAAGGCTAGTGCAATACCCGATACCAGAGCACCCAATATGCTGGCAATGCTACCAGCGTTTCCGAGCATGCAATTGAACCTCCTTGGTTAGGCAACACCGTGGACTTCTGATTTCTATGATTAGGTTAGCCAGCTTGAACTTCATTCAATTCCCCAGCACCCGCAACGCCGCCGCTCGCACCTCCTCCCGGTCCAGCGCCGCCGTCAACTCCCCATTCTCGTCCGGCTGGAAGGCCGACTCCTGGTGCAGTTGTGACACCAGCGCGGCTACTGTCTCTTGCCGTTTGCCCCCGTCCGCTGAGGCGGTCAGTTGGGGCAGTTCCAACGCTGCCAGGTGGCCCTCCACCTCGGCGGTGAGCAGTTCCACTTCAACGGCATGACGCTGAATCTGGCCCACGCTCTGCAGGTGGCGGCCCAGGTAGCAGCCGCCAAACTGCAGCACGTCGCAGGGACGGCCGTCCTGTTCAATCTGGTACTGGTATCGGGGCTCCAGCTCATGATCGGACAGGTAGTCCCGCACCTCCTGGTCCTCCGAGTCAGGGCTGGCCGGATCAAAGATCAACTGCACCGTGTACATGAAGAACCCGGCCGGTTCAACCTTGATGAACATGGTAGGCCTCCACCACAAGGAATAAGGGGCGATTCAACAAATCTAAGCAAAGCGTGAACTACGCAATCTAATCGGAGGATAGCATGGACGCACTGACCGGCAGTCCGCTGGTTCACAATTGGGGTAGATTTGAACTACCAAACTCCCCAAACCCAGGAACGCGTTTTCCCCTGCATCTCGTGCGGGACGATTGCCAAGTACAAACAGCGCCGACTTTCCCGCTCATCCTGAGCCTGTCGAAGGATGTCACCCCAAGTGGAGCATGGTTCGACAAGCCCGCCATGAGCGACTCGAGTTGGACTTGGCAATATTCCTCGAATCTCGTGGGCAAGTGTTTAATTTCGTCAAGTACATCTGCTATGACGGGCATCCATCCGTTACGGGAAACCGGGGATGTTCTCCTCTGACTGTTTCGGCGGCAGAGCGCGGAGCCTGCTGAAAGTTGGCTTCAGCACCGGGGAGGACTCGGCGCCGAGTCCTCCCCTTTTTGTACAGCTACAACCCCACGGCCCGCACTATAAACTCAACATTGGACGGGTCCGGCTTCAGGGAGCCGTCGTCAATGCCGTGCATGGTGTCCACAATGGCGTCGTGGAAAGGAGTCGGGACGCCCGTCTCGCGGCCCTTGCTGCAAATCAGGCCGTTCATAAAGTCCACCTCCGAGTGGCGCCCCTTATGAACATCCTGGGCCATGGAGGCCAGCCAGTTTACCCGCCCCCCGGCCTTGCTCATAATGTCGTTAAGTTCCTCGAACACGTCGCCCTTGTCGGCGTCGGCCCAAGTTTGGGCCGGGATTCCGTTGATGGCCACCACGTCCAGGCCCTGGGCCAGCCCCACCTGCGCCCCCTCCTTGGCCAGCTGAATGCGAATCGTCCGGAAACGGGCATCCTGCGCCATTTCCTGGGAGCCCAGGGTGGTCATGGCGGAGATGGCGTTGCCCATGCCGTTTTGGCACAGCTTGGCCCACCGCTCGCCCCAGAGATTGTCGGTAGCGTAGGCGGCGTCAATGTTGTCCAGCTTGCTGGCGACGCTTTCGCTGCGGGAAGTAATCTGCCCCGTCTGCTCACCCACCCGGAAAACCACGTGCCCGTGGTCCCGCCCCGGCGCGCCGCCCCGGTTCACGTGCCCCGGTTCCCACAAGGCCACCTCAATGTGGGAAGCGATGCAGCCCATCTCCCGCTCCGGCCCCACGATTTCGCCGATGATGGGGTCGTTCCAGCAGTTTTGCAGGGAGACAAAGTACCCGTCGGGCTTCACGTACCGCTTGATGAAGTAGGTGGCCCACTCGGTGTCGTAGGACTTCATCGAAATGAAGGCAAAGTCGAAGGGCTCGGTTATCCCCTGGGCGTCGGTCAAGTGCATGGCCTTGACCGGCACGGTGAAATCGCCCTGGCTGCCGCTGGCCCGCAGGCCGTCGGCGCGCATCTTTTCCACATGCTCCGGCCACATATCAATAAAGGTCACGTCCTCGCCGGCTTGGGTCAAAAAGGCCCCCACATAACTGCCAAGGGCCCCCGCGCCCATAATCGCAATCTTCTCTGCCATGATTCTTCTCTCCTATAATTTGAACCTTGGGCCAGGTCGGGCCCGGCAGTCGTAGAATACCACACGCAAACCACACCCACGAACTCTCTGAACAAGTCCTTTCCCCTTCTACAGAGGGAAGTCAGAAAGGGGGTGAAAAGGTCCGGTTTTAAGACGTTCTCCGGCTCTCTTTTCCCATCGTCTCCTTCCCTGTGGGGTTCATTTGAACTGTTCAGACTTCTCAAACACTGAAATAGTGTACACTATGATCGTACAATTAATGCCGCCCGGGAGGTCAGCGTGAAAAATATAACATTGAGCGCCGATGAGGGTCTCATAGAGGAAGCGCGCCGCATTGCCGCCGCCCGCAGCACCACCTTGAACGCCGAGTTCCGCCACTGGCTGGAGGGCTATGTGGGCCGAAAGCGTCATGCCGATAAGGCCCTGGCCACAATACATGAGCTCCAGGGCGGCTATGGAACGGGCGGGCGCAAGTTTACCCGGGAAGAAATGAATGAGCGCTGAACACTTCCTGGATACCAATGTTTTCGTCTATTTGTTTGACGAGACGGACCCTTCCAAACAAAAGCGGGCAGAGTCCCTGGTGAATGACAGCCTGGCCAGCGGTACCGGCTGCATCAGCTTCCAGGTCGTCCAGGAGACGTTAAACGTCTTGATCCGAGGGCTGGGCTTCGTGTCGGAGGATGCGCGGCGGGTACTGGACGATGTCCTCCTCCCGTTATGGCAGGTAAATCCCACTGCAGAGCTTTACCAGAACGCCATCTCTATCCGGGCCCGCTATGGATTCTCCTTCTACGACTCCCTCATTGTGGCCGCCGCGCTGGAGGCCGGCTGCAACCGGCTTTACAGCGAGGACCTGCAGCACGGCCAGACGATACAACAGTTGACAATCTTGAACCCCTTCACCGCCCAGTGACCTGGAACATACGGCCAAGCCCCGAACGCGACGCCCCGGGTTACCTCCCGCCAGGCCCGGACCGCTGACTCAAGCAGGCTAAGGACGCTTGGCCCTGCCCTCGCGTAGTCAAGGCCTAAATCTGCACCAGCCTCGCATCCGATATATGCGGCAGCGCCTTAATCTCCTCCAGCACGTGGCTGGGCATCGGGTCGTCCAGGCCCAGCACCATCATCGCCTGGCCCCGCAGGCTCAGGCGGCCCACCTCCATGAAGCTGATGTTGATGTTGTGGCGTCCGGCGATGGTGCCCACCGCGCCGATAGACCCGGGCTGGTCCCGGTTGTCCACGAACAGCATGTACGGGGCCGACGGCGGCAGGTCCAGCCAGTAGTCGTTGACCTTGACAATGTGGGGTTCGTTGCGCAGCGACGTTCCCGCCAGGGTGAAGTCCCCGCTGCTGGTGGTCAGAGTAACGGTTATCAGGCTGGCGTATTCGTGGGCCTCCGAATACTTGTGCTCCGTCACCCTCAACCCCCGCTGCTGGGCCAGCACCGGCGCGTTGATCAGGTTCACCTGCTCCGAGGTTACGGGCGTCAGCACCCCCGCCAGCACCGCCGACTTCAGCATTATCGTGTCGTGCTGGGCTATCTCTCCCTCGTAGGAGATATTCACACCCACAAACTGGTTCTGGGCCAGGTGGGTCAACAGCTTGCCCAGCAGCGTTCCCACCGGAATGAAGGGCGACAGCAGTTCATGGGCATCCGATGCCATGAAGGGGGCGTTTACCGTGTTGCGGGCCGGACGTCCCTCCAGCACCGCCAGCACCTGCTCCGCCGCCTCTATTGCCACTTCCCGCTGGGCCTCCTGGGTGGATGCGCCCAGGTGAGGCGTGGCCATCACCCGCGGGTGGGATACCAGGTCCCGGTTCTGGGGCGGTTCCTGCACAAACACGTCCAGGGCGGCCCCGGCCAGTTGTTCCGACTCCAGGGCGCTCAGCAAGGCCTCTTCGTCAATCAGTTCTCCCCGGGCCACGTTTATCAAGCGGGCGTCGGGCTTCATCAGGGCCAGTTCCCGCGCTCCTATGAGATTGGCGGTTGAGGGAGTAAGCGGGGTGTGCAGGGTCACAAAATCCGACCTGGCCAGCAGTTCGTCCAGCGGCAGCAACTCCGCGCCCAGCCGGCGGGCATAGTCCGCGCCCACAAAGGGATCGTAGGCCAGCAGGTGCATCCCGAAGCTGGCGGCGCGGCGGGCCACCTCCGAACCCACCCGGCCCATGCCAACCACGCCCAGGTACTTGTTCCTCACCTCAATGCCCATGAAAGCGCTGCGCCGCCATTCTCCCTGTTTCAAAGACTGGTAGGCTTGGGGAATGTTCCGGGCCAGGGCCAGCATCAATGCCAGGGAATGTTCCGCCGCGGCCACCGTGTTGCCTATGGGGGCGTTTACCACGGCGATGCCCGCGTTGGTCGCCGCCGCCAGGTCAATGTTGTCAACGCCAATGCCGGCCCGGGCGATTACCTTCAGGTTCTGCCCCGCTTCTATTACCTGGGGCGTAACCTTGGTCTCGCTGCGCACCACCAGGGCGTCGTAGCTCTCAATTGCATCCAGCAGTTCTTCGGGTTTAAGACCGGTCTTCACCTTCACGTCGGTCCTTGAATTAAGCAGTTCTACTCCTTCGGAAGCTATGGGGTCCGATACCAAAACTCTAGCCATAAATATGTTCCTGTCCGTCCTTTTGGGATAGTCAAATAATACACCATTCGGGTAATCGGGGTGTTAAAGGCGGGTAAAGGGGCAGGTCAATCGCGTTTTAAGTAAGGCTGTACGTCCAAGCAGAAAGGTCATGTCGCCCTGAGTCCTTCGGCTCGGCTCAGGATAAACTTTGCCGAAGGGCCTAAAGTCCTGGCAGACAACCAAGACCCGGGAACCGAAACCAGGCTGTTGGGTTGGAGTTTAGATGTTTGACCACTCTGCATTGATGGGTAAACCGGTCGGACTACTAAAACCCGTTTCAAATTCCCTTCCCACTTGATGGGGGAAGGCCAGGATAGGCGTGAAATGCGACCGCATCCAAATACCCCGTCAACCAAAAACCCGCCGCCCCCAAATCTCTGAGGGCGGCGGGCAACTACTTGACCAAACCGCGCTAACGGTGCGCTTTCAATGATGGGTTAGGGGAGGCCTGCTCCTACTCAAACCCCCTGGACTTGTAGCGGTAGCCGTAGAACACATCGTCATCCTCGTCCTTTTCCACGAACAGGATTACATGCCTGTCGGCCCCCCGGTTCCACCGGCCGTTACCGGCGCATTCCACCCTGGTGTCGTTGCTGACGACTATGCGCGTGTCATATACCTTGAGAAGGGAGTTGTCTTCTTCCCTGGTCACGTCCCGTACCAGGTCCTCCAGCGTATCGCAATTGGTAACGCCCAGCACATAGTTGCGCAAAATCTGCTCTCCCCTGCCGTTCTCGTCGCGCGCGGCGTAGGGTTCGGTTTCAGCACCTCGGGCTGGTACTGCCGTAGGGGCCTGGACGACCTGCTGCGTGGACGCCGTTGACTGCGACGGCGTCGGATAGGGCGTATAGGTGGGCAGCGGCGTCTGCGTTGCCGCCTGCGTGGGTGTCGGATAGGGCGTATGCGTTGGATAGGGCGTCGCCGTGGGGAAGGGCGTATGGGTCGGCCACGGCGTATTGGTGGGCAGGGGACGCTGCTCCGGGTAAGGCGTGTGGGTCGGATAGGGCGTCGTCGTCGGGTAAGGCGTATGCGTCGGCCAGGGTGTAGCCGTGGGCGCCGAGGCCAGGGCATCCGCCACTTCCGCCTGTATCGTCGCCTCTATGTCGGCCCCCCGCAAGTCCGTGGCTTCCGGCTCGTTGGTACATGCCGCCACCAGCAGGAACAGCGTCATGGGGACTAATATTCCAAGGAACCGGGTCAACATTCTCGACTTTATAATCATTAACTCTGCTTGCCCTCAATCGTACTGGGTTACCGTCCTGGACTATAACAGAAGGGGCAGTTCCTTACTCTGTACGCTGTAGTTATATTTCAGGCAGTTTGAGACCTTCACCCGTCAGGGTCCAACAAGCGCAGCAAAGCGGCGCCGGCCGCTACCATCCCGCCTCCTTGGACGGCAGACGAATGGTGGCCGTGCCCTTGGTGGTTACCTGCTGTTTCTGGTTCTCGCCCCAGATTTCCAGGTCCACCAGCTTTTCGCCGTTCTCTTCCCGCTTGCCGGTGACCGTGCCCTTGCACCAGGTGGTGTCGCCCACCACGTTGAAGCGGCGCAGTTCCACGTACATCTTCTTCAGAAAACCGTCGTCGCCCATCCAGTTGGTCAGCAGGTGGCCCATCCAGCAGCAGCGCTGGCAACCGTAGTCGTAGGCCCCGGGCAGGCCGGCGCTCTCTGCCGCCTCCTGGATGTCGTGGACCCGGATTATGGCCTCCTGGGCGCCGGTGTTGGGGTCGGTGAATCCCCACGACGGGTGCCGCTGCATCTCCCGCAGCTGGATGCCGTGGGAAATGCCGCCGATGCACCCGGCCACGAATGCGGTAATGTCGCCGTGGCTCATGGGGCCCTTCACCACCGGCTTCAGGGCGTCGCCCACCTGCACGTCCTCCCACCAGCGGGGATTGTTGCCCCGGATTTCCTCGCCCAGCACCGCTTCCTGGATGGCCAGGATTTCGTCGCGGGAGTACTGGTAGGGTTCGAAGGTGTACTTCTGCCGTTCCCGGGCGGCGCTGCGTTCGGCGCGAATCTGCCACCCCCGGGTCTTGCCCAATACCTCGCCCCGCTGGTTGAAGTAGTGGGTCACGCTGGACTGGATGAGAATCCGTCCCGCGAACTCGCTTTCCTTTTCCTCCAGGCCGGTGAACTGCTCCTGGACGGAAATCTTGTCATCCATGTAAATGGGCCGGTACCACTCCCAGTCGTTGCCGGCGTGAAAGCCGTGGACGCCGGGCAGGCCGCCGGTGCGCCCCGAGCACCAGTAAACGCTGTAGAGGAAGCAGGGCGGAGCGACCAACGTGCCGTACTTGGTCTGCTGGGCATAGCTCACGTCCCAGTACAGGGGGTTGGTGTCGCCAATGCCCTGGCAAAAGTGCCGGATGGCGCTGCGGGATGCATCCTCGTTGAAAAGCCCCACACCGTACTGGCGGGGCCGGTTATAATTCCCCAGCCGCGCCCGCAGCCGATCAATGCCTTCCTGGGTAATTCTGCCTGATTCAAGAACCATGGTTGCTACTCCTGGTTTGTAGTTGCAATGTGCGTTTGATTGACCACGACGTTGGCATACCAACATTCCAGGCCAACACTCGCAGCAGTGTCATTAACTCTTCACCAACCCCAGTATAAACTCCTCGTGCAACCTTAACTCAATGCCCCGATTCCCGTTGACACGTCCATTAGTCCACCGGGCCGGCATCATCCTGCGGTCGCGGTCTAATACCCGCTCCACCACCCCCACCACCTCAAACCCAACCTGCTCCGCAATGCCCGCCAGGTAGTCGTGGGTAGCAATTCTCTGGCCCCGCATGGTTGACGGACCTACCACTACTACCGCCGCCCGCCCCGGGCGCACCACTCGGTGCATTTCCGCTAGGGCCTGGCCCACTTCCCGCAGGTACTTTGCCAGGACCCGTGACTTCTGGCGGTCAATTTCAGAGAGGGCGGAGATGGCGCGCTGGGCATCGTCGGGCAGCGGGACAGCATCCCCCGAGTCCTGCCGCTCGGCGCCGATGTACCTGCCCCGCAGGCTGCTTAGCTCGGCGACCTGTTCCCCCAGCCAGACCAGGGAGAACTTGTGGGCCCGCATGTAGTCCAGGGCATTGGCGTAGGGCGGCGAGGTAACTATCAGGTCAACCGAGTTGTCGGCCAGGGGCAGGCTGCGGGAGTCTGCGGCCAGGATGTCGCACCCGGCCCCGCCCGGCTCCGGCGTTTCCCCAAAGGCCCGCACCGCCTGCCGCAACTGGCTCTCAAACATGCGGAAGGGGCTTCGGGGCTGCTTGTCGGCGACCCGGTGGGGCCGCGAGTGGGCCAGGTCGCGGGCGCGGGAGACGCCGCCCGACTTGGTGACAATAGTGGCAGAGAACAGGACCTCCAGCAGGTTCCTGACGTTTGGGGCTTCCTCTTCCCGCATAGCCAGCGCCAATGCGGCCAGTTCCGCCTGGGTTTCGGGCAGGAACCAGTAGTCAAGGAATGAGCCGGTGGCGTCGTCCAGTTCTGCGCGAAAGGTCTCCAGCGGGTGGTCAACTTCAACCCGGCGCCGCGCGTCCGCCAACGTCCTTTGCCCGGTCTCCTCAACCACCGTGGGGTCCACCGGCGTGGTCTTGGCCCGGCACTGGCGGCGGGCCAGCGGGTCCAGGTCCACGCCCACCGTCCGGCGGCCGAGCAGCCAGCCCTCCAGCAGGGTGGAACCCGAGCCGGCCATGGGGTCCAGCACCGTTTCCCCCGGCTCCGACAGGCCCTCGATGAAGTGATGGGGCAGTTGGGCGGGGAACTTGGCGGCGAAGGCGTGGATGCCATGCAGCGGATGCGGCCTGTCCCCGCCGGTGAAGGACAGGTCCTGGTCCAGCAGGCGGGCCAACCTCCCGGTGATGCTATCCGTTCCGGCGCGCGCGTCCAACTCTGCCCTCCTCCTAGTCCGCGGGAGTGCCCGAATCCGCTGGGGAAGCCGACTCCACCGCCTGCCGCGCCCTGAGCCGCTCCGGCAGGCGGGGCCGCGGCAGGGCCAGGAAGGTCAACGCCGACAGGGCCAGGATGCCTATCAGCGGGAACAGGGCCAGGTAGTAGCTGCCCGTAGCATCGTAGATCAACCCCATCCATACCGCCGTCCACATGGACACAAGCTGGTCGGGCAGGTGCTGCCAGCCGCGCAGGGTGGCAAAGCTGCGCCGCCCGAAGAACTCCCCCATCAGCGCCCAGTTAAGGGAGTTGGCGCTCTCCGACAGGGCCTGCAGGATGGCAAAGGCCGCCAGTATCCAGAGGCTCCCGCTGGTGTTGAACATCAGGCACAGGGCCAGGGCCCCTGCGGTCATGCACAGGGCGCTCAACCGCTTGCGCGGGAAGCGGTCGCCCAGCCAGCCGATCAGGGGGTTGAAGAACACGGTGGCAAAGGCCACCAGCCCCACGTAGAAGGCGGCTATCTGCAGGCTCTCTATCTGCTCGCGGCCCCCCTGCTGCAGGAACCACACCATCACCGGGGCCAGCAGGAAGGACAGCCCCGAGTGGGCCGTGTTGCGCAGTCCCGACGCCAGCACCAGCATCCAGTAGGAGGGCGTCCGCATGGCCTCCCGGGCGGTGAAGTCGTTGTCGGGCAGGGCCCACTGGGCGCGGCCCCTGGCCCGGGCGGCACCCCGTCCACCGTCCGGCCTCTCGGTCCCGGCGAGACGGCCCGTCCCGGCGCTCCCAGCGTTCCCAGCACTCCCGGCGGTCCGGGGCGGCGACGCATCCTCGGGCAGGTCGCCGTCGGGCGTGAGGCCCATGGACTCGGGGGAGCGCTTCACCAGGAAGGAGAGGGGCAGCACGATGAGGATGATGGCCACGCCGGAGATGCGCACCGCCACCTGCCAGCCGAAGGTCAGCACCATCCACCCGGCCACGGGGGCGATGGCTCCCCCGAAGCCGTGGCCCATGGACACCAGGGACATGGCCAGCCCCCGGCGGCGGCGGAACCAGTTGTTGATGGCGGCGATGGAGGCGTTGTTGTAGCCGGAGCGGAAGCCCACCGACATCAAGCCGACGAAGACCAGCAGGAAGGAGAAGTAGTTGCCGGTATAGGACAGCAGGATGAAGCCCAGGCCGGAGGTGATGCCCCCGAAGGCCAGCATGAAGCCGGGCCCCAGCTTGTCGGTCAGGTAGCCCATCACCGGGCCCTGGATGCCGCCCATCAGCCGTCCCAGGGTGTCGGCCCAGCCGATGGCCGCCGCGCTGAGGCCCAGGCTGTTCTGGATGGGGATGATGTAAACGGTAAAGCCCCGGTTAAAGCTGCCCTGCTTTACTCCGTCGGTAACCAGGCTTACCAGCACAATCCACCAGCCGTAGAACAGGCGGGGAAAGCCCGGGAAGGACCGTTGCGGTGATGAGGGCTTGTCCAAGGGCCAATCCAGCTACATGACTACCGGGCCAGGCCGGCCCACCTACTTTAGCAGATTGCGGCCCGATATGGGCAGCTATCCACGAATAAGCACGAATAAACACGAATGAGCACGAATGATTTCATATCTTTCAAGGAAGCAGCATTAGTGAAAATTCGCGCCTATTCGTGGACTAAGGCCCAGCGGGCCAGGGCCTTGTCGGGGGCGGCGATTTCGGCCACCGAAGTGTAGTAGTAGTCCTGCCAGGCCTGCTCGGGGATGCCGGTGAAGAGCATCAGGTTAAGGGGGTACTCCTCGCTGTCGGTTACCCGCCGGAAGTCGTCGCGGAAGAGGAAGGTAGGCTTGGCCAGGGCGATGGCCATGCCCAGCTCGACCATCACGCCCTCGTCGGGGGGCGCGCCGTTAACCACGGCAAAGATGGCGTCGGCCTCGACCACGTCGCGGAAATCGGCCTGCCCCACGCGGTAGGCCCAGCCGGCCTGGGAAAAGTCCACCTGGTTATTGCGGGCAAAGGGCTCCCAAACCTCCAGTCCCAGCGATTCCAGCGCAGCCACCAAGGGAGGCAGCAGCAACTCCCGCTGCTGGGCGGAGAAACCGTAGGGGTTGGCGAGGTAGATGGTTTTGGGCATGGGGTTGGCTCCCGAGATATTGAGTTTTGCTGACGTGGGCGGTCAGGATTTACAGGATACAGGATTTATTGGCGGCGGGTACGCTCTCACCCCCGGCCCCTCTCCCCCCGGGAGAGGGGGGATTAACCCCCGTCCCCCTCCCCGGCATCAATGTCCTTCGACGGGCTCATGATGAGCGGGTGCAGGCGGGGATGCTGGCGTAGAGGATGTCGTCGTAGCGGTGGTTCCAGGCCCAGGGGAGCAGGGCCAGGACCATTTTCTGGGGAATGAGACACTCTCCTTCGTCCAGGCACCTTTGCACGTAGCGGCTGAGGTTCATGTAGGTTTTGAGGACATGGCCCTCGCGGGCGACGCGCTGGACTACCTGGTAGGGCTGGGGGAGTTCTTCATGTTCGGCGGTGGCGATGGCCCAGTCGTCGGCGATTTCCTCGGCCAGTTGGCGTAGGCGATAGACGGTCAGTTCTCTGGCGAACTTGCGCTGGAGGGAGTGAATCTGGTTGCGTATCTGGCTCAGGGTCATGGGTTACTCCTTCTTATCCACGAATGGGCACGAATTTTCACTAATGGGTTTGATTATCCACGAAGGGAATCCTTCGACAGGCTCAGGATGAGCGGGGGGTCAGGGGAAATTTTTTACCCCCTGCATTAGGCGACATTTTCCGGCATTTTCTTGCATTTTGGCTTGGCGACAAGTTCCCTCACTTGCTGCAGGCTGGCGCCAATTGCGTTTATTGGGCATGGGTAATCTCGTGCCTCAGGGGCGGGTTGGATTTGGCCCGGGGTTTTGGTTCTTGTGGGCCATGGATTATTAAGGGTAGAGATGGGTTACGCTAAGTGGCAAGGGGGGAGTGTCAGTGGTTGGGGGTTATTCAGGAAGGGCCGGTTTATCCACGAATGGGCACGAATTTTCACGAATGGGCGGCTAGATGACGATTTGTGCGGACTTGGGGCGGGCCTTGCCGCCGTGGACGGAGGGCTCGGGGCCATTATCTGGGCTAGGCGGCCAACGCTCTGGTATAGCGATGTATTAATGATAGATATCAGGGAAGCAAACCTTGCATAAGCAGTTAGCTCCGTTTAGTTGATTAGAACTCTTGTTTTGTTTAAAATGTAACGGTTCAAGTTAGTGTAGGAGACAACCAAGCTGCATATCCATAATGCCAGGCCAGCACTGCGGAATCTCTTCCTTGGGAAATCTATTATCCACCTCTTGTCTCAGGGCTGTTTTCCTCCTGACTGGTTGTGGCATCTCTGAACTAATCCCGTTACGCAAGGAGGCACTTGGTTAGTGACTAATGATCTCCAGTGGCAAAAGACAAAAGCCCTAATTGTCGTAAAGACTTATCCTACACCTGCCAATCAGGGAACCGAAGTTTCCTGCACTGCTGCTATTACCGAAAGTGGCGAATGGTTCAGATTGTTTCCGATCCCTTATCGTTTCTTGGATGGCGATAAGAGGTTTCGCAAATACCAATGGATAGAAGCTTTGGTTCGCCCTTCTTCCGACCATAGACGTGAGAGTTACAGGATTGACGTTGATTCGATAAATATACTTTCGGAACCCCTGTCCACAAAAAACGCATGGAGGGCGCGAAAGGAAATTCTCGATCCAATGAAGTCTGATTGTCTCTGTTGCCTAATGGAGCATCAGAAGGCAAATAAGTATCCCACCCTTGGATTGTTCAGGCCAAGTGAAGTGACAGGATTCTCTTTGGAGCCTGCGGAATCACGATGGACAGAGGCTGACTTAGCAAAGCTGAACCAACTTGGATTCTTCGAAGGTTCTTCTCACAAAACCTTGGAGAAGATACCGTACAAATTCTACTACCATTTTCGTTGTCAACATGATCACTGCAAAGGTCACCGAATGTCCTGCACCGACTGGGAAATGGCACAAGCGTACCGTAATTTTAGGGTCAATTATGGTTCGCAGTGGAGAAGTAAGTTTGAAGAAAAATTTGACCACTACGTGACCCAAGAGTGTGATGTTCATTTTTTTGTCGGTACCGTGAGCAATCATCCCAATAGTTGGATGATTGTGGGCCTGTTTTATCCACCAATAGTAGAGGAGGTGAAAAAGATTGAAGTGGAACAGTTGCAGTTGCTGTAAAGAAAAAACAGCAATGCTGTTTTCGATCACCCTATATTCTCAGCATTGCTCTCCGTGCAAGCAAGCTGAGCTATGGATCTGCGACATCTGTCTGACACGTTCCGACATTGACCCCGACAGATTAGCAAGCGTCATCCATGAGCCTTTTCCTTCTATTCCTGTGGTGATATCCAGTTATAGAGGCCAATAGCATATACTAACGGTCTATTGATTTTCAGATAGATTTCTGTCTTCGCGAATGATGTTTTGGTTTCCTGGCAGTACACATTCTTGGAAAAATGAGCTACGAGATATCTACAGCAACGTATGACATGGCATTACAAGAAGGACTTTAGGGCCTTCGGCTGGCTCATGGCGACATAGTCGAAGGCAGAAGTAACTTATACCCCTCAAGGAGCTATTTCCCTTCCCGTACACGGTGCTAATCAGGTGAAACGAAACGCTGTCGTGCCGGTCGACATTATTCCTCCATACCGGCTGTCTTGGATTTGGATGGGGAATAAAGCTTGAGAGAACGGTTTCGAGGTTCCGCCCCATATCAGATATGGGGCGATGTTCGTTCCCGGGAACGACGGGGTATGGGGTTGAGGTGATTTGGGTGCTGGGAAGGGCAGGCACGGAGGTCTGCCCCTACGAGCGAGCGGTGCAATCACCCCCATCCTAACTCTCACACGCCGAGAGGTCCTTCGACGGGCTCAGGATGAGCGGGGGAACTACCCCTCCCGCATCCACCCCGCCACCCTTTCCGCAATTGCTATGGCAGTAGTGTTGGTGTTGGCTCGGACTACGTTGGGCATTATTGAGGTGTCGGCTACCCAGAGGTTTTCGATGCCCCGGACGCGGCAGCGCTGGTCGGTTACGGCCATGGGGTCGTTGTCGGGGCCCATTTTGCAGGTGCCGGCCAGGTGCTGCGACGTGGTCACGTTGCGGTTGAGCCAGGCGTCCAGCGCCTCCTCGGAAGCCAGGTCCTCGTAGGTGGGCGTCAGGGGGCCGGCCACGATGTCGCCAAAGGCCTGGTGCTGCAGCATGTCAAAGCAGATGCGCACCGCCTCCCGCAGCCGCTCCCGGTCGGCAGCCTCCTCCAGGAACCCGTAGTAGAGGTTGGGCTGGTCGTGGGGATTGGCCGAGGCCAGGGTTACGGCGCCCTTGCCCTCGGCCAGTTCGAGGATGCAGGACAGGCGCACGCCCTCGCCGGCCAGGGGGTCTCCGCCCAGGGGGAAGGAAAAGGAGGAGGGCAGGATCTGCATGTCGTTGCGGACGTTAGAGCCGCCGGCGGTGTAGCGCAGGACAGCCTGGATGCGCGGGGCCTCGGAGTCCTGGGGGAAATCGTCGCGCACCCGCAGGCGCACCGGGGCCATGGGATGGTCGCGGAAGTTCTGGCCCACGCCCGGGGAGTCCAGCACCACGGGAATGCCCAGTTCGGCCAGGTGGTCGGCCGGACCCACGCCGGAGAGCATGAGTATCTGGGGCGAGGCGATGGCCCCGCCGCTGAGGACTATCCGGTCGGCCTCCACCCGGAAGATTTCGCCGCCGCTTTCGGCTTCCACGCCCACGGCCCTATTGCCCTCAAAGAGGATGCGGTGGACCACGACGTTGCCGCGGACGGTGAGGTTGAGGCGGTGGCGGTTGGGGTTGATGTAGGTGAGGCCGGTGCTCATGCGGACGCCGTTGGGATTGTTCATGGGGATGGGGCCCACGCCGCCGGACTCGGGATGGTTCATGTCGGGGTCGTCGGGGTAGCCGGCGGCCCGGGCGGCGTCGTAGAAGGCCTGCTGGAAGGGCAGCCAGTCCTCGCGGGCGAAGCGGCGCACCGGGATGGGGCCGTCGTTGCCGTGAAAGTCGTCGTGGATGTCGGTGTCGGTCTCCAGCTTGCGCAGGTAGGGCAGCACGTCAATGAAGGACCAGCCGTCGTTGCCCATTTCGGCCCAGGAATCGAAGTCCTCGGGCGTTCCGCGCAGGATTACCTGGCCGTTGATGGCGCTGGTGCCGCCCACCACTTTGCCCCGGGGCACGGGCATGGGTTCTTCCTGCTCGGGGCGGGCCTGAGCCTGGAAGGACCAGTTATGGGGCGCGCCGGGGGTGGAGGCGGTGGCGCTGTAGCCGTACTTCAGGTCGTCGGGGTAGGTGTCGAAGTCGGGGTAGTCGGGGCCGGCTTCGAGGAGCAGCACCGAGGTGTTGGGGTCTTCGGAGAGCCGGCCGGCCACCACGCAGCCGCCGGAGCCGGCGCCAATTACGATAACGTCGTATTTCATGTTGTTTTTTCTCCCGTTTCTTGCGTTCAATTCTGCTTGGGGGATGTGTTGGGAGTATAGGGTAGGCGTTGAGGGACTGCAATTGGGAGGGGCCTGGGCAACCACAAGGGTTGCCCCTACGATATCGGCGGTTGAATTGGCGGGGGCTTGGGGCGTGACGGGGGCGGGTTTCAAACCCGCCCTTACGGGTTGCCAGGACCCAAGTTGGGACCTCCCCGGTTTCGATTGTTTGCTGAAAGTGAAGAGGGTTTGTTGCGAGTTCGAGGTTCCTGTCTTCGCGGGAACTACGGGTTGGCCCCAGGGCAGAGGCGCGGAAGGCCCGATTGCCAAGCCCACCCGGCCCGGCGGTTGAAGTGGCGGGGGCATGGGGACATAATAGCCGGTGGTGAGAAACGCATAGAACCAGGTGAGGTAATTATGAAGTACGACGTGGTTATTGTTGGCGCCGGGTCGGCCGGCTGCACCCTGGCCTCGCGGCTGACGGAGGACCCGGACCGGACGGTGATTCTGCTGGAGGCGGGGCCCGACTACCCGGACTTTGAGTCGTATCCCGACGACCTGAAGTACGGGTACAACCAGGTGGCGTCGGCGGTGGACGCGCCCCACAACTGGTCGTTTACGGCGGTGCCGACGCCGGAGCAGGGGAATACCATGCCGGTGCCCCGGGGCCGGGTGGTCGGCGGCTCCAGCGCCATTAACGGCCAGGTGCTGCTGCGGGGCGTGCCCGAGGACTACGACAACTGGGCCTCGTGGGGCAACGACGAGTGGTCTTTCGTCAAGACGCTGCCCTACTTCCGCAAGCTGGAGACGGACACGGACATCCACGACGACTTTCACGGGTTTGACGGGCCGATTCCGGTGCGCCGCCACAAGGAAGAGACCTGGCTGCCGGCCCAGCAGGCCTTTTACCAGGCCTGCCTGGCCGAGGGCTATCCCCACGACCCGGATATGAACCACCCGGACTCCGGCGGCGTGGGCCCCATTCCCATGAACAACCCGGACGGCATCCGCATGAGCACGTCGCTGACCTACCTGAACCCGGTGCGGCACCGGCTGAACCTGACGGTGCGCTCCGGGGTGACGGCGCACCGGCTGATACTTGACGGAAAGCGCGTTGTGGGCGTCGAGGTGGAAAGCGGCGGCGACAAGTTCGTGGTGGAAGGGGACGAGATAATCTGCTGCGGCGGGGCCGTGGGTTCGCCGCAACTGCTGATGCTGTCCGGCGTGGGGCCGGCGGACCACCTGCAGGAAATGGGCATCGAGGTGCGGCACGAACTGCCCGGGGTGGGGCAGAACCTGCGGGACCATCCCAACGTGCGGGTGCCGGTACGGGTCAGTCCCGACTTTCCCATGGACCCGGAGGCGCCCCGGACTCAACTGGCCCTGCGGTACACCGCCGCGGGTTCCGACGACCGCAACGACATGCAGATATTGCAGTCGTCCTTTTCGTCGCCCATGGGCGGCGACCCGCTGGAGGGCGAGGGAATCCGGTTCACGTGCATCCTGGAACTGGCGGAGGGAGCCGGGGAGCTGAAGCTGGCCACCACCGACCCGTACCAGCAGCCGGCGCTGGACTACAACTACCTGCAGGAACCGTGGGACCGGGAGCGGATGCGGGAGGGAGTGCGGCTGTGCCTGAAGCTGCTGGAAGGCGAGGAGTACCGGGCCTTTGTGGAGGGGTGCATCAGCCCCACCGAGGAGGACCTGGCCTCGGACGACGCGCTGGACCAATGGCTGCTGCGGAACGTGACCACCACGCAGCACATATCTGGCACGTGCAAGATGGGCCCGGCGGCGGACGGGATGGCGGTGGTGGATCAGTATTGCCGGGTGCACGGCCTGGAGGGACTGCGGGTGGTGGACGTTTCGGTGCTGCCCGACTGCGTTAGGGCCAACACCAATGCCACCACCATAATGATCGCCGAGCGGGTGGCGGACTGGATTCGGGGGGCGTAGCAGCCAGGGTCAGGCGCAGGTCGGGGAGGCCTGGCGGCGGCAGGAGGAGACTGGGGGTAGGGATATCGCATTTTAGCTTTGAAACCAAGGGTAGGTGGTTGCCGTTTCAGAAAAACGTAGTTCCCAGGTTCGAGGTTCCCGCCTGCGCGGGAACGACGGGTTAGGCCCGAATCACATCCCCGACTCAAAATGCGTTTGCCCTGGGCGGCGGCCCTTCGACAGGCTCAGGGTGAGCGGGAATATTGACCGTCAGTTTGTTTGAGTCTAACAGCAGTGGCGGGGGAGATTGCGGGGCGGGGCCAGGGCAAACGCATTCTCCCATCTAGCCGGATTCCCGAAGGTTAAGGGGGACCTGATGCATTACTTGCCAGGTTCGAGGTTCCCGCCTGCGCGGGAACGACGGGTTTGTCGCGAATCACATCCCCGACTCAAAATGCGTTTGCCCTGGGCGGCGGCCCTTCGACAGGCTCAGGGTGAGCGGGAATATTGACCGTCAGTTTGTTTGAGCCTAACAGTAGCGGCGGGGGAGATTGCGGGGCGGGGCGTGCGCCTTGCCAGCCAACGGGCGGCGGGCCTAGAATATACAGGGTTGTGAAGGCGGCAAAGGATGGGCCGCGCCGGGTCAGACCATAGCGCAGCCGGCCGACCAACGTCGCTTTCCGTCAACCTTGCTTCCCGCCGACGCGGAGAGGTGGCCGAGTGGTTGAAGGCGCCGGTCTCGAAAACCGGTATATCCGCAAGGGTATCGCGGGTTCGAATCCCGCTCTCTCCGCCAGTTTTACATCTTTTTCAGCCCTGTTCTTCTCCGATATTCCCCTGTTTTGTATCTGTAGTGTCCTATAACCAGGTTTCTTCGTGGCAACAGAGCTTACGGGGACCTATCCTTCTGCTGCATGTCTTGCAAGCAAGATATCCATTGAAGAGAGACACATCCCAATTCGCCTGTTGGTGGAGATGCTGGAGCCATTCAATGGGCGGGTTTACGATCCTTGCTGCGGTTCATCGGGCATGTTTGTGCCGTCTTTGGCTTTCATAGAGAACATCGTCGAGGTCGGGCTGCTGGACTGAGTCATTGCCCTGCCGTGGCAGTTGTTCCGGTCCACCCAGATACCGGCCTGCCTCTGGTTCCTGCGCAAGGGCCGCACTGCCGGAGAGAGGCGGTCCGGCGAGATGCTGTTCATGGATGCCCGGAAGCTGGGCAACATGGCGGACCGCACCCACCGGGACCTGTCCGCCGAAGATATAGCCAGTATTGCCGACTCCTACCACGCCTGGCGGACCGACACCGGAGACTACGCGACGTTCCCGGCTTCTGCAAGACCGCCACGCTGGAGGAAATCCGCAGGCACGGCCACGTCCTCACTCCTGGACGGTATGTCGGCACGGCTCCGCAGGAAGACGACGGCGAGCCCTTCCAGGAAAAGATGGTCCGGCTGACCGCCCAGTGGCGGGAGCAGCAGGAGGAGGCGCAGCGGTTGGATGCGGCCATTGCGGAGAACCTGGCAAGGCTGGGCTTCTTACCTGACAACTGAGCGGCTGGCTCGATCTCCCGCATTCCTAACCCAGTCACGTTGTTGAAGGTTCCTTCGGATTAAGCCCCGGTCAGTATTGGCAGGAAGCTATCCGGCCATTTAGTCTCTTGTTCGGCAAAGAGAGGGGCCCACAGGCGCTGATGA
This sequence comes from Dehalococcoidia bacterium, assembly GCA_034423215.1. Lineage (GTDB taxonomy): Bacteria > Chloroflexota > Dehalococcoidia > Lucifugimonadales > UBA3495 > Bin22. Next base: position 73,926 of record DAOUIY010000025.1, read on the forward strand.
CACCTGCGGGCCCGGTGACGAACCCCATCAGCACTGAGCGGAGCCATACAAGACCCGGCGCAGAGGTTCTCGTTACCCGGGGAACAGTCTACTAGCGTACCCTTTGCTCCCCAGGACAGCGGCGTCCCTGACTGGAAGCCGGGCGGGTATCAGCCATCTCCCCCTCCTCCGGTTTCCGGGGATACTGAGCAGGTATTCATTCCGATGCCAGCGCGCCCCGCGGACTGGCCTGCCCCTGCTGACAAACCCCCCGCCTCCCCCATCCCTGCGGATTACGTGCTGCCCACGAATCCACCTCCCTTCACCCCTTTCCCGACGTTGGCCCCCGATCCTACGCCAATAGCGAGAGCGGTAGGGGAAACGGCAGCCGAACCTGTGGTCAGCCTGCCGACTCAGGTTACGAACTACGTCAGCACCAACAAGAACAAGCTAGACGCTATAGTGCGAGTCAAAGTGCTGTCGCACCAAGACATCAAGACGCCCGATGATCACGTTTGGCCCATGCGCAAAAACCCAGACCTCTACTACCGGGATGACACTCCATTGATTCGGGTCGTGACGTCGTTGGAAATCAAAGAGACGCTGTACGGCAACCTGCCGACTGATTACAAGTTCATGTCCTTTAAGGCATTGCCCAACGGCCAGCCGGATATCGGGAAAGAGTACATAACCTTCGTGTATCTGTCCTTCGTAGGAGAAGGCGAGTTCCTGGACGACCCTGCCAAGGTGCAGTACACCGATGCAGAGCTGGGTATCCTGGGGGGCAAGATAGCCACCTACGCCGGCACCCAAACTTGGGTGATCGATGGCGCTAACGCTTGGCGGGTACCACTGGACCATATACAGAAATGGAGTCCTGGCCCAGAGGCGAATGCCACTGCCGACAGCACCCAGTTGGCTGCCGCTAAAACCCACGGCGACTCGTTAACCGTGAACGCTCTCAAGGCTGCCATCGCCGCCGGCCTGGAATAGGCTTCAATACCCACCCCATTGAATCGAGGATGTATGAAACCCTACTTGCGTTTTCCTAACTGGACTTTCTTGTCTTAGCTTTACTGGCATGCGTTGTCCTGGTGAGCTCTAACGGTGACAACGTGCAAGCTGACGGGAGCGACTCCGACCACAACCTGGCCATGCCCGGCGCTCTGTCCCATTGGACTGGCGGCGGCATGTATTACGACTTCCACTGGACTATTGATTCGACTTGGCATACCCCCATCAATAACGCCGCCGCTCACCTGGAGCGCAACACTTTAGCGAGCCAGGTTGACGAGCTAGACAACGCCGACGCACTGGTATCCGTAGGGCATTGGCCCCGGATAATTGGGACGGCCAATAATTGGCTGGGTTGGGACATTTGCGATACTCCGGGTGTTCGAGGTGGTATGTTGGCTTGCGCCTACCCGTCCACATCGACAGGGAGACCACACCAGGGAGTCATAATAAACGACACCAACCACCTATCGTATGTCAATATCATACTCGGCCACTCGGATGTTTAAGCCCGGGGTAGCAATACCACCATTGACCCCTCTTGTCGGCTTATATTTGCTTTTTGGGAACATTTTAGTATTATACATTGTGGGAAGTGAGGGTGCTTTAGTTGTGCGGATTATCTCCGAGAAAACGCTCCGTGAATCCTGGAAGCGACACCCCGACTCAGAACAATCGTTACGAGCATGGGTCAAGGAGGTGGCAACGGCGGATTGGGCGAACCCAGCTCATCTCAAGGACCAGTTCCCCAACGCAAGCATCGTAAGAGACAACAGGGTGATATTCAACATTTCCGGGAACCGGTACCGGTTGGTAGCCTGGATAAACTACGGGCGCCGAGCGGTTTACATCAAATGGTTGGGGGCCCACGCGGAGTATGACCGTATTGACGTTGAGAAGGTGGGACTATGAGCGCCATAAAGCCAATTAGAACGGATGAAGACCTGGAAGCTGCACTGGCCCGGATTGAAGAAATATTCGACGCCGAACCGGGTACGCCGGAGGATGATGAACTTAGCGTCTTGCTGGACCTGGTGGAACACTACGAGAGCAGACACCATCCCATTCCCCTGCCCGACCCTATATCCGCGATCAGGTTTCGCATGGACCAGGCCAATCTGACCCCACGGGACCTGGTTCCCTTCATTGGCAGCAGGGCCAAGGTCTCTGAAGTGCTGGCGGGTAAGAGGGCAATTACCATGTCCATGGCCAGGGCACTTCACCAACACCTGGGCATACCCGCCGACGTGTTGTTGCAGGAGCCAGGAGCCAGTTTGCCGGATGCAATACCTGGAATGGAATTCTCACGTTTCCCCCTGAAGGCCATGGCAAAAGCGGGGTGGATTGAGGATGCCAGAAACCTGAAAGACCATGCGGAAGAACTGATTGGCGCCTTGATTGAGCGGGCCGGGGGACGGGAATTCGCTTTGGCTCCCCTTTACCGGAAGAACGATGACCGACGCATCAACGCCAAGACCGACGACCACGCCCTGCGGGCCTGGTGCTGGCAGGTACTGGCCCAGGCCAACGCACAGAACTATCACGCCAATTACCAGGCTGGGGTCGTCAACCCCGAATTGCTGCGCCAGGTGGCGCAAATGAGCGCGCTGCCGAATGGACCGGTCAGGGCCAGGGATTTTCTATTCCAGCGGGGCATTGCCCTGGAATACGTACCCCACCTGCCCCGTACCTACCTGGACGGAGCCGCCCTGAAGTCCCACGATGGCCGGCCGGTTATCGGGCTTACCCTGCGTTATGACCGGATAGATAACTTCTGGTACACCCTGCTGCACGAACTGGCCCACGTGGGCCTGCACCTGGGCGATTGCAGCGGAGAAAGGGGGTTCGTGGATGACCACAATCTCCAGAACGTCGAAATGGGCGGCGGCGATAGCAAAGAACAGGAAGCGGACCGTTGGGCCCAGGACGCCCTGATACCGCCGGAGGTGTGGGATGAAGGTGTCTTGCTGGTGGACCCGTCGCCCATGGCGGTAATAGCAATGGCGTCGCAAGCCGGCGTTCACCCGGCAATAGTTGCGGGGCGGGTACGCTATGCTTCAGGAAACTACCGGTCCTTGTCCCAGTTTGTGGGGACGGGGGAAGTGCGGCGGTGGTTTGAGGAGGGATAAGGATTCATGCCCAGCAAGAACACACAAATGGCTCTGGTTTACGACTTCGATGGAACTTTAGCCCCAGGCAACTTGCAGGAAAACAGCTTCATCCCAGACATTGGGATGAAGGCGAGTGACTTTTGGGCCGAAGTCGACCAACTCGCCAAGGCACATCAAGCTGACCGAATTCTAATGTATATGCACTTGATGCTGGAAAAGGCTAGGGCAGCGAGAAAACCAGTTCACCCTCAAGACTTCAGGAACCGAGGAGCAACAATTGATTTCTTTGATGGAGTTGAGACCTGGTTCGATCGAGTGGATCAGTATGGCAAGGAATCTGGTATACACATTGAGCATTACATCGTTTCCTCCGGGAATTCGGAAATAATCGAAGGTACAAAAATCGCAACGAAGTTCAAGAAGATATATGCCTCAAAGTTCTTATATGACGAGAACGACGTTGCTTGCTGGCCTGCTTTGGCGATTAACTTCACTACCAAGACACAGTTCATATTCCGCATAAACAAGGGAGCCCACGACGTAAGTGACGACCGAGATATTAATCGGTTTGTGGAACTAAAGGAACGCCCGGTTCCTTTTGAAAACATGATATACATTGGAGATGGTGAGACTGACGTTCCCTGTTTCCGGTTGATAAAAGACCTTGGCGGGCTATCAATCGCCGTCTTTAGGCCACGATCAAGGCTAGCACGCGAAAAAGCAGCTAATTTTATAGCTGAAGGAAGAGTCCAATGTATCACAGCAGCTGATTATTCGGAGGGTAAGGGACTTGACAACATAGTGAAGGAGCAGATCAACCTTGTGTCTGCTCGTGAGGCTCGGGCAAGAATTCTTGGCAGAAACCAATCCTGAATAGGGTAAATGGTTGCATTTGACCACTTTCGTTTCAAATAACCAAATTGACTGGCTTTACCAGCCCAGTTTTGTCGGGGATTGGGAGGAACGGCCTCTTCATGCATTAGACCAATGGGTCAATGGCCTTGCCTTCCGGAACATTCAATTCAGTGCCACGGGAATGCCTGTCATCAAGATTGCGGAAATCAGGGGAGGCATAACGGGCCAGACCAAATTTACTCAGCAGAGTTTCGACATCTCAGTTCTCGTTAGCCCTGGGGATCTATTGTTTTCCTGGTCGGGACAACTCGAGACTTCGATAGATGCCTTTTGGTGGAATGGTCCAGTGAGCTGGCTGAATCAGCACGTGTTCCGAGTCACTCCAGACACAGGCATTGACAGAGTCTTTTTCTATTATTTGCTCAAATACCTGAAACCAAACTTTGTGGGAATTGCAAGGAACAAGCAGACCACGGGACTAGGTCACGTCACCAGGCATGATTTGGAGAACATCGTGGTAGGGCTCCCACCCCTCCCGGAACAACGCGCCATCGCCCACATCCTCGGCGCCCTGGACGACAGGATTGAGCTTAACCGGCGGATGAACCAGACCCTGGAGGAAATGGCCCGGGCCACCTACAAGGACTGGTTCGTGGACTTCGGTCCCGTCCGCGCTAAGCTGGAAGGCCGGGAACCCTACTTGCCCCCGGAGTTGTGGGACTTGTTCCCCGACCGGCTGGTGGATACGGAGTTGGGGGAGGTGCCGGAGGGGTGGGGGGTGAAGGCGTTGGATGAAATAGCTAGTTTTCAGAACGGACTTGCCTTGCAGAAGTTCCGGCCAAGAGACGATGAGGGCCGTTTGCCCGTCATTAAGATTGCTCAACTAAGGAGTGGACGTGCAGGTGAGGAAGAGTGGGCTTCCGAGAACATTAATGATGCCTGCATTATTGACGATGGAGATGTAGTCTTCTCATGGTCAGGCAGTCTGATGGTCAAGGTTTGGTGCGGCGGCCGCGCGGCTCTTAACCAGCACTTGTTCAAAGTCACGTCAGAAAAATACCCGAAGTGGTTCTACTTGTCTTGTATTGAGTACCATCTGCCAGAATTCCAGGACATTGCCTCTGACAAGGCCACAACTATGGGGCATATCAAGCGTGAACATCTCAGGGATGCGAAATGTGTAGTGCCCGACCGTGTCCTGCTTCAAGCTACCGGCGATACCCTTGAGGAATTGTTGACGAGGCAAATTTCAACTGACCTTGAGTCCCGCAGCATTGTCGCCCAGCGGGAATCGCTGTTGCCGAAGCTGGTTTCGGGGGAGTTGCGGGTGGAGAAAGCGGAAGGTGTTGAGGAGTCACTAGAATGAGCACTCTGGAAATATTGCTTGATCTGAGTTTCGAGGACAGGCCGCCAGTAATCCAAGTTCCGCCTTCCATGCGCTGGATGGTGCCACAAATGCATCAGTCCCCGTTGGTGAGCGTCTGCTACAGGTTCGCTGATTTCGACCTGGTCGCTAGCCCAACGCTGAACAGCTTCAATGTGCCCGTGGTTGAACTAACCGGCTATCGTGGGGATGACCGCGGTCTTTCTATAGTAGAAGGTCAAATTCCCTTTAACCTGAGAACTTCTTCGGAAGCCGCCGCATGGATCAGCTTCGTCCTTCGATCTCACAGGTCCGAACTGGAACCCTTACCGGATTGGTTTATCGAAGGCGAGAGTAACTGGGACCTCGTTTGGTCTGTAATTGAGGGACGCGACGCCTACGAAAGGCGGCGGGCCTACGAGGCTTGCCCCAAGTGCCGAATCGACCGGGACTACGCCCGAGTCTTGCGGCGCAATCTGTTGGAAGACCTGTCTTGGCCCGGTAATGAGGCTGGAATGACGTTCAGTTTTGATGGGAGAGTCATCAGAATAGTCACAAACCAACGTGTCCATGAGTTGGTGGCTTCTGGGGACAGTTGGCCATCCTCCTACCGAGTTACTGTATCCTCCGCATCGAAGCTGCCAACCAGGTTTAACTCATGGATGGTAGAAGTAAGCGTGTTTGAAGGCTTCCTGAGCTTTGATAGGCTTCGATTCGGACCGTGCGAGGCGGTAGAGTGACCCTCTCCGAATCCACCGTAGAAGCTGCTGCCCTGGGATGGCTGGAGACCATTGGGTGGCGGGTGGCCCACGGCCCGGATATTGCCCCGGATGCGCCCGGGGCGGAACGGGACGACTACGGCCAGGTGGTCCTGGAGCAACGGCTGCGAAATGCCCTGGGCCGGCTGAATCCTCACCTGCCGGACTCGGCGCTGAATGATGCTTTCCGCAAGCTGACCCAGCCGGAAGGGGCCACGCTGGAGGCTCGCAAACGGGTATTCCACCGGATGTTGGTCAACGGCGTCAACGTCTAGTATCGGTCCGGAGACGGCGCGAGCCGCGGGGAGCAGGCCCGGGTTATTGACTTCGACAACTGGGCGGCCAACGACTGGCTGGCCGTTAACCAGTTCACCGTCACCGAGACCGCCCAAGGGAATCGGAACCACCGCCGCCCCGACGTGGTCCTCTTCGTCAACGGCCTGCCCCTGGCTATTATCGAGTTGAAAAACCCGGTTGACGAGGAAGCGGACGTTTGGACCGCATGGCAGCAACTCCAGACCTAAACGGCAGAACTTCCCAATCTTTTCTCCATGAACGAGGTCCTGATAGTCTCGGATGGCCTCGCCGCCCGCGTTGGCGCCCGCACCGCAGGCAAGGAATGGTTCAAGCCCTGGCGCACTATTAACGGTGAAACCCTGGCCGAGGGTGGACTGTCGGAACTGCGGGTGCTGCCGGAAGGCGCCTGCGAACTCGGACAGTTCCTGTCATTGCTTCGCGACTTCATCGTCTTTGACGATGACGGCAGCGGCAAGCTGGTCAAGAAGATGGCAGGCTACCACCAGTTCTACGCTGTCCGCATAGCCATCGAGGAGACGATGAGAGCAAGCCAAGCTCCGCCGGACCGGAGCGTTTCCTCCGGCCCCATCAGTGGCGGATATGAAACTAGTGGTTCAACTTATTTGAAATGATGGATAGTATTTCCGCTCACCATGAGCTTGTCGAGGGGCCGGCCCTTTGGTGGTTCGACGGGCTCACCATGAGCGGCCTGTCACGTTAACCCCGTTGGTTCGACAGGCTCACCATGAGCGGCCTCTGACGTTAACCCTTCGGTGGTTGGACGGGCTCACCATGAGCGGACTGTCGGGGTTGTTTATTGGTGCAGTGTAGGGGCGTATGGCCGTGCGCCCCTACGGCCTGGCAAGTTTGAGACGATGCCTGGGCCGGCCCAATCCGTTGTTCCTACGCAGGCGGGAACCTGGACAGGCTGGGGTTCGGATTCCTGCCTTCGCAGGGATGACGGGTTAGTGCGTTGCCCATCGTTTCGGATGGGTTAATCTGGCAGACGCCCCGGGCCGGCATTGCCGGCCCGGAGCGGAGTTTGCAGCTAGCGGGCGGCGGCGGTGGGCTGGTGGGCCTGGAGGAAGTCGCGTACCTGGTTGATGGTCTCGCGGAAGAGAGTCTCGTCTTCCTTCCAGGGGTAGGCCGTTACCTGGGCCCTGGGGGCCAACTCCACCATGGCCATGGCGGCCTCGTAGGAGTGGGAGGGAGTGTCGTCGGGCATTACCAGCAGCGGGGTCTGGCAGTTGCGGGCAAAGTCCCGGGAGACGCAGTACATGAAATCGGGCTGGACGCGATAGAGGTTGTGCAGGTATTGCTCGACAATCTCCATGGTGACGTCGGGACGGTTGGCAATGAGTTCGGGAGCCCAGACATCCGTGCCGGAGTTATACATGGAGTCGGGGGTCTTGTCGGAATGGCCCACGGGCTGGCAGAGGACGGCGGCCAGCACCCGCTCGGGGGCCCGCTCGATGAGCTTCATGGCAAAGGGGCCGCCGATGCAGTAGCCCATGAAGAAAAACTCCCGGATGCCCAGGTGGTCCATCAACCCCAACTGGTCGTCGGCAAAAGCGCCCCAGGGGTCATCAACCTGGACCGGGCCGGTGGACTGGCCGCCGTTGGCATTGCGCTGGTCCATGGTGATGCAGCGGAAGTCGTCCTTGAAGACCTCCATGGCGTTGAAGACCTGGCGGGGCCAGCCGCTCATGATGGAGTTAAGGCCGCCACCCGGCGTAACCAGCAGGGGGAAACCGGACCCGACCTCATCGTAGTGGATTCTGACATCGCCTCTCTCGTAAAACGGCATAGTTTCTTCTCCTTTGTTACCTGTTTAGTTATCTGTTTCTTGACCTGATTCGCTATCTGAATTTCCCAGCTTCAGGGCAATTGTAACTTGGGGACGTTGGTTGTCAAGGATGCCGATTGCCTCATGGATACTATTGTGAAGGGCAAAGGCGCATCGGCCCCCAGCCTTTTTCAGTTCTGCTTCTGCAGGCTCCGGATGATTTCGTGGCTTACGTCTTCATTGGTGAGGCCCGCTTCCGATTCCAGGGGCAAGTCGGCCTCGCATACGTCAACGTGGAGGGCTATTCCGGTTCCAGGGTAATGCGTCACCAAGGCGCTTTCCCTTATTGTGACGAAACCCCTTGCGCCGCATAGCTCTTCCGAGGAATACCGCTCCTTGAAATAGGTGCCTACCAGGTTTACGCCCGCGTCTTTCAGGGATTTGATTTCGTACCTGGTAGCTCCCCTGATGGTGTTTGCCTGCACCCACGGCCCCGGCGGGCCCGAATATGCCCTGGCAAAGAAGGTTACGCGGCCACCAGGCCAGCCGGTGGGGACGTTGACCGTATAGTGGGCGTCGGAATGCCTGGCGTGTTGCAGCGCCCGGGGCACCCGGGTCGGCGCCGGCGTTGGTGTTATGGTGGGCGGGGGCGTGGGCGTGACCAGGACGTGGAAACTGGTGGCGGCGGTCTCCTTACCCACTTGCACCTCGATGATTTGAAGCCCGCCGTCCACTCCCGGGATGAGAATGTTGAAGTACAGGTTGCCGCTCTCGTCGGCAACGGGCTTGGGTGACGGGGTGATATCTATTCCGCCGATAGACACCCGGCTCACTGGCGCCGAAGGTTCAAACCCCTGGCCGTATATGGAGGCGTCCGTGCCGGGTGAGCCGCCTTCGGGGAGTACGGATGCCTCCGGCCCTACGGGAGTGAGTGTGGGTTGAGACAGGGAACCAGGCAGAGGGGTGGGTGTGGGTTCTGGCGTTGGTATGGCCATCGGCAAGAGCGCGGGAACCGGCTCTGGGATGGGTGAAGGCGTGGGAACCAGAGTAGGAGTTGCCGTTGCAGTGGGAATGGGAGTGGCAGTTGATAAGGGTGTAGTGGTTGGTACAGGCGTTGGGGTAGCGGCACCAGGCAAGGGAATCAGCGGCGCTACTGCGGCCGAGTCCGGGCCCGGTTCCGCAACGCCGGCAGTCGTTGTATCAGCGCCTGTCGGCGAATCCGGGGAACCAGCCAGGGCCGCCGGCGTGGGCGCCGTGGATATGACGGCCGGCGCCGGTGCTGCCTGCTGCGTTCCCAGAGTATCGAAGGTAAGGTCCCCACCAGTCTCCGAAAACACCCATGCCAGAAGCAAACCGACCGCCGCCGCCGGAATACTTACACGCCAGTTTAACGCGGCCTGGCGAAAGAACCGGTAAGCGATTAAAGAAAGTTGCCTGCGGGAGGCAGGAAATCGGAAGGGCGGATACAGTTGGCCGGTTTGGCCGGCCGGAAATTGTCCTGCGACCTGGGGACGCTGCGGATTGGGCCTGAGACCCGGTCTTCCCGGTGCAAGAGTCCCGGCCGACTGACGTGGCATTGTGCCCGGCTGCGCCGGCAACGTTGTATTTCCTACTTGCCAGGCAGGTGGCGTCATTGGGGTGTTGCCCCGGGATCCGGCTGGCTGAAGAGTAGGAACTGGAAGAGCGGCCGGGTTGTCGGTGAGGATAATTACCCAGGCATCTGCAGTGGGGCGGCCTATTTGAGAGGCTCCCGGCGAAAAGGCTTGTCGAAAAGCGTCTCGAACCTGCTCCGGCATCGCCTGCCAGCTACGCATTTGTCCCGGAGTGGGTCTCCACCGGCTTCCTGCCGGTTGGTGAGCGAAACGGTGTTGCTTAATGCGTTCCCTGATGTTGGAAACGGCATCTTGCGGGGAGGCGTCAATGCCCTGATAGGGATGGCTGCCGTTACCCAAAAGCTGGTACAAAAGCACGGCCAGCGCGAAGTTGTCGCTGTCTTGGGAGCGGAACTGCCTTCTGAAGTCGTCGATTTCCGGGGCAGTGTATTCGGGACTCCCCACCACGCAGGGGTACGGTTGGTGACCTGGAGGGCCGGGTATCTGGAAACTATCGCAGTCGATAAGCGTAACCGCTCCATTGCCGTCCACCAGAATGTTGGAGGGGTTCACGTCGCCAATGCGCACATGGGTCGCGTGCAGGCCCCGCAAGGCTTCGGCTATATTAACACCGACCTTTGCCCGATACTCGTAGCTTTGGCAGATACCAGGCAACCGGCGGCGCTCGTTTGCGCTAATGAAACGATATGCGGTAGCGGCGCTCTGGGGGGCCCTGGGCATTCGGTACCGAATGCCGCTGGCATCGGCTTCAACGGCAACCGGCCAACCCAGGGTTTGCCAGTTTGCCGGCGGGTTGTCGCACATTGCCCGTAATTTAGCGGCTCGGTCCGGTGTTGCAAACTGGGGATGCAGCGCCTTGATGACCATTGCGCCATCTTGGGCGTCTTCATAAACGGCGCCTTCACCGCCGGCGGCAATCAACCCTCCCGTGGTCATGGGCGACAAGGGTTTATCTCCTCATGGCTGCCTCATGCAAACCGCGATGGTGCAATCGTCGCTGGCTTTTCCCGACTGCCCCACCCTCTGCAACAAGGATTCCAGCACCGCACCGGGGGGCGAGTCGGTGTTCCTGTTTAGAGCGTTATACAGGGGCGTCCAGAACCTTTCGTAAGGAACTGAACCTAAAGTCAAAGCGACGCCCTGCAAACCGTCGGTAATCACCGCCAGGCAGTTTATGTCCGATGCGGGCGCTATCCGAACCCGAGGCAAGTTTCGCGGGTCGGTCAGGAAGGAAGTCTCGTTGGCGAACTCGCCATTTTCCGGCTCACTCAGTAACTGCCATTCCGCGCCGTTTCCCGCCACCACGCAACCATCGCCCACATGGGCTACCCCTACAGTGTCTTGAGTCAAAACAGCCACCATCAGCGTACAGGCATGCTCCCTGATGGGGTCGCAAGAATTGGAAGCGCCTTTTTGCCGGGCCTTTGAAATCAATTCCCGCCTGGCATGGCGCACGGCGCGCTGCAAGCAGCTCCGCATCAGGTGACTCTTGAAGGCTATCGGAGGCTTGTTCTGTAATTGACGTTGGAGACTGGCTACAGCACCGGCGCAGGCGGCGCGGGAGCCGTAGTGGGATTGGCTGGCGGATCCCGCGCCGTCGCTTACCGCAAGTATCGCAACGCTCCCGACCTGGCGGCTATACGTCCCGGTCGCGACTGCGTTGTCCTGATTAGGCGAGTCCTCCAGCTTGTGAGAGTCTCCGCGACGGCTGGCAGTGCCGAGCCGAAATCGGGAACCGGAGGGAAGCCCCTTAAAACCGGCTTTTTCCCAGCTAGACACGAATAGAAGCCCAATCGGTGGGAGGTAGGTTTACTGAATCGCCGGGGGTGCTGCGGGAAATGGCGGACACGGACCGGCTCAACCAAACAAAGAAGTCGCTGAACCGCAAGTTATCCAATTGCAGCGGCTGGAAACTGGAGGCCGGGTTTGGTAGAACGTTCCGCATCGCATCTACCGCCTGGGCATTTACTCCCACCTTGAAGATTACCAGTTGGCCCGCGTTCTCCATTTCGACGAGCCGCCGATTAGCTGCTGCGGTCTCCTCTGCGGTCCCCGTCGGCAATCCATCACTGAAGAGCACTATGATGGGCCTAAAGTAGGGCACACCGTTCACCCGATACATTTCTTTCCGTTCTTCCAGCAGGTCGCAACCCTGCTGGATGGCCAAGTGCATATTGGTGGCCCCGGCTACGTCCATGTCGGTTCTCGATACAGAATCAACCGTGGCAAATTGCCTTTCCACCCTGGCAGAGGTACCAAAGGACAAGAGGGCAATTTCCACCCGGTTGCGCGCTATCTCATCGTCGTTTATCGCCTGGTACAGGGCATCTACGCCACGATTCATTGCATTCATGGGCTCACCGGACATTGAACCGCTGCAATCGGCGATAATCAGAACCGGGCACCTCGGTTCGGGATTGTCCGCGAATTCCAAGTCCTGCAAGTCATCCTGGAAAAGGTCTTCCGCTTCGTCACTCGACATGGCTGTGCTCTTACCACCTTTCTCGATTTCCTTCCCTCCGCTACACACCCGAACCAACAGGGGCGCTGAACTCCTTGCCGTTGATTTGGACTGCCCAAACTGACGGCCCTGGATATACGCTCTACCGCAACGACAGCATACGCTCCAGGGCTACGTTGGCTTCGCGGCGGGTGTCTTCGGGGACGGTTATGCGGTTGCTGACCTCGCCGGCGGCCAGGCCTTCCAGCACCCACAGCAGGTAGGCGGGATGGATGCGGTACATGGTGGAACAGGGGCAACTGACCGGGTCCAGGCAGAAGACGGTCTTGTCCGGGTTCTGCAGGGCCAGGCGGTTGACCAGGCTTATCTCGGTGCCCACGGCCCACTGGCTGCCGGCCGGGGCCTCGTTGATGGTCTTGCGGATGAACTCGGTGGAGCCGTTCATGTCGGCAACCTGAAGGGTCTCCATGGGACATTCCGGGTGAACCAGGACGTTGATGTCGGGATAGCGTTCGCGAGCGGACTGGACCTGGGCGGGAGTGAATCGGGTATGCACCGAGCAGTGGCCCTGCCAGAGGACCATTTTAGCGTGGCGCAGCTGCTCTTCGGTGTTGCCGCCCAGCCGCTTGAAGGGGTTCCAGACCACCATTTTGTCCAGGGGTATGCCCAGCTTCAGGGCCGTGTTGCGGCCCAGGTGCTGGTCGGGCAGGAAGAGGACGCGGTCGGCCTCGCTGAAGGCCCACTCCAGCACCGCGGTGGCGTTGGAGGAGGTGCAGACGGCGCCGTTGTTGCGGCCGCACAGGGCCTTGATGCCGGCGATGGAGTTCATGTAGGTAACGGGAATAATGCCGCCGTGGTCGCCCAGCACGTCCTGCAGGTCGTCCCAGGCATCTTCCACGTCGTCCATGGGGGCCATGTCGGCCATGGAACAGCCGGCGGTGATGTTGGGAAGGATTACCTGCTGGTGGGGCGCGCAAAGGATGCAGGCGGTCTCGGCCATGAAGTGAACGCCGCAAAAGACGATGAAGCTGGCCTCGGGCCGGGAGGCGGCCTCCTGGGACAGCAGGAAGGAATCGCCCTGGAAGTCGGCGTACTTGATGATTTCCTCGCGCTGGTAGTGGTGGCCGAGGATGGTAACGTCGGTACCCAGCTTCTGACGCACGTCGTGGATGCGCCGGTCCAGTTCTTCCGGCGAGCAACGGAGATATTCCGGGGGTATTTTCTGCCACCGGACGTTGATGGCGATTTCTTCGGCCAGGGACTTGGCGGGCAGTTCGTCCTCGGGCCGGCAGAAGGCGGCGTGTTCGATTTCGGTCAGGGGTATGGTTGGCATCCTGGGCTTTGTTGCCATTTTCACTTCCTCGGTAAGGAGTAGGTTGACGTTCGGAAAGGCTGAACGGGACCGATGGGGATTACTTCTGGGAGTAGCCGTTATGGATTTTCATTCTTCCCGTCGGCGCAGTTCCTCTTCCAGTTCTTGGACACGAGCCTCGGCGGCGGCGCGGGCCTGGCTTTCCCGTTGTCGCTCGGCCTCGGCAGTTCTGCGGCCGGCTGCTTCCTCCTCGTGGGTTCTCAGGTAACTACGGGCTACCGGGTCCCACCAGCGCAGCTTTTCGTTTTCCCAGCACAGGGTCAGGTTGAGAACCGTGCTGTGTCCCCACCGGTTGCCGTCGGCGCCGCGGATGATGTCTATGGGCTGATATACGCCGTCCACCAGCCGGTCCCCGGCCAGGGGAGCATCGTAGAGTTGTCCGCCGGTGGGGTCAAACCTCCAATATTCGGGTATGCCAAAGGCTGCATAGTCCAACCGCTTGTAGGTGTAATCGTTCCGGGCGGTATAAGGCGACGCTATTTCCAGCACGAAGTCCGGCGGCTTGCCGTGTTCCTCGATGGAATAGCCGCGGCGTTCGATGACACCAGGCCGGCTAATGTTGAAGGCCACGGTCAAGTCGGGTATGCGGACAGTGCGGCTGGGATACCACTGGACCGGGACTTCAGCCAGCACCAGGACATCTTCCCGGTTGCCGAAATGCAGGCGCAATGCCGGCTGATGGCCGTCGTCATTAAGGTAGATGGCGTTCTGCATATCATCCCTGGGCGGAAAGTCGGGAAACTGCTCAAGCCTTTCGGGCGCTGCAGCTTGTCTTGTCAATTTGCTGGTCATGGCGTTTCTCGCATTCTGTCCACGGGACGGTTGAAGTGACGCGGATTGAGCGGGCAGCACATATACTATCTGCTGGGCCTGCTGGGCATCTGTTGGGCTACAGCGAATCCCTCAGCAACGGTTTCCCCTACAACGGTTTCCCCTGCAATGCCCAGGGGCTGGTATGGTCTATTTCGACGTTTACCAGTTGGCCGGGGCAGATGCCACCGGCGGCATTGTCCGAGTCTGCCCCATCGCGCGGCGCGTTGATGAACACCAGCTTGTCGGTGCGGGTGCGGCCCTGCCACTTGCCCCGCTTGCGGCCTTCCACCAGGACCTCTACCGACTGCCCCGCCAGGGTCGAGTTGGTCTCCCGCAGGATACTCTCCTGGAGAGTGTCCAGTTCCTTCATGCGACGGTCTTTGACTTCCTTGGGGACATCGTCCTCCATGTTGCGGTGGGCAATGGTGCCGGGCCGGGTGGAGTAGGCGGCGCAGTGGACCTTGTCGAATTTCAGTTCCGAAACCAGGTCCATGGTCTGCTGGAACTGTTCTTCCGTCTCGCCGGGGAAGCCCACGATTATGTCGGTGCTCATGGAAACGCCGGGGATGGTGTCGCGGATGCGGCCCACCAGTTCCCGGTAGTGGTCGCGGGTGTAGGGGCGGCGCATACGCTCCAGCACCACATCGTCGCCGGCCTGCACCGGCAGGTTGATATGCTCGCAGACCTTGGGCAGGTCGGCCACGGCCCGGATGATGCGGTCGTCCATGTAGGACGGGTGCGAGGTCAGGAACCGGATGCGGTCCAGTCCCTCAATATCGTTCAGGCGGGTGAGCAGCAGGGACAGGTCGGGCTTGTCGGGCAGGTCGTAGCCGTAGGCGTCCACCGTCTGTCCCAGAACGGTCACCTCGCGCACGCCCCGGTTTACCAGCAACTCCACCTCGTGTACCACATCGTCCACCGGTCGGCTGACCTGGCGGCCCCGGCGGTAGGGGATGATGCAGAAAGTACACATCAGGTCGCAGCCGTGGATGATGGGAACGTAGCAGGTGACGTCCGGGTGGGCCGGGGCCAGGGAACCGACGCACCCTTCCCAGTCCAGGCCCTTGCGCTCGCCCACCAACTGCAAGAGAGGCTCGAACTGCTGGGGCTGCATGAACAGGTCAACGTCGGGGAAGCGCTTTTGCAGTTCGTCGGTCCTGGGGCCGACCATGCAGCCCATGAGGGCCAGCACCCGGTCGGGCTGCTTCTTCTTGAGGGGGTTGACCATCCAGAGGTTGCCGACCACCTTGTCCTCGGCGCCCTGGCGGACCACGCAGGAGTTGAGGACAATAACATCGGCAGTTTTGGCGCTATCCACCGGGCGGAGGCCGAGTTGTTCCAGGGCCGAACCCAGCCTTTCGGAGTCGGCCTTGTTCATCTGGCAGCCTATGGTCCAAATATAGTAACTGTTCATTGAAGTCGCTGGCGCCTGTGTTCAACTAGCCCGGCACCTAAAAATGCCGGGCCGAAGAGTTGCGAAGATTACTGGCGAAGGGGGCGGCCTTTAATCCAATAAGCTGGCAGGTCCGAACCTGGCCTCTTTGTACGCAGACTTCCCAAATTGTTTACCAATTGCTTGCCGGAATGGGCGCCTGTTTCGGCCGAATTTTCCCGCTTTCCAGTTGAACCAACTATACCACACTGGCTAACCGGCCTCTACTACCAGCTTCGACTAAAGGAGCGTTTGCTTTTGGGTTCTGCCCGGCTTCAAATCGCGCTGATATGCGCCAGAAGCAGACGGCCCGCGGGAGTTAACGCTTTGTTCCGGCTGTGGGAGGCTGCTGGTGTCCAAGAAGTCCTGCAACGAAGTCCCGAAACAATGTGATGAGCCGATCTCCAACAGTACTGCATATTGCCAAGGTTAGAGGTCTCACCCAGGTGGCCCCGCCATTTCCCGGGAAGGGAATATTAGCTACGCGCCCGTCAATGTCCGTGTTCACGCCGTACCAGTCATTGAGCGGTACGAGGCAGAGACGGCTGGCCCTGCCGAACCAGACGGGGCCGCCAGTATTCTTGCAACGTTAGACCAGCGACATCCGCTACTGGCTATCCGATTCCGTGGCCGTAGAATCACCCTCGCTAAAGCTGCTGCCCGCTCCCAGGCCCCAGCAGACGACCTCGCCGTCGGTCTTCACCCCACAGGTATGATGCTGGCCTGCGCTGACCTGCTGGAAGGTTCCCGGCGGAGGCGTAGCTTTGCCATATCCGTTATTTCCCCAGCAGGCGACCTCGCCATTGGTCATAACTCCGCAGGCGTGGAAGTCGCCGGCGCTCATCTGCAGAAAGGGTCCCAAGGGACCAGGGATTTTGCCAAGGTTACCGCCCCAGCAGACGACCTCGCCATTGGTCTTCAAGCCACAGGAATCAACATTGCCGCCAGCGCTGACCTGCTGGAAGGTCCCAGGCGGCGGTGTGGTGCGACCAAAATGGTCATCTTCGTACTTGCTCCAGCAAACAAGTTCCCCGTCGCTCCTCACTCCACAGGCGTGGCCGCCGGGACCGGCGCTGACCTGCTGGAAAGTTCCCGCTGGCGGCGGCGAGTAATAAAGGCTGGAACCCTTTTGGAGTTCCCAACAGGCCGCCTCGCCACCGGTTGTCACGCCACAGGCATGGCCCCAACCGGCGCTTACCTGCTGGAAGGTCCCCGCTGGCGGGGTCGTGGTATATTCACTTTGAGGCCAGCAGACGACCTCGCCGCCGGTTTTCACACCACAGTTGCCGAAACCGCCGAGGCTGACCTGCCGGAAAGTTCCTGCCGGCGGCATGGTGATTAAGAAAGGCACTCCCCAGCAGGCGATCTCGCCGCCGACCTTCACCCCGCAAGTCTCGTCTCTTTCGGTGCTAACCTGCTGGAATGTTCCCGGCGCCGGCGCTACTTTGGCACGACCGTCCTCCCAGCAGACGACCTCGCCGCCGGTCTTCACGCCACAGGTATAATCCTCGCCGGCGCTAACCTGCCGGAAGGCACCGGCGGGGGGCGGGACGTCAGCAAAGTATCCCCTTGCGCCCCAGCAGACGACCTCGCCGTCGGCTTTAACGCCACAGGTATGGCCCTGGCCAATGCTGACCTCCTGGAAGATTCCTGGCGGTGGCGTGGCTTGGCCGAAACTATCTTTACCCCAGCAGACGACCTCGCCGTCGGTCTTTACACCACAGGCATGATCCTGGCCGGCACTGACCTGCTGGAAGGTTCCCGGCGGGGGCGTGGCTTGACCGTGTTCTGCGAATTCGGCATCCCCCCAGCAGGCGACCTCACCATCGGTCTTCACTCCGCAGGTGTAGCTCCCTCCAGAGCTGACCTGCCGGAAGGTTCCGGGCGGTGGCGTGTTTTGACCGGAACTATGAAGCCCCCAGCAGACGACTTCGCCGTCGGTCTTCACGCCACAGGTATGACTCCGGCCGGCGCTGACCTGCTGGAAGGTTCCAGATGGGGTGTTTGTGTTATTGAATGGATCCAGGCCCCCACGTGGGTCCGAACCCCAGCCCCAGCATACGACCTGGCCGCCGGTCTTTAAGCCGCAGGCGTGCACCGAGCCGACGCTGACCTGCTCGAATCTCCCCTCTGGAGGAGCGGCATTACCCAATGACTCCGGGTCTCCGTTTGGGTCCGATCCCCAGGTCCAGCAGACGATCCTGCCGCTGGTCTTTACCCCGCAGGCGAGGTCCCAGTCTATCCAGCTCGAATTGACGCTGACTTGCTGGAATAGCTCCTCCTGGGTGGTCCCAAGGGTGGGCTCGCCGGCGGTGACCTGGCCAGCATCGGTCAAGTCGTTGCCGCTCAAATCCAGGTGTTCCAGGCTGGCAAGGGCTGCCGGTATTTGGCCGGTCAGCCGGTTGCCGCTGAGATCCAGGTATTCCAGGCTGGCGAGGTCTGCCAGGGCTGGGGGAATTTCCCCGCTGAGCCGATTGCCATTCAAATCCAGGTGTTCCAGACTGGCAAGGTTGCCTAACTCCGCGGTAATCTCGCCGGTGAGCCGGTTTCCGCTGAGGTCAAGGTATTCCAGGCTGGTGAGGTTTGCCAGGCTTGTTGGAATCTCGCCGGTTAGGCGGTTGTTGGGGAGTTCCAGCGAGATAACGCGGCCATCGGAGTCGGTGGCGACTCCCTGCCATTCTGCCAGGGGTCGGTCGGTGAGCCACTCGCTATTATCGTTCCAGTCCGGGCCGCCGGTTGCTTCAAAGAAGGACGTGAGCGCCTGGCGGTCGGCTTGGGGGATGATGGCGGTCGCGGGGTGAGGGGTAGGTTCGGGTTCTGGTGTGGGTTCGGGCGTAGGCTCCGGCGTGGGTTCAGGCGTGGGTTCTAGCGTGGCTTCCGGGCCGACGACGGCCTCGCTGCCGGGACCTTCGAAGATTCCCCGTCGGGCAGCTTCCGGTGTCGCTGCCGGCGCAACCGTGGGTTGGCGGGTGACGCTGTCGAAGATTCCCGGACCGGCGGGTTCTGGCGCGGCGGTGGGTTCCGCGTCCTGGGCAGCTTCCGGGGTCGCTGCCGGCTCGGCCGTGGGCCGTTCCCGCTCTTCCACTGGGCCGGTATCGGGGGATTCCCCGGCGCAGGCCGCCATCACAAGCATCAGCATGAGCGCCAGGGCCGAGGCAAGAATCGTGGGCAGCATTGTTATTCGCATGGTCGTCTCCCTTTGGTTCATGCAGGCATGGCAGCAATAAACGTCACTTTGAACACTACTTCCTGCAAGATCGTCACGCCGCCTCTTCGCAACTCCATCGCCCGTCGGGTCGCCGTCGCCACGATCGCCAAAGGCTGGCGAAAGAACCGGCATCCGGGGGAAGAGGCTCGGGCGTGGTTGAGAAGTCCTCGGCCCTCTTCGCCCGTGCGGTGAGGCCGTGAACTTCCACCACTTCTATCACTTCCATCACTTCCACCACTCGAATCACTCGAGGTCTGCCTGGGTAACTCCGCGTACCATCCCTCCCCAGCATTCCACGGTTCCGCCGACTCTGACCCCGCAAGTGTAGTTTTCTCCGGCGCTAACCGAGGTGAACTCACCCTCCGGCGCGGTGGCTTCTCCGTTCCAATTGTCGCCCCAGCAGACCACGGCGCCCCCGGTCTTGACCCCGCAGGAGTGGCGGTCGCCGGCGCTGACCGAGGTGAATCCCCCTTCCCGCGGGGTGTCTGCTTCGAACCAGTTAGCGCCCCAGCATTCCACGCCGCCCCAGGAATCCACCACGCAGGTGTGGGAGCCACCGGCGCTGACCGAGGTAAACTCACCCTCAGGCGGGGTGTCTTCGCTTGGCCTCCCAAATCCCCAGCATTCCACCGCACCGTCTCGCCGCACTCCACAGGCGTGGCTCCAGGCAGTGCTGACCGAGGTGAATTCTCCCTCGGGTAAAGCGGCCTCGCTGCCCCAATCGCTAACCGAGCAAGCCAGGGAACCGCTAGATCTCACTCCGCAAATGTTCCCCAAACCTGCGCTGACCGAGACGAATTCTCCCTCCAGCGGCGTGGCTCCGTCGCTCCAATCATGGCCCGAGCAGGCTACGGCGCCGTCCGTCCTGATTCCACAAACGTCGTGGAACCAGACGCTGACGGAAGTAAACTCACCCTCCAACGGCGTCGCATCGTTGCTCCCATAAAGGCTGGCACAGTCAACGGAGTTGTCGGCCGTCAACTGGCAGATGGACCAAAAGTTAGTGACAGATTCCCCCCAGCAGACTATGGCGCCGTGGACCGTCAATCCGCAGGTTCTCAAATATCCGGCGCTGACTTCGGCGAATTCACCCTCCGGCGGCATCACCCGGCTGCCGAAGTCCGTACCCTCGCAGGCCACGGAGCCGTCCGTCAATACCCCGCAGATAGTACCCTCAATAATACTTACGCTGACCGACACGAACTTAATTTCAAAATGCAGGGGCGGGTCCCCTACTCTACCCCAGCAAGACAGGTCGCCATCTGTCTTCACACCGCAGGTGATGCCGCGTCCGGCGCTGACCAAGTCGAACTTCTCATCCGGTGGTTCGGATTCGCCAGCCCAGTTTTCTCCCCAGCATTCCACACGACCGTCCGGGCGCAGCCCGCAGGTGTGGTTGGCTCCGACGCTGACCGAGGCGAACTTACCCTCCGGCGGCGTTGCCTGGCCGTCATCATCACGGCCCCAGCACTCGATGGCACCGTCGGTCCTCAAACCGCAGGAAAAACCATACCCAACGCCAACCTCAGTGAACTCGCCATCCGGCGGCGAGGATTCGTCATCGAAATTTCTCCCCCAGCATCTCACGGCGCCGTTGGTCTTAACCCCGCAATTGTGGTCAATACCTGCGCTAACGTAGGAGTACGCGGCGCCGCCCGGTGGCGAGTCGCCCACGTCAGATCCCCAGCATTCCACCCCGCCTTCCCGCCGTATCCCGCAAGTGAGATTGTCACCGGCGCTAACCGAGGTGAATTCCCCTTCAGGAGGCGCTGCTTTGCCGTAGTGGTTCAAACCCCAGCAGACCACCGCGCCGTCGTGACTCACGCCGCAGATATGTTCAGGCCCGGCGCTGACGGACGCGAACCCACCATCGCTTTCCAACTTTCGCTGGCTGCCTTCTCCCTCCGGTGTAGTCTCCGGTTCGGTCGTGGGTTGGCGGATGACATTGTCGAAAATTCCCTGGCGGGTGGGTTCCGGCACGGCGGTGGGTTCCGCGTCCTGAGTAGCTTGCGGCGTCGCTGCCGGCACGGCGGTCGGTTCCGTGCCCTGGGCAACTTGCGGCGTCGCTGCCGGCGCAGGTGTGGGTTGGCGGGTGACGCTGTCGAAGATTCCCGGACCGGCGGGTTCCGGCGCGGCGGTAGGTTCCGCGTCCGGGACAACTTCCGGGGTCGCGGCCGGTTCGGCCGTGGGCCGTTCCCGCTCTGCCGCCGGGCCGGTATCGGGGATTCCCCGGCGCAGGCCGCCATCACAAGCATCAGCATGAGCGCCAGGGCCGAGGCAAGAATCGTGGGCAGCAGGTTCGGTCGCATGGCAATGTTCTCCGTTCTCATTTCTCCGTCTCCCTCTATTTGCGACTCAGGTCGCTCAGCAATCCGGCAGGCGGAGCCGATTTAGGTCGCTGTTAGGTACGTCCCCCAACTCCGCAGGGATACACCCACTCAACTGGTTGTCGCTGATCCATAGATTTCGCAGGTTGACGAGGTTACCCAATTCCGTCGGTATCTGCCCGCTCAACTGGTTGACGCCGAGGCCCAGCCATTCCAGGTTGGCGAGGTTGCCTAATTCCGGCGGTATCTCCCCGCTCAACTCGTTGTTGATGAGGTTCAGCGATGTCAAGCTGGCGAGGTTGCCTAATTCCGGCGGTATCTCCCCGCTCAACTCGTTGCCGCCGAGGTCAAACCCTCCCAGGTTGGCGAGGTTGCCCAATTCCGGCGGTATCTCCCCGCTCAACTCGTTGCCGATGAGGTCCAGCCATGTCAGGCTGGAGAGGTTGCCCAGCTCCACCGGTATCTCTCCGCTCAACTCGTTGCCGCCGAGGTTCAGTCCGGTGACCCTGCCCTTGCCGTCGGTCTCCACGCCGTACCACTCTCCCAAGGGCCTGTCGCTCAGCCAGTTGGTGTTATACGTCCAGTTGGGGCCATCCGTGGCGTTATATAGGGCAACCAGCGCGGCCCGGTCGTCAGCCGCGCTCTCCTCCGGCTCAGTCGTGTCCTGTCCTTCCCCAAACACATCCCCGAGCAATTCGCAACCGGATCCCTCCAGGAGCGCCAAGGTTTCGTCGGGGAGCCCTGCTTCCGCCTCCTCGAGGGCCAGAGTTGCCGTTATGAAGTCCGGGCCAAAGAGTTCGCCAAGCTTCTCCACGGCGAACTCTTCGAACAACCGCTCCTTCTCTGCCTCGGTCTTGGTCCCATCGAATGCAATCTCAAAGCCCACCCCCAGTATCTCGACAAAAACGAGGGTGAACTCCGCTACGAACGAGTCACCACTGGGGCGTGTCCTGGCGTGGTTGCGGATGGCTTCGCCAACTTGCAGGTTGGCATCGTGGTAGGCTCGAAGCTCCTGGGGCGGGACCAATTGGGTATAAGCATCCACCAGGGTATCCATAGTCTCAGTGAACTCTCCCCAGGTGATGTCCTCGGCCTCGGCGTTAAGGTTGGCAGAGAGGACGTCCGATACTGAGACCTCCGCCGCCTGGCACTCCTGCGCATAGGCGGCGACTCTCTCAGCCAGTGGCGCGGTGGGTTCGCCCGCCGGCGTGGGTGTGGGTGTAGGCGTCGCGCCACAAAACGAGGGGCCCCCTTCGTAATATTGCAACTGCTCTTCCAGAACTACCGGTACGCATCCGTTCAACTGATTCCCAAAGAGCGATAGCTCGTATATGTTGGTAAGGTTACCGAGTCCAGCTGGTATCTCACCACTCAACTGGTTGTCGTAGAGGTGCAGCGAGTTCAGGTTGGCAAGGTTGCCCAGTTCCACCGGTATCTCACCACTCAACTGGTTGCCGTAGAGGTACAGCGAGTTCAGGTTGGCAAGGTTGCCCAGTTCCACCGGTATTTCCCCGCTCAACTGGTTTTCGCCGAGATCCAGGTCTTGTAGGTTGGAGAGGCTACCCAGTTCTGGCGGTATCTCACCACTCAACTGGTTGTTGCCGAGGTATAGCTCTGTCAGGTTGGTGAGGTTGCCCAGTTCCGCCGGTATTCCCCCGCTCAACTGTTTCACGTCGAGTTCGCGCGGTATCTCCTCGCTCAACCGGTTGCCGAAGAGGTCCGACTCCGTCACGAGTTCCCAGTAGTTGCCGAGGTTCAGAATTCGCAGGTTGTAGAGGTTGCCCAGTTCCACCGGTATCTCCCCGCTCAACCGGTTGCTGTGGAGTATCAGCCCACTCAGGTTGACTAGGTTACCCAGTTCCGGCGGTATTTCCCCGCTCAACTGGTTCCCTGTGAGGTCCAGCCATACGACTCTGCCTCCGTCAATGGTTCTGACGCCGTGCCACTCTCCGATTGGCCTGTCGCTGAGCCAGTTGGTGTTGTCCCGCCAGTTGGGGCCGTCGGTAGCGTTGTAGAGGGCAACCAAGGCGGGTCTGTCCGGCGAGGGCTGCGGAGTAGCCGTAGCCGTAGGCATTGGCGTGGGTGTGGGCGTGGCCGTGGGCTGCGGAGTAGGAGTAGGAGTAGGTATCGGCGTGGCGGGGGGCGCAGACGTGGCCGGCGCAAGCGTGGCCGGGGCCGCAGTGGCCGGCCACGTTGGCTCCGGCTCCCCGGCGCAGGCGGCCAGGCCCGCGAGAAGCAGCGAGACTGCGAGGATGAGGATTATTGCCAGGTACGGTTTGCGGGATGCGATTCTCATGTCGGTACCTCGTTAGCCCTCCGGCGAGCCGCGTTGGGTACAGGGAACGGCAAGGGCCTTGGAGCCGTCCTGGAATCCGGGCGCATCCTTCTTGCTGTCGGCCCTTGGGGTGATGTTCATTACTCGGGGAACAGGGTCAGGACTACGCTGTAGCGGTCCAGCCCGTCCTCATCCCGGTTTCCCAGGGTGTAGCTGACCGCCGCGGCTCCGATGCTATCCCCCCAAAGTTCCATTTGGTCAATGTCCTCGGCATCAAAGCTGTGATAGTAGGAATAGAGGTCAATGTCGGCTTCAATGTCGGCTTCGTTGAAGGCTTCGGGATGCGATTCCCGGAGAATCTCGCTGATGTTGACGTAGGCGAGAAAGTGCCGGTCGCCGGGGAGAAGGGCCACAACCCGCTGGTACTCGGGGTTGGAAGCCAGGTTGGCGCCCCGGCCCTGCTGGAGTTGGACGGTGTCCTGCAGCGAGTCCTCGGTGGAGCCGATAACCAGGTAGCCGTCGTTCATCACGTAGCCGGGCGAATAGTCATCGTCAATTTCCACAATGTGGGCATCCCGGTCTGCTCCAACATCAACGGAATCGAAGTTCATTCCCCCCTCATCCTCGGCGTAGTCTTGCAGGTCTGCCAGGGAGTCGGCCAGAGTTTCCTCGCCGCTGCTCTTGTAGGACAGCAGCGCCACCAGGTTCAGCGTGTCCTCTAAATCAACGCTGCCGTAGTCGTTAAAGGCGAAATCCCACCCCGCGAAGGACAGGTCGCCCTCCAGGTGGTCCAGCAAGTCCTCCTCCAGGTCAACGCCCGTTGCCTCGTCAACCACCGCGATGGCCAGGTCAATGAAGAAATCGAACCCGGGTTGCCGGTCCGGGTCGGGCAGGTCGTCGGCATCAACGAAATACCCCACCATATCGGTGGTGTCGTAGATATCGTCGGCAGCGTCCTCGCCCAGGACGTCGGCGATCCGGTATTCGCTCAAGGTATCCCGCCAGTTGTCCAGGTCCGGGTCGAAGGCGAGGGAGACAAGAAAGGCGGTGTCATCGGGCAGTGCCCCGGCGGGGGACTCCAGGCTGGGCAGGTCCAGCGCGTGCTCCAGCAGGGAAGGCATGACCATTTCCACGGAAACAGACCGGTCTCCCCAGCCCGCAGAAAGGGCGGTCCAATCGGGGAGCAGGTCGTTGGCAACCTCTTCGTATTCGCCAAGGTAGAAGTCGTCGTCATCCAGAAAAGCGTCCACGCCGACGTAGATGGAAGCGAACCGCCTTTCCGGCAGGGCGGCGCGAGCTTCCTGGAAGGATGTGTCGTCGGCCAGGGTCTCCCTCAGGTCTCCGTTGATGCCGTCAATCACCTCTTCGAGGAAGTCCTCGTTGGATGCTATTGCCAGCAGGTTTCGGGACAGGCCAAAAGCCACGTCGTGTCGCTCTTCCACCCAGATATCGAAACCCTGGTAGGAGTCTGAATCGAAGTCCGCATTATCGCTCTCCATGATGTCGAGCATGTCGTCCACGAAATCCTCGGCAGCGCCATGGTCGCGCACCCCCACGGTGATGGCGTACAGCGGTTCCGAGGCCCGGTCTCCAGACGCCACGGCCACGGAAAAGTCCGGGCCCACCCACTCCGTCAGGTCTTCCAGCTCGGTCTCGAATTCATCGTCCAGGCTTTCGTTGATTTGATCGTAGAGGTCTTCGAATGCCCTGATTTCGTTGAGCCGTTCCCAAATATCCCTGGAGTTTTCGAACTGCCCGCCGCCGGGTGCCAGGGTCATCCAGGCGTAAACCAGGGTATCGTCCGGGTAGTAGCGGGCGGAGTGTTCCGGCGGCTGGGCGCCGGTCAGGGAACCCCAGATAAACCCGGGGATGGGGACGAAGCCGAGGGCCGCTCCCACCGCGACAATCGCGACAAGACCGACCACACCGGCCAGGGACGCGATTATCGCTGTCCGCTTCCGGCTGCCGCGGCCACCGCTGGCCGGGACACTTTCGCCGGGAACCGACGAGGATGGCGGGTCAGAGGATGGCGGGTCAGAGGATGGCGGGCCACCGGGGGGAAGGGGCCCGTCGCTGCCGGCCGGCTGTTGGGGGTCGTCCGTTCCCGGTTCGGGTCTCTCGTCTCCGCCGTTGGGTCCCTGGCGGGGGTTT
Source organism: Dehalococcoidia bacterium (assembly GCA_034423215.1). Taxonomy (GTDB): domain Bacteria; phylum Chloroflexota; class Dehalococcoidia; order Lucifugimonadales; family UBA3495; genus Bin22. Next base: position 99,741 of record DAOUIY010000025.1, read on the forward strand.
TCCATAATGCTTACCTCCCAGGCGCGCTAATTGCACTGACGGGTTTTGTTTCCGTGCCAGTAGATTGACCACCATGCATTGATGGGTAAACCGGGAGTCCGCTCGTGGTAAGCCTGTCGAACCGTCAAATTGTCAATCTGCGAATGGGCGGCCCTTCGACAGGCTCAGGGTGAGCGGAAATACTATCCGTCATTTCAAATGACTTGAACCTCTATTATTTCAACCACTTTGGAATGACGGGTAACTATAGAAGCCCGTCATTCTGGCGCAGGCCAGAAGCCAGGAAGGCTAGGGGGTGTCGTCAAATTGAATGTGGGGGCTTCCTAGCGTCCCTTTTCGTCGTTCCCGCGAAGGCGGGAACCTCGACCGGCAGTAGTTAAGATTCCTGCCTTCG
>DAOUIY010000026.1:0-63313 GCA_034423215.1 Dehalococcoidia bacterium
ACTTTCGGGTCCGTCTTTCCCCCAGTAACCGCACTTTGGGCAGGTTTTTGGATTCTTCACTCCGTTCAGAATGACAGTTTTGGTCGTTCAGGACAACAAATCGTTAAAACGCGGTTGCCCTGGAACGGGGGCCAGGACAATTGCGTTGTAAGCTTGTTGTAACTCTCACAAGGTTCTTAACAGGAAATGAATGTCACCCTGAACTTGCCGGAGGGGCTAAAGCCCTGGCAGGAACCAAGGCCAGGAAACCGAAACCAGGCTGCTGGGTGGGAATTTAGATGCTTCGGCTTCGCTTAGCATGACATTTCTCTATAATGCAATCGTCCGGCAGATCCGGACCCTCACCCTTCCGGGATGGTCAACATATGCAAGCGTGATTTACTCCGTGGAGAAGGTGGGATATATTTGCTCAATCGCTTTCGAGAGGTGTTCTATGTCCCAGGTAGAGGCAAAGCTTGAAGGATTGGGGTTGGCCCTGCCCGAGGCTCCCGGCCCGGCGGGCAACTACCTCCCGGCCAAGCGAAGCGGGAACCAGCTTTGGCTGGCCGGCGTGGGATCCCGAAAGGCTGACGGCTCCAGGATTTCGGGCAAGCTGGGCGCGGACCTGACCGTGGAGCAGGGCTACGAAGCGGCCCGATGGTGCGCCCTGAACCTGCTGGCGCGCATGAAAGCCGAACTGGGCGACCTGGACCGGGTGGCAGGCATATTGAAGGTGGTGGGGTTCATGAACAGCGCCCCTTCCTTTGAAGGGCAGGCCAGGGTCCTGGACGGCGCCTCCGACCTTTTCGTCGAGTTGTTTGGCGAGGCCGGCCGGCACAGCCGCTCGGCGCCTGGCATGGCGGCGCTGCCCGGAAATACCGCCGTAATCGTGGAGTGCGTGGTGGAAATAAAGGAGCCGGACCAATAGGCCCGGCTCCGCCAATCCCTACACTTCCATGCAACTGGATGGGTTCCGTGGTTAGCCGCCCCGTTTCACCTCGATGTCCGAGAGCTTTTCTACGAAGTGGAGGATGGCCGAGTGGTCCAGTTCCTGGTCCCCGTCGTTGACCAGGGTGCCCAGCATCTGCTGGACCAGGGCAGTTGACGGGAGGGGCACGTTAAGCTCCTGGGCAGCCTGTAGAACATTGCGCAGGTCCTTCTGGTGCAGCCTTATCCGGAAGCCGGCCCGGAAGTTGCGGTCCAGCATCATGGGGGCCTTGGCCTCCATGACTGCGCTGCCGGCCAGGCCGCCGCGAATGGCCTGGAACACCTTCTCCGGGTCCACTCCGGCCTTTTGGGCCAGCACCAGGGCTTCGCTGAGGGCCTCAATGTTCAGGGCCACGATAATCTGGTTGGCCAGCTTGGTAGTGTTACCCGCGCCCACGTCGCCCGTCAGGTTGACCGTGCCGCCCATAATGTCGAACAGGTCCACGCACTGGTCGTAAACGTCCTGCTTGCCGCCAACCATAATGGCCAGGGTCCCGTTGACGGCCCCGGGCTCGCCGCCGCTCACAGGGGCGTCCAGCATTTCCACCCCCTTCTGGGCACATTCGGCGGCAATCTTCTGGGACATTATTGGCGAAATCGAGCTCATGTCTATAACTATTGAGCCCGGTTTTGCGCCCTCCAGGACTCCGTTGGGGCCGAGGATTGCCCGCTCCGAGTCCGCCGAATCGGGCAGCATGGTAATAATCTTGCCGGTCGCTTCCGCCACTTCACTGCAGGATGAGGCGGCGTGAGCGCCCTCGGTCGCCAACTCCTCAACAGGTTCGCCAACAATGTCGTACACCGTCAGCTCATATCCAGCATTCATCAAGTTTCGGGCCATGGGCTTGCCCATGATACCCAGGCCAATAAATCCGATTTGCTCCGCCATAGCGCAACTCCACACTTAGTGTTGCCCCCAGAGGGGCGGTCTCTTTTCCTTCGTGTGCCACTGTACCACACGGCCAAAGGGCATACCAGTTTAGGCCAGTCATCGTCTTGGCTGCCGCCGTCCTTCCGCGTCGCTATCCCGAAACATGGCTGGGCGGACAAGGCGGCATGGCAGCAGTTGTTCCGCCGGGCCCCGCCTGTACCGAGAAAATCAGCCAGGGAAAATCCGAGTATCAAAATCCGGGCAAGAAAATCCGGGCCGCGGGAATTGACATTTCCCCGTTGTATGGAGGATGTTCAGGGCGTATGATTACTAGCGACAACTGATCAATGAGGAGCGCATGGTCGAGTCGCATAGTGCGCTGGTCACCGGAGGGGCCGGTTTCATCGGTTCCCACCTGGTGGACCGGCTGCTTCAAGAAGGCTACAGGGTCTCGATAATTGACGATTTGAGCGCGGGTAAGCTCAGCAACCTCAACCCCGCTGCGACGTTCTACCACTCCGATATCAACGAAGCTGCCGTGGACGAAATCTTCGGACGCGAGCAGCCGGACCTAGTATTCCACTTGGCAGCCAGGGTCAGCGTTACCCACTCCGCTCGGAACCCGGTGGACAACGCCGAGGTGAATGTGCTGGGCACCCTCCGGTTGCTGGAAGCCGCCAGAAGAATGGGACTGGAAAAGTTCATTTTCTCCTCTACCGGCGGCGCCATATACGGAAACCCCGAAGAGAATCCCTGCAGCGAGCAGACCCCCGCCGCTCCCGTTTCTCCCTACGGCCTGTCCAAATACGCGGCAGAGCAATACATTGGCCTTTTCAGTCGCCTTTACCGGCTGAACTTCACCATCCTGCGCTACGGCAATGTTTACGGTCCCCGGCAGGACCCCAACGGCGAAGCCGGGGTCATATCCATCTTTGCCCAGGCCATGCTTAACGGCAATCAGCCGCGAATATTCGGGGACGGCACGCAGGAGCGGGACTTTGTTTTCGTGGATGACGTCGTGGAGGCGAACATCAAGGCCATTGAGCGGGGGAACAACCGGACCCTGAACATCGGCTCCGGCGAGGGCACGTCCGTTAATGAAATCTTCGAGACACTGAGCGAAATCATCGGCTATCAGATGGAGGCGGAACACCGCCCGAGGCGTCCCGGCGAAGTACACCGCATATCGCTGGACTGTTCCAGGGCCAGGGAATACCTGGACTGGGTCTGTGAGACCGGCCTGGCAGATGGGCTGCGGAAAACTGTAGAATATCAAAGCAGCGATGTTGTCCCCGGCCGGCGCACGGCATAACCCTTCCCAAGCCAAAATCAGCGTAAGCCGGGGACGGAGCGCTCACAACCCGCAGATTCCCTTTAATTAGGACATTTACCCGAAACCTGTAACTCAGAAATTGAAGGAGCAAAGCAATAGATGGAAGCTGAGTACGATGCCATTATTCTCGGGGCCGGCGCCGCCGGCCTTGCGGCGGGCCTTTATACCACCCGGGCCATGATGAAGACCCTTATTCTGGAATCTCTCGGCCCCGGCGGCCAGTTGCTCATAACCGACGAAATCGAGAATTACCCCGGCTTTCCCAAGGGAGTCAAGGGCCAGGAATTGGCCATGATGATGGAGGAGCAGACGACCAGGTTCGGCGCAACCATCGAATTTGCCGAGGTTGAGGCCGTGGAGGACATGGATAAGCCGGTCAAGGTTATCCGTACTTACGACAAGGACTACACCGCCCGCAGCGTGATAGTAGCCACCGGCGGTTCCCACAATAAGCTGGGAGTTACGGGTGAGGACGAATATTCCGGCCGCGGCGTGTCCTACTGCGCCGTTTGCGACGGCAACTTCTTCCGCGGGCAGGACGTGGTGGTGGTAGGCGGTGGAGACGCTGCAATGGACGAGAGCTTCTACCTGAGCGGCATCGTGAACTCCGTTACCATCATTCACCGTCGCGACGAACTCCGGGCCACGCGGGTGCTGCAGGAGAGAGCCTTCGCCAATCCCAAGTACAAGTGGCTCTGGAGCCATGTGGTGGAAGAATTTACCGGGAATGAGGCCCTGGAATTTGCCCGGGTCAAGGACCTGAAGTCCGGCGAAGTTTACGACTATCCGACGGCGGCAGCTTTCATCTACGTGGGATTCCACCCGAACACCGAGTACCTCAAGGGCATCCTGGACATGGACGCCCTGGGGCACCTCTATACTGACATCCACATGCGTACCAAGGCCCCCGGCGTTTATGCCTGCGGGGACGCCCGCGCCGATTCTACCAGGCAGTTGGGCGCGGCCGTAGGGGATGGCATTACCGCTGCCCTGGCGGCATTTCACGACCTCAGCGCCTGATTCACAGGCTTCCGGTTGCCAGTACAGAGGGGCAGGTTCGGCCTGCCCCTTTTCTTGTTCCGGTTAACCGCTCCGTGGTTTGCTCAACCGGACAAGACCCGGGATACCTCCTGCCCGAGCAGGACCAGGCTGCCGGTGATTATCACGCCGATGGCAGCGTAGCGAAATACGGACTCGTTCATCCGCCTGGCCAGCAGGGCTCCCAGCCCAAAGCCAACGGCCAGGGACGGCAAGAGCAGGGCGATGTTGATCAGCGTATCGCGCTCCACCAGCCCAATGGCAAAGTAGAGGGCGAAGGCCACCACGTAGGTGCAGATGAAGTAGAAGGCCAGGGCGGCCCGCATCTGTTCCCGCTGCCACTCCTGGGCAATAACGTAAGAAGCGGCCAGCGGCCCGCCTATGCTGATGGTAGTTATGGACAGGGCGGTCAGAAAGCCCACCAGCAGTCCGGAGCCTCGGCGGTTGGCCATGGGCAGCTTGATGTTCAGCAGGTTCAGCACGCCCAGGAAGAGGATCGCCACCCCGATGGTGATTCTCAAGACGGTGGGGTTCGCTGATTCCAGCACCAGCACCCCGAGGGGGACGGCCAGGACGCCGCCAACCGCCATGCCGGTTAACCGTCGCAGCTGCAGATGCCGCCAGGTGGAGAGCAGGACAAACAGCAGCAGGATGGGAATGATGGCATTTACCGTTACTATCGCGGCCTTGGGGGCAAGGAACAGCAGCAGGACCGGAGCCACGACCAGCCCCATGCCAAAACTCACCGTTCCCATGATGGTGGCCCCCACGGCCACCGCCAACAGGGCAATGAGCAACTCTAGGCCGGTAAGCAATCAGGCCCCCGGGAAGAGGAACGGAAGGAAAAGATCTGGTGCAGGCCCCGGCCAGGCGGTGTTCCGGGCAGCCGAATCAGGGCTTCCAGAAGTCCAGCAGGTACTCGAAAGTCGTGCCCATGGTTATGTAGTTTGATGGCCACCCGAAAATGCCCACCCGGTTAACAATATTTGTCCGGTCCCAGATTATAGTGTTGCGCAACTCGTAGCCCACCGACCGGAGCGCGTCAACCACGGCAGTATGGATGGTAATCCGGCGATTATCAAGCCACATATCGGGGACATCTATCACGCAATGTCCCTTGCGGCGCAGAATGGGGAAGAGGCGGCCGTATATGTCCGCCATCGCCTCCTGGTAGTGGTCCAGTTCCAGGGTGCCCAGGTCACGGGGGTCCTGGCTGTATTGTTCGGTCTTGAGGTACTGGTCGTTCTTCCGCGCCACGCCCCGCCTGCTCTTGTTGAGACGAGGCCGGTTAAGCAGATTGGCATAGGGCGGAGAGGTCAGAATCAGGCTGACTGACTCAGGTTCGAGGTAGTCGTCAACTTCCCTGGCATCCCCGCAGACCGGAAGCTGGAACGTGCCCTGCGCCGGTGCGGCAGCCTCCAGCCGCTCATCGCACAGGTCAATGTACTCCTGCTTCAGGTCAAAGCCCACCGCCTGCCGGTTCAAGTCCCTGGCCGCCACCAGCGTGGTGCCGCTGCCCACAAAGGGGTCCAACACCAGTTCGCCTTCATGGGTGAACAGGGAGATGCAGCGCGATGCCAGGGAAATGGGAAAAGTCGCGGGGTGGGCGTTCTTGTCCCTGATGTCCCTGGACTCATAATAGAACTGCCAGACTCCCAGTTGCGACTTGATCCACTCCTTGGCCGTGAGGCAGTTTATGTGGTTTGGAGGGCACTGGCATAACCGGTTGTTATCAAGGGTCAGTAGTCCTCTCTTCCGTTCCGCTAGCATTGCCATAGGTTCATCACCACCCTTCACATTCCCCGAGTTTTGTCGGGTCTCAACTCGGTGAGACCCATTTATCGTCGAAACAGTCCTCGCTCGGCGGCTACCTGGAGCGCGCGCTGTACTTGAACGACGGGCGGGCCGTTGCGCTGGACAGAGACCTCTACCGTCTGCCCCGGATTCACGGTGAAAGACCTCTCGCCGTCCAGGGCAACGGAGCTATGGCGCCTGTCCACGGCCACCCGGTTGCCTTCCTGCAGCCTTTCCCAACGCTCAATCGCAACATCGGCAACTATGCCGGGGGCAATCGGCGCCAGCACCCGGGCCGCCCCGCCGCCGTTGACCGCCAGGCTTGAGCCGGCGTCACTGTTGGCGCTGCTGCCGGACTGGCGGCCTGAATCGCTGCCGGCGTTGTTCCCGGACGCTTCTGGTCTAGCACTTTCGCCGTGTTCCGCAATTACGTAACGCAGGCCGCCCGCGTCGCTGCTGGATATGACATTCAGCCGGGCTCCTACCGATGAAAGGCCAATGCCGGCCGGTTCGCACCTGGTAAGGAACACTTCGTACAAGGTGCTCAAGTCCCAGATTGCCCTGGTTGCCACGTACCTTTCGCGGGAGAAAGCCACGTCAATCAGGGCCATGTCCCGGTATTCGCCATCAACAAATACGGCCAGCGTCTTGCTGTAGATGGAAACCCAATCCGTGGGCAGCGTTCCGCCGGCCACCAGTCCCGCGGCCAAGCCGGCCAGGGTGCCCTCCACCATCTGGGGGAAAACATTGTTGGTGCCGGTGGAAATGGGGACTATCGGCAGGTTGCAGGTGCCGCAGGCCACCGCCCGGTTGGTGCCGTCGCCGCCCAAGGTTATCAGGCACCGGACTCCCTGCTCTTCCATCGCCGCGGCGGCGCGGATGGTATCGCCTTCAGTGTGGTAAATGGGCATATCCAGCAGGGAAAGCCGCAGGGACAACTGGGAGTCATCCCGCGCCCGTTGGCACAGGTGGGAACTGTCGGGCATCCCGATTACTTCGTCTATGCCCACAGCCTGCAGGCCCAGCAGGGCGCGCCTGACGATATTTACCTTTTCCCAGTCCGGTATTACTCTGCCCTGGGCTACCAACCGGCGTATGTCCTTGCTGGCCGCTGGATTGGCGATTATGCCCACCTTGGTCAATGGGGTGTCCTTTCTGCCGGCGCCGGCAGGCTCCAATGGCCGCCAGCGATTGCTTTGCTATAATTACCCGGATTGTAGGGATTTGCTCTTTTGAACGTCAATTAGAAAAATTCTCAAATATTGACCAAAATTGCAAAAGTGACAATTATTCGCCATTAAAGGGGGCCTGGATATGGAAAGAGAAATGGGGAGAGACCTGGCCTTTGCCTCCGCCACTCGGCTGCGCCGGCTGATAGCTGACAAGGGGGTATCATGCGTTGAGCTGGTGGAACTGTTCTTTGAGAGAATCGAAGAGTATAACCCCAGGCTGAACGCCTACCTGGCCCTCTGCCAGGAAGAGGCCGTCCAGCAGGCCGGACGGGCCCAGGAGGCCGTGGACAAAGGGGAAGAACTGGGGCCGTTGCACGGAATACCGGTCTCGGTGAAGGACCTGGAGTTGACCAGGGGCATACCCACCACCCTGGGGTCCGCAATGTTCAAGGACAGGACACCGGACATGGATTCCGTCGTTGTAGAAAGGGTTAAGAACGCCGGGGCCATCATCCTGGGCAAGACCAACACCCCGGAGTTCGGCCTGTCCGGAACCACGGAAAACAAGCTGGGCGACGCCTGCCGCAACCCGTGGGACACTGCCCGGACGCCGGGAGGTTCCAGCGGCGGGGCGGCGGCGGCCCTGGCAGCGGGTCTTTGCACCCTGGCCACCGGCAGCGACGGCGGCGGTTCGATTAGAATTCCCGCCAGCTTCAGCGGCCTGTTTGGCATAAAGCCGTCCCAGGGGCGCGTGCCCCGCTACGGCGGCTATGGCTACCCGGCCGCCAACCACTTCTCCCAATCCGGGCCAATGTCCCGCACCGTAGCCGATACTGCCCTGCTTCTGCAAGTGCTGTCCGGGCCAGACCCCAGGGACCCGGTGTCCATGCGGGAGACGCCGCCGGACTTCTCCGCAGGCTTGGGCCAGGGAGTATCCAACTGGCGCATCGCCTGGAGTCCAGACCTGGGCTACGCGGGAGTTGATCCCGAGGTTGTCCGGGTTACCGAGAGGGCAGCCCACGTATTTGAAGACCTGGGCGCCGTGGTAGAAACCCCGGACCTGGCAATCGAAGACCCCTTCCAGGCCTTCTGGGACGTTTTTGCCACCGCGTCCTATACCTCTTACGGACACCTGCTGGAAGAGCGGCGCGACGACTTCACTTATTACGGACTGCGGGCCTTCGAGCACGGCGCCGAGGTTACCGGCGCCGATTTGTCCAGGGCGTTGCTTCGGGTGGACCAACTGCGCCGCCAGATGGAGAATTTCTTCGATGAGTACGACCTGCTGCTGACGCCGACCATGGCCGTGCCCGCATTTCCCATCGAGCAGCGTCCCTCGGTTATAGGTGGGAAGTCCGTTGACCCCTTCTGGGGTTACCTGCCCTTCACCTTTCCCATAAATATGACCGGCCAAACGGCCGCCAGCATTCCCTGCGGCTTCTCCGAATCTCCCGACAGCGCCGGCATGCCCATCGGGCTGCACCTGGTGGGCCCCAGGGGCGCCGAAGCCCGGGTCCTGCAGGCGTCGGCAGCTTTCGAGGAAGCCAGGCCCTGGCAAGACCAAAGGCCGCCCGTTTCCTAGAGGTTTGACCACTTTGAAATGATGGGTGAAATTGCTTCTCTCCGTCGTTCCGGCGAAGGCCGAAACCCAGGAGTCCTGAAGGTAAGGAACCATCTCCGGCGCTAACAACACTGGATTCTGGCCTGCGCCAGAATGACGGGTAAATATCGAAACCCGTCATTCCAAAGAGGTTGAACCGCTAGGGGCTGTCGTCAAATTGAAGGTCGAAGTCTCCTGGCCTCCTATTTCGTCGTTCCCGTGCAGGCTGGGACCTCGACAGGCTGGAGCTAAGATTCCTGCCTTCGCAGGAATGACGGTTCTGTACATCTGCCACCATTTCAATAACGTTAGGTCACCGGTAGTTCGGCCAATTTGAACTGATAGCTACAATTTCCGCTCACCCCGAGCCTGTCGAAGGGCCGCCCCTTCAAGGTTGAACAAGCTCACCATGAGCGGACACCCAGGTTATCCATTCATCAAAGAGTCTATGGAACACGACGGCGCAACAGGAATGGCGGGGCGGCCTCAAGGGACTTAGCGCCAAAGACATCGGCGCCCGGGGAGTGGGCGCCGGTGGAACCGGACACAGAGGACAAGATGCCCGAAATCAGCATTGCAACCCACCTGGCAACCGACCCGGCGCAGGCCTTTGCCCACGTGACCGCATTTCCGCCCAGCGGAACTCCCGACCGGCGGGTACTGGAGGAAAGATACGGTGAACTGCTAAGCCAGGAGGGCAAGGACTACACCTTCCAGGACAAGGCCGGGTCGGGCAACCGGTGGCTCTATACTTTCGAGCCGCCTTACACCCGGAGAATCCAGGCTTTGGATTCTAACTGGTCGGACCGGATTGACAGCTTCCAACCGTACGGCGACGGCACGGTGTGGACCATTCGCTGGGAGCCGCGAGAGGGCGGGGCGCCCATGCTGCTGCGCTGGCTCTTCTTCCAGCTGAAGGACAAGAAAATGCTCCACGCCCAGTTGATGCAACCGGTAGTGGAGCATTTTGAAAAGCGGGACTACTACTGAGTTCCGAAGACTGAAGCTTCGGCTGCTGAATAGCCGGCTGCAAAGTGCCGACTACAAAAGCAGCGCTACAACAGCACCAGGCGCCGTTGAGACAGCTACGCCCCGGCGGCCTTGAGCGCCGCCTCTAGCTTGGGCGGGCTGTAGCCAACTATGTTCTGGTCTCCGATTACGGTAACGGGGGTGCTGCGCAGGCCCATGGCCAGCAGGGCGTCCCGGGCCGCATCATCCTCGGAAACATTTCTCTCGGTGAACTCCAGGCCTTTGCGTGAAAGATACACTTTCACCATGTGGCAGGGGCCTCAACCCGCGGAAGTGAAAACGGTTATGTCCATTTTTACGTCTCCTCATCTGAAGTTGCAGGACTTTCAACCTGGGAATCCCCGGTTCGCTGGGACTCCTTAAAGTCTGCCTTGGACTGGTAGTCCTGGTCAAACAGACCCTCGCCGGGCTTCACCGCCTCGTCAATGGTCTGGACAAAGTCCTCGCCCTGTTCGTACTTGCGAAGGAACTCCTCGCTGACAAAGAACATTCAAATACAGAACCCGTCTCGCTTTATGTCCTCGTGGTGACGGTCACAGGGGCATATCTTCTTGCGGTCCTCTACGGGATCGCCGCTCAGGGGCATTCAAGGGCAGTAGCGGTAGCCGAACTTAACCTGGTTTTCGGCCAGGCCCTGCTGCACCACCTCCACAACTTCGGGCTCGGGAAAGAACTCGTAGGGCCCCCGCTCCACGTATTTCTCGGAAAAGGTCTTGGCGCCGCGCAGCGCCTGCTCAAAGGTCAAATTCCGCTGCAATTGGATCCCCCCTGGTGATTCACTAACAACCCGCTTCAACGCCGTTTAACCGGGCGCCGTTAATGCGATTTAGTATTAAATACATTATAACCCACCCTGCCTCATACGTGCGTGCATTTCGCAGGACATGGCGGTGAACATTCGCTGCTTGACCCTTAGATTCTCCAAGAGGCTGGGCATGGCTGCTTCCACCTCGGGCAGGGTCTTGTCCATGGCCACCTCGACGCTGAGCAGGCCGGCCGTACCGCACTGGCAACGCACCGCGAGATAGACCTTGTGGAAGTCGGGGTTGCCGGAAAAATCTACCTTGAAGCCCCGGAGCAGGGAAAGAGCGGAATCATCGGCCACCGCCCGCTGGAAAAGACCATGAATCTGTTCCAGTGTGGCGGCCTCAGGGCCGCTGGAAAGCTGGTTTTCGTTTATTACCCCAATGGTGGTACATCCTTGCAAGCGTTCTTAATGCCGGGCCAGCGAATTTGATGCACGGCGAGGGATTTCGATGCCCACGCCGATTACGGTCAGAGAATAACGGCCCCCAAACTTGGGCCCCCAGTGCCGTCCATTAATCTGGACAACCTCTGAACAAGTCCACTCTTCCGCCAGGGGAAAGGGTTGGGTGAGGTGGAATTTCCCGGCGCCAAGCTATCACCCCTATCCTAACCTTCCCCGATCAAGGGAGAAGGGACCCTATTCAGAGGTTGCCTGGGAATCAGGGCAACGCAGCTACGGCCTTGATTTCCACCAGGAACTCCTCCCGCACCAGCCCTTCTATCACCAGCAGGGTGTTGGGCGGGTAGTCCCCATCAGGGTACAGGGAAGGGAAAATGTCGGCGCGGGCTGTCATGAAGGGCTGCACCGATTCGCGGCCAACCACGTAGGTGGTGAACTCCACCACGTCGCTGAAGGAGGCGCCCACCGATTCCAGGATGCCTCCCAGATTTTCGTACACCTGCCTGGTCTGGGCCGCGAGGCCGCCATCACCGGGCAGATTGCCGTCCCGGTCCACGCCCACTTGGCCGGCTATGTACAGCAGTTCACCGGCTTTGACCCGTATCGCCTGGGAATAGGCCCCCAACGGCTGGGGAGCCCGGTCGGTGTTGACCACCCGTCTTTCCGTTCCTGCCACGATGTTGCCTCACTTTGGGCGGTAGGCCCTTTGAATAGTCTAATCAGTGGGCGCGGCCACCATGTACCGTCCGCCGACCACGTTCAACTGGTCTCCGGTTATGTACCCGGACTCGTCGGAAGCCAGGAATAGGCAGGCGTTGGCGATGTCGTAGATGGTGCCCTGCCGGCCCAGGGGAATGCGCTTCAGTTGGTCGGAGGTCCCGGTGGGACGGCGGGACTCCCGGGCGAACCACTCAGGATTGCGGCGGGAGGTATCTATAGTGCCCGGGTTCACCATGTTGGCTCGCACGTTATAGGGTGCGAATTCGGCGGCGATAGCCCGAATGAGGCCCCACAACCCGGTCTTGGCCGCCGTCACGGTGGCCGTGTCGGGGCGGCCCGTAATGGCAGCCATTCCCCCTATGCCGATTATGCTCCCGGTCTCCCGCTCCATCATTCCCGGCAGCACGGCCTTGGCCAGGTAGAAGGTGGAGTGGAGGTTGATGCCAAAGACCCGGTGCCAGTCCTCATCGGTGACGGTAAGCAAAGGATGGTGCGGACGGACCGCGGCGTTGCTGACCAGGACGTCTATCTTTCCCAGGGCCTCTTCGGAGTCTTTGACCAATCGGCGGCATTGGTCACCGTCCGCTATGTCGGCGGTGGCGGTGTAGGTATTGACGCCCAACTCCCGGCACTCCGCCGCCACTTCCTCCAGTTCTTCCGGGCTTTGCAGCGAACTCAGCGCCAGGTCCGCCCCTTCCCGTGCGAAGGTCAGGGCCGTTTCCCTGCCGATGTTGCGGCTGGCGCCGGTTATCAATGCGGTCTTTCCTTCTAATCGCAAGTTGCTTGTCTCCCTTCAAAGTTGCGGCTAACGGTTTCGGTTTCTATCGTTTCGTTCTGATTGACATGGACGCCTGGCTTTGAATTGCCCACGCCGGCGGACTGAGGAGGACGTTTCGACCGCCTGACCATGAACTCCCTGCCACCGCTACTCCGGCTCATCCGTAGGACTCTGCAGGATATCATCCAGGGCCCGGTCCAGGCCCGGGTCAAGTTCAACCGGGGTCTGGAAGGGAGTGAAGGTGTAATCGGACCTGGCGCGGTCAATTATCTGCTTGGCGTTGGAATTGGCGTTGCCGATTCGGTCCAGGGTTTCCTTGAGCCGCTGGGACTCCACGTTGCCGCGGGCTTCCAGGTCCGTCAGGTCAATATCCAGCCCGAACATCGCCTTGAGCCGCCGTATGATATCGAAATAGGAACGATAGTCGGTAACGATGCCCACCTGCTGATTGTTCTGAGTGGTAAAGGGATACATGGGAGCCATGGCTCCCAGGCGGAATACCTTCAAGTCCGGTTGCCCGTAATGGGCCATGGTCACCAGGGCCATGCCTATGGTCGGCCCCTGGCGTCCCCCGCTGCCGTAGCTGGAAAACTGGATTCCGTACTTTTCCAGGTCCGCCTTCATGTCGGCGCGGCTGTAAACGCACCCCACGCGACGCTCCATATCCGGAGGGGCCGGGCCGTTGTAGCCTTCCACGGTCACCGTCTGTTCCACGCCCAACTCGCGTACGGCCTGGAAAAACGCCTCGCCGTAGAGATCCATTTCAAACCAGGGTTCTTCTCCCAGGAAGACAATCAGGCCGCCCCCGGCGTCGTAGAAATCGTTGTCCCAGTGCATGGCCACGCTGGGGAGTCCTTCGTCAAAAGCGCAGGCCGGCCGGTAGGCGTCGTGGGTGCCCGCCACCTGGAAGGGATAGCAGAGCTTTTCGATTTCGGAACTCATGCGGCCTATTTTCCGGGCGCCAAACTGGTCTATCAGGTACTTGGGCAAGCCGCTGGAAATGCTGCCCCCGTCGGACCAGTTTCTGTGCCAACCGGCAACCAGGTATCGGGCCCGGGGCTTTTCATCGAGCACCAAGAGTTCGCTGGTCATTCCGGGAACCTCCAGGCAACTCCTTTAGGGTTAAGCGACACCTGATGAGCGGTAACGGATGGACGCGCTTGCCTGCGCGGGCGTCCGCCCAAATCAGGATGTCGTCCATTTCAGACGCAATTATACTACACGTCCAGATATGAAGCCCTCCGTAGCTGCCGGCGGTGCGGGGCAGTCACATTATGAATTCGCCCGGAGGGCACAGAGAAGGGTCATGTCACCTCGAGCTTGCCGAAAGGTCTAAAATCCTGTTGACCAGTAAGGGTTGGGAAGCCGATGCCTACCCGCTGGGCAGGAATTTAGATGCTCAGGCCTCGGTCAGCATGACATCTTTCTGTAATGCGTTTACCGTGGCCCGCGATAAGACAGTTCCAGGTTGAGGGTATCCCATTTAGAAACCCTCATACCGGCGAAAGCACGAGAGAGGGTTCAGTCGGCCAGGGCAATTGCATTTCAAGCTATGTCATGCGGAGCGAAGTCGAAGCAACTAAGTCCGCACCTGCCAACCAGGCATCGGGACCCAAACCACGGTTCCCTACAGGGAGTTTGGACCCTTCGGCAAGCTCAGGGTGCCATGGTCTCTTGCTGGCAGGACTGGCATTATTTGAATGGGGAACATTATTGCAATCGCCGCGGCTTCGGCGGTCAGCCTGTTCCCTCCATCCCTGGACCGTCGCCCGTAGCGGCGCCCCGGTTGCGGCGGCAACGGGATTCCGCTATTCTGGCAGCAATTTGTATGAGACGGGAGAAGCGCCATGACCAGCGTGCACGTTTACACCAACCCTGGTTGATTCAGCTGCCGGACGTTGGAAGAATTCCTCACGTCCAACGGTGTTCAGTATGAGCACCACGACATTGCCAGCGAGCCCGAAGCCCAGCAATACCTGGAAAGCCGGGGCGTCAAGTCGGCGCCGGTGACGGTGATAGACGACGATGAAGTTATCATCGGGTACTTCCCCCGCAAGCTGATTGCCTCCCTTAAGCTGGATGCCCAGGTTGACCTGTCGGGCAGGACCGGCTGGCTGGCGGACAAGTACGACCGGATACTCCATGCGGCCATACGGGCCACCATGCAGTTGAGCCCGGAGCACCTGAAACAGCCGGTGGCGTGGCGGCCGGAGACCCTGCGGGACACCATCGTCCACATCATGTCCTTCCCGGAACTGGCATACATCAGCCACGAGACGGGCAGCATGACCACCGACGACATGCAGGCCTGCCGGGAGCGGTTGGCCGGGGTAAACTCCTCTGCGGAAATTGCCGAGTACGCCGAGGGAGTTATCCGGAGCATCGTTGATTTTCTGAACAGCGACAACACTGAGGCCTTTGACCGGGTGGTTCCCGCCCACTACGGCGGGGAAGTAACCGTGGTGGAACTGCTCAACATCATCCTGAGCCACAGCACCCACCACCTGAAGCAGGTTTACTGGTTCATGGAAACCAACCTGAACGTCACCCCGGAAAACCGGGCCACCGAAGAGGACATGGAAGGAATCTTCACGCCGGAAGCGTTGATTTAGATTTATCCACGAACGAGCGCGAATGGCTTGCTTTCATTTGAAGGGCAGGCATTGGCGCAAATTCGTGCTTATTCGTGGACGAAAAGGAGATCCATGGCATGGTGACTTACAATCCCGCCCAGAAGTTCGACGTACAAGTCCACGAGGTTGAATACCGCCACGACGGCAATGAACCGTGGCAGGCCACCATATTCCAGCCCCAGGGTAATGGCCCCTTCCCGGCGTTGGTGGACGTCCATGGCGGGGCCTGGAACCGGGGCGACCGGACCGCCGATGAGGTTATGAACCGGGCCCTGGCCGCCAGCGGCATCGTGGTGGCGGCAATAGATTTCCGGCTGGCCCCGGCGCATCCCTACCCGGCGCAGGTGCAGGACGTTAACTTTGCCATCCGTTGGCTCAAGGCCCACGCCGCCGAGTTCAACGCCGACCCGGCCAGCGTTGGCGGCATGGGCTGCTCCAGCGGCGGCCATACCCTGATGCTCAGCGCCATGCGGCCCGCTGACCCGCGCTACGGGGCGCTGGACCTGCCCGGGGCCGAGGGCACTGACGCCACCGTGGCCTACACGGTTTGCTGCTGGCCGGTGCTGGACCCCTACGCCCGCTACCTTTACGCGCAGGAGTCCAACAACGAGCGGCTGGCCGCCTCCAGCGAGGCCTACTTCCTGGACCAGGAGACGATGAAGGAGGGGAACCCCCAGCACATCCTGGAGCGAGGCGAGAAGGTATTGCTGCCGCCCACGCTGATCATCCAGGGCACGCGGGACGACAACGTGCCTCTATCCATCCCCCAGCGGTTCGACGAGGCGTTCCGGTCCGCCGGCGGCGATATCCACGTGGAGTACTTTACTGACCAGGTTCACGGCTTTGGCAATATGCCCGGCCCCGAGTCGGACCGGGCCATAGGCAATATCAAGGCCTTCATCGACCGCTGCCTGGCCCCCGCCGGCGCCCCGGCGTAGCTCAAAGTTAGCGGCAAGTATTTGGGACCTGTAGGGGCGGGTTTGAAACTCGCCCCTGCCACCCCGTCGCCAAATCCCCAGGAGGAAACCCGTGCGCATCGAGAAGGTAGAAACGGCCCTGTATCGGATCCAGCGCCAGCCGGGGCTGTCCAACTCCACCCAGCAGATTGACGCCACCAGCCTGCTTACGGCCCACGTCCACACCGACGAGGGGCTGGAAGGAGTGGGCTGGACCTACAGCCACGGCACCAGCGGCCGGGGCATGAAGGAAGCCATTGATACCCTGCTGGCCCCCCGCATCATCGGGGAGGACCCGGCGTACATCGAGCGGCTCTACGACCGGATGTGGAAGAGCGTCTTTCCCAACATCACCATGTCGGGCCTGACCACCGTGGCCCTGGCGCCGCTGGATATTGCCCTGTGGGACCTGGCCGGAAAGGCCGCCGGCAAGCCCCTGTTCCGGCTGTTGGGCGGCTACCGGGACAGCGTCCCCGCCTACGGCAGCGGCCTGGACCTGGCCTACACTACCGAAGACTTGCTGGACCAGGTGACCAACTTCGTTGACCAGGACTATTGGGGCGTCAAGATAAAGATTGGCCGCGAAAACCTGGGCGAGGACGTGGAACGCCTGCGGGCGGTGCGCCAGGCCATCGGCCCGCACACGCCCCTGATGGTGGACGCAAACCAGCGCTGGTCGGTGGGCGAGGCCATCACCCGGGCCCGAGCCATGGAGGAGTTCAACCTCTTCTGGCTGGAAGAGCCGATTCTGGCCGAGGACCACGTTGGCTACGAGCGGCTCAGCAATTCGGTCAACGTGGCGCTGGCCACCGGGGAGGGTGAATGGATGCCCGAGGGTTTCCTGGACCTGTTCCAGCGGGGCGCGGTCCAGTTCGTGCAGGCCGACGTTTGCCGGGTGGGCGGCGTAACCCCCTGGATGCGCATTGCCCGGGTGGCCGACGCCTACCACCTGCCCATGGCCCCGCACCTGGTGGAAGAGATTTCCATGCACCTGTGCTGCGGCGCGTCCAATGGCTACCTGGTGGAGCACCTGCCCACGTTGAACCTGAACAACACGGGCTACATCCTGAACCCGGTACTGCCCAAAGACGGCAAGTTCACCCCCACCGAAGCCCCGGGCCACGGCGTTCTTTTCGACTGGGCGGCGCTGGAAGGGGTGCGGATAGCGTAGTGGCTTTGCTCCCCTCTCCCTGTGGGAGAGGGGCCGGGGGTGAGGGCTACCCCAGCCGCCAGGCGTACAGAACTACCGCCACCGCCGTTGCCAGGTTCAGGCTGGACACCCCCGCTTCCATGGGAATGGCGATGCGGCTGTGGGCGGCGGCCAGCAGTTCCCGGCTCAACCCTTCCCGCTCCGTGCCAAAGGCCAGGATTGCCTCATCCGGTATTCCTGCGTTCCCCAACATCTCCCCCTCCGGGTCCACCGCCACGACCGTCCGATTCGCCATGAAGGCTGGCAGCCGGCCGGCATCAAACTCGGGCACCCACGCCACCGGCAGGGCGTAGTGCAGGCCGGCCGAACCCACCAGCGCCGAGGGATGCCAGGGGTCGTGTTCGCCGGTGGCAACCACGCCGGCCGCCCCGGCCGCTGCCGCAACCCGCACCGCCGCCCCCGTGTTGCCGTGGCTGCGGGGGCTTTCCAGCAGTACCAGGGGCGCCGGACTTTGGAAGGGTTGGGGGCCGTAGGCCGGGCGCAGGGCCAGCGAGATGACGCCAGTGGCCGGCGGCACAGGCGATAGCTGCCGGAAGAGGGCCGCAGGAACCTCGGTCCCATCCCTGGCTAGGATGTCAGCCATTTGGGGGGCCAAATCCGGGGCCAGCGAACGGGTGAGGCTGGTGAGACCTGGGGCGTCGCAGGTAACGGTCTCCAGGATGGTTGCGCCAAAGCGCAGGGCGTGCTTGAGGGAGTGGAATCCCTCCAGCACCGCCAGCGTTTCATCGCTGCGGGCGCGGCGGAACCGGTCAATCAGCTCCTGGCCGGTGGCGCCGCAGCTATTTGCCATTCTCCCAAAGCTGGACAACTTCCACGTCCGGCAGCAGGAAGTGGAACCCGTTGCGCTCGGCATACTGGCGGTCCAGGTCGGTGTCGCCGATGTGGTAGTAGTCCTCGGCCGGGAACTGCTCCTTGACCGTATCAAGCTGGTGCTTGAGCACCGTGAACTCCATGTCTATGCCGGCCGTCTCCCAGATGCGCTGCTGGTTGCTGACGGTGCGGTCGGAGCAGCTGCCGATGATGCAGCCGCTGGCCTTGGCGGCCCGCACCATGTCCAGGGTAATGCACCCGGGCGGGTCGCCCACCTCCAGGGTGCCGTCAATGTCGAAGCTGATGAGTTTGTTCAATTGCTGGTCCTCTTCTCGGTTGTTCTGAAGGATTTGGTCCGGACGGTCCGGGCAGTCCGGCGGCTATCAAGAGCTTGACGGTTTCAGCCGCCACTTCGGGCTTCGCCCGCCCATGGGGAAAGCTCTTCCCTTCGTGGCAAAACGAGACGCAGGATGATGCGCTCCCTGTCAAAGAGGGGCCGCCCCATCCTGCCTCGCAATTAACCTGCCATTGAATGTCCTGCGTCAGTCGCCCTGGTGGTTCAACTTGTTTGAACTGATGGATCTTGTTCCCGCTCACCCTGAGCTTGTCATAGGGCCTCTTTTCATGGTTCGACAAGCTCACCACGAGCGGGCACTCAGCTTATCCACAATTCCTATGGCGACGGACCACTATTCTCGGAAAGCGCCTCCTTTATGCCACATTACGGGCGGCCCCGTCAATCGAAATCTGTTACTGCGTACCTTCCCGGGGTGTCGCTTCCACCGGGCCAGCCCAGGCGCTTAACCATCGGCTGTCATCATCGGTACGCGATCGCACCCAGAAATGGTACAGGTCCCCGTTGGTCAGCCCCGTGACCGTGTACTCACTCACCGCTCCCAGATTCACGTGGAAATAGTCTCTCGTGACCGTATTCCTGAAAAAGATCTGTTGAGACTGGTGACTGGAATTGGCCGTCCAACTCAGCGTCACCTGCCCGTCCCCCGCCGTGGCCGCCAGGTTGCAGGGGTATTCGTCATCCTCACATTGCTCCGACGGGTCAGGCGTTGCCGTGGGTGTCGGCGTGGGGGTGCCCGGCCCCGGTGTGGCCGTGGGTGTGGGTGTGGGTGTCTGCCCTGCCGAGCCCGCCGCCGGCGTGGCCGCCACCTTCAACGACCAGCTTCCCCACCGGCTGTCATCGTCGGGGCGGGAACGCACCCAGAAATGGTACTCCGTCCCGTTGTCCAGCCCCGTCACCGTGTGCTCGCTCACCGTTCCTAGATTCTCCACTTGGTGGCCCTTTGTGGCCGTGTTCCTGATAAAGACCTGGTGAGACTGGTGGCTGGAATTGGCCGTCCAACTGAGCGTAACCTGCCCGTCTCCAACGGTGGCCGCCAGGTTGCACGGGTATTCGTCATCCTCGCACTGCCCCCCGGGGGCAGGTGTCGCCGTGGGCGTCGGCGTCGGCGTGGGCGTTCCCGGCCCGGGCGTGGCCGTGGGTCCGGGTGTCTGCTCAGACGCGCCCGCCGACGGAGTCGCTTCCACCGGCCCGAACCAGTCGCCCCAACTGCTGTCCTCATCGGCGCGGGACCGCACCCAGAAATGGTAAGGGTCGCCGTTGGTCAGACCGGTTACCGTGTGCTCGCTCACCGCTCCCAGCGCTGCGTTGTCCGGCTCCCTTGTGGCCGTGTTCCTGATAAACACCTGGTGAATCTGGTGGCTGGGGTTGGCCTTCCAGCTCAGTCTTACCTGCCCGTCTCCCGCCGTGGCTTCCAGGTCGCACGGGTATTCGCCATCGTCACATTGCTCCGCCGGGTTAGGTGTCGCTGTCGGATTCGGCGTGGGTGTGGGCGTGCCAGGACCTACCGTAACCGCGGGCGTGGCTTTCACCGAGCTTGACCAGTCATCCCACCTGCTGTTCCCATCGGGCCGCGACCTTACCCAGAACTCGTACTCGTCCCCGCTGGTCAGCCCCGTTACCGTGTGTTGGTCCACCACCCCCACGGCGTCCACTTTACGTTCATCAGTGGAAAGATTTTTGATATAGACCTGGTGCTGCCGGTGGGTCGGGTCGTTGGGCCAGGCCAGGCTTACCTCTCCTTCACCCGCGGTGGAGGTCAAGTTACATGGAAAAGAATCGTTGGGACAGGGCGGGACCGGCGCCGCCGGGGCCGACGGCAGTTGGGCAAAGCCGTGCCCCCAGGTGTTATCCGGCCCGGCCACTCCTCTTTCCGCCGCATAGTTCTTCAGGAATCCGGCGACCTGGGCCGGCCCATATCCCGGATAGGCCTGGCTTACCAGCGCCGCCAGGCCGGACAAGTGAGGGGCCGCCTGGCTGGTGCCGCAGAAAGCGCGGTTGGTGTTTGGTCTATACGTACGCAGGGCAGTTTCCCCGCAGTCCACGCCCACTATTTCGGGCTTTAACCTGCCGTCGGGGGCCGGCCCCCGGCTGCTGAAAGACTCTATGGTATTCACGTCATACCAGGGGGATGCGCCCACCGCCAGCAGACCGGGATTGGCGCTTTCGGCGGGGTTGGTTATGCTGCCCCTCAGAGTATGTGGCACCAAAGGGTAAACGAGCCAACCTGAAATCTGAACCCAGTCGGGTACCTCTCCTGAAGGGTGGGAAACAATTAGGCCGTAGTCATTGGTGTTAGCCGGCTGATAAAACGAGAACGCCTCCCATGGCTGGTGCCCAATGGCGCCCGTTTGCGGATCGTTGCTGGAATAAATGATTCTATTGGTGCTCTTTTCATATAGGTGAAGGTCAAGGTCGGTGCGGGCGGCGGTCCAACTGTCTTCCCATCTGAGTTGGACAACGTGCCTGATACACCTATACATGGGCATCTCGATAAGCTCCCCAATGGCCCCGCCAAACTCGAGAATTCCATTTCCATTTGAATCGGAATAGCCGCCAAACCAGGTTTCCTGACCAGAATTGCCGGCTGAACTAACCCAAAGGATACCGTTCTCCACCGCCCGGTCCACCGTGTTCAGGGGGCTTACGCTGGAGGGGGAAGTTCCGTCACCGGGACCGTCAAATATATAGCCCACCGAGTAGTTGACAACTTGCACGCCCTCAGAGGCCATCCAGTTGACAGTATCCAGCAAGTCACCGCGTGACACCGGGTCGGCAACGTACAGGGTGACCCCGGGCGCTATATCAAGCAGGGATTCAGCCACTATCGTGCCATGGCCTCCGGGCGATGGTGTCGTCGGTGGACACCCCTTGAGTGGGGCAGGAGGATCGCCGCTGGGCTCGCAGTCATTCAGATTGTTGGTGAATAAACCCACATCGGAGTAGCACCGGGCGATTATTGTTGACGGGAGTTCGGTCCCCAGGAGCGTGGTCACGCCTCGGAAAGAAAGGTCAATTACGCCGACCTTCACTCCCTGCCCGCTGAAACCGGAGTCGTTCCATGCGGGGCTGCCGTGGGGAGCGGGCCCGTCCCCGATTACCTGCTGGGAGAGTTGAGCGGGCCTGGGGGGAATTATCTCCCGCACCCGGGTTACGCCGGGCCGTTCCGACACCGGACCCAGCAAGGACACCGGTACGTAGGCTTCGATGTAGTCCGTTCCTACATTTCGGGGGTCTCCGCCGTTGTCCTCCAGGAATGAGACTACCTCAGCCACCTGCCCCGACAGGTAGATGGTTACTGCCACGGACTCATCCCGGTGCATCGGTGCGCTCTCGGCAGCTTCCTGGGACGTGGCCCTGCCCTCTTCCAGGTTTGCGACCATTTCGTCGAGGTGTGAGCCCAGATTTGGGTAGCGCAATTCCCGTTTCTCGGGTGGGGAAGCCAACTGCTCATTATCGCCATTGGCGGCAACGTCCAACCGGTCCGTGACAAAAAACAGCGCCAGTCCGGCAATAGCCGCAATGGCGATTAACAGCAACAGGGTTCCTTTTCTCATGGGGACTGTCGTCTCCGTGGGCAGTTTTCCACTAAATTTTAGCACTTGGGAGAGGGAGTGAGCTAACGTATCAACCTGAAGCAATGGGGCGTCAAACTGCTTCAATCCCGGTGACGGGCGGGGTCAGGGTGATGAAAAGACCGCTGAAATGGACCTGGGACAGTTGATGACACTCCCCGCCCGGTCGCCCCATGATGGGCCAGCACCATCACGGAGCAAGGGCCATTCCCCCATGCTGGACATTTTCCCGTCCCCCTTCGTATCCTTCGTAGAAACTACAAGGGCAGCATCACGAAGGATGCTTGCCCAGCATTAGCCAGCCGCCGCTGCTGGGGGTGGTGAAGGCGCACAGGGCCGTTTCCGCCCGCACCGCAACCTGGCGGTCGCCGGCGGCGCCCCTGAGCTGCTCGATGCTGTCGGTGTACATGGCGGTACGGGTGCGGCCGTTGCCCAGGTTGCCGCCGCTGGAACTGAAGGGGTGCGGGCCCTTGACGCTGATGTCCCCGGCGTAGAAGGCGAAGGCGTCGCCCCGCTTGACCCCGTGCCACTGGAAGCCTTCCAGGAAGAACTGGGTCATGATGGAATAGCCGTCGTAGGGATTGAAGATGTCCACGTCGGCGGGGCCCAGGCCGGCGCCCTCGTACATGCGGGCGGCCTGGCGGTCGGTCCACATTTCCACCTCGTCCAGGTCGGGCTGGGTGGTGCGGAACCGGAAGTTGTGCTGGGAGTGGTTGAGAACGTACACGGGCTGGGACTTCATGTCCCGCGCCCGCTCGGAGGTGGTGAACAGATAAGCAGCAGAGGCGTTGACCGGACGGTCGCAGTCCCAGATGCGGAGGGGGTTCAGGATGTACCGGGAGGTCCTGTAGTCCTCTACGGAGATGGGCTCAATGCCGTGGTTGTAGTTGAAACCCCAGGGCGTGAGCATCCCGTTCTTGTGCTGGTTGATGACGAAGGGGGCCAGGTCGTCGTGCTCGCCGCCGTACTTCAGGCAGTACTGGTTGTGGGGGAAAATGTTGATGAAGTCGTTGCCGCCGTGGTTGCCCCAGGGCACGGTCCACTGGCGCGCGCCGCGGGCGTAGTCGTCGGCGTTCTCGCCGCCCCGCCGGTAGCGGCCCTCCAGGTTGCCGGTGGGGTAAATGACCAGGCAGGTGCTGCACACGCCATCGCCCACGGCCTGGGAGGCCATGCCCACCATTTCGCCGATGGTCGGTACGCCGGTGGGGGCAAACTTGACGTTCTTGAAACCCATTGCGCCGATGAGCCACTGGGCGTTAATCAGGGTGATGCCGTACTCGGAGTCGTAGGGCGGGTCGAAGTAGGGGCGCGGCGCCCAGTTGGAGGCGGAGCCGCCGCTGCCGCCGGCGATGTGGCTGTCGCAGCAGACGATGCCGTCCACCTGGTCAATGGTAACGCCGGCCTGTTCCATGGCCTTCTCGCAGGCCATGATTGTATAGGCGCCCAGGGAAGTGTCCAGGTTCTCGCCGTCCCAGCGCCGGTCCACCGGAGAATGGCCGTAGCCGGCAATGGCTACCTTGCCCCGGTGTTCCCAAACGCCCAGGCCGTCTCGGTCACGGCGCCATTGGTAATTGTTGCTGTTGGTCATTCTAAATCCTCTCTTGCTTATCCACGAATAAGCACGAATATTTGCTAATGGTTATTCCACAACCCGCCATTCGTGTATAAGCTGCCCCGAAGCCACTTCCTCAAAGGTAAGTTCGACGGCCGATCCGACGGGAGCCTGGTAGGCGGGGACGCCGGGCAGGTTGGAGTAGAAGTTGACGGTGGGGTCCTGGTCCAGGGTTACCAGGGCCAGGTTGTAGGGCTGGTCGGGCATGCGGCGGTTGAGACGGCCATCCTCAATGACGATGTAGGTGGCGATGTGGCCCTTGCCCTCAACTTCCTTCCATTCCAGTCCTTCCGCGGAGCCGCACACCTGGCAGGATGCCTGGGGCGGGTACTGGAGCTTGTTGCAGACCGTGCAGTTCTGCAGGACCAGGCGCCGCTGGTTCACCCCGTCCCAGAAGGGCTGACTGAGTTCATCAGGTACCGGTATTACTTTAGGCATAGTTTGTCTCCAGTTGAATGTTGGGGCGAGGGATTACTGGACAACTGGCTGGTCAACCCAGGCGCGAGGGTCGGGGCCGTACTGGTTGGGTCCGGCCTGGCCCTGCTTGACCATCCAGACCAGCCACCAGATGAACAGCCCCAGCCAGACCAGGAAGGACACCAAAGCCCCCACGGCTATGGGAATCCAGAATTCCATATCCTGCCACGAAACGGAACCATTGTAGACCGCCACCACGCTCACCGCCACGCCGACGACCAACGGAATACCGCCCACGGCTCCTATGGCAAACCATACCACCTGCCACCAGCCGCTTCTGCCAATGTCGTGAAGGCGACGGGTAGTGACGGCCAGGTTCGGCAGCAACACCGCAAGAGAGAATATGACAGGCAAGACTTCAAGGAAATAGGGTCCCGAAAGGGCGTTGATAAACGTATTGATAGCGTTTAAGGCAAAGCTGACCAGGGTGACCGCCAGGACCCACCACCAGAATTCGGCCCGGGTGGCCCGGCCATTGAACTCCGCGTATTTCCTCAAGCACTGGGCAATGGCGCCCGGGAAGGACATGGAAGGAGAGGCCTGAGAATTCTGGGATTCTGTCATGCGGCTGCCTTCAGAAAGCGCCGATTGTCGCCCCTGGCCGGTCGTGGCTTCAGTTCCTGCGGAACGACTTTGTTAGACCGGCGCACCGGACCCACCTCCATCCGCGTCCCAGGCGCGGGGGTCGGGGCCATAGTGGTTGGGTCCGGCTTGGCCCTGCTTGACCATCCAGACCAGCCACCAAATGGCGAGCCCCAGCCAGATTATTACGGACAAGGCAATTCCCACCAGCAGCGTCACCAGGCCGCCTACGTCCAGTTCCCAATTCGAACCGAACTTCCAGTCGCCTGAACCCGAGAAGCCGCTGATGACAAAGACGATAATGCCGACAATCAAGGGTATGGCCCCCAGGAATCCGATAATGAACCAGGCTAGCTGCCACCAGCCGCTCCTACCAATATCGTGCAACCGGCGGCAAGTTACCGCCAGGTCGGGCAAGAGGACGGCCAGACCGAATAAGGCGGACAGAGGGCTGTAAATGTAGTCACCCGTGAGGCTGCCAATGAACCCATCCACGGCGCCCACGGCAAAGCTGACGATGATGGTTGCCAATACCCACCACCAATATTCGGCGCGGGTGGCGCGCCCGCTGAAGTCTGCATACTTCCTCAGGCAGGTCATCACCGATTCTTGAATGGTCATCATTGGCCGGGACTGAGGAGAATCAGTACTTTGCATGGCGCAGGCTCCTGTGGCGGGATCGGCGTACCGGATATTCTACCCTTTAACCGACTTATCATCCACTGCAAAGAAGCCCAGTTGCCCGCGGCAGGGGAAGGGAGTTTCGTAAGCCACCGGGTCTTCCAGGGTGAAGCCGTAGGGACCGCAAAACCAGGGGTTTTCGCTGGAGGAGATGCAGCCGGTGACGGTTACCTCTCCCACTATGGCTCCCCGAGGCAGTTCCGAAGGGATAACTATGCCGGCTCTGGCGAGATACTCCCGCTGTTCGGGATAGTCGTCGGCCACCATGCGCTGGCCGGCGTGGACGTAGATTCTGCCGCGAAAGCCGGTGCTCCAGGTGCGGTTCTCTATGTTCTTGTAGCCGTTTACGACCAGCCAGGCCCAGGGCTGGCGAATGCTGAGGGCGCGCATGGCGTTGCTCCGGGATTCAGTGGCAAAGGAAGTACCAACTATGCTGGACTAAGAAGGGCGATTCGGGACAGCACTTCTTATGTCTTGCACAAGAACTCGGATGGAACTTACACTGTCCTATGTGATAATCGTGTCTGTCAGCCACCGGGGTTTGCGCCGGCCGGTCGAGGAAGGCGACCCCCGCCTCTTACAGTCGACGATGGTAGACCGTTTAGGGAAGATTGTGAACGCCCTGTTGCTCTCGGATAACATGAACAGCCTTATCCAGGACTCCCCTAATGGTTGGCATATCCACAGGCTCTCCGGTAATCGGGGAAACGAATGGAGTATATCAGTATCCGGCAATTGGCGGATGACATTTGAATTGGATGGGAACCAGATTCTCAGGCTAAACCTGGAGGACTACCACTGATGAACGAGGGTGGAATAAAGATAGGGTTAAAGCCGTCGCATCCCGGAGATTTTCTTCGTACCGAAGTCATTGATGAACTTGGGTTGAGCGCCGCAGAAGCCGCCGATATTCTGGGAGTTGAAGAACCTTCTGTGACAGCCTTGCTAACCTGCAAGTCCGCGCTGTCACCGGAAATGGCCCTCCGTTTCGAGAAAGCGTTTGGCGTCGGCATGGAAATGATGCTCAAGTTGCAAGCTTGGTACGATACGGAGCAGATGCGGGCCCGTGCCGACGAGGTGCAAGTAAAGCGGTATCAGCCGAGCGCCCAATGGGAAGGAGCGGTAAGGAACTCCTGATGTTGGGGCCAGTCGTCAGACCCTGTTCGCTGGCCGGTGTGGACTTAAGCTCCTACCAGGGTCTTTGTGCTCTCAGCCTGAATCTGAGGGATTACCACTAATGGAGTACAAAAATACCAAAGTGAACATGAAGACGCCCCACCCGGGTTCGTTCATACAAACCGAGGTCATTGAAGACCTGGGCTTGGAGATTCCGCAGATAGCGGAAATCCTGGGAGTACCCGAGAAGGAAGTTTCCGACTTCGTAGAGGGGAAGAGTCGCTTGTCGCCAGACTTGGCATTGCGCCTGGAAAAGGCTTTCGAACCTAAAATGGACCTCTTGTTGCCTATACAGGCCAGGTATGACGCTGTACAAATGCGTGCAAGGTGGGATGAGGTTGAAGTCGAACGCTACCCTGCGGTCGAAGCATTGGTAAAGTTAAGGGATGCCGAGCTCGCGCTTCTCGATAACCCAGATCTGGCAACTGCAGGTTAGACACCTACTCCACCAAACATCACGGCGCGGCAGGCAGAACGCCCCGCCATGCGTTCCCCACAAAATAGGAGCCGGCTACCACGGCAGGAACGGAAAGGAGCGGAAAAATGGCAAATTTGGTTTTGGGGCTGGCCTCTTCCCACAGCCCGCAGCTTAGCACCCCGCCTGAGGGGTGGGCCGCGCGGGGCGAGCGGGACAAGGGCCACATTGAACTTATCGGCACCGACGGCATCACCTCCAACTTCGAGGAACTGCTGGCCCGCTGCGACACCGAGCGTATCGCCAGGGAAATTACGGTTGAGAAGTTTGAGCAGAGGCACCGGCAGAACCAGAAGGCCATCGCCCACCTGTCCAGGAAGCTCTACGAGGCGAACCTGGACGTGCTGGTAATGGTAGGCGACGACCAGCAGGAGTACCTCCTGGACGACAACATGCCGGCCTTTTGCGTGTACTGGGGCGACCAGGTGAAGGTGGCGGGACATGAAGCCGGTCCCTCGACGGGTGGACAGCACCTGATTGGTTACGCCACGGAAGACCGCCACGTCCCCACGGACTCGGGACTGGGCCGCCACATCATCGAAAACCTGATTGAGTCGGAATTTGACGTTGGCCGCTCCAACTTCCTGGACCCCAAGCGGGGCGGCCGGGCCCGGGGTGGCATCGGCCACGCCTTCGGCTACGTTTACAACCGGTTGATGACCGACGGCGCTTTCCCCACGGTGCCGGTCATGTTGAACACATACTACCCGCCCAATCAGCCCACGCCCAAGCGTTGCTACAACCTGGGCCAGGCGCTGAAGGATGCCATTGAGTCTTGGCCCAGGGACATTAGGGTGGGCATCCTGGCGTCGGGCGGGCTGAGCCACTTCGTGGTGGACGAGGAGCTGGACCAGGCTGCGCTGGCCGGTATGCAGGCCAAGAGCGTCGAGCAATTGATGGCCCTGCCCCGGGAGAAAATCAACTCAGGCAGTTCCGAGATTCGCAACTGGATTGTGGTGACCGGCGCCACGGAGCACCTGGATATGGAAGTAGTGGACTACGTGCCCTGCTACCGTTCGCCGGCCGGCACCGGCTGCGCCATGGGGTTTGCTACGTGGGAGTAGGAGATTTTAGCCAAGAATAGACACTAATGTTCACTAATTTCCCCTTGTAGCCATCGCCTTAACGCTTCCAGAAGCCGGCTCGCCAAAATGGCTATCAACAAGAAGACATTAGTGAAAGTTCGTGTCTATTCGTGGAGTCAATAAATCAGGTGCGGTTGTTGTACACATAGTGGGGCGCTCCCGTGGGCGGGCCGCCCGACTCGTCGGCCCAGGAGCGGTAGAACTCTTCGGCGTAGGGGCGCAGGCGGGCGGCCATGCGACTGGTCTCCAGGGTTTGCGGCTCCAGGGGACGTGAAAGCTGCTCCCGCAACTCGCGGCGTATTTCGTC
Organism: Dehalococcoidia bacterium; assembly: GCA_034423215.1. Taxonomy (GTDB): domain Bacteria; phylum Chloroflexota; class Dehalococcoidia; order Lucifugimonadales; family UBA3495; genus Bin22. Next base: position 28,443 of record DAOUIY010000026.1, read on the forward strand.
CTTGTTTACCCGCTGGTGAACCCCATCGCGGGTGAGAACCTCCCCATTCACTATCACGGCGGCCACATCCCGGGACTTGGCCCGGCCCAGCACAGCCTCCAGGGGCGGCAGGTCCTCCTCCAGGTATGGGTCTTGCAGGTCTGACAGGCGAATCAAGACCAGGTCCGCCCTTCGGCCCGGCTCCAGCGCCCCAATTTCACCGGCGAATCCCGTGGGCGCCGCGGCATTGGCCGTGGCCATGGCCAGCACCTGCTCGGAAGTGATTGCCGGCGCCCCGATGCCCGGCTGGCGGTGGAGCTTGCTCACCAGCCTCATTTCCTGCAGCAGGTCGTCGTCGTCGTTGATGGCAGTGCTGTCGGTGCCCATGGCCACGTTGAGCCCCCGGGCCAGCATTGGGTTCACGGGGGCGATGCCGTTCTTGAGCCGCAGGTTGGAACTGGCGTTGTGGCAGACGGTGGAACCGGCCCCGGCCAGCAGGTCAATGTCCCGCTCGGTCAGCCAGACCGCGTGGGCGCAGGACAACTGCGGCCCCAGGAACTCCAGGTCGGCCAGGTGCTCCACGGGGGTCTTGCCCCAAGTGCGCAGGCCGAAAGCCTTCTGGTAGCTGCTTTCCACCAGGTGCATGTGTATGGGCGTGTTGTACCGGAGGGACATTTCCCTGGTTCGCTGCAGGAAATCGTCGGTGTTCCACTGGACGTTGCTGGGGCTGAGCAGGACGCGCACCCCGCCGGAAGGGGCGGAGTTGTACCGGTCGTAGGTCTGGGAGAAGAAGGCAAAATAGTCGTCGTCGGTCATGTCTGCGGCGGCCAGATGGCGGTTGACGCCCTCGGCCAGGTCAGCGGGCAAGCCGGCCAGGAAGTCCTGGTCGGCGCCGTAAACTACCCGGTTCTGGTTGCGGAAGTAGCTGGAAAAGGCCACCCGCATACCGGCATCCTGAAAGCCCCGCAAAACCGCATCCACGTCTTCCTGCAGGGTGGCGGCGGCCGTTTGGGGGTGGTTATACATTACCGTGGTGGTGCCCGATTCCAGCATGAGTAGGGCGGTGTACAGGGTCATCAGGTAGTGGTCGTAGGGACGGCGACCCCAGCCGTCGAGAATCCACAACTCCAGGCAGTCGTCGCAGGTGCCCATCTGCAGGGTAGTAACACCCCGGCCGTGGTGGTGGGAGTTGACCAACCCGGGGATGATGGCGTAGTTGGGGCCCCCAACTTCCTCGTCGGGCTGAAGACGGGCGCGCAACTCCTCCCACGGCCCAACTTCCCGAATAAGGCCGTCTTCCTGGTAAACCGCCGCGTCGGTAAGGGATGCGGTACTGCCATCGGAAGCGGGACTGAGCAGGTACTTGCCGCGAATCAGTGAAGACGCCATTATTTCCTCCCTTGGTGGGGGCGCCAGAATTCGGTCTTCACCCCCAACCTGACCTTGCCCCGTCAAAGGGGGGAAGGGACTTGTTTAGAGGATGCTCAACCAGATTGCTGCTGGTACCAGTTGATGATTTCCGACCCGGTGGCGGCCCAGACTCCGCCGCCGCCCATGATGCGCGTCAGGGCCCGGTCAATGGAACCGATGCGGAAGGGCTGGCCCACCAGCCAGGGGTGCCAGTTGATCGCCATGAGCCGGCCGGTATTGGCGCCATCCTCTTTCAGCACTTCAAAACTCTCTCCCAGCATTCGCTCGTAATCGAAGACGGGCATGAGCTTGTGGGAGATGGAGACCACGTCGTCCAGTTCGTACATCAACGGCAGGGCAAAAAATGGCCCGTCGCCGGTGGTCATGGGGTAGGGCTGCTCGTCGTTGGCCCAGTCGCAAACGTAGGTTAGGCCGGCCTCGGCCAGCACTTGGGGCGTGCGGTCCGACTCACCGTACTCCGGGCCGAACCAGCCCCGGGGAGCCGTACCGGTGGCAGCGGTCAAGGCATCCAGGGATACTCGGATGTATTCCCGCTCCTCATCCTCGGTCATGTTGCTGGTAATCATGCGGCTAACTGATATGCCGTGGCCAATAATTTCGCAGCCCCGGTCCAGGCAGTGGCGCACCAGGTAGGGATAATGCTCGGCGGTCAGCGCATCCATGGCAATGGTGGCCCGGATTCCGTGCTTTTCCAGGACGTCCAGCAGGCGGAAGATGCCCACGCGGTGCCCGTACTCCCGGTGGGACAGGCGGGCGTAGTCCGGAAACTCCCGGGGGGCCGACCCGCCGGCCAGGCGGGCCGCCTGGAAACTGCCGGGCGGCGCCTGCCATTCCATGTGCTCCAGCGGGATTACGACACATAGGGCAACCGGGGCATCGCCGGGCCACTTCAAACTTGGGCGCGAAACGATGGGGGACCATTCGTGGTGGGGGTGGTCCATACCAAAGGTACGTTGGGCGGGCATAGGTTATTCTCCCGTTGGCATTTTATCCTCGAAGGAACACGAAGCTGCAAGAAGATTCAGCGTTATTCTGTCGGTGACTCCGCCAACCTGCGGGCGTGGGCCACCGCCTCATCGTAGTAGTTGGCGATGTAGTAGTCGGCAATTTCGTCGGCGGTGGTCTGCCACACCCCGTCGTGGGACATTATGTAACCCAGAATGTCGTCCAGGTGCTTCACGCGGTGGGGCTGGCCGATGATAAAGGGATGGAGGGCAATGCACATCACCCGGCCGCTCTCCGCTCCCTCTGCGTAAAGCTGATCAAACTGGGCCTTGCAGATGTCGGCAAAATACTGGGCGCTGTAATGGTTGTCGCGCAGCACCGAAGAATCGTTCAGCTCTATAGAATAGGGGACGGAGATTAGCTTGCCGGATTTAACCTTGATGGGGGTAGGCTGGTCGTCCTGGAACCAGTCAGTGTGGTAAATCAGCCCGGCTTCGGCCATCAGGTCGGGGGTGCTGACGCTTCCCGAAATGGCGGGACCCAACATGCCCTTCAGCGGCTTGCCAGTATGGCGTTTCAGGGTATCTATGCAGTCCCGGTAGAATTCCCGCTCCTCGTCCTCGGTGCAGGTGTACAGGTAGCGGGTGTTGTAGATGCCGTGGCTCATGTAGTCGTAGTCCCGCTCCATCATGGCCTCGGCAATTTCGGGGAAGTGTTCCAGTACCGCCAGGTTTAGGGAAACGCAGCAGCGGATTCCATGCTTGTCCAGCGGTTCCAGCATCCGCCAGAAGCCAACGCGGTTGCCGTAGTCCCGGTAGGAAAACTGCTGAACGTCGGGGTAGGGAGTACGGGGCCAGGGGTTGCGCACACCCTCGTTGACAGGCTGGTACTCGTAATGCTCCACGTTGGGGGATATCCACAGGGCAACGCGCGCGTCGTTAGGCCACTTGATGATGGGTCGGTCAATGATGGGAAGGTAGTCAATTCGGTCGGGGGGCAGGGCCATGATAGTTTCCTCTGACTTCTATGATTTTGATGATTTCGTGGCTTGGGTGTTCACCCCCATCCTGCCCTTACCGCCAAAGGCGGACGTACCGCTCCAATCGGGGGCTGACGGGGTATGTAAACAGATAACTCACTTGTCGAAAGATACTCCAGCCTGGCGAGGTTCCCGCCTTCGCGGGAACGACGAATGGGGACTCTCAGAGACTTGCACTTTCAAATTGACGACACCCCTTATTGATGACATCTCCTAATCCATGAACCCGGATTCGCGGCGCCACTGCACGTAGTGGGAGAGGCCGGCCGCCAGGTCGTACTTGGGCGTCCAGCCGAAGTCGTGCCACAGGCGGTAGCCGGACAGGGGGCCTCGGGCCGGCGAGGTGCTGGCGTTGGCAACGGGTTCCGCGCCCTCTGCGGCCAGGATGGTTTCCGGGTAGAGTTCCTTCAGGGTTTGCTGGATTTGCTGTCCGGTTACCCACACGCCGTTGGTGATGTTGTAACGGTCGTGGGGCAATTCCGGCGCGTCCACGACAGTCGCTATGCCCGACGCGATATCCAGCACGTAGGTAAAGTCTCGCCCGGGGTCAGACCGGTCAATGGCAATAGGCTCTCCCCGCAACAGCCTTCCGGTCCACTGGTGGGGGATGGACATATTATCGCGGTGGCCGGTGACCCTCTCCATGGGGCCGTAGGGGGTGCTGAGGCGCAGGCTGGCAGTCGGGAAGCCGTGCAGTTCGCCGTAACGCTGGGTGATGGCCTCGCTGGCGGCCTTGGTCATGCCATAGAGAGTGTCGGCGCGGGAGGGGTCGTCCTCGTTGAAATACTGGTCCGAAGCCCGGGTCATGCCGTACATGGAACCGGAACTGATGTAGATGAACCGCTCCGGGCCAATGAGCCGGGCCATTTCCAGCACGTTGGCGGTGCCGGTGACGTTAATTTCGACAATGTCCCGGCTGCGAGCGGTTTCCAGGTCAACCCGGTTAACGGTGAAGACGGCGGCGTGGACTATCTTCTCAATTTCGTATGACTGGCGCAGGGATTCCAGGTCGGCAGTATTCAGGATGCTGCCGGTGACGAAGGTGACCCGGGACGCCAAGTCACCCAGGTAGTCCACGTTCAGGTCGTCGGCCGGGGATACGTCAAGGCTGACTACCTCATGGCCCCGGGATGCCAGTTCCTTGACTATGTTGGAGCCGACGAAGCCGGCGCCGCCGGTTACCAGCGTTGGCATGGGTTCTCTCCTTTCTTATCCACGAATAGGCACGAATTTCCACTAATAGTTGTCTGATTGTCGAGGACGTTGACTTGTGACCTGTCCAATGCCAATAAAGGTAGGAATCAATTTACATACGTTTGCGATTATTCGTGACCATTCGTGGAAAAATCACCAGCCCAGCATTACCGATTCCTTGCGGGGGTCGGCGCCGCCGTGGTACACGCCATCTTCGGGGTTTACTAGGATGGGGGTGAAGCCGTTGGGCACCCCCCAGGGGCCGATGACCTTTACCTGGTGGCCCTTGTGGTTCAGGGCGTCCACCACGTCCTGGGAAACCCGGCCCTCCACTTCCAGCAGATTGGGGTACTCCTCGTGGGGCCAGGGCGACTGGGGGAAGCTGTAGCCGCAGAAACGGGGCGCTTCCACCGCCTCCTGCACGTTCATGCCGAAATCAATGATATTGCACAGGGTTTGCAGGTTGCTCTGGGGCTGGCTGTCGCCGCCAGGAGTGCCCAGGGTCATGAAGGGTTCCCCGTCCTTGAGGATGATAAAGGTGCAGGGAGTGGTACGGGGCCGCTTGCGGGGCTGCAGGGAGTTGGGATTGTTCTCGTCCAGCCAGAAGTAGCAACCCCGGCAGTTGACCAGGATGCCCGTGTCGCCCAGCACCATGCCCTGGGCCAGCGCGCCAAAGCTGCTGGGGGTGGCGGAAACCAGGTTGCCCTCCGAGTCCACGGTGGAGAGATAGGTTGTGCCGTCACCGTCGCCGCCCACGGCCATGGGTTCCGGGTTGCGAGCCGTAGCCGACCAGGTCGGGTCCACGGCCAGTTTGTTCCTGGGGTCGCCTGGAGGGTAGGTGACCTGGGCCCGATCGGGATTTATCAGCGTCCGGCGCAGGGCCGCGTATTCCCCGGACAATAGGCCATCAAAGGGCACGTCCACAAAGGCGGGGTCGCCCACGTACCGCTCGCGGTCGGCAAAGGCCAGCTTTAGAGCCTCAACCTGGAGATGAATGGCCTGTGGGCTGTTGTGCCCCAGCGCGGCCAGGTCAAAACCCTCAAGAATTGCCAGGGCCTGCAGCAGGCTGATGCCCTGGGTCCAGGAGCGGTTGGTGTACACCTGGTAGCCCCAGTAGTTGACGCAAATGGGCTCTTCCATGGGAGACTCGTACTCGGCAAAGTCCTCCAATTCGTACAGTCCGCCCAGTTCCTTCAGGGAACGGACCATGCGGCGGGCTACGTCGCCCTTGTAAAAGACATCCCGCGCCGCTTGAATGCCCGCCGCCCGCGTACAGCCGCCGACCAGGGCCCGTTCCTCCGCCTGCACCATCAGAGACAGAGTGCGGGCCAGGTCTTCCTGCACGAACATGGAACCCAACCGGGGAGCCGCTCCGTTGGGCAGGAACACACGGGCTGAGTCGGGATATTTGCGCAGGTTGGCCATGCGCTCGGCGGTAGCCACGGTGCGGACGAAAAGCTGGTAGGCGGGAAAGCCCCGGCCGGCGAAATGGAGAGCGCCTTCCGCCGCCTGGGCGAAGGACATGGTACCGTATTCGGACAGCATGGACAGCAGGGCAGAGATTACGCCGGGCACGGTGCTGCTGAGGACACCCGGGGGTATCTCTCCCCACTTATCCAGGTAGTGGTCTATGGTGGCCTTTTCCGGGGCCCAGCCCTGGCCTACCACCGAGCGCACCGCCTTGCTGGAGCGGTCGTAGAAAAGGAAAGCCACCTCGCCGCCCAGGGTGTAGTGGGCGGTGGGCTCCATTACCCCGGCGGCCAGGGCCGAGGCCACCGCGGCATCCACCGCATTTCCCCCCCGCCACAGAATCCGCATACCGGTCTGGGCGGTAAGCTGGGTGCCGCCGCCCACCATGCCCCTGGCGCCCCACACGATGGGCCGGTGGGAGTAGGCGCCCTGGCTACCCGAGGTGTGGCTGTTAGCGGTCGTCATATTCATCGCTCCTGGTGGCCGAATTTTGGAGGATACCGTTGTCGGGCATCGGGTTGGGGACAGTTTAGTCTGGCGACAGGTAAGGCGCAACCGGCATTTCTCACCGGCTATCCGGGCCACGTCTATCCGTAGAGGGACCGGAATGTGGGAGGATTTATGCTCCGGCGTTGGGCCAGACCATCGGTATGTTATTCTGGAATGGAGGCGATCCAAGACTAAGTTTCAATTGGCTGTTTGTTTCATATCCATCTATGTCAACAATCCCTTGGTTGGACAGAAGAGAGGAGGTTATATGGCAGGACTGAAGAAACTGGCGGGGGCCTACCTGGTGATGCTGGCCATAGTGGTGGCAGTGTTCTTCATCATCAACAACTTCCTGACTGACCAGGTCAACGTGACGGGGGCTTGGCAGGTCCTGGACGTCCTGATGTTGATTGGCCTGGCGATAGGCCTGCTCTACAACTATGGCAGGAAGCGAGCGGCGGACGGTGGGGACGAAGGCGACGGCGTAACGCGGGGCTATTTTGAAGCCAATACCGCCTTCTTTGTTACCGCCGGCGTCTCTATCCTATTCCTGCACAACTGGTTCGCCCTGCTGGCTAACGGAGGAGACTACCTGGACGGCAATCACCAGGCCTGGGTGATATGGGCGACGATTGACACGGTGCTGCCCATCGTCCTGGGTATCACCGGCTGCCACCTGTGGAAAAACTCCTCGGCGTAAGTCAACGGGGTCGCAACAGCGACACAACTCCGGCCGGTAAAAATTGCGGTATAAGTTAAGGTATTTAGACCGGACAAACCCGTCGTTCCCGCGTAGGCGGGAACCTCGGCAGGCAGGAGTCAAGATTCCTGCCTTCGCAGAAATGGCGCAGTGCATTAGCCGTTGTTTCAATGCGGTTGACTTACTTGGCCTGGCTGCCGGGCCAATTGTGGCGGCAGTAGCGTAAAGTAGGTCAGGTTGCCCCGGTCCGGCTACTCATCCGCGGGCAGGTAGGCGTTGGGCACCACGGCGCTGCCCTGTCCCACGGCGGTGGTGTCGCCGCGCTGGTTCTCGACCTTTATTTCGACGGAAACCCGGCTGCCGTTAACCTCTCTGGACAGACCGACAATCTGGCCGGAAAAGGTTATGGTATCGCCGGGGCGTACCGGCCTCAGGAACCTCAGGTCAACCGTACCCGTGTGATTGAACACGTCGCTGCCAAAATACCGGCGCAGCAGTTCGATGGCAAAGGAAAGGGACATCCGGCCCGACGCCACCGTGCCCTCGGTGCCGAGCGTTTCGCGGGCAGTTTCCTCGTCGGTGAACTGGGACGGGCCGGACTCGCCGGCGCTGCCCTCAAACAGGTTGATGGCCTCCTGGGTCATTTCCTTTACCAGGGGCGCCACTTCATCGCCCACGGCATAGCTTCGGACTAGCCCCCCCATTTTTTGCCCACCTCCGTCGGCTGCTTCAGTTCGTGGGTGACGACCCGATCAATGAGCCGGCCGTCTTCGTCCACGGAGACGGCCTCGGTGACTATGTAGTTCTTGCCCCTCCGCAGGTACTTGTCCGCGATCCATGCCCGCACCCTTATGCTCTTGCCCGCCACCGGCGGGTTGTAGCAATAAAATGCGCACCGGGCATTGACCGAACCCGCATCCCGATACCTGGCGTTATACTGCTTCACGTCCACCTTGTGGGAAATGGTGGGGAAGCTGGCCTCCGGGTCCATAACTCCCTGGCGATAGGCGTCAATCATGTCCTGGGTAAGGACGTACTCATAAGTCTCAAAGGTCTCTCCGACCTCCAGAGCGTCCCAGTCCAGCAGGAGTCGTTCATCCTGTTCAACCATTGCCGGCCTTCCTTCTTTCAAGCTTTGAGCCGCCCGGAAAAGTCAGAAACGTCCCTAGCCTTGGCAGCCTCACCGACTTCCAACACTAACAACCGGTGACTGCAATTTTGATTTCCCCGGGTGGTGGCGCCGGTAAAATCTACACTGGCGCTGTTCCATTCGTCAATTGAGCCGCCGGTCAACTCAGGCCAATCGCGTCTTAAGTTACGCTGTACACCTGAACTGGAAGGCATGTCGCCCTGGGTCCTTCGGATTGGCTTAGAATAAACTCTGCCGAAGGGCCTGAAATCTTGCCCCCTGGCCCGGTTGCCGGTCCGAAAGTCGGAATATGGGATGGTGTTTAGGTTCTTCACCCCGTTCAGAATGACCAGAACGACAGTTATGGCCATTCAGGACTACGTTTCGTTAAGATGCGTTTGCCCCGTCAGTCAAGTAACTGCCCATGGTCAAAGGGACCAGGTTTCCCGGTCAACCAGGCCATCAATTGACCCGGGAATTGCCCCAGGACAGCTTCGCGCGGCGGCCCCGCAATTGGAGCAGGGCAATTGCGGCGCCAACCGGCAAGGGTTAATATCATGAGGCAATCCCCGGTGGCTGCGGCAGCGCAGGAACAGGCGTGGACCGCCAGCATACGGAAAAGTGACTATGAGAACAGGGGCCGATTACACGGAAAGCCTGCGCGATGGGCGCAGCGTTTGGGTCGTAGGCGAAGGCGCGGTGGAGGATGTTACGACCCATCCGGCGACGGCCGGCATGGTGAAGGAGTACGCTGCCTGGTATGACCGCCACTTCGACCCGGGCTGGCAGGAGCTTCTGCTGACGCCCGCCGGCAGTGGCGGGGAGAGACGCCCCCTGGCCCTGACGCCGCCGAGAACCTCCGATGACCTGAGGCGGCTGGGCAGGGCCATCAGCGCGGTACATTTCCTGACCGGGGGCAACATGACCCATACCCCCGGTTACGGGGCGTTGATTGCCCTGGGAATGGTGAACGTTCTGAAGCGGCTGAACAACTCCGGGGAGGAGATAGAGGCAGCCGAAAGCTACCTGGAGAACCTGGCCGAAAGCGGCAGGTTCCTCACCTTTGCCGGCGGCGGCCCGCTCATCGGCGCCCGCCTGCGCCCGGACGAGAGCGAGAGGGTGGCGATGCGCCTGGTCAGCGATACCCCGGAGGGCATCGTGGTGACGGGCAAGATCCAGATGCACACCAGCACTCCCTTTGCCGAAGACCTGCTGGTAACCAGCCGGAGCGAAATGCCCCCGGGCAGCGGCAGGCATCTCTGGTTCATTGTGCCGGTGAACTCCCCCGGGCTGAGGGTGGTCTCACGCCGGCCCGTGGCCAGGTACCAGAACCGCTTCATGTCGCCCTTGAGCAGCCGGTTTGACGAGCTGGATGCCATGGTCTGGATGGACGAAGTGTTCATCCCCCGTTCCCGGGTGTTTACCGGAGAGATTCTCAGCCTGACCCGGCGGCATTCCCTCATTTCTTGGCTACTGTGGCACCACAGCTACGGCTGGCTTGCCAAAGCCGAGCTTTCCCTGGCCATTGCGCTGGCGCTGGCAGAAATGATGGGACTGAAGGAACACTCGCAGACCATCGAACAGATTATGGAAATGACCGTCAACGTGCAGACGACGCGCACCTGCATGGCGGCGGCGGAACTTGAGCCGGAAACGACCGTGGGCGGCCATGCGCTGCCCAACCAGGTCCACGTTGCCGCCGCCGGCATTAATACTCTCCGGGTGCGGCAGCGGATGGGCGAGCTACTGCGGGGGCTTCCGGGTTCTTCGCTGGTGAACGCCCCGGCCGACACCGACTTCGCCGACCCTGCCATGGCAGGCGAGCTTGAGGACGCCTTTGGCGGCGGCGGCTTTTCGGCCATGCAGCGCGCGGCCCTGCTGCAACTGGCCTGGGACCAGGTGGCCTCGGGCCTGGACGGACGAGAGGCGGTTTTCGAGCTTCATGCCAGTGGTGGCCTGGAGGCTTGGAGAAGGCGTCTTTCGGCCTGGTTTGAAGATTACAACGGGCTGGCCAACGGCGTCGGTCAATTCGTCCAGGTGGACATCCCGACGCTGGACCTGTCCAGTTTACAGGACATTGCCCTCCCCCCGCGCCGGATGCCCCAGGCCGGTTCCGGACCGTCAACGCCCGGCGCATAGGCCAGCGCGCCGGGTCCCTCGGCCTTTTTCCACTCTTAACACGGTTGTAATTGTCTAGTTACACCTGCGACATATTGCCGAAATAGAAGCTCAATACGCTGGTTGCATCCAGATTGAAATGGGTGACGCCATTGCCAGCGACAGCTTCCACCTCTTCCCGACGGGAAACTGCTACCCACTGCCCCTATTGCGCCTTCCAGTGCGGAATGCTCCTCTCTATGCCCGCCGGTTCCGGCGATGGCCCGGTCACCAGCCACGATGACGGCTCCGATGACAGTCCGGGCATTGGCTCAGTTCTGGTGTCCGGAGACTCGACCTTTCCCGTAAACAAGGGCGCGCTGTGCATCAAGGGTTGGACTTCGGCAGAGGCGCTGGGCCACCCGGAAAGACTGCTCAGTCCCCTGGTCAGGAACACCGAAGGGAAGCTGGTGAAATCGTCGTGGGAGGAAGCGCTGGACCGGGTGGCCACGGCCTTCGCCAACACCCGGGCGGAATACGGCGCAGATGCCGTGGGAATTTTTGGCGGCGGCTCTTTGACCAATGAAAAGGCTTACCTGCTGGGCAAATTCGCCCGGGTGGCGCTGGGAACCGCCAACATAGACTACAACGGCCGATTCTGCATGTCGTCGGCCGCCGCCGCGGGCATACGCGCCCTGGGCATGGACCGGGGCCTTCCCTTCCCCCTGGAAGACATACCCCGGGCCGACGTTGTTTTCCTGGTCGGCGCCAACGTGGCAGAGACCATGCCGCCCATCATGCAGTATTTTGACGCCCAAAGGGCTAACGGCGGGGCGCTGATTGTGGCGGACCCTCGCCGCTCCGCCACCGCCGGGGCGGCAGACCTTCACCTGCGGCTTTCCCCGGGAACCGACGCGGCCCTGGCCAACGGGATACTGCACCTGCTGATTCGCGACAACCTCATAGACCGGGACTACATCCTGGAACGCACTGAAGGCTTTGAACAGGCCCGGGAAGTCGCCGCCACCTACTGGCCGGAGCGGGTGGAACGAATCACCGGGGTGCCCGAGGCCGAACTGTTGCAAACAGCCCGGCTGTTGGGCAACGCCGGCTCCGCGATGATTCTCACCGGTCGGGGAGCGGAACAGCAGGCCCAGGGCGTGGCCAACGTGCTGGCCTTTATAAACCTGGCCCTGGCCCTGGGAAAGGTGGGCCAACCCTATTCGGGCTACGGCTGCATAACCGGACAGGGGAACGGGCAGGGTGGGCGGGAACACGGCCAGAAGGCCGACCAGCTGCCCGGCTACCGGTTGATTGCCGACCCGGCGGCCCGCCAGCACATCGCTGCCGTTTGGGGCTATCCCGAAGAGGAACTGCCGGGTCCGGGCAAATCCGCCTACGAACTGCTGGACTCCCTGGGGGCCGACGGCGGCGTACGCGCCCTGCTGGTGCTGGGCTCCAACGTGGCCGTCTCCGCGCCCCACGGCAACAACATCAGGCAGCGTTTGAAGTCTCTGGACTTTCTGGTTGTTTCCGACTTCTTCCTGTCGGAGACGGCGGAACTGGCCGACGTGGTGCTTCCATCGGCGCAGTGGGCCGAGGAGGAAGGAACCATGACCAACCTGGAAGGCCGGGTTATACGCCGGCGGCAGGCAGTCGAGCCACCGGAGGGCGTTCTCACCGACCTGGAACTGGTGCAGCAACTGGCGTCCAAGCTGGGCCGGGAGAAATGGTTCTCCTTCGAGGGGCCGGAGCAAGTATTCGACGAACTCCGGTCGGCCAGCGCCGGCGGCGTGGCCGACTACTACGGCATCACCTACGACAAAATCGAGGCCAGCCAGGGCATCTTCTGGCCCTGTCCTTCCCTGGACCACCCTGGAACCCCTCGTTTGTTTGCTGACGGCTTTCCCACAGCCAGCGGCAGGGCCAGGTTCCATGCCCTGCGGCACCGCCCCACGGCGGAAACGCCGGACGAGGAGTATCCGCTGTATCTGACCACCGGCCGGGTGCTGGCCCAGTACCAGTCCGGCTCCCAGACCAGGAGAATCCCGGAACTGGACAGCATGGCGCCCGAGCCCTTGGCCGAAATCAACCCGGCCACCGCCGAACGCTACGACGTGGCTGAGGGAGAGATGCTCAGACTGGAAACCCGGCGGGGCGCCGCAAGGTTCCGGGCCCGGCTCACGGAGAACATACGCGCCGACACAGTCTTTGTGCCCTTTCACTGGCCCAACGAACAGTCGGCCAACCTGCTGACCATCCCGGCCCTGGACCCGACCAGCAGAATGCCGGAGTTCAAGGCCTGTGCCGCGCGAATAGTCAAAGACTGAACACCGGCAACCGGAAGACCGGAGACCTCCCACCCTGACTAAAAGGGAAACAGCCCCGGCGAGGTAAAAGAAATGCTGAAAAAGGAACGCCTGGTGGTAATCGGCAACGGAATGGCCGGAGCCAGGTTCGTCGAGGAAATGACGGCCCGGGACGGGACCGAAATGTACGACATCGTCATGTTCGGCGAAGAACCCCACGGTAACTACAACCGGGTCCTTCTGTCCAGTGTGCTGGCCGGCTATCACCGCCCGGAAGACACCTTCATTCACAGCCTGCCCTGGTACGAAGAGCAGGGAGTAAGGCTGTACTCCGGCGTAAAGGCCGGGTGGATTGACCGGATGGGACAGTCGGTCTATGCCGCCGGGGGCGTTTCCGAACCCTACGACAAGCTGGTGGTCGCCACGGGCAGCACGCCCTTCATTCCGCCCATAGACAACATGTACGACGAGGACGGCTTCCTGAGAAGCGGTGTCTTCTCTTTCCGCAGCCTGGAAGATTGCAGTTCCATTATTGAACACGCCGCCCACTCCCGGAAGGCGGTCGTCATTGGCGGCGGCCTGCTGGGACTGGAAGCGGCCCGGGGACTGCTGCAGCGGGGCCTTGAGGTACACATCGCGCATCTGGGCAACTACCTGATGAACAGCCAACTGGACGCAACCGCCGGGGCCATGCTGAAGCAGACCCTGGAGGGCCTGGGCCTGAACATCCACCTGGACAAGCTGGCCGAGTCCATTACCCCGGCCGGGGCGGCGGAGCCCATTGGCGGTGTCAAGTTCCGGGACGGCGAGGAACTGGAATGCGACATGATCGTCGTGGCGGCCGGCGTCAGGCCAAACGTGGACCTGGCCAAGCAGGCCGGGCTGCACGTACAGCACGGCATTGTCATTCAGGACGATCTCTCCTGCCGCAACGACCGCAACATATACGCCATAGGCGAATGCGCCCAGCACCGGGGCAAGCTCTTCGGGTTGGTGGCCCCCCTCTGGGAACAAGCCCGAATCCTGGCCGAACAACTGACCGGCGAGAATCCCGAAGCCTCCTTCCGGGGCGTAAGGGTCTCAACCAAGCTCAAGATACTTGGGGTTGACCTGGCGGTAATGGGGGACAAGGACCCGCAAACCGAGGACGACGAGCAGGTTCACTATAGCGAACCGGCGCGCGGGGTTTACAAGAAGCTGATAGTCCGCAATGGGCGCCTGGCGGGAGCGATTCTCCTGGGCGACGGGCTGGCCTCTGCCGGCGTGCTTCAGTCCTTCGACCGGGGTGAGCAACTGCCCGACAACCGGGCCAGCTTGTTGTTCCCCGCCACTACCGGCGCAACCCGCCTCGACGTGGCAGAAATGCCGGACAGCGCCCGCATTTGCAACTGCAACGGAGTAACCAAGGGCCGGATTGTCCAGGCTTGCGGGGAGAGTAACGAGCCCCCGGAGGCATTACTGGAAACCGTATGCGCCGCCACCCGGGCCGGCACCGGTTGCGGGGTCTGCAAACCCCAGGTCAAAGCCATAGTGGATTTCGAAGTCAACCGGACGGCTTCGGCGGCAGCTGCCGTCATCAACGGCGCCGGCGGCAACGCCGGGCCGGCCGGGCCAGGTGGGGCGGACTCTTCGTTGCGCCCGGATATGGCCCTTGCCGAGGTTGACTAGGCCGCCCATGCGGTACGAGTCAGCGCGGCCGGCCGCAAGTCGCAAGCGCCGCGCCCTGGGAACTCAGCGTAGGAAAACCTGCCAAGGAGCAGCATTGTGAACAAGATTGAGAAATTCAAGGACGAAAAACCGGGCCCGGACGTGATTCATGACCTGCCCCGTTACGCCAGCGAGGGCTGGGAGTCCATTTCCGAAGGAGACCGGGAACGGCTCAAGTGGCTGGGGATATTTCAGCGACGCCAGACGCCCGGGTACTTCATGATGCGGCTCCGCATACCCAACGGAATCAGCAACTCGGCCCAGTTTCGCGCCATCGCCGGCATCAGCAGCGACTTTGGCAAGGACTTCGCCGACCTTACGACCCGCCAGCAGATACAGCTGAGGTGGTTCCAAATTGACCAGGTACAGGAAATCTGGGACCGGTTGGAAGCGGCGGGCATCGTCTCCCTGCAAACGGGAATGGACAACGTACGTGGCATCGTGGGTTGTCCCGTAGCCGGTTTGACCTGCAACGAACTGTTCGATGCCTCTTCGGTGGTCCGTGAATACAACGACATTCTTGTGGGCAACCGGGAATTCACCAACCTGCCGCGCAAATTCAACGTCGCCATTACCGGCTGCCTGGACAACTGCACCCATGCCAGCACCCAGGACATCGCCCTGACGCCGGCCATCCGCGACACAGGAAAGCAGGAATTGAAGGGCTTCAACGTCGCGGTAGGCGGCAAACAGGGTTCCGGCGGCTTCCGGCCCGCCACCGATCTCAACGTATTCGTTCCGGTCCCGGAAGCGGCGGCGCTTTGCGGCGAAATCACTCTCCTCTTCCGGGATGAAGGGCCGAGAGAGGCCAGAAACAAGGCCCGCCTGGCCTTCCTGGTAGAGGAGTGGGGAGCGGAGCGGTTTCGCAGGGAACTGGAACTGCGGGTGGGCCATCCCCTGCTCACGGCGGGCAAGCCTGCCGGTAGTGAAACCAGGTCCGGTCATACCAGGTCCGACCATATCGGCATCCACCCCCAGAAAGAACCGGGCATGAACTACGTGGGCCTGGTGGCGCCCGCGGGCCGCATGACCGCCGGCCAGATGCTGGAGGCGGCGCGGCTGGCCGATACCTACGGAAACGGAGAAATCCGCCTGACTATCGAGCAGAACCTGATTATCCCCAACGTGCCCGGGGACTTGCTGCCCGCCCTGGAGCAGGAACCGCTCTTGCGGGAGTTTCGACCGGACCCGTCGCCGGTTATGCGCCGGCTGGTCAGTTGCACCGGCACGGACTACTGCCACTTCGCCCTGGTGGACACCAAGTCGCTGGCCCTGAAAACCTCCGGGGACCTGGAGGAGAAGGTGGACAGTGGACTGCCTCCCCTGTCCATCAACTGGTCCGGTTGCCCCAATGCCTGCGGCAATCATACGGTGGCCGACATTGGCCTGCTGGGGAAAAAGGCGCGGGTGAATGGAGAGGTGGTGGAGGCGGTGGATGTTTTCCTTGGCGGCAAGGTCGCAGAAGCAATCGGCGTTATCACTGATGGCGAATCGGCGGTAAAGACCCTGGAAAATGTGCCCTGCGAAGAGTTGCCCCAGACCCTGGAAAAGGTACTGGAAGGGTTGCTGGAAAGTTCCGAACCGGCGCCGGCCATGCTGGTCGCCTGAGCGCATGGAGGACAATCGCAATGATTGCAAAGGATAAAGACTATCCGCTAGCTCAACCCGGGTCTCAGCCCGGAGGCAAAGCGGCGCGCATCAACCTGTTCAGTCTGGCCTACCCTCACATGCGTACCTTCCATCTCACCTGGTTCGCCTTCTTCCTCGCATTCTTTGGCTGGTTCGGGATTGCGCCGATGATGGCCCTGGTGCGCGACGACCTGGGCCTGACCAAGACCCAGATTGGCAACACCATCATTGCCTCGGTGGCCATCACCATTGCGGCTCGCCTGCTTATCGGCTGGCTGTGCGACCGGATTGGGCCTCGCCTGGCTTATTCCGGGCTGCTGGTTCTGGGTTCCATTCCGGTCATGTGCATCGGGCTGGCCCAGAACTACGAGACCTTCCTGCTCTTCCGGCTGGCAATTGGCGTAATTGGGGCCTCTTTCGTCATAACCCAGTACCACACGTCGGTAATGTTCGCGCCCAACGTGGTGGGAACGGCCAACGCCACCACCGCCGGATGGGGCAACATGGGGGGCGGCGTAACCCAGATGGTCATGCCCCTGGTACTCACCCTGTTTCTTATGCTGGGCGTCAACGAGGCCATGGGCTGGCGGGCAGCCATGGTGGTGCCCGGCGTGGGGCTGCTGCTGACCGGATTCGCCTACTACTTCCTGACCCAGGACTCGCCGGAGGGCAACTACAAGCAGTTGCGGGCAGCCGGGAAGATGGAGCCGGCTTCCGCAACCAAGGGCTCCTTCATGGAAGCGGCCAGGGACTACCGGGTGTGGGCCCTGTTCGTGATTTACGCCGCCTGTTTCGGCGTGGAGCTGACCATCAACAACGTGGCGGCCCTGTACTACTACGACCGGTTTGAACTGAACCTGACGACGGCCGGCCTCATCGCCGGACTGTTCGGCTTGATGAACATTTTTGCCCGCACCACGGGCGGGATGTTCGGCGACAAGTTTGGCATCAAGTTTGGTCTGAAGGGGCGGGTGATGTTCATGGGCGGCGTCCTGATTATGGAAGGGCTGGCGCTGATCCTCTTTTCCCAGATGTCCACCCTGTTCCTGGCCGTGGGGGCGATGATTATATTCAGCCTCTTTGTGCAGATGTCCGAGGGAGCGACCTTTTCCGTGGTGCCCTTCATCAACCGCAGGGCCCTGGGTTCGGTGGCAGGCATTGTTGGGGCTGGCGGCAACGCGGGCGCGGTGGCAGCCGGCTTCCTGTTCAGGATGGAGAGCATCACCACCGCCGATGCCCTCATGCTTATAGGAATTGTAGTCGTGGCCATCGCCCCACTGGCGTTCCTGGTGCGCTTCTCCCCGGAGCGGGAGGCGGAGGAAAGGAGCCTGATGGAAAGCGCGCTGGCCAGCCGCCGGACGGTGTCGGAAGACGTTATGCCCTCCCCCGCCGACTGACGTGCTTCCGACAGTGAGGGGCATGCGGTTCCTTGCGCCTGTTGGGAGGGGGGCACTTGGGCGTGTCGTCAAATTGAAAGTCGGAGCTTTCGAACGTCCCTATTCGTCGTTCCCACGAAGGCGGAAACCTCGATCGGCTGTAGTCGAGATTCCCGCCTTCGCGGGAATGACGGTGAAATTGACGACACGCCCTGGCAATTTGACCACTTGCCATTGATGGGTAAACCGGGAGTCCGCTCTTGGTGAGCCTGTCGAGCCATGAACGGGCGGCCCTTCAACAGGCTCAGGGTGAGCGAAAAAAGTACCCATTGCTTCCAATGAGTTGACCGGCTACGGCGCCGGCTGCAGCAACAGGGTCTTGACGGTGGCCGCTTCGACGGCAGGGGCGGTCCATGCAATGGGCACACCCTTTCCCTCCAGCCACAGGGGCAGCAAATCGTCGTAGTGAGGCGAGAGAGGGTTGCCCGACTGACCACCCGGCAGCGAGAACAGCGAACTGTCCCAATTGCCCACGTCCAGCGCCATTCGCATTGACGGCAAAACCCCGGGGCTGGCCAGCGGGTCCTCGCCCACTGTTCCTGCCTGGAAGACCGTGTTCAGGTCTCCGGGGCAGGGGAAGGGACCGAAGTTGAACAGGGCGGCCAGGAAGGGAATCCGCCCTAACGGGTGCTTCAGCACGGCCTTGCGGGCGTGACCCCAATGCCACCGCCGGGAGGGCGCGCCCAGCCTGCTGACCGCGCCGGCGTGGGCCGTGGCCGGCGCGTCGGCGATTTCCGCCGGCCAGCCGTTGGGGAACCAACCCTCGGGCTGCTCTCTGACCAGGCGGGACAAGCGGCCCATCTGCCTGGCTACGAAGGTGGTGCTACCACTGAAGGGGATCGGGTTGCGGCCCATCAGCCAGGGCGCTGAGCGCGGCGCCCGGGCAAGGGCAACCCGGTGGAACATTTCCACCAGAAAGAGGTGGAACAGGGTTGCCGCCTTTGACTCTAAGGCCATTTGACCGTCCCAGTTCAGCAGAAACTCCCGGGCCGCCCGGGACTCGGCGGTGAACGCCGACGCAGCCAGCACCGTTTCCCGGATTTCCTGCCACGGCAGCGATGTAACGTCCAACTGCAGCGCCGCTGTGGAGCCCATATTCCAGTTGGAGCCTTCGGCCAGGGACCCTGCGATACGGCCCAGGCGGTAGCCGTCAATCCAGTCGGCCCCGAGGAACGGCCCGGCCCCGTGGGGTTCAGGCTGGGTGTTCGCCGCGACGACGAAACCGCAGGACGGATTCAGCACGCTGGGCATTTCGTCGAAGGGTACGCCATCGCTTTCCCAACCGGCGCCGGCCGTCCACCCAGCCGCCGGAACAAGTCCGTAGCCCTGCAGGCGGCGCGGGGCCTCTCCCACCAACTGGTAGCCAATATTGCCTCCGGTGTCGGCATAGACCAGCCCCAGGGGCAGTATGGGCCAGTCTGCAAAGGGCTGGCGGAAGTCTTCAAAGCCGGCTGCTTCCAGGGAGCCCAGAAACCCGGACACGGGCGAGGGGTCCAGCCATACGGCCCGCATTGAAACCGCCTCCATGTCGCCATCCGCTGTGGAGCTTATCATCGGTCCCCGGGGCGTGATGACCACTTCCTCCACCACGGGAGGCCCGCCCTTCACTTCAATCACTTCACGCCGGACCTGGCAGGGAACGAACTCGTCGCCCTCCAACACCGAGTGGCCATCGGGGCCGAGCCGTTCCACAAACAGGTCGGTATTGTCGGTCAGACCTGCGGTTACGCCCCAGGCGCAGGAACCGTTGTGGCCTGCCGCTATGGCCGGCGTGCCGGGAAGGGCGGCCCCGGCGACGGCCCAACCCGGGCACTGCATCCGGGCCAGGTACCAGTGCGGCGGGACTGATGCGGGAAGATGGGGGTCGTTAGCCAGCAGCGGGCGGCCGGTATGGGACTTGCTTCCGTCCACGGCCCAGCTGTTGGAGCCGCCGCCCATTCCCACCGTCTGCCGGAACAACTCCAGGTCTTCGGCAAGATGCCTGGCCGCATTGCCGGCAACCGCGCCGGGCGGGGCGGCAACCCGGTGCCACTCCGGATATACGGGGTCCAGGTCCCGGAGGGCGTCCGGGCCGTCCAGGTTCAGGACCATCAGCCTGGCCAGTTCACAGTCCCAGTTGGAAGGCATGGCGAAGGACTGCAACTTGAGAATGGACAGCACGTCAACCGCGGTAAACTCCGAGGGATGAGTCCTGAGCAGGGCAAATTCGTGGGGACGCCGGGGCAGGCCGGCGGTCCTTCCAACGTTTACGCCGGCGGCGAAGGCGTTGATTATGGCAGCGGCGCGGGGCCCCAGAACCTCCAGTTGCTCTGCGGCAGCGTGTCCAAGGCCGGCGCGGCGTACCAGGCGGTCCACTCGTAGCGTCGCCGGCCCGAACAGTTCGGAAAGCCTTCCGGCCGCGGCCCGCTGCGAAAGTTCAATTTGCATTGCCCGGTCCTGGCCCTGGCAGAAGCCGAAGCCGAAGAAAACGTCCAGTTCGTCGTCAGCCTCGATCATGGGTATGCCGTAGCGGTCGCGGCGTATGGCTACCGTCCCACCATGGCCTGCCACCTCCAGCGCCCCGGAAGTAAGGGTAAGGCGGGCACCCAGCAGCATCCGGAACAGGGCACGCAGAAGAAAGGAGGCGATAGGGGATTTTCGGTCGCTCAACAAGGTTCAGCAGCCAACCCGCACCGAGATTTGTTGGGAAAGAGGGAGTGAATAATTGTCATGGCCCGATTCCAAAGAGCGGATTTACCAGGAAGAGGCCTGGGGCGGAAAGACGGTAACACCCATTGCGGGCGCATCACAACGAGGGACTGTCGAATCAAATGTGGGAGAGGGTGGCTCCCCAGGCAGGATTCGAACCTGCGACCTAGCGGTTAACAGCCGCCCGCTCTACCGCTGAGCTACTGGGGAATGCGGTTGCCGCCACTGCAAGCGCCTTAGCAAGGAGATGCATGAAACAGCTAAGAAATTGTAGCACCTTATCAACCCGCTAACAAGCGCACCGAATCTGCAGAGGCTGTTCAGGGTTCAAGGGAGCAGGTTGCCCGCAAACCCGTAGTTCCCGCGCAGGCGGGAATCTCGCCTTGGAAATTTCGAGGTTCCTGCCGGCGCGGGAATGACCGTACTTGGGCTGTTCCTTCCATCCATTCCTGAACAGTTGCAAGTCCTGTACAGTTACGAAGCCGCCCGGACTTCTCATGCCGTGGGCAGGCAGCAAGAAAGAGAGGGGCCCTTGCGAGCCCCTCCCTTGGACGGTTCATTTCAAGACCCTAAGCGGCAGGCTTTTCACCTTCGATGGAGTGGTCAGCGCCGCCGACGTTGACGGGCAACCGGCGGGCCTGCTTGGCCTCCACCTTGGGGAAGGAAACGGTCAGAACACCGTGGTCGTAGTTGGACTGAGCCTTTTCCACGTCCAGCGTGTCCGGCAGCCGCAGCGAACGGTGGAAGGAACCGGTGTGCCTTTCCCGCATCAGGTAATTGCCGTTCTGCCGTTCGCTCTCGCTGGCGGTCTCGCCGCGAATGGTCAGCACGTCGTTCTCGATGGTCACGTTGAGATTGGTCGGGTCAACTCCCGGTACGGAAGCGTGCACAAGAATGTTGTCCCCTTCCTGCACTACGTCCAGCGGGATAGCCCAGCCTTCCATTTCACCGCCGCCGGCGGTGGGCTGAGAGAAGCCCCGCCACAGGTGGTCCATGTTTTCCTGCATCCTTCGCAACTCTATAAAGGGGTCCCAGCGTCGAAGTACCATAGTCTAGCCTCCTGTTTAATTAGAATGCTTTTGAAAGTAAGCTTGATATGGTCTGTATCAATCCTACTGAAGCCAGTCTATATACTTTAGCGGCCTTTGTCAACTCTCTTATCATAGACTAGTTATCTTCTTTGACATTCAACTGCCAGCATACTAAAATATTACTAACAAAGTTACCTCCCCTAAGAGGTGAACGCCATGGCAGCAAATTACTATGACCTGCTGGGTGTTGCCCGCGACGCCAGCGATAAGGACATACGGCAGGCATACAGGAAACTGGCCCGCCAGTATCATCCTGACGTCAACCCGGGCGACCCCGGAGCCGAAGAGAAATTCAAGCAGATTAACGAGGCCCACGGGGTCCTGTCCGACGAGGACAAGCGGCGCAAGTACGACAAGTACGGGGACCGCTGGATGCACGCTGACGAAATCGAACAGGCCGAGGCCCAGGCTCGCGGCAGGGGCCGCGGCGGGTACCATTTCTATACTAACAGCGATTTTGAGGGTGCCGGCGGCAGCAGCTACGACTTCGGCGGTTTTGGCTCCGAGGACCTGTTTGACCGGCTCTTCAGCAATTTAGGTTCCGAAAGAATGGGCCACCGGCAACCGGCAGCCGAGTACCAGGTGGAGATTACCCTGGCGGAAGCTGCAGAAGGGGCCACCAGAACGGTCAATCTGCCGGATGGCCGCCGCCTGGAAGTGAAGATTCCCGCCGGTGTGGATACCGGTTCACGGGTCCACATTCCGGCCGGCGGCGGTGATGGCGACTTCTACCTGTCCGTAACAGTCATGGCCCATCCCAGGTTCGAAAGGAAGGGCAAGGATATCTACTCCGAAATTGAAGTGCCCGTGGAAGACCTGGTTCTCGGGACTGAAGTTACCGTGCCGACGCTGAAGGGCAGGGTCGCCCTGACAGTTCCGCCGGGAACCCAGAACGGACGCCGCTTCCGAATGGCAGGGCAGGGCATACCGGAACTTAACAAGCCGGACAACAAGGGCAGCCTGTTCACCACGGTCAAAGCCGTGCTGCCCAAGAACCCGGGGCCCGAAGAACTGGACCTGTTCCGCAGGCTCAAGGACCTGCGGGCCGGCGAGAAGGTGTAATCATGGCTTACCAGAGAAACCATTCCGACGAACCCTGCTTTGTAATCAGCATCGCTGCCAGGATGGTAGGACTCCACGCCCAGACCTTGCGCTACTACGAGCGGGTGGGGCTCATCTGGCCATCCCGCTCCAACGGGCGCCAGCGCCTCTATTCTGAGGCGGACATTGAACGGCTGCGCCGGATCAAGACCTTTACCGAGGATATGGGCGTAAACCTGGCCGGCGCCGAGGTGGCGCTGAAGCTGATGGCGAGAATCGAGGAACTGGAGCGGGAGGTCAGAAGCCTGACCGCCGCCATCGAGGAGCTACGCCAGCAACCGTAAGGCTGCCCGGCGGGTACGACAGCCTTGCAATGGTTGCTAATGCACTAAATCGTCATTCCTGCCTTCGCAGGAATCTGAACTCCCGCCTTTCGAGTTTCCCGCCTCCGCGGGAACGAGGGGTTGGGCTTATCCAATCATCACTTCAAACTCATAAGAAAACTAGAAAATTCAATTCGGTGATCGCCATCCCCTCCGGCGTCCGGTTTCCCCCGGGCACACCGGCAGGGGGTGAATCCAGGAGATGAGACTATGACTTTGCGATCAGAAGACTTTACCGAACAGGCACAACAGGTAATTCACGACTCCCAGGAACTGGTGCGCAAGTACCGGCACAGCCAGTGGGATACGGAGCACGTCTTCCTGGCGCTACTGGGCCAGGAGAATGGGATTCCTGCGCGCCTGCTGACGGAACTGGACATTTCCAGCGAGGCGGTCAAGGCGCGCCTGGAACTGCTGCTGGATGCGTCCCCCAAGCTGGCCAACGCCGACGGCCAGATTTATACGACCCCCAGAATCCAGCGCCTGCTGGACACCGCCCGGGAGGAGATGCGGCGGCTGAAGGACGAGTTCATCAGCGTTGAGCACCTGTTCATCGCCGCCATACGGGAGCCCCAGGGCGACGCGGCCAGGGTGGTCCAGGAGTTCGGCATAGACCAGGAAAGGGTTTACCAGGCCCTGACCGGCATACGCGGCGGCCACCGGGTGGAAGACCGGCGGGCGGAAAGCCGCTACCGGGCGCTGGAAAAATACAGTATAGACCTGACCAAGCTGGCCGCCGAAGGCAAGCTGGACCCGGTAATCGGCAGGGACGTTGAAATTCGGCGCGTAACCCAGACCCTGACCCGCCGGAAGAAAAACAACCCGGTCATAATCGGGGAAGCCGGCGTGGGCAAGACGGCCATCGCCGAGGGTCTGGCTTCGCGGGTAGCCAGCAACGACGTCCCCGACTCATTGAAGGGCCGGCGGGTCCTGGCCCTGGACATGGGCGCGCTGGTGGCCGGGTCAAAGTTCCGCGGCGAATTCGAGGAACGCCTCAAGGCCGTCATGGACGAAGTGAAACAGGCCGAGGGAGAGATAATCCTGTTCCTGGATGAAATTCACACCATGGTTGGAGCGGGGGCATCGGAAGGGGGACTGGACGCCAGCAACCTGCTGAAGCCCGCCCTGGCCCGGGGAGAACTGCAGTGCATCGGCGCGACCACCCTGGACGAGTACCGTAAGCACATCGAAAAGGACGCCGCCCTGGAGCGTCGCTTCCAGCCCGTTTACCTGGACGAGCCCAGCGTTGAGGACACGGTGGAGATTCTAAAAGCCCTGCGTCCCCGCTACGAGGCTCACCACCGGGTAAAGATTGACGATTCGGCGCTGGTGGCGGCAGCCCGGCTCAGCGACCGCTACATCTCAGGGAGGCAACTGCCGGACAAGGCCATTGACTTCATAGACGAGGCCGCCAGCAAGCTGCGGATAGACGCCGAGGGCCTGCCGCCCGCCTTCCAGGAACTGGAGGAGCGGTTGCGCCAACTGGCGGACCAGGAAGAGTCTGCCGCCCAGCGGGACGACTTCGAGCAGGCAGCCCAGCTCAAGACCGAGCGGCTACGCCTGGAGTCGGAGTTCGAGGCCGAGAGACAGCGGCTGCAGGGTGAACGCAAGATTGACGTGGCGGTGGATGCCAGGGACATTGCGGAACTGGTGGCCAGCTGGACGGGCATTCCCGCCGGCCGCCTGCTGGAAAGCGAAGCGGAACGCCTGATTCACATGGAGGACGTTCTTCACCAGCGGCTCATCGGCCAGGAAGAGGCGGTCAGCGCCGTGTCGGAAGCCATACGGCGGGCGCGCTCGGGCCTGAGCGACCCGCGGCGCCCTATAGGCAGCTTCATATTCCTGGGCCCCACCGGCGTGGGCAAGACCGAGTTGTCCAAGGCGCTGGCTGAATTCCTGTTCGACGATGAAGCCAACATGGTCCGGTTGGACATGTCCGAGTACATGGAGAAACACGCCGTCTCTCGCCTGGTGGGCGCTCCCCCGGGCTACATTGGCTACGAGGAGGGCGGCCAGTTGACCGAAGCGGTCCGGCGGCGACCGTACCGGGTAGTCCTGTTCGATGAAATCGAGAAGGCCCACCCGGACGTGTTCAACATCCTCCTGCAAATACTGGAAGACGGGCGGTTGACCGATGCCCAGGGGCACACGGTGGACTTCAGGAATACCGTAATTATCATGACCAGCAACCTGGGAACGGGCAACATTAACCGGCAGGCCTTCGGGTTCAACGCGTCCGGTCCGGGCGCCGACACCGGGCGGCAGGAACTGGAAAGGTCAGTAAACGACGCCCTCAAGAAGGCGTTCAGGCCCGAGTTCATTAACCGCATTGATGAGACCATAATTTTCCACCCGCTGACGCGGGAAGAAATCGTGCAGGTGGTGGAACTCATGGCCCGGGACGTGGCAAGCCGGTTGAGCGACCTGGGCATCAGCTTTGAGCTGACTCCGGCGGCGGCGGCTTGGCTGGCGGAGGAAGGTTTCGACCCGGTCTATGGCGCTCGCCCCTTGCGTCGGGCCATTCAGAGGCACCTAGAGAATCCATTGTCCAGGGGGATCCTGGCGGGGGACTTTGAAGAAGGAGACCACCTGGTGGTCAACGCAGAGGAGAGCGGTCTGAGACTGACCAGGGCGGAGACCGCCGTCGCAGCAGCCGACTAGCCGGCGCAGCGTCCACCGACTTTGAGGGTCCACACAACGAGAGGGGCGGGTGTCGAACCCGCCCCTTTTGTCATTTCATGGGTAAAGAGCGGTCAGACTTGGACCGCCCCGACCAATTCGTTGATATCGGCGATGCCGCGCTCGCCCAGCCAGGCCTGCATACCCTCCAGAATCTTGAAAGGCGCCCACAGGTCTGCCAGGTTGGCGCTGCCCACCTGCACCGCCGTGGCGCCGGCTAGTATGAACTCCAGCGCATCCTGCGCCGTAAAGATGCCGCCAACGCCGATTATGGGCACGTCCACGGCCTGGGCGGCGCGGTAAACCAGGGCCACCGCCACGGGGTGAAGGCCAGGACCGGACAGACCGCCGGTGACGTTGCCCAGAACGGGGCACCGAGAGTCCACGTCAATAGTCATGGCGGGAACGGTGTTGCAGATGGTTAGGGCGTCCGCCCCGGCGTCCACCGCCGCCCTGGCGATGGGCGCTATGTCCGGCACGTTGGGGGCCAGCTTGGCCAGCACCGGAACCTCCGCGTGTTTCTTGACGGCGTTGACCGCTTGGTAGGCTCCCGCCGCGCTGTAACTGAAGAGGTCTCCCTGCTCCACGTTTGGGCAGCTGAGATTCAACTCAATCGCCTCAAATCCGCGAACGCCCCGGCTCATGCGGGCCATTTCCCCAAACTGGTCAACGCTTTCACCGGACATACTGAGAAGCACCGTCGCGTCCCAGTCGGCCCACTGAGGCGCCAACTGAAGCAGGCCGGCCTCAATGCCGGGATTGGTCAAGCCTATGGCGTTGAGCATCACCGGCTCTTGCGTTTCCCTGGCAACCCGAAAGGAATCAGGATACCAGCGGGGCTCTGGATTGCCCTCACGGGGTTGGCGGGTGAAGGTTTTGGGGATAACTGCCCCCAGCCGGGACAGATCCATATCGGGGGTGAGGCCGCGGCCGTACCCGTCGTAGCCGAAGGTACCGGAGGCGATAATTACGGGGTTGGACAGCCGGAGTCCAAGGGGATGGGACGGCGCCAGGTCAACGGCGAGTTCCATGGAAGGAACTTCGCCTGCTGGCCCGGCGCCGCCCTGGATACTATTCGCTGGCATTCTCGTCCATGTCGAATACGTCGAAGTCAGCGCCCCCAATGAGTTCCTGGTCCTCAACGGCGGCTTCCGCGCCAATGGCGCCTTCTTCGCTGCCGCCGTTGCCGGAGACTTCGGTGTCCATGAAGAAGCCGGAGGAGACCAGTTCCGTGTCGCTGCCGCCAAAGGCCAGAGACCTGGCGGCGGCTTCATCGCCGGACTCCAGCCAGCCGGCGGCAACCAGGTCTTCGACACCGCCCAACTGCTCAAAACCGCCCAGGGCCGGGAGTTCCGGTTCCTCGGTCAGGACCGTGGATTCCACGCGGGCGGGAATCAGCCGACCGATGATGACGTTCTCCTTCAACCCTTGCAGGTAGTCGTGCTGGCCGCTCACCGCCGCCTGGGTCAGCACCCGGGTGGTCTCCTGGAAGGAGGCCGCAGCCAGGAAGCTGTCGGTGCGGAGGGAGGCGCGGGTAACACCCAGCAGCACCGGCTCGGCGGTACCGGGTTCCCCGCCCTCGGCCAGGACCTTGCCGCAGTTCTCCTGGAACTGGACCTTGTCCACCACCTGGTCAGGTATGAAGTCAGAGTCACCGATGGACTTTACCTGGACCCGGCGCAACATCTGGCGCAGGATAATCTCGATGTGCTTGTCGTGGATGCCTACACCCTGGGACCGGTACACCTGCTGCACTTCATTGACCATGTACTTCTGAAGCTCGTTGGTGCCCTGGATGCTCAGGATGTCGTGGGGGTTCTTGGGGCCGGCCGTTATGCGGTCGCCGGCCTTGACCTGGTCGCCGTGATTGATGAGCAAATCGCCCGAAGCGGGCACCAGGTATTCCCGCTCCTCCGGGTCCTCCCACACTATGGAAACCATGTTGTCGCCGAGTTCCACCCTGCCGCCGACATTGGCCGTAACTTCCTCCATGGGCTGAGGCTCATAGCTCTCGCCGGAGTCGGACTCGTAGCCCAGGGAAGGCAGCGTGGCCGCGATGAGCATACCGGCTTCCACCTCGTCGCCGTCGCCCACCAGCACCTGTACCCCCTCGGGCAGCATGTAGTCTTCCCGGAATTCCTGACGGTCAACAATGCGTATCGGCTCGTCCACCAACCGCCGTCCCTCGGAATCCAGTGCCAGGTGCACCTCGCCATCAATTTCAGACAGGCGGGCCACGCCCTTGGGGATGCGGGCCTCGAATATTTCCTCAACCCTGGGGAGACCGCTGGTGATGTCGGAACCGGCAACGCCGCCGGTATGGAAGGTACGCATGGTGAGCTGGGTACCGGGCTCACCAATACTCTGGGCGGCGATGATGCCCACGGCCTGTCCGAATTCCACGATTTGCCCCGTGGCGGGCAGGCGACCGTAGCACATCTGGCATACGCCGCGCTTGGCGTCGCATATCAGCGGAGAACGGACCGGCACCTGCCCAACGTCCGCTTCCACAATCCTCTCGGCAACGGTATCGTCTATCAACTCGTTGCGGTCCACCAGCAATTCGCCGGTGGCGGGATCAACTATGGGCGAGGCGGCCATGCGGCCAACGATGCGTTCGGGCAGCGTGGCCTGGGGCGTGCCGTCGGGCCGGGCCTCGATGTAATAGGCATCGTAAGTGCCGCAGTCCTCTTCGAGGATTATCACCTCCTGGGCAATATCCACCAGCCGGCGGGTCAGGTACCCGCTGTCGGCAGTACGTAGAGCCGTATCGGCGAGCCCCTTGCGCGCGCCGTGGGTGGAGATGAAGTACTCGAGGGCCGACAGTCCTTCCCGGAAGCTGGACTTCACCGGCAATTCTATGATTTCACGAGTGACGTCCCGGGTAGGTCTGGTCATGAGGCCCCGCATACCGGCCATCTGCTTAATCTGCATGATGTTTCCCTTGGTACCGGATTCGGCCATCACCCCGATTCCACCGAAGTTGCGGAGTTCATCTTTCACCAACTGTTCGATTTCATCGGAGGTATCGGTCCATGCCTCCACCACGCGGTTGTACCGTTCGTCGTCATCCATCAGGCCAAGGTCGAAACTATCCTGATAATCAGTGACCTTGCTCTCAGCCTCGCCAAGTTTGCGGAGCTTGTCGGCAGGCACCTGCAGGTCGCTGATTGAAACTGTAAGACCGGAACGGGTGGCGTATTCAAAGCCCAACGCCTTAATTTGGTCCAGAACCTCCGCGGTCTGGTCATTGTTGAGTTCCCGATACAGTTCAGACGTTAACTCCTTGATTGCGTTGCCGTCCAGCTTCTTGTTTTTGAAACCAATTTGCTCGGGCAACCTTTCGTTGAAAATCAGCCTCCCCAAGGTAGTTTCAACCCAGCAATCCTCTCCGTCACTAAAGCCGGGGATATTCCTGACGTAGATTCGTGCGCGGAGATCCAAAAGCCTTACCATCTGTCCGTTCAGGCTAGGAACCCAGGTCTCGTAAGCTATGCGGGCTTCGTCAAAGTCGTAGAACCGGCTGCCTTCGCCCTGGGCCCCGCTCTGGATTTCGGTCAGGTAATAGCAGCCCAGCACCATGTCCAGGGTGGGAGCCACCAGCGGCTCGCCGGAGGCCGGCGACAGCATGTTATGGGTGCTGAGCATGGCAACCTGGGACTCGTGAACGGCCATTCGGGACAGCGGGACGTGAACAGCCATCTGGTCGCCGTCAAAGTCGGCGTTGAAGGCCGAGCACACCAGCGGGTGAATCTGGATCGCGTTGCCCTCGATGAGCACCGGCATGAAGGCCTGGATTCCCAGGCGGTGCAGGGTAGGAGCCCGATTCAACATGACCGGCCGGTCTTTAATGACCTCTTCGAGGATATCCCAGACCTCGGGACGGGCCCGCTCAACCATGCGCTTGGCGCTCTTGATGTTGGGGGAAACCCCCAGCATGACCAGGCGGTGCATGACGAAGGGCTTGAACAATTCCAGGGCCATGCGCTTGGGAAGCCCGCACTGGTTCATCTTCAGCTCTGGGCCCACCACGATGACCGAACGCCCGCTGTAGTCCACCCGCTTGCCCAGCAGGTTCTGCCGGAAGCGGCCCTGCTTGCCCCGCAGCAGGTCGGAAAGGGACTTGAGCTTGTGGTTATGGCTGCCCTGGATGGGGCGGCCCCGACGACCGTTGTCAATCAGGGCGTCCACCGATTCCTGGAGCATCCGCTTCTCGTTGCGGATGATAATTTCCGGCGCGCCCAAGTCCATCAGGCGCTTGAGCCGGTTGTTCCGGTTAATTACCCGGCGGTACAGGTCATTCAGGTCGCTGGTGGCAAAGCGGCCGCCGTCCAGCTGCACCATGGGGCGCAGTTCAGGAGGCAAGACCGGCAGCACGGTCAATATTATGTCCTCCACCCGGTTGCCGCTGTTGCGGAAGGCCTCTACCACCTGGAGGCGCTTGATGGCCTTCTTGCGCCGCTGGCCGGACGTGGAACGCATCTCCCGGACCAGGCCCTCCCGGATGGCTTCCAGGTCGCGGGTGCGCAGAATGTCCAGGATGGCCTCGGCTCCCATCCCGGCCTCAAACAGGTCGCTGTACCGCTCTTTCAGTTCCCGGTACTTGGACTCGGCCAGGATCTTCAGGGGCTTCAGGTCTTCCAGTTCGTTGATGGTCTCCTGCAGCTTGTAATCCAGGTCGGACTCTTCCCTGGTAATCTGGTCGCGCAGGGCGTCCAACTCTGCCTGCAGGGCCACGCTCTCGGTGATGGCGTCCGGCAGTTCCGAACTCTCCAGTTCCGACAGCTTCTGCTCCAGTTCGTTCAGCCGGTCCTCATTGGCCCGCTGCAACTTTTCCTTTTCGAGTTCGACCCTCAGCCGTTCCTCTTCAACTATCTCAACGCGCCTGTCGTCGTCCACGGACGTGATGATGTGCTGGGCGAAGTAAAGCACCCGCTCCAGGTTGCGGGGAGAGAGATCCAGCAGCAGGCCGAGACGGCTGGGAGTGCTCTTGCTGAACCAGATGTGGGCCACCGGGGCGGCCAGCCGGATATGGCCCATCCGCTCACGCCGCACCTTAGACCTGGTAACTTCCACGCCACACCGGTCGCAAACCACACCCCGGTAGCGGATGCGCTTGTACTTGCCGCAGAAGCACTCCCAGTCCTTGGTGGGGCCGAACAGGCGCTCACAGAACAGGCCGTCCTTTTCAGGGCGGAGGGTCCGGTAGTTGATGGTTTCCGGCTTGGTTACCTCACCGTGAGACCAGTTAAGAATCTGCTCGGGAGAGGCGACGGAAATGCGAATCGCGTTAAAGTTGGTTGCCTGGACTTCAGTCCTGTCTTGCATTCTGACCATTAAATCGCCTCCAACGGTTCATAAAGCTCAGTGTCTTCGCCCATGCCTTCCAGCGCCGACATGCGGTCCTCTTCGTTCAGCAGTTCGACGGCCAGGCCGAGGCTCTGCAGTTCCTTGAGCAGGACGTTAAAGGACTCGGGGACGCCGGGCTGGCCGATGGGTTCGCCCTTGACTATGGCCTCGTAGGTCTTCACCCGGCCGGCCACGTCGTCGGATTTAACCGTCAACACCTCCTGCAGGTTATAGGCGGCGCTGTAGGCCTCCAGGGCCCACACTTCCATTTCGCCGAAGCGCTGGCCGCCAAACTGGGCCTTGCCGCCCAGGGGCTGCTGGGTAATCATGGAGTAGGGACCGGTGGAACGGGCATGTATCTTGTCTTCCACCAGGTGAATCAGCTTCAACATATAGATGCTGCCGACGGTCACCAGCTGATCGAAGGGGTCGCCGGTGCGGCCATCATACAACTGGAACTTGCCGAAAATAGGCGGGGCTATCTGCCGGTCCCGATGGGCGCGCAACGCCTCCTGGTGCATATCTTTCGATGACAGCCCTTCCGAGTCTATGCCCGCCACTTCCCGCAGCCAGATGCTCAGGCAGGCATCCCGGGCCTCGCCCCGGTAGCCGTCGTCAAAGAGGCGGTTGGCGTCGTATCCCCGGTCCTTCAGCCAGGTTTCCACCAGGTCGAAGTTTATCCTGGGCGACCAATCGGTGGGCCCGCCGTCAATGGCCCCGGACTGTTCGGCAAACCAAAGGCGCGACAGAGAGTCTTCGATGGAATCGTCGGAAGCTCCGTCAAACACCGGGGTCTGGGCCCGGAAGTTGAGGCCGCGAGCCGCCCAGCCCAGGTGGGTTTCCAGCACCTGCCCCAGATTCATGCGGGAAGGCACGCCGATGGGATTCAAAATCATATCCACGGGAGTGCCATCGGCCAGGAAGGGCATATCCTCTACCGGCAGAATGCGGGAGACCACGCCCTTGTTGCCGTGCCGTCCGGCCATCTTGTCGCCCACCGAAATCTTGCGCGTCTGGGCAATCCAGACCCGTACAGCCTCGTTTACGCCGGGGGGAAGGTCATCGCGGTTGGCGCGGTCCAGAATCTTTACGTCTATCACCTTGCCCCGTTCACCGTGGGGAACCCGCAGCGAGGTGTCCTTAACGTCCCGCGACTTTTCGCCGAAAATGGCGCGCAGCAACTTTTCCTCGGCGGTAAGCTCGGTTTCGCCCTTGGGGGTAACCTTACCTACCAGGATGTCGCCGGGGCCGACGTCGGCGCCAACCCGGATTATGCCCCGCTCGTCCAGGTCCCGCAGGCTGGCCTCGCCGACGTTGGGGATGTCCCTGGTAATTTCCTCGGGGCCGAGCTTGGTTTCACGGGCTTCCATCTCATGCTTCTCAATATGGATAGAGGTAAACTGGTCGTCCTTGACCAGCCGCTCGCTGATGATGATGGCATCCTCGTAGTTGTAGCCCTCCCAGGACATGAAGGCCACCAGCACATTCTGCCCCAGGGCAAGCTTGCCCTGGTCTGTGGAAGAACTGTCGGCCAGGGTGTCGCCCACCATGACCCGGTCGCCCTTCTGAACAATGGTCCGCTGGTCGAAACAGGTACCCTGGTTAGTCCTGGAGAACTTGACCAGGTCGTGATGGTGCTTGCGGCCGGCAACGTCGGTGATGATTATGTCCCGCCCGGAAACGGAGGACACGACTCCGCTGGCCCGGGCCAGCACTACCTGGCCGCTGTCCCTGGCCACCCGCTCCTCGATGCCGGTGCCTACCACCGGGACCTGGGGACGCAACAGGGGAACGGCCTGACGCTGCATGTTGGAACCCATCAGGGCACGGTTGGCGTCGTCGTGCTCCAGGAAGGGTATCAGCGCGGCCGAAATGCTCATAATCTGCATGGGCGAAACGTCCATGAAGTCCACGCTGTCCGGGGATTCCTGGATATAGTTCTCCCCCAGCCGGATTTCTACGCGGTCGTGAACGAACTGCCCCAGGTCATCCAGTTCGGAATTGGCCTGGGCGATGCGGTAATTCTCCTCCCGGTCTGCGGACATGTACTCCACGAACTCGCCGCCGCTGGCAACGTAGGGGCGGACGTGGACTGTAGAGCCGGCCGGCAGGGCCTGGACCGCCTTTAGCTTGGCGCGAGTAATTTTCTTGCCGGCATCCACCAGGACGCTGCCGTCTGACCCCATGAGCTTTTCGGTTACGATGCGTCCTTCCAGGTCCGGGGCGCTGCTGGAAATGGTCGTCAGCACCCGCCGGTAGGGCGACTCAATGAACCCGTAGGGGTTGGTTCGAGCATAGGACGAAAGCGAACTGAGCAGGCCGATGTTCGGCCCTTCCGGCGTCTCGATGGGGCAGATGCGGCCGTAGTGGGAGAAATGGACGTCCCGCACGTCAAAGCCCGCCCTCTCCCTTGAAAGACCGCCGGGGCCCAGCGCGGACAGCCGGCGCTTGTGGGTCAATTCGGCCAGCGGGTTGGTCTGGTCCATGAACTGGGAAAGCTGGGAACCGCCAAAAAACTCCCGCACGGCGGCAACCACGGGCCGGACGTTGACCAGCCCACGGGGAGCTACTTCCTCAATATCCACCAGTGTCATCTTTTCCTTGACCATGCGCTCCATTCGGGACAGGCCAATCCGCACCTGGTTCTGCACCAGTTCGCCCACGGCGCGGACCCGGCGATTGCCCAGATGGTCAATGTCGTCGGCGCGCTCCTCTCCCCGGTTCACCAGGATAAGGGTGCGCACCACGTCGAGCATATCCTCCAGGTCGAGGATGCGAAGGTTCTCCCGTCCCTGGATGGACAGCCGCCGGTTGAACTTGTACCGCCCGACGCGGCCCAGGTCGTAGCGCCTGCCGTCAAAGAAAGAGGTATGGATTAGGTTGCTGGCGTTCTCCACGCTGGGAGGTTCACCGGGCCGGAGCCGCCGGTAAAGCTCGATCTGGGCAGAGGCTATCTGCCTCGCCACGTCAATTTCAAAATCCAGCTCAGGACGGAGCCTGTTCCACATATTCCGCAGGTCTTCTTCGCGGAAGTGGGGGTCGCGCTCCGTGGAGGCCTGGTCGCGTTCCAGCGTGGTCTGGATATACTGGTGCCGCTCGTCGGTGTCCACTTCGGCAAACCGGTTGACTATCTCATCCCGGGTCAGGCCCAGCGCACGGAAAAAGGTGGTCACCGATACCCGGCGCTTCCGGTCAACCTTAACGGACAAAATATCCTTGCTGCTGGTTTCAAACTCCAGCCAGGCCCCGCGGGAAGGAATTATCTGCGCCACGCACAGATTCCGGTCGGTAGTGGTGTTCTTCTCATACTTGAAGTAAACGCCGGGGGAGCGGACCAACTGGCTGACAACCACGCGTTCGGCGCCGTTAATGATAAAGGTACCGTTTTCGGTCATCAGGGGTATTTCACCCATGAAGATGTCCTGTTCCAGCCTTTCGTTGTTTTCCAGCTTTATCAGCTGGGCCTTGAGCGTCAAAGGCTGGGAATAGGTCTTCTCCAACTCCTTGCATTCGGTGGGAGAGAGTTTCGGCTCCTCAAACTGGTGGTCCAGGAAATGCAGCTCGTACTTTTTCCCCGTGTAATCTGCAATGGGGGAGAACTCCCGGAAAACCTCGGACAAACCATCGGTCTTGAACCAGTCAAAGGACTGAATCTGGCTTAGAATCAGGTGAGGAACATCCAGTACCTCGGGGATACGGGCGTAGGACTTGACGCTGGCGGTTCCCGCCGCCGAACCCGTCGAACCCGTCGAACCATTGGACTTGTCGCCATTATGCCCGTTGGAAACGGAAGACATAGCCATACTCCATTCTCCTTATAGCGAACGCAGGATGGGAATCAGTCGCCGGAAAAATTAGACAAAGTGGTACCAGGGAAAGGAAATTGCTTCGGAAAGTGAGCAAAAACAGGTGTTTGAGGCATACTCAGTAACCTACTATTATATTGACAAATGTGAACATGTCAACCCCATTGCCAGGGCAATCGCGTTTTAACGATTTGTTGTCCTGAACGACCAAAACTGTCATTCTGAACGGAGTGAAGAATCCAAAAACCTGCCCAAAGTGCGGTTACTGGGGGAAAGACGG
>DAOUIY010000027.1:0-15041 GCA_034423215.1 Dehalococcoidia bacterium
TTAGGGCGTGTCGTCAAATGCACCGTCATTCCTGCGAAGGCAGGAATCTTAACTACTGCCGGTCGAGGTTCCCGCCTTCGCGGGAACGACGAAAGGGGAGGCTAGGAAGCCCCCACATTCAATTTGACGACACCCCCTAAGCTCCGTAGGGAAAGTTCGTTTCGCCCTGAATTTGGGTCAAGGGAAATGGGCGGGCTAAAAGACCCGCCCCTATTGTTTTTGTCAAATTATTCGCACCGCCGGACCCTTGAGCAATCACACTGGCATAGACCCGCCTAACGCTCACCCAAACCGGGCTGCCGGTTGCCTGCCAATAAACATCACTCACCCATCCCCAGGGCAAAAATCTCGTCCCAGTCTGCCTTGCTGACCGGCTGGATGGAAAGGCGGTTGCCTGGCTGGACTGCCATCATGCCCTGCAGCCTGGGATTCTCTTTCATTTCCCGCAAGGTAACGGGGCGGGCGAAAGTGAGTTCCGCCTGAATGTTCACCATCAGCCACTTTGGATGGTGCGGGTCGGTCCCGGGGTCAAAGAAAGGAGAGGCCGGATCCCATGCGGAGTCGTCGGGATAAGGCTCGCTCACCACTCGCGCCGTTCCTACGACCATGGGGGTGGGGGTGCTGCTGTGGTAAAAGAGGATTCCGTCTCCGGGTCTCATACAATCGCGAATGAAATTGCGGGCCCGAGCATTGCGGACCCCCTTCCAGGGTTTGATTCCCTCGTTCTCCGCCTTGACAGAATCAAAAGTGTCAATGGAAACCCTGGACTTGAACAGCCAGTAGCGAGGCTCCGGCATAGGGCGGGGCTACTCACCCATCCCCAGGGCAACAATCTCGTCCCAGTCTGCCTTGTCAACCGGTTGGATGGATATTCGCACGCCCCGTTTCACAACCATCATGCCCTGGAGTTTGGGGTTGTCCTTCATCTCTTGCAGCGTTACGGGGCGGGTGAAGGCCTGGTCGGCCTGGATGTCCACCATCAGCCAGGTAGGGTTGTTGGGGTCGCTCTTGGGGTCGTAGTACTTGGCGCCGACTTCCCAGGCCGTGTGGTCCGGGTAGGCCTCCTTAACAATGATGGCTGTACCCATGACGGCCGTGGGCTTGGCGCTGCTGTGGTAGAAGAGAACGCCGTCGCCGACCTTCATTTCATCCCGCATGAAGTTGCGGACCTGGTAGTTCCTCACCCCGTCCCATTCCGCAATCTGGTCTTCCTCGCCCAGCAGGTCCTGGAAGGAATAGTTGCCCGGTTCGGACTTGAAGAGCCAGTATCTTTTCTCGGACACTCCGGCCTCCTGCGTCGGACTGAATTATCCGGCAGCCTGCGAATTACGGGGTCCAGCGACGGTTCACAGGCTACGGTTCAAGAATTAAGGTTTACAGGCTAAAGGGCTACCTCGCCCTCTTCTCCGGTACGGATGCGGATAGCGTTCGCCACCGGGGTCACAAAAATCTTCCCGTCGCCGATGTTTCCGGTGCGGGAGGTTTCGATAATAATGTCAATGGCCTTCTGGGTGTCTTCATCCTTGACCACCGTTTCCAGCTTTACCTTGGGCAGCATGTCAATAACGTAGCTGCCGGCGACGCCCCTGGGACCTCCCACCTCGATGCCCCGCTGGGCGCCGCGCCCGGTTACCTGGGCCACGTTGATCCCGGGAAGCCCGGCGTCGGCCAGCGCATCCTTTACTCCGTTGAGCTTTTCCGGTCGGATTATGGCTTCAATCTTGTTCATCGCACCCCCGTCGGCGAGCAGGTCCAAGTGTGTGGATAATCAAGCCCGACCTGCATGATTTGAGAGCAATTATAGAGCATTTGCGCCCATTCCAGAATCATGCCGGTTCTTGCGGTATTTGTTCCCGTGGTTTTTCCTGTACAGTGGCCGCGGTTAGGAGATGTCCGGCCGGTAGGATACTTGGTTTACCGCAGCCGGATGCCGGCAGCTTCCCGGTCGAAGCAGCCTTCCACCAGGTCTTCCTTT
Organism: Dehalococcoidia bacterium; assembly: GCA_034423215.1. Taxonomy (GTDB): domain Bacteria; phylum Chloroflexota; class Dehalococcoidia; order Lucifugimonadales; family UBA3495; genus Bin22. The sequence goes on from DAOUIY010000027.1 coordinate 1,976, forward strand.
TCCTGGCGCAGCAGGTCCTTGCGTACCCGCAGGCTGGGAGTACGGGGCAGTTCATCCCTGACCTCTATGTAGCGGGGCACCTTAAAATAGGCCAGGTTTTCGGCGCACCAATAGACAACCTGCTCTGGGTCAACGCTTTCCGGAGGCCGGGGCGTAACGTAGGCCTTCACTTCATCTTCGCCCAGTTCCGACGGCACGGCGATGACCGCGCAGTCCATAACCGTCGGGTGCCGCTTGATGACGTCCTCAACTTCTTGGGAAGAGATGTTCTCTCCCCGCCGTCGAATCACGTCCTTCTTTCGGTCAACGAAATAGAGAAAGCCGTCCTCATCCTGCCACCCCAGGTCTCCCGTGTGCAGCCAGCCGTCCTTCAGGGCCAGTTCCGTCTGCTCCCGGTTTCGCCAGTAGCCGGGCATCAGCGCCGGATTTCTGATGGTGATTTCCCCGGGCTGCCCCTCTTTAACAGGAGTCCCGTCGTCATCAACTATCCTGATTTCGTTGACAAAGCCCGAGTCGGGATGGGGGCGGGGCTGGCCCGAGGAGTTGGGTCGCCTGTCCTGCCCAATCTTTTCGATGGAACCGTAGCAGGTCTCCGTCATGCCGAAACCCACGATGATGTCGGTGCCGAACCGCTCCTGGAAGGCACTGAGGAATTCGGGTTCAAAGGCCGGCGAACCGTAGAACAACCGCACGGTGTTCTTGCCGTCCAGCGGCGACTCCGGCTGCTTGGCCAGCACCGGCATCATCATCCCGATAAAATTGACCACGGTGGCCTGCGCCGCCCGCACCTGGTCCCAGAATCGGGAAGCGCTGAAACGCTCCGCCACCACCAGAGTTGCCCCCGCCGCCAGCGAGCCCATGGTGGAATAGTACTGGGCGTTGGCGTGAAAGAAGGGCAGGCAGGTAAAGAACCGGTCCTCTTCCGTGGCCTCGGTCCAGTGGGCAAACCCCTGGCCCGCTGACACGTACATCAGGTGGGTAACCTGCACTCCCTTGGGGTTGCCGGTGGTGCCCGAGGTATAAACCAGCATGGAAATATCGTCGGGTGAAACTTCGGGAAGCTCGGTCAACTCCTCCGCACCGGCCAATGCCTCCGAAAAATCGGCCCAACCGCCGTGAACGTCTCGCCCTGCATCCGCCTTGCAGGAAGAAGCCTGCGCTTCCTCGGAGGATGGGGAAGTCTTGACTTCTATCCTGTAGGTGACAGTGGGCGATATGTCCGACGCAGCGTGGGCCACCGGCAGGAGGGTAGTATGCGCCACCACCGCTTTTGCGCCGGCGTTGTCAAAGATGTAGGCCGACTCGTCCCGCCTGTATGCGACGTTTACCGGCACGCTGATGGCCCCAATGAGCGACAGCCCAAACCAGCAGTAATGAAACTCCGGCACATTAGGGAGAAACAGGCACACCCGGTCTCCCCGTTCAATTCCGATGCTGCGGAACAGCGAGGCCGCCTGCCGCACGCTGGAATAGAACTCGCGGTACGTTATCTGCTGCCCCGCTATCTGCAGGAACACCTTGTCGGGATTGCGGCTGACCGCGCCTTCCAGGAACTCGCCCAGGGACATTTCCCACGGCGCCCGTTCATTGCCGGCGGCGTTGCCCACCTTTTCCACCATATTCCCCGCTTACCTTTCTTGACCCTCAGGTTTTGACCTGCCGGTCGTTTGGTTTTCAGAGTTCGAGGCCAGGCCAGGCCAGGCCGGCCAGTCAGCGAATCCACCTTGTTTTCCTGCTTTGTTGGCGGTTCGCCAACTCGGCTGATGCAGACTTGCTTTGGGAAATCGCGCCAGGGTCAGGCCGCGGCCCTTCCGGTTGCTCACGCTAACATGCCCCTATTGCACGGTCAATAGTCTCCATTCGCGGGCCTCGACGGTTATTGATCGCGGCTGACGCCAGGACTGTCATGACCTTGGCGCCCTTGCTGGTCAAAGCTGTCTCCGTATCCCGTTTTCTTGACAAATCAACCCCCAGAACCCTACAATCCGCCCAATTCGCCACCCCTTCCCCAGGTGGGCGATGGTGGTGGTTGACTAATAAAATTCAGCTTTGCAACAGCTTTAAGGAGGACTCTGATGTATCAGTGGCCTAAGGTAGTCTACAAAGAAGAAGGCATGCGAGAGGGCATGCAGATTGAAGACTCCAGCATTTCCGTTGACGACAAGATTGAATTGCTGGATGCCCTTTCCGAGACCGGTCTCGGGCAGATTGTGGTGGGATCCTTCGTCAGCCCGAAGTGGACGCCCCAGATGGAGCGCATTGACGAGATTGTCTCCCGTTTTAATCCCAACCCGGACGTCACCTACACGGCGTTGGCCCTCAACTCCCGCGGCGTGGAGCGGGCCCGGGCTTATTCGCCGCCCCTGACCATTGAGCGCGACCCCTACCCCCGCCTTTCCTGCCACATGTGCGACGTTTTCGTCCGCAGGAACACCAACCGTTCCCAGATGCAGGAAATGGAACGCTGGCCCCAGATAGTAGCCCAGGCCCAGGAACTCAACATTCAGGAGGCCGGCATTGGCTGCAACGCCAGTTGGGGTTCCAACTTTCTGGGCGAGTTCCCCGTTGACAACCTGATGACCCTGTTCGAGAAGCAGCATGGAATGTGGGACGAGGTAGGCATCAAGGTTGCCAGTTGCTCCATGGGCGACCCCATGAGCCACTGCACCCCTGCCAAGGTTGAAGAGAGCATCAGCAGGGTCAAGGAGCGCTGGCCGGAAATCAGTCACTTCCGCCTGCACCTGCACAATGGCCGCAACATGGCCATCGCCTCGGCCTACGCTGCCATGCGCACCCTGGGCCCCGAGGATACCCTGGAACTGGACGGCACCATCGGCGGTTACGGCGGCTGCCCCTACTGCGGAAACGGCCGCGCCACCGGAATGGCCCCCACCGAAGACCTGCTTCACATGATGGAAGACATGGGCGTTGAGACGGGCGTTGACATTGACAAGGTCATTGATTGCGTCTGGATGGCCGAGCGCATCATGGGACGGGAACTGTTTGGTCACGTTTCCAAGGCCGGTCCCCGGCCCAAGCGGGTTGAGCAACTCTACGACATGAACATGCCCTTCGTTGAGACCCTGGAGCAGGCCCGCCACTTCAAGCAGGGCCCCAGCGTTTACGAAGGGGGCATTTACCCCTACAACGAGCCCATCGCCAGTCCCTACCGCGAACGGGTGGAAAGCGGCCTTCCCGCCTTCGACTCCGCCGACGGCGAGTTCCCCTGGAAGCAGGACTGGTTCCCGGCTAAGGACTAGACGACGCTCTGGCCCTTCAGGTGGTTTAGAATCGTAGGGGCGGGTTTCAAACCCGCCCCTGCTTCAGTCCAAATATGCTCCGTTTCTGCCATTAGTGTATAATAGGCGCAGAACTTAACGGGAGGATGCGACGATGGCAAAGCAGAAAGAGCCAATAACCTTGTCACGCGCGTTCCTGGAGGGTTTGGCCCGTATTTTCGACCCATTCTCCAGCACTTATTGTGAGCGTAAGCGCAAGACAGTTTCTGAACAACTTCAGGAAGACTGGGAAACTATAGGCCGCGATATGAAGGCGGTTTTTCCCAGCTTTGAAGAAAGGGTCAAGGAAGATCAGGTACAGTAGCGGTTAGCTTGTTTTGATGGAAGAAGGAACATCCACTGATTTTCAGCAGAATCAGCCTGCCAACCGGCAGGCTGATGTTGTTCCTGAAGAGCGCCCTACTTTAACCATATCTGCACACGCCTGGATGGGTCCACTGCCCGACCCGGTTACAATGGAGCATTATGAAAGCCTCGCACCCGGTGCAGCCGAAAGATTTCTGGCTCTATTGGAAGGTGAAGTGAGTCACCGCCAAATTATGGATCATCGCGAGTCCAGGCGGCGCGATTGGGGACTAATAACTGCATTTGTAGTGGTGGTACTTATAATAGGCGCCGGCGCCGGTTTGATCTATCTGGGACACGGCTGGGCTGGCGCTGCGGTTATTGGCGTCAATATTGTTGGTTTGGCTGCCGTCTTTATCACGGGGGGCTTTCGCTGGCGGCGCTACTCTTCGGGCTCGATCACTCCCCACAACCAACTCCGCCATTAGGTATCCTTAACTGCTGGGAATCTAAACTGTCCTACAATCCTGTTTATTGGAGACTCCCATGACAACCAACCCCACCGACCCCAACCAGATCAGGCTTACTGGAGAAAACTCTTTCATCCGGCTGTCCAAAGACGAAGGTTCCACCCAATCTACCCGCACCAGCCACTGGCGCATCTTGCTTTCCCCAGCCGGGCCGGGCCACGTTCTGTTCATGAAGAGTGACGTCACCGACGACGAGGTGCGGATTTACGCCGACAACATTGCCCTGGCCCGGTGGCTTCAGGAAGAGATTGAGTGCCTGCTGTTCCCCGAGTTTGCCGACCAGGATATACCGGTCACCGAGGCCGAATTCACCAAGTCCGGTGACGTGCGCTCCTTCTGGACCGAGAAGGTGTTGAGCGACGACGACGAAATACTGCTTACCTGGTACGACTTTCTGGAACCCTACATGCTGCGGGTGGAAGCCGGCAGCGCCCCGGGCCGGCCCCACGGGGTATATAGCTGTTTCATCCCGTCCCGCCGCGCCCAACTGACCATTAACGGCGACGTGGTTGAAGGGGAGCCGTCCCTGGAAATGCGGGGAGACAAGCAGAGCAGCAGCGCCTGCCTGGCCTGGTCCGAAACCTGGGTACGTCCCTGATAAGACCGCCCACGAAGCACGCAGTTCTTCCTTTTATTCGGCGGTGAAGGTATGAACCCCGGGTTAGGACGACTCGCATGATTGCGGCTTTCACTAACAGCCCGAAACTACATCAAGACAGACCTAACGCCGCGGCCAAGGGGCCGGTATGTGCCCGCCGCAATTGGCCTGCCTGCACGAGGTAAACAGACATGGCAAATCAGAATTTCAGCGGCGACACTCCCGGAATCGAGCTGTTCCCCCAGTTTCGCCAGGAAATATACGACATGTACCGCCGGGAACTGGAAGGCCTTACCGACGAGCAGTTGGACTTTGAATCCGACCGGTGGGGCTGGAGCCAGTGGAGCATCCGGCGCAACGTCAGCCATGTGGCCTCGGGTGACTTCAGGTGGCTGCTTCAGCGTTGGGGCGAGAACCTCTTCACCGAGGGGCTTCCCGAAATTGACGATTGGGAGGGGATAATTGATTCCCCCTACGACCGCCGCCTGGACGAGGAAAAATACTGGAGCCTGGACTCGATAATGGGCGTGCTGGCTAAGAGCATGGAATTCTGCTGTTCAGTGTTGGAGTCCGAGACGGTTGATTCCATGCGCAGCAAGGAGACCACCGCCACGGTGGGAGGCCAACTGCACTGGCTACAGGCCCACCCCAACGGCGTTCGGGAGGACCCGGACAACTCACCGCAGGGCTACGTGACCCTGGAGGCCACCTTCCGGCACCGCTATTTCGAGTACCTGACCCACCTTTACAACATCCAGCGCCTGAAAAAGGCCCAGGGCCTCGAGGCCGTGGTTGAAATCCCCTTCGTCGGCTACCATGCCCTGCCCGACTGGGACCGTAGCGAACCGTAGCTGATCCTGCCGGATATGGGCCGTGCGGCAGGACTGTCTTCCTGTTCTGAGGAACCGGATTGGGCGGAGTCAGTACCCTATCGTCGGCAAGTGGCTCAACCTGCTTAAAGTGGTGGACAGTGTTTCCGCTCACCCGGAGCTTGTCGAAGGGCCGTACCTTTACGTTTCGATAAGCTCGCCATGAGCTTGCGGCCCCGATACACGGTGCGTGACGGGTCTGTGCCCTTCGTTAGCTGGATTTCCGGCCCGCTAGCCTGCTCCTTGCCCTGTCCCTATATTGCTACGCAGCCGTTCCCTGGCCAGCGCAACACCCCATACCGATTTTGCCCCTGCCCCGGCCAGCGCCGCGGCACAGGCGTCTATGGTGCTGCCCGTCGTGCATACGTCGTCCACTAGCAGGATATTCTTGCCGGATGCGTCGCCGCGACAGTCAAAGGCTTGGTAGATGTTTTCCCTGCGCTGCTGCCTGCTTCCCGAAAGCGCTTGCGCCGGCGAATGGCGCGTACGCTCCAGCAGCTTTTCCTCCAACTCCAGTCCCGTCCGTTTCGCAAGTTCCGAAGCGAGCAGGGCGGCCTGGTTGTAGCCCCGTTCCCGCAGCTTCTTCCGGTGGATCGGGACGGGAACGATTACTTCACCCGGCAGGGACTGGGACTGCTTTTCAAGGAACTGGGCCATAGCATCTGCCAGCGGGGGCGCAGCCACCCGGCAATTGCGGTACTTGAACCCATGAATCGCCTCCCTGACCAGGCCCTCCATCAAGAAGGGAGCCCGGATACCCTGGATGCTAAGACCGCCTGAAGCTGTTAAACCCTGGCAGTCGCGGCAAACGCCGGAAACGCCGGGGTCGGCGCAGATTTCACAGTAAGGCGGTTCCAGGGGCGGCAGCGAGGAACGGCAATCGGGGCAAAGGTAGGCGCCGCCCTCGCCGCAACCAATGCAGTGGACCGGCAGAACAATGTCCAGCACGCTGCCGCAGATTTTGGTAGCAAGAGGACGCAATTCAATCATAGAACGCTGGCATAAATATCTGGTGGTTAGCGATGGGCAACAGCGGTGCCGGCTGTCGCTGCTCCGCGAATGCCCGGGGCCGGCAGCGCTGTGCCGACAGCCTTCAAACCCGGAGGGCTTCAAACCCGGAGGTACGGAAGCCTGGAATCAGCCAATTGCCCGGCGTTTGCCAAGCCAGGTTTGGAGAATCTCCCGGTCCCTTGGGAAGGCCAGGGGCGGCAACGATTCCAGGCCGAAGAAACCGACCTCCAGGGCTTCCGGCCCTGGGAACAACTTTCCGCCCTTCTCGACCCCGCTGAATGCCGCTACGATTACTGGCCGTCCTGCTTCCGAAAAGAGGCCAACCAGGCTCTCCACATCTACCTCCAATCCGGTCTCTTCCAGGACTTCCCTGCTGGCTGCTTCTTCCACCACCTCGCCCCGGTCAACATAACCTCCGGGTACGCTCCACAATCCGTACCCCGGCTGGTTGGCCCGCCGGACTAGCAGCACCTCTTCCCCACGGGCAATAATGGTCACGGCGGCAATCTTGGGGTCGTAATAGACCACCCGGCCGCAAGCCGGGCATACCGGCCGTGTCCTGCCGCCTTCCTCTCGTAGCTCCAGCGGGGCGGCGCAGACTGAACAGAATTTGTCCCTTTGTTCCATGCGGGTTGCCTGTGAGGCTATTCCTTCCCCCTACCGGGGAGTTAAGGAAGGCGACTCGGTTTCCAGACCAGATGTTGGACCTGTCGAGCCATGGGCGGACTACCGCGCTTACCAATCAGTGCAGGGTTGTTGTACTACCGAACCCGGTCTATTCCCGCCAGCGCCAGAACCTCTTCCCTCGATGGCATGGAGTCCTGCGCGCCACTTTTGGTTACCGAAAGCGCCCCGGCTGCGGCTGCAACGCGCACTGCATCGTCCAGGGCCATTCCTTCGGCCAGGGCTACGGCCAGCGCGCCATTAAAGGCGTCGCCCGCCCCCACGGAGTCTATACCCTCTACCGGAAAGGCTGGCACAAAACCGCTGCCACCGGCGTCAGCAAAATACGCGCCCTGCGGCCCAAGGGTAACGATTGCCGTGCCGATACCCCGGTCTAAAAGGACTTGCGCCGCCCTGGCCGCCTCCTCCCGGTCGTTTATGGGAAACCCGGTCAAGGCCTCGGCGTCGGTCTCATTGGGCGTTATGATGTCGCAGCAATCGTAGAATTCCACCGGCAGGGGACGCACCGGGCTGGGGTCAAGGATGACCCTCACCCCTCTTGCCTTGGCCTCCCGGGCCACTCTCAGGGACAGCTCTATGGAAACCTCCAGCTGCAGGAGCAGCGTAGAGGCCCCGTCCAGCAGACCTGTCACCCGGGCCCCTTCCTCTTCGCCGCAGGTATTGTTGGCTCCCAGCACCTGGATAATCTGGTTCTGCGCCGAGTCGTCTATCGAAATAACCGCGATGCCGGTACTCTCGCCCTCGGTCACGGCCACGTGGGATACGTCAACACCGGCTTCCACCAGCGTGGCCAGGGCCTGGGGCCCAAAAACGTCGTCGCCGACCCGGCCCACCATCGCTACCCGGCCGCCCATGCGGCCGGCAGCCACGGCCTGGTTTGCCCCCTTACCACCGCCATAGGTGAGGAACCGGTTGCCCACCACCGTCTCGCCCCTGGCCGGGAATCGGCTGGTCAACGCCACCAGGTCCATGTTTATCCCGCCCAGGACAACAATCAACTGCGATTCTTGAAACTGCGAATCTTGAATGGCTGACACAATACTCGGGCCGTTTGAAGAATTGACTTAACCTATCACCTCCGACCAACCCGGTCAACGCGCGGCGGCTTGTCAGGGCAGTGGCGCTATAGATTAGCGTTGAGAAGCGCCAAGAAAGGTCATGTCACCTTGAGTTTGCCGAAAGGTCTAGATTCCCACATGCCCAGGCTCGTTGTGAACCCGTTACAAACCTGCTCGGCGAGAGGTTTGATGCTTCTGCTTCGCCCAGCATCACATTTCCCTAGAATGCAATCGCTCTGGCTCCAAAGACGGCCGGGGCCGTAAGGGTTGCCGCCGTCGTGCTATAATTCCGGCGGGCAGGCGCGGGCGGACTCCGCCCACGTTGGAAATTCTCAATGCCCAGACTGTCGTGCAGGTGATTGATCGTTCATGGCCGCGGCACTGGAGAACATTAAAGTCGTTGACCTTACCCGCACCCTGGCCGGCCCCTTCTGCACCATGATGCTGGGCGATATGGGCGCCGACATTATCAAGATAGAAGAGCCCCAGCGCGGGGATGAGACCCGTTCCTGGACCCCCTTCTGGAACGGCGAGAGCACCCAGTTCGTTTCCTTCAATCGCAACAAGCGCAGCCTGAGCCTGAACCTGAGGGAAGAGGAGGGGCTGGAAATTGTCCGTGCCCTGGCCGCTGACGCCGACGTGATGATTGAGAGCTTCCGCGCCGGCGCGCTGGAACGCATGGGCCTGGGCTACGAGGCCATCAGCGCCATCAACCCGGGCATAGTTTACTGCTCCATTTCCGGCTATGGCCGCACCGGACCCATGGCGGAAAAGCCGGGCTACGACCTTATTATCCAGGCTTACAGCGGTCTTATGGACTTGACCGGCGAGCCAGACGGCACTCCGCAGCGGGTGGGTTTCTCCCTGGTTGACCTGTTCACCGGCATGATGGCATTCGGGTCCGTGGTTACCGCCCTCTACCATAAGAAGGAGACCGGCAAGGGCCAGCAGGTTGAAGCCGCTCTTTTGGATGGGCAGGTTGCCGCCCTCAGCTACCACGCTACCGCCTACATGGCCACCGGCAACGTGCCCCAGCGCATGGGGTCCGGCCACCCTAGCCTGGTGCCCTACCAGAGTTTCCGCGCCTCCGACGGCAACTTCATCGTCGGCGTCGCCAACCAGGGTTTGTGGGAACGCTTTTGCGCCGGCATTGAGCGCCCCGACCTGTTGGAAGACCCCCGGTTCAAGACCAACGACGACCGGGTAGCCCACCGCGCCGAATGCGTCGAGACCCTGAACGAAATTTTCCGGCACAAAACCATGCGGGAGTGGGTGGAAATCATCGAGCGGGCCGGCGTCCCCTGCGGGCCGATAAACCGGGTTGACGACGTGGTGAACGACCCCCAGGTCAACGCGCGCAACATGATTGCCCAGCTGGCGCACCCCAACGTGCCCGACCTGAGAATACCTAATTCTCCCCTGAAACTGTTGGAGACTCCTTCCGACATACGGCGACCCTCTCCATTATTGGGTCAGCACAACGACGAAATCCTGGCGGAGCTGGGTTATTCTTCCGATGCGGTTGAGGGACTCCGGGCCAGGGGGGTCATCGGCCAGCCAGTCCAGGCCGCGCCGGCCGAGTAAAGAACCGGGGAGTACCAAATCCATGAATACCGTTGCCGCCATTAGCGCCGCCAGCGAGCCGAGCGCAAGGAAGACAGTCCGGCTGGTCCACACATCCGACGTACACCTGGGGGTTGACTGGAAGGCTGACCTCTCGGAACGGGCCTTTACCCGGGTCATAGACTGCGTGACCGAGCTTGGGGCCGATGCCCTGCTGGTGGTTGGCGATGTCTTTGACCACGCCCGCGTCCCGGATCGGGCGCTGAAATTCTATCTGAAGCAAATTGGCCGGCTGGATTGCCCAGTTATCACTTTGCCGGGCAACCACGACCTTTATCACGATGATTCCCTTTACCTCCGAGAGCCTTTTGCCAGCGCCCCCGCGAACTTTTACCTGGTAACCGGCTGCGACGGGCAGACCATTGCCTTCCCCGAACTGGGTCTAAACCTCTGGGGACGTGCGATGCGCCAGCATACGCCGGACTTCAGGCCGTTGGCCGGTATGACGCCGCCCGGCGATGGAAGGTGGCTGGTGGCCCTGGCCCACGGGCATTTCCATTTTCCCGAAGACAAAGACCTGCGCTCCTCGCCCATTCAACCCTTTGAAGTTGCTGCGGCTCCCTGCGACTACCTGGCCCTGGGCCACTGGGAGCGCCACGTGGAAGTTTCCCGGGGCGGCACGGTCGCCTACTATTCCGGGTCGCCCCTGGGCGCGGCCCCGGACTACGACCACATTTCGGTAAATGTGGTGGACCTGGACCCGGCAAGCGGGGTGAGGGTGCAGCAGGCGGTCTTACCCATAACCCAATCTGCGCCGAAGGCTGACCTGGTAGCGGTCGGCCCGTCTGAGGGAGGCTCGATATGAAGCGGTTAAGCAGGGAAAAGCGAATCTATTTCCTGGACCCGGAGGGGGAGCCGGCCATTACCATTGATTCCGGCGAGGAGTTGATGGTGGAAACGTGGGACGCCTTCGAGGGGATACGGGACCCGGGAGTACTCGACGCCAAGGCCCTGAAGGGTCCCGCCACCGGCCCCATCTACGTCAACGGCGCCGAGCCGGGCGATGCCCTGAAGGTGGAGTTTCTCAAGATTACTCCCAAGGAAGGGCCGGCCCACATGGTTATGCCGGGGCGCGGATTCCTGGAAGAGGAATTCACCGAGGGCTACCCCACGGTTATGACCATTGAAGGCGAAAAGATAGTCCTTCCCAGCGGCGTCAAACTGACGATGATGCCTTCCATGGGCCTGGTTGCCACCACGCCCACCTACGTGCAGAACACCGCCAGCGACAGCGGCCCCTACGGCGGCGACATTGACATGAAGGAACTGGTAGAAGGCAGCACGATTTACATGCCCGTCTTCGTGGACGGCGGAATGTTGGCGCTGGGCGATTGTCACGCCCTGGTGGGCGACGGAGCCGTGGCCGGCACCGGCGCCGAGTGTTCCTCAGACACCCATATCCGGGTCACCGTGGAAAAGGGGATGAACATTGCCAGCCCCCGGGCCATGACCCCGGACCACTTCGTGGTGCTGTCCTACGGCGAGGACCTGGCCCCGGCCATGAAGCAGGCGGTGCGGGAAATGGTGGACTTCCTGGTCAGCGAAAAGGGACTGGCCCCCTACGACGCTTACACTCTGTGCAGCCTGGCCGGCGACGTCCGGGTGTCCCGCACCTTCCGCCCGATAAGCCCGGTAAAGATGATGCTGTCGCGGGAGGCGTTGGGGCAGTTGGCATAATTTCTAGCGTTGAGTGCGTTACCGTGGGGCGGGTTTATAGCCCGCCCTTGTTTCCGCCCCTTCTTGACGCCGCGCTCAGCGATGGCGGCCTCAACTCCTTGGCAATTCGCCCTTGTGCGGCCGCGGCGCATCGCCATTCTTCTGATTGACCTTTACATAACGGAAAACCCACCGTCCACCGTTATCACCGCCCCGGTCACGTAGTCCGAGGCCCGGCTGGACAGAAACACTACTGTTCCCTGCAACTCGTCCACCTCGCCCCAACGGCCCATTGGGATGCGGTTGCTGATCATCTGGTAGCGTTCCGGCTGGTTCACGGGGATGTCGGAAGTCAGCGTGGTCATAAACCAGCCGGGCAGAATGGCGTTGGACTGGATGTTGTCCTTGGCCCATGCCACGGCCAGGCTCTTGGCAAGCTGTACCACGCCGCCCTTGCTGGCCGAGTAGGGCGCGCCGCTGCCACCGCCGCCGAATATGGAATACATGGAGCCGATGCCTATAATCTTGCCGCCGCCCTGGCTTTTCATGTGGGGGTAAACCTCCCGGGCCGACAGGAACGCCGAACGGAGATTCACGTCCAGCACCAGGTCCCACTCCTCCGTCGAAGTCTGGTCGGGCGTCTTGCGGACCACCGTGCCCGCATTGTTGACCAGGATGTCCACCCGGCCCAGGGCGTCCACCGTCTCAGCCACCATTCGCTTGATTTCGGCCTCCTGGGTCACGTCAACGACCATGCCCAGGGCCTGCACGCCCAGGCCCTCCAGTTCTGCTACGGCCTCGGCATTCTTTTCCGGGTTTCGCGCCGCCACCACTATATTGGCCCCGGCGGCGGCCAGCCCGCGGGCCATGCCCAACCCCAGGCCCCCGTTGCCCCCGGTTACTATTGCCACCCTGCCGGACAGGTCAAACAACTGGTTGAAATCCATTCAATCCGCCTTTCGATATTTCTAGGATGCCCTAATTTATCACAGATTGTTGCCCGCCCTTACCTCCGTGCCGGGCTGGAGGCTAGACAATCCCACTGAGGAAATATGTCATGCTGAGCGAAGCCGAAGCATCTGAACACCCGCCCAGCAGGTCTGTATCGGGTCTCCAACCGCGCCCGGGTATGAGGATTTTAGACCTTTCGGCGGGGTCAAGGTGACACTGCCTTCCGCTGTGAACTCTTGACGAATGCATAGTGCGACCGCACTAGGGAGTAAATCTCGCTCCCCGGCCAGGAATTCATGCCCATTGAACCGCCGTGGGCGGCATAACTTCCAGCCCCGTCGGGCGACCCCCCAAAGCTGTTTTGCCCTGCCATCAGATAGCAGGGCAATCGCGTTTTAACGATTTGTTGTCCTGAACGACCAAAACTGTCATTCTGAACGGAGTGAAGAATCCAAAAACCTGCCCAAAGTGCGGTTACTGGGGGAAAGACGGACCCGAAAGT
>DAOUIY010000028.1:0-27349 GCA_034423215.1 Dehalococcoidia bacterium
GGGCGTGTCGTCAAATGCACCGTCATTCCTGCGAAGGCCGTCTATACAACACCGAAGGCTTAACTACTGCCGGTCGAGGTTCCCGCCTTCGCGGGAACGACGAAAAGGGACGCCAGGAAGCCCCCACATTCAATTTGACGACACCCCCTAGTATGCCCCTTTGAGGGCAAGACGCTTATGCCGAATTTGGCAGGGCGCCTGGGTAGGGGCGCACGGCCGTGCGCTCCTACGGTCCAGGAAAATCTGAACCACTGCCATCACCAAAGCGACGATTCCTCGATGTAGTCTTCACTTTGGCTTTAGCTTGGTTGGCGCCAGAGTGGGATTGCCCGGGAACAAAATGCCTCCCTCTCCCGTCTTATAGGCAAGACCAGAAGACAAGCAGGAGGTAGGTTAAAGATGTTTACCAAGAAACCCATTCTGGCGCTCTTGATGGCAGGTCTGCTGTCAGTGACCCTCGTAGCCTGTGGATCAAATGCCGGCGAGAGCACCGGCTATGACGAGGCATCCCCCGAAACCGCGGAAGTCGCGGCAGAAACTGTGGACTCGGCTCAAGCTTCGGCTCAAGCTTCGGGCCTGTCACTGAGAGAAGAGGGCGGCTCGGCGTATGGAGAGCAGGCGAGCAGTTTCAGTCCTACGCCCGCGCCTCCAGCGGATTCCGCTCCCCAGTCTCCGAGCTATGCGGCTTCGGCGGCCCCCGCAGCAGCCTCTGCACCAGCCCCTACTGCAGCGCCGGAGGCAATGGGCGCGGTAGTGCCCGTAGAGGTTGAAAAGGAAGTAGTGGTTGAAACGGAAGTAGTGGTAGAAGCGCAGGCGGAGGCAACGGGCCAAGCCAGCGCTGCCGGGCCCCAGGGACCAGCCGGGCCCCAGGGACCTGCCGGACGCGCGGGACCTGCCGGACACGCGGGACCTGCCGGACCCGCGGGACCAGCCGGGCACCGGGGAACTGCGGCGACGCCCGCGCCCCAGGCGAATTCCCTGGGCAACAGCGGCCAGTCTCAGCCTGCCGCCACCACCTTCCAGGACAACCCCCGCCGTCCCACGGTTTCCACCTACGAGGATGCCGTATCCACCTTCAGCCTCGACACCGACCGCACTTCCTACCGCCTTGCTCTCAACTGGGCCAGGCAGGGCTACGACGTGGAGCCGGACTCGGTGCGCGCAGAGGAGTGGATAAACTCCTTCTACTACGCCTATGCCGGGCCGTCCAACGACGGAGAGTTCGCCATCCACACCGACGTATTCCGGCATCCCCTGGACAACGGCAAGCACCTGGCCCGGGTGGCCTTCCAGGCTCCTTACGTGAGCGACGATTCCGTACCTTTGAACGTAACCCTGGTGCTGGATGCCTCCGGCTCCATGGCCGAGGGCAATCGAGTGGACATCGCCCGCGCGGCTGCCGACGCCATTCGCCAGAGCCTGCGGCCCCAGGACCGGATTACGGTGGTCCACTTCAGCGAGGATGTCATAAGCGGTCTCACCGTTCCTCACTCCAGGCCGGATGACCGGGACGTTCGGAACTCCATCAACCGCCTGCGCCCGGGCGGGGCAACAAACGTACAGGCCGGCCTGAACCTGGGCGTTGAACTGGCCGAAGAGGCGCGCTGGTCGAGGCCCGACGCCGTTAACTACATCATCCTCATGTCTGACGGCGTGGCCAACGTGGACGCCACCAGTCCCTTCGCCATACTGGAAACCGCCGCCGACCACAGCGACCGCAACCCCCTGCGCCTCATCACCATCGGCGTGGGTATAGAGAACTACAACGACCTATTGCTGGAGCAACTGGCCCAGTACGGCAACGGCTGGTACCGGTACCTGGACAATGTTCACCAGGCCCAGGAGACCTTCAGCCGGGAAAACTGGCTGAACCTGGCCCTGCCCTTCGCGGACCAGACCCGCGCCCAGGTCACCTGGGACCCGGCCATGGTGAGTTCGTGGCGCATCGTGGGATACGAGAACCGGGTTACCTCTGCCGAGTCCTTTACCCAGAACCGCAAGGAGTTCGCCGAGATACCGTCGGGCGCGGCAACCACGGTCTTCTACGAGTTGCAGTTGACCGGCCAACTGGAGTCCAGGAACGCCAACACCGCCAGGCTGGGGGACGTGGAACTGCGCTGGGTGGAGCCGCGCACCGGGGCCTCCCGGGAACAGTACGGGGCCGTGTCCGGCCACTGGAGGCAGAGCTTCGATGCCGTGGGCGATCCTCTGCTGCAGTTGGGCGCCCTGGTGGCCCTTTCCGCCGACCGGTACAGCAGTTTGCCCCACTCTGCCTATGCCGGTTACGGCAACGTTAACTGGGAAATGCAGGAACTGCTGCGCAGGCTCTACAATCTCCAGGATTCCCTGGGCAACCTGGCGGCCTATTCCGATTTCATGCTGCTTTTGGAGACGATGATGCGGTACGTTCCGCCCGCCCCTCAGGCATCGGGAGATTCGGGTTACAGCCCCTAAGCCAATGCCAATTCTAAAGCCAGAACAAAAGCCCAGCACCGGCTTCGAGTGGCCGCAATTATGGACAGTAGAATCTCGCTAGTGCGTTGGCATATACTGGTCATGGAATGAGAGAATGGCGGACGAGCCAGGCGAATGTGATGATTTTCCAGGGGCAGCCTTTGTGGCTGCCCCTGGTTTGCCGGCCGGATATTCTGGGTCGCTGGACGGTATTGGAAATGGATGCCAGGCGGGCAAGCCCCGGGTGAGTCCGGCCCAGAACCGAAGCAACAGAACCGAAGCAACAGAACCGAAGCACAGGAGAGAGGGCTTCCCATGACACGCATACTTGTTCTTAACGGGCCTAACATCAATATCCTGGGTCGCCGTAACCAGGGCATTTACGGCGTGAAAACCCTGGACGAAGTTAACCGGGCCATCTCCGAAAGGGCCGAGGCCCTGGGCATGGACGTAATCTTCTACCAGTCCAACCTGGAGGGGGCGTTGATTGAGCGCATCCAGGAAAGCTGGGGCAACATTGACGGCATCATCATCAATCCGGGGGCCCTGACCCATTACGGTTATTCGCTGAAGGACGCCCTGATAGACGCCGCGGTGCCCGTCATCGAGGTCCACCTGGGCAACATACACGCCCGCGAGGAATGGCGCCGGCACTCGGTGGTGGCCGACATCGCCCGCGGTCAAATTGCAGGCTTCGGCTGGAGAAGCTATACTTCAGCTATAGAAATCATGGCCGGCATTATTGAGGATGAGAGTTCCCCATGAAAGAGCGCGTCACTCGACTGGCCGCCCAGCTTCCCCAACACGAGCTGGATGCCATCCTCATCTCCGGCCCGAAAAACCGCCGCTACCTGTCCGGTTTCACGGGCTCCGCCGGTTACCTGCTGGTAACTCCCCACCGCCAGGCGCTGTTCACCGATTCCCGCTACACCGAACAGGCCGCCAGCCAATCGCCCCACTTCGAGGTCATCCGGATGGAGCGGGGATTCAGTTGGCTGCTGGACACGCTGAAGGAAACGGGCGTCAGGCGCGTGGGGTTTGAAAGCGACGAAATGACCGTCGCCTCCTACAACCGGATGCTGGATGCCATCAAGGAAGAGGAAAGCCTGGAGGGCGCGTCGCTGATTGCCACCTCGGGAATAACCGACGAGCTGCGCGCCATTAAGGACCAGGAGGAACTGGCCCAGCTTCAGAAGGCCATTGACGCTTCGGACCGGGCCATGGAGGCGGTCTGCCCCGCCATTGAAGCGGGTATGACGGAAAAGGAAGTGGCCCGGCGCATGGAAGCAGCCATGCGGGAGTTCGGCGCGGACAACCTCAGCTTCGATACCATAGTGGCCGCCGGACCCAACGGGGCCATGGCCCATCACCGGGCCGACGACACGGTTATCCGGGCCGGCGAGCCCATCGTCATTGACATGGGGGCGCAGGTAAACGGCTACTGCAGCGACATTACCCGCACCGTGGTGGTGGGCGAGCCCGACGAAATGTTCCGCAAGATTTACAACATCGTGCTGGGCGCCCAGCTTACCGCCATCAACACGGTGCGCCCCGGCCTTACCGGCGAGGAGTGCGACGCCCTGTCCCGCGACGTTATAGCCGAAGCCGGTTACGGCGACAACTTCGGCCACAGCCTGGGCCACGGCGTGGGCCTGGCCGTCCACGAAAACCCGCGGGTAGGCCCCCACGCCGACAACGAACTCAAACCCGACATGGTCTTCACCGTAGAGCCGGGCATATACATAACCGGCTGGGGCGGCGTCCGCATCGAGGACATAGTAGCCCTGGGCGAGGACGGGGCGACTGCCCTGAGCAAGGCGGGGAAGTAGGGGTTGTGCCCGTAAAGTAGGAGTTCTGATGTATAGCAGGGAAGTGGCGGACAAGGTAGGCAGGCTTGTGGGAAAGTCTCTGCGGGAGCGATTCCAGGATGATCTTGTTTTCGGCCCCATTGTAGTAGTAAACGCCATGGACCAGTACGGGGATGCCTATTTGGATGCCATGGTAGTGTACGAGGGACCCTACGAGAAACTGGACCCGGGCTGGACACTTGGGCTAACAACACGGCTTAGTAACGAATTGCTCTCACTGGGGGTTAATAACGTAGTAAGTCACAGCTTTGTTACGAAAAAAGAATGGGAAAAAGAGCTAAATTGCAAACACCCCAGGGCCTATGAACCCTGTTGACCTGCTTACTATTGCCAATAGCCTGGCCGATGGGAAATTGCTTACGGATATAGATGGGCCTCACCAGACCGAACTTTGTCAGGCTGTGAGTGCCACCTATTACGCCCTCTTTCATACTTTGTGCCTGTGTTGCGCAGACAGCTTGGCCGGCACGAATGGGAATACGCAAAATCGTAAGGAATGGCATAGAATATACCGGGCATTAGAACACGGATTAGCAAGGAACCAATGTGAGAATAAACAATTGATGGTTGAGTTTATACAAGAAGTCCAAAACTTTGGAGGGCTTTTTGTCGAAGCTCAGAGACTAAGGCAGATAGCCGACTATGCCTACGCACCAAGTTTTACACGAAGTGAAGTGGCCAATCTAATCGACGAGGCAGAGCGAGCCATAGTTGCCTTCAATGCAGCCGACCAAGACGAACGCCGGGCCTTCGCCATTCATGTCCTTTTTCGGCAGAGGACATAGGAGCCCAGACCCTTTCACCTATTCCATCTTGGTTAGCCTTCAGCATCAGGGTAGAATTAGGCAGGATTCCCATACCAAATTATTCAGCATTGCACCTGCTTCCTGATTTCCGCACCGAGGGACAGATAAACTTGACCTGGAGAAGATACCGGTATGAGCATTAACTTCAGCGACCTTAGCCGCAATATGGTAATTGAGCTGGACGGCCAGCCCTGGCAGGTGATGGACTACGAGCGGCACAAAATGCAGCAGCGCGCCCCCGTCACCCGCATCAAGATGAAGAATCTCCTGTCCGGGGCGGTGGTGGAGCGCACCTTCCAGCGCTACGATACCGACTTCACCGTGGCCGAGATTGACAACAGGGAAACCCAGTACCTGTACACCGACGGCAGCTATTTCTATTTCCTGGACCAGGAGACTTTCGACCAGTACGAGCTGACCAGGGAGACCCTGGGCGACACCCTGAACTATCTGAAAGAGAACATGATGGCTGAGATGGTCTTCTACAAGGGTGCGCCCATCAACGTGAACCTGCCCACCCACGTGGAGCTTGAGGTCACCGAGACCCCTCCGGCCTTCCGTGGCGACACTGCCCAGGGCGGCAACAAGCCGGCTACCCTGGAGACCGGCCTGCGCATCAACGTGCCCATGTTCATTACCCCCGGCACGGTGGTGAAGGTGGACACCCGCACCGGCCAGTACACCGAACGAGTAAGTTAGCGCCGTGACACTCCCGCAGCAGGCAGTCCTGACCGTCACCCAGGTGGCTGTCCACCTGCGGGAGTTGCTGGAAAGCAGTCCCTTCCTCTCCGACCTGTGGATTGTCGGCGAGGTCTCCAACCTTCGCGCCTCTTCTTCCGGCCACTCCTACTTCACCCTCAAGGACAGTTCGGCATCCCTGAACTGCGTCCTGTTCCGGGGCCAGGGCGGGGCCGACATGCTGGAAAATGGCAAGTCCGTCCGCGCCCACGGCCGCATGAGCTTCTATGAGCCCCGGGGCTCCACCGACTTCATGGTTGACCGGGTGCTGCCCGAGGGCGAGGGCGCGCTGGCCATGGAACTGGAGCGGCTCAAGGCGTGCCTGGCCCAGGAAGGGCTGTTCGAGGAGTCCCGCAAGCGGCCCCTGCCCCAGTTCCCCGAGGTTATCGGAGTGGTGACTTCGCCCACGGGAGCGGCCTGGCAGGACATCCAGAACATAGTAGGGCGGCGGTATCCCCTGGCCAGGCTGCTGCTGTCTCCCACCCAGGTGCAGGGGCTGGACGCGGCGCCCCAGATTGCTTCGGCGCTGGACCGGCTGGAGGTTGACGGCAGTTCCGACGTGATTATCGTCGCCCGGGGCGGCGGTTCCCTGGAAGACTTGTGGCCCTTCAACGAGGAGATAGTCGCCCGGGCCATTTTCCGCAGCCGGATTCCCGTAGTCAGCGGCGTGGGTCACGAGACCGATTTCACCATAGCCGACTACGTGGCCGACCACCGCGCCCCCACGCCCTCGGCGGCCGCGGAACTGGTGGTGCCCGACGGTGCGATTCTGCGCCAGACGCTGGTTGCCTGGACCGAGCGGGCCCAGCGGGGCGCCCTGCGCGCGGTGGAATCCAGCCGGGGGGAAGTGGCCAACTTGTCCCGCCGCCTGGATGCCAGCCTGCCCGACCTCAACAACCTGAAGCGGCAGGTGGACGACCTGGCCGACGTTCTCGGCAGCAGCCTGACCGGTCGTTTGCGTATGGCCCGCCTGGAGACGGACGGGTTGGAGCGGCGCCTTCGGACCCTGGACCCCGCCGCAACCCTGCGCCGGGGTTTCTCGGTGGTGCAGCTTACCGACACTGGCCGGGTGGTATCGGAGACCGGCCAGGTTTCCGGCGGCGAGTCCCTGACCGTAACGGTCTCCGACGGGTCATTCGCCGCCACCGCTGCCGGCCCTGGACTCAGCGGCCCGGGCATTGGGAGCAACTTGGGCAAAGCGGTCGAGTCATCCCAGCCTGAGCCGTCGGAACCACCGGACGTACCGGAACTACCCGGACAACCGGACCCACCCCGTCAACCGGAATCGCCCGGACCAAATGAAACGGAGGAACCGCCCAGCGGACAGCAGAAGGAGGAGTCTCCCGCGGCGCCGCAGGCCCCACGACCCAGCCGCCGGCAGCGTCGCCCGCCCCCTGAATCGCCTGGGATGGCGCGGCTAATCTAGCGGGTCCATTGCCATCGGATTGGTGGGCACACCCCAAGCCCGCTCATGGTGAGCCTGTCGAACCATCAACTTGTAAAACTGGGAACGGGCCGCCCTTCGACAAGCTCAGGGTGAGCGGAAATACTATCCGTCAGTTCAAATACGATGGCTGATGCACTGGGTCTCCATCCCTGCGAAGGCAGGAATCTTAACATCCGGCTGGTCGAGGTTCCCGCCTTCGCGGGAAAGAAGGGTTGGGTTGCACGGGCAGAGCGTCCCATGCTGCCTACCCGGTCTATCTGGACCACACAGGGCATTCAATCCCGGCACTTTCCCCGCGACCCTTTCCGCGTTACACTGTTTTCTGCGTTAACCCAACCCCTGCCAGAGGTATTGTCCCTGTATGCTGGACAGCCAGACCGATGAGTCCCTTCCGCCTCCCCATTCCCTGACCTTTGAAAAGGCCTTTACCCGACTGAGCGCCATGGTCGAAACCCTGGAGACCGGCAACCTGCCCCTGGACGAGGCCGCCCGGATGTTTGAGCAAGGCATGGCCCTGGTGCGTCGCTGCGGTCAACTGCTGGATGAGACCGAACTCCGAATAGCCGAAATCCGCGAGAACGCCAGCGCCAGCCCGCCGGCCGGCTCACCGACGGGTGCCACGGGAAGTACCGCCCCGGCTTCTGCCGAGGGGCTCCCCTGGGGAGACCTGGAAATGCCTCCGCTGGACGACGAATGGGAACCCCAGGAAGATTTACCCAATGGCGACTGAACCCGGCCGCGACCAGCCTGTTCTGAACATTGGCTGGTTTTCCACCGGCAGGGGTGAGGGCTCACGCGGCCTGTTGCGTTTTATCCAGGAACGGATAAAGCGGGGTCTGCTGAATGCCCGAATCCAGTTCGTATTCAGCAACCGGGCGCGGGGAGAGGCCGAAGGCTCGGACGAGTTCTTCAGGCTTGTGGACTCCTACGACCTTCCTCTTGTAACCTGCTCCTCAGCGGAATTCCGCCGTTCGCGCCGCTCGTCGGGCCTGAGTTGGGCCCGGTTGAGGCCCGAATACGACCGGCTGGTTATGGCATCCCTGGAGGGACGTGAGCCCGACGTATGCGTTCTGGCCGGCTATATGCTCATAGTCAGCGGCGAAATGTGCCGCCGGTATCCCCTGCTCAACCTGCACCCTGCGCTGCCCGACGGGCCCATAGGCGCCTGGCAGGAGGTCATCTGGCAGCTTATAGCGCAGCGGGCCGCCCGCACCGGCGCCATGATTCACCTGGCTACCGAGGAGGTGGACCGGGGGCCGGTGGTGTCCTATTGCTCCGCGCCCATAGATGGGCCGGAGTTTGACCAGGCCTGGCGAGAGGTGGAAGGCCTTGATTTGAAAGAGGCGCAGGCAACCCGGGGCGAAGAGTTGCCGCTGTTCCGGCAGATACGCGAGGCTGAATACCGCCGGGAACCCTACCTGATTCTTGAGACCCTGCGGGCCGTGGCCGAGGGCAGGGTGCAGATAAGGGACGGCGAGGTTTTGGACCAGGGGGGCAACTCCCTGTCTATCACCACACCACCCGGCCTGTGCCTGGACGAGGAACTGGAAAGGGCGATGGCTATGGATGATGTGGGCTAAGTGGAGCATTGCGGGGGCGGATGCTGGGAGTGAGCGGGCTATACAGTAATCCGTAGCCGCAATCCCAGGGCACGGGTAACCTGCATGACCGTGGTGAAAGAAGGATTGCCGTTTTCCGACAAGGCCTTGTAAAGTCCCTCACGGGTCATCCCGACTTCGCGGGCAAGTTGGCTCATGTTTTGGGACCTGGCGATGTCATTCAGGGCGGCCCGAATCAAGCTCCCGTCGCCAGGGTCTTCTTCGGCGCAGGCTTCCAGGTACAATAGCACGTCTTCCTTGCTGGTCAGGTGGGCTACCACATCCCAACGGGTAAAGGTTTCACTCATAAATTAGCTCCAGTCTGATGCCAACCGCCTGGCCCGCTCTATGTCTCGCCTTTGGCTTCCCTTGTCTCCTCCATAAAGCAACACCACAAGTGTCGCCCCCTCTTGTAAATTGCAGTTCCCAGTTGTTAAACGGGTTTTCTGCGTTATGACAGAGCTATCCCCTACGAAACTCCAAACCAGTTACCCCATACTCTACCAAATCAATACCAAAGTGGAATGTGTATTTCCGCCTGGGGAGGCATTTCCTCTGCCAGGAGCGCCCGACCATCTCAACTGTCATTCTGAGTGAAGCGAAGAATCTAAAATTCTCGCGGGAAATGAACCTTCCTATTAGCAAGAATTCTAGATTCTTCACTCCGTTCAGAATGACAGTTTCCGTATTTCAATGTACGTGTCACCCTGGCTTTGGCTTAGAGTCAGGAAATACCCGGGTGCTGGACTCTTGCAGCCAAACTGGGCAATTCGGTCATCGAACTTCGGTTCTCGCGGGAACTACGATGGCGACAGGAATGGCCACAGGTTCAGGCAGTTCGTATGCGCCCAGCCCTGAGCCTTACGAGGCATATAGAGGAAATGGAGGAAGCAGGAGTCAGGCCGATTGCTGCAACAGTTCGGGGTAGAGGGGAACGGTCTCGCCGGCGCCGGTAATGAGGGATGGCATCCCCCGCCCTTCTATGGCGTCCCGGTCAACGACGCAGCGGCTGACGTTTTTCAGCGACGGCAGTTCGTACATCACGTCCAGCAGGGTTTCCTCTACGATGTAACGCAGGCAGCGGGCGCCGGTGTAGTGGTTCAGGGCCCTTTCCGCGGCTGCCTCCAGCGCCCCGTCGCTGAACTCCAACTCCACGCCGTCAATGCTGAACAGGTGCTGGTACTGCTTAACGATGGCGTTCCTGGGCTCGGTCAGCACCCGGATCAGGGCCCCCTTCTCCAGGTGGTCCAGGCTGGTCACCACCGGCAGCCGCCCCACCATTTCGGGAATGAACCCGAAGGCGAGCAGGTCCTCCGGCGTAACCTGGGACAGAATGCTGGCGTCGGCATCGGCCTTGTTGCGGCCACCCCCCAGGAAACCCAGCTGGGAGCCGTGGGTGGCGATGCGGCGGGAAACAATGTCGCTGAGACCCTCGAAGGCTCCGCCGCAGATGAACAGGATGTTCCGGGTGTTAATCTGCAGGAACTCCTGCTGGGGGTGCTTGCGGCCGCCCTGGGGCGGTACGTTGGCGATACAGCCCTCGATTATCTTGAGCAACTCCTGCTGCACGCCTTCCCCGGAGACGTCCCTGGTGATGGAGCGGTTCACCCCTTCCTTGCGGGCAATCTTGTCCATCTCGTCTATGTAGATAATGCCCTGCTCTGCCCTGGCGATGTCCCAGTCGGCGGCCTGGATAAGACGGAGCAGTATGTTCTCCACGTCCTCGCCCACGTAACCCGACTCGGTGAGGGAGGTGGCGTCGCAGACGGCAAAGGGAACGGCCAGGGTGCGGGCCAGGGTTTCGGCCAGGAGGGTCTTGCCGCTGCCGGTGGGGCCCATCAGCAGGATATTGGCCTTCTGCAGCTCCACTTCCGAGCCGGCCATGCCGGACCTGATGCGCTTGAAGTGGTTATAAACGGCGACGCTGAGGGTTTTCTTGGCCTGTTCCTGGCCGATTACGTAGTCGTCCAGGCTGGAGTAGATTTCCCGGGGCACCAGGGGGCCGCGCTGGATGATGTCCTGGCGGCGAGCCGGGTCAGACGCAGGGTTAGATGCCGGGTCCGATGCGGGGTCCGATACGGGGTCCCTTGCCGGGCCCAGCCCCGGGTCAAATACCGGGGTTTCCTCCGGCTCGATTAACTCCCCCAGGGCGCGAATGCAATCGTAGCAAACCGAGGCCCGGCCCTGCCCGGCCAGCACCAGTTCCCCCCGGGTCCGGCCCTTGCCGCAGAACGAGCACTGCATGGGCCGGCCACCGTTCTTGCCTCTTGTTTCCCTGTTTTCCGAAGTCGCCACGGGCTGCTACCGCCATTGAGGATTAGCTGAGACTGGGCATTATCTCCCGCCCGGACTGGCCGGGGGGAGGAAGTTGACCCTGGGGAAGCCTACTGCTCTGCGGCCTCGCCGGAACTCTCGGCCTGGCCGTCCTGGCCCATCCCCAGAATTTCGTCCACCAGACCGTACTCCATGGCCTGCTGGGGGGTCAGGTAATTGTCGCGGTCGCTGTCGCGCACGATGTTCTCCATGGGCTGGCCGGTATTTTCGCAGAGGATGCCCCGCAGCAGGTCCTGGAGACGGGTGATCTCCCGGGCGGCAATCTGTATGTCGGAGGCTGCCCCCTGGGTACCGCTCTGGGCCTGGTGCATGTGTACCGTGGAATTGGGGAGGCAATAGCGCTTGCCCTTGGTCCCGCCGGAAAGCAGCACGGTGGCCATGCTGGCAGCGATGCCGACGCAGACGGTGGAAACCTCGGGGGAGATCATCTGCATGGTGTCGTAGATGGCCAGTCCGGCCGTTATGGAACCCCCGGGGCTGTTGATGTAAATGTTGATTCCCCGGTCGGGGTCTTCCCGCTCCAGGTAGAGCAACTGGGCGATTATGGTGTTGGCAACCTGGTCCATGATGGGCGTGCCCAGGAAAATAATCCGCTCCCTGAGCAGCAGGGAGTAAATGTCGAAGGCCCGCTCGCCCCTGGGACTGGTCTCAATGACCATGGGGATAATGCCCTGGGGGGTGGTCAACGCGGATTCGGGGGAACCGCTCAAGCTGAGGACTCCGCTTTGCCACATGGCGGGGCTCAACGACCGGTTTTCCGGATTGGCAGGTTGGGAAGGGTTATACAGCATTTGGGTAAAGCTCCTTAATTGCTTCCTTAACTGGCTGGCTCTTCTGCCTCAGCGGTGGGGCTATCCGAGCCGGCCTGGGCGGTTGCTTCGGCATCTACCTCCGCAGCGGCTTCCGTTGCGTCCGTGTCTTCCGTTGCTTCAGGGACTTCCGCAGCCGCGGGCGCTTCATCGCCGGTGGCGTCGCCTGTTTCGCCGTCAACAGAGGTTTCGGTTGAGGCTTCGGCGGCGCCGCCGGGCTCAAGCCCTTGCACAATTTCCACCAGCCGCCCCATCACCTTTTGGTTCAGCAGGGAGGCTCGGATAGAGTCCCTGGTGCCCTCGGAGTTGAGGGCGCGGCGCATGGCATTGACGTTCTCATCAGAGGCATTGGCAAGCATGGACTCGATTTCTTCCTGGATTTCCTCCGGGCTGACCTCCAGTTCTTCCTCCTGGGCCAGCTTGCGTACCACCAGCATACGGTTCAGGCGGTCTTCCGCCACGGGCCGCAACTCCTCCTGGAATTCCTCTTCCGTCTTGCCCACGTAGCTCAGGTAGGTGTCCAGGTCCAGGCGCTGGTTCCGCAGCATCCGCTCCCGCTCGTCCTGCATGTTCTGGATTTCCCGCTCCAGCAGCAAATCAGAGGCGGTGATGGTCGCGCTCTCCAGCAGGGAACTCATGCTCTGTTCCTGGAAGGAGTAGTCGGACTGGGCCTCTGCTTCGCCGGTGATGCGCTCCAGGATGTGGGCGCGCAGGGCTTCCATGTCGTCGAAACCTTCGCCCACGCCCTTGGCAAACTCGTCGTCCAGGTCGGCCAGGGTCTTCTCCTTGACCGAAAGCACCTCCACCTTGAAGGCCACTTCCCTGCCGGCGTACTCGGGCCGCGGGTAATCCTCGGGAATGGTTATGGTAAAGTCCTTGTCCTGGCCTTCCTCCATGGCCTCTAGGTTCTCGGCGAAACCGGGGAAGGGAAGAACGTTGGTGGTCTCGGGGATGTAGTCCACGGCATCGTCATTTACCACCTGCTCGCCGTCCATCTCTCCCACCACGTTCAGGTTCAGCAGGTCGCCGAACTGCACCGGGCGGTTGACGGGTTCCCAGGGAGCCATCTCGCGGCGAATCCGCTCCAGCACCTGGTCAACCTCTTCCTCGGTGATTTCCACCGGCTCCTTTTCCAGCCGGATGTCGTAGAAATCCCCCAAGTCCACGCTGGGCTCCAGGGGAACGGTGGCCTTGAAGGTAACCGGCTCCAGCTCAAGGACTTCCACCCGGGGCTCGACAAAAGCCTGGATTTCCTCGTCCTGGAGGGCCTGGTTGAGGGTTTCTGGAATCATGAAGTCCAGGGCTTCCTGGACCAGTGCGATGCGGCCAACGTAGTTTTCGACTATGGAGCGGGGGGCTTTGCCCTTGCGGAATCCGGGGATGTTGAGGCGGCCAACGGTGCGACGGTAGGAACGGTCAATATACGGGTCCTCGTCCGCAGCGTCCATTTCGACATTCAGGATAACCTCGACGGGGCTGGACGCTTCCTTCGTAACTCTCACCAAAATACACTCCGTAACTTGCTGCTCCGCGAGTGGCACAAAGCAATACTGCCACAAAATGCGGAAAGCAGAATTATAGCATAAACCCCCATGCGGAAAAAAGAAGAGGTTGGCAGCGTGACCGTACAAGGCAATCGTGTATTGATTTCGCTGGCCACTCAATCTGGCCACTCAATCAGGAAGTCAATGTCGCCCTGAGTTTGCCGAATGACCGGGTGGTTCAACTTATTTGAAATGATGGGTAGCATCTCCGCTCACCCTGAGCCTATGGAAGGGCCGCCCGTCCATGGTTCGACAGGCTCACGATGAGCGGACTCCCGGGTTTACCCCATCAATGCAAAGTGGTCAAACTACCAGGGCGTGTTGCCAAGAGCGCCGTCATTCCTGCGAAGGCAGGCATCTTAACTCCAGCCTGCGAGGTTCCCGCCTTCGCGGGAACGACGGGGTTTGCCCCCTGGCCTGATACGCAATTGCCCTGGGTTGGTCGAGGACTTTGCCGCGGTGTTCGGTGGCTTGATGTATAATTTATTGGCTGTCATTTGTTGGCAGTCCAGCGTCCTGCCATATCTTTCCTCAGTCCTCCACCGGTTAGGGAAGGATGCCGTGCAATCCTCAATTTCAAGCTCAATTTGTAGAAGGAAGTGCTTGTCAAAATGCCAGAAGTAACCAGCCATGCTCCCGGCAATTTCTGCTGGATTGACCTGTCCACCACCGATGCCGGAGCATCCAAGAGCTTTTACTCCCGCCTGCTGGGCTGGACCGCCATTGACAATCCTGTGGGCAATGGCATGGTCTATTCCATGATGCAAAAGGACGGAAAGAACGTTTGCGGGCTGTACGAGATGGGCCCCGGCATGGAGGGCGTTTACCCCCACTGGAGCAGCTACATTTCGGTAGTGGATGTGGATGCCCAGGTTACCCGGGTGACCGAAGCCGGGGGGTCAGTGATTATGGGCCCCGACGACGTGTTCGAAGCAGGGAGGATGGCCTTCGCCGCCGACCCCACCGGCGCGGCCTTTGGCATGTGGCAACCCAGGGAGCACATCGGCGCCCAGCTTATTTACGCCCCCGGCGCCCTCGGCTGGAACGAACTCTACACCAACGACACCGAGGCCTCCGCCGGTTTCTATGCCAATGTCTTCGGGTGGAATCGCGCCGTCACCAACCCGGACCCGCAGGGCGGCCAATACCACGAGTTCACCAATGGCAAAAGCCCGGTGGGCGGCATGCTGCAGATCAAGCCCGAATGGGGGGAGGTACCTCCCAACTGGTCCGTGTACTTCTGCGTTGACGACTGCGCCGCCAGCCTGGAACTGGCCGAGAGCATGGGCGCCGAGGTGGTGCTTCCCCTATCCCGGGTGGACAACATCCGCTTTGCCTTCCTGAAGGACCCGCAGGGAGTCTATTTCGGCATTTCGCAGGTGGTGGCGTAGGGGCGTTCGGGGTGGTGGCACAAGTTTGAACTCCGTTGATACGCATTGATGACTGTTGACATGCATGTGTATCACCAGTAAGATAAATATGTTTCTAAAGAGTTGGCGAAAAGAGCCCCTGGGCTCTTCCGGGTGAAAACGCCGGATAGTCAACTCATTTTTCTTTAGTAATAGTGTCTTGTACCTCTTTGGAACAGGTCATATTCAGATCGTATCCTATCCTGAATCAAGCGATAAGAGCGGTCATCTCCGCCTTCCCACTTTCTTTGTATGGCCCAGCAGCAATAGTCCGCAATTTGAAGGCAAGGTTCAACGGCAAAGGGCCACATATCTACCCTGATTGTCTGACTCCAGGATGTCCGCTTCACTACGTCTTGTACACCGAATCGAAACCCGGCGAGCTTCCTTCTTTCACCAATGGATGCTGCGATGACAAAAAGGTCGTCAACCGGAGTTGCGACACGGTTTGCAACGTATTTCATGTGGTAAAACCAGGCAAGCTTGTAAAAGGCTTCTTCAGTGGGCCTGGAACGCGGGACTGCTTTGCTTTTCTCTAAGATAGTCGCATCCACCCGGAAATCGTAATTGGACAGCAGTTCAAATACCCTATCTCGAACTACCTGCTGGTCTGTTGTAGCGTGAAACGGGCCAGGCAAATTGTGGTTCTCCCACACTAACTCCCGCCTTAAATCCAGCAATTCACTCTCAATCTGATGGTCTTCGATCAGAACAGTGGTTAGTATAAAGTACCGGGAGGCCCCCGGCTTATTGCTGAAATCGAAGTTGCCCGCTTCATCAGCATAAATGTATTTTCGCATTGGCT
Organism: Dehalococcoidia bacterium; assembly: GCA_034423215.1. Lineage (GTDB taxonomy): Bacteria > Chloroflexota > Dehalococcoidia > Lucifugimonadales > UBA3495 > Bin22. The sequence goes on from DAOUIY010000028.1 coordinate 15,813, forward strand.
TATATTACCCTAGGCCCTTCCCCATTTCCCCCATCATTACTTCCTAAAATGTTAACCAGTGTTTAGTATCAAAACCTGTTGACAAATGGTTTAGCGGCATTTACAATTCCTGACAATGTTGGTCAAGAATATCTGCATTTGCACTTGTACCTGTCCGCCCACATAGGGGGCGGGTAAGTCTTTACGTCCGACAGACATCCCAGCGCCCACCAGCTTTTTGCCGTTTGGTGGGTGTTTTTTTGTGCCAGTTTTTTGCACCGGTCCCAAGGGAAAAGGCGTCGAATTACCATATTTTTGTCGGAAAGTCAGGAGGCCGCCGTGACCACTAAGCTTGAACAGACCCAGGAGGAAATCTACCGGGAGAGCCTTGACCTGGCCTCAACCGCGCCGGGCGTCATTCCCTTTATGGAGAGCGAGGTCCAGCGGTTCGAGGCGGAGTCCGCCCGCTTCCAGTCCGGCGAGCAGGACAACCTGGAGTTTACTCCCTTCCGGTTGCGCCAGGGGGTTTACGGCCAGAGGCAGGCAGACGTGCAGATGATCCGCGTCAAGATTCCCGGCGGCATCCTCACCGCCGACGCCCTGGATGCCCTGGGAGACATTGCCGAACATTACGCCCCCCTGGGCAAGGGCCACATTACCACCCGCGAGAACGTCCAGTTCCACCACATTCCCCTGCCCGAGTGCCCCGACGTGCTGCGCCTTCTGGGAACGGTGGGCCTGACCAGCCGCGAGGCCTGCGGTAACACCGTCCGCAACGTGGTGGGTTCCCCCACCGCCGGCGTGGACGCCGACGAGATTTTCGACCCCACTCCCTACCTGACCGGATATGTGCGCTTCGGCGTGCGCCATCCCATTACCCAGTCCTTCCCCCGCAAGTTCAAGTCCGCCTTTACCGGCATTGACGCCCGCGACACGGTGGCCGCCGCCATCCAGGACCTGACCTATGTTTCCCAGGTCAGGGTTGAGGACGGCGTGGAAAAGCGGGGCTTCAAGGTCTTTGTGGGCGGTGGGACTTCCATCATGCCCCGGCTGGCCAAGCCCCTGTACGAGTTCCTCCCGGAGAAGGACTACCTGCGGCTGGCCCTGGCCGTCTGGACGGTGTTCGACAAGGCCGACTCCCTGCGCAAGAACCGGATGATGGCCCGCCTCAAGGTCCTCATTGACCGCATTGGCCTGGATGAGTTCCGCAACCTGGTGGAGGCGGAACTGGCGGAAATCGGCCCCATTGACCCCGGAGATTACATGGCCGAAGAGGAAATCTACCGGGAGAATCCCCCGGCGCCGGTTACGGCTTCCGGCAGCGGCTCCGACAACGGTTCCGGCAGCGGCGAGTACCGGTACTGGCTGGATACCAACGTGGTGGGCCAGAAGCAGGCCGGCTACAACATCGTCTATGTGAAGCCCGTGCGCGGCGACCTGGACCCGGCCCAGTTCCGGGGGCTGGCCGACATTGTGCGCCGCTACTCAGGCGGCCGGGCCAACGCCACCCAGGAACAGAACCTGGCCCTCCGCTGGGTGCCCGACGGATACCTGCACCACGTCTGGGAAGCCCTGGGCGCCATTGGCCTGAACGAGCCCGGCGCTCACTCCATCAATAACGTGGTGTCCTGCCCCGGCACCGATAGCTGCAAGCTGGGCATCACCTCTTCCATGGGGCTGGCCAAGGCCATCCGCGAGGAGTTGGGCACCTGGAACGGCCTGATGGAGGACGACGGGGTCAAGAAAATCCGCATCAAGATGAGCGGCTGCCCTAACGGCTGCGGCCTGCACCACATCGCCAACATCGGCTTCCACGGCGCCGCCATCAAGGGCCCGGACGGCAGCCAGATTCCCGCCTACGAGATGTTCCTGGGCGGCAACTACGGCGACAGCCGGGTTGAGGACTCCCGCATCGGGACTCGCATCCCCAAGGTCAAGGTTCCCGCCAAGCTCGCGCCCCGCATGGTCCGCGAAATCGCCACCTATTACAAGGACAACCGGGAGAGCGGCGAAAGCTTCAACAACTTCCTCGACCGGGTGGGCGTAGAAGAACTTACCGCCGTGGCCTCTGCCATCCAGCAGTCCGCCACCAGCGGCGAGGTTGGCGGCGACCTGTACGTGGACTGGGAGCGCACCACCAACTACGTCCTGGAACGGGGCGAAGGCGAGTGCGCCGTGTAGACCACCCTGGGCCATCACCGCGCACTGTCTTAGCCGGACCCCAATCTTTATGGGTGAGATAAGGAGGGTTTCATGGCAAGTCGTAAGCGGAAGAGCAGAGGAGTGGCCATATTGCTCAACATTTTCCTGGGGATGCTGGGCATTGACGATTTCTATGTGGGTAATACGGCTGCGGGTGCAATCAGGTTAATTATTTTCCTGATTGGCATCATAGTGGGAGGGATTCTGTCCTTCTTCATAATTGGCTTCTTTATCTTGATTCCGGCGCTCCTTATTTGCGGGATCTGGGACATCGTTGCTTTCCTCCGTTACCTTTTCATGGGCAATGAACGTTTCCAGGAGATGGTGGCGAGGAACTTCGGCGGCTAATCCGTCATTCCGGCGAAAGCCACAGTCCATGCCTTCACCCACGAAGTTGCACGAAGAAGCACGAAGGGAAAGGGATAGTATTAACTTCGTGCTTCTTCGTGTCCTTCGTGGATTTCTGTTCATCAGGGGTGTAAGAACTTGGCCTCTCTAAACGGCAGAACCATCGCTTTTGTGGAAGCCCGCATGACTTCCGAGATGGCCGGGCTTATCGAACGTCACGGGGGTGTGCCCTACGCGGCTCCCGTGCTCCAGGAGGTGTACCTCAAGGACAGCCCGGAGGTGCAGCAACTGGTTCTGGACACCTGCGCCGGGCGGGTTGACGCCGTGACCCTGCTCACCGGCGTCGGCACCCAGGCCCTGGTTTCCACCGCCGCCGCCATGGGCCGGGAGGAAGAGTTTGTTCGTGCCCTGGACCAACTCACGGTTATCGCCCGAAGCCCCAAGCCGGCCCGGGTCCTGCGGCAGCACAAAATCCACATTGACGTAATGCCCCCGGAACCCTACACCACCGCCGACCTGGTCAACTCACTTCAGGAGTGGGACCTGTCGGGCAAGGTTGTTGCGCTGCAGCACTACGGCGGGCCCAACCGCCCCCTGGTGGCCCACCTGCTGGAAAAGGGCGCCGAAGTCCGGGAGGTCACCCTTTACACCTGGGGACTGCCTGAAGACGAAGCGCCGGCGCTCTCGATGATTGACGACCTGGCCGCAGGCGGCATTGACGCCATTGCCTTCACCAGCCAGCCCCAGGTGGGCAACCTGCTGACCATAGCGGCCAAGGCCGACCGGGAAGGGATTCTAAGGGCATCCCTGGGTGCGGAAGCGGCAAAGACCGGCAGCGGTGGCAGTCGGACGGCGGGAGCGGTGGTAGCCTCGGTGGGGCCCGTGTGCAGCCGGCGGCTCCGTGAAGCTGACATCCCGGTGGACGTCGAACCCGATCATCCCCACATGGGCAACATGGTCCTGGCCCTGGCCGATTACTGGCAATAAGCCGCACCCCTGCAACCCCGGGCCCGCCAGTCCCGGGACTGGCGAAAACATCCGGACCATCCCCGCGCCGCAAATTGGCCTATAATGTCGCCAGGCGTTTCCCATCCTTTGAGACGGCGGTGGCTTATGGACGTTACTCCTTTCACGATCAACATCCCCGATTCCGTCCTGGAAGACCTGCGTAAACGGCTGGCCCGCACCCGCTGGCCCGACGAGATTCCCGGTTCGGAATGGGGTTACGGCGCCAACCTGGCCTACGTCAAGGAACTGGCGGACTACTGGCAGAAGGAGTTTGACTGGCGCAAGCAGGAGGCATTTCTCAACTCCTTCGACCACTTCCGCACCACCGTGGACGACCTGGGCATCCACTTCATTCATGCCAGGGGCAAGGGGCCGAAACCGCTGCCGCTGGTGATAACCCACGGCTGGCCCAGCACCTTCTTTGAAATGCTCAAGGTCATTCCCCGCCTCACGGACCCGGCGGCTTACGGCGGCGACCCGGCGGACTCCTTTGACGTGGTGGCGCCGTCCATGCCCGGGTACGGCTTTTCCGATGCCGCCCAGGTCAGCGGCATGAGTTCCACCCGCGTAGCCGACTATTGGGCCAGGCTTATGACCGAAAACCTCGGCTACCACCGGTTCGTGGCCCAGGGCGGTGACTGGGGAGCCAGCGTGACCGCCCGCCTGGGTTTCGGCTATCCCGACGAGGTAGCCGGAATACACGTCACGGCGGTTTCCAGCGCGGCCATGACGCCGGACCTGGGCGAGGGCTCCCGGCCTCTCACCGAGGCGGAAAGGGCGCTGATTGAAGAGCGGGCCCAGTGGCGGGAGGCCGAAGGCGGATACTCCCACATCCAGGGCACCAAGCCCCAGACCCTGTCCTACGGTCTCAACGATTCTCCCGCCGGGCTGGCGGCGTGGATTGTGGAGAAGTTCCGCACCTGGAGCGACTGCGGCGGCGACGTGGAGTCCCGCTTCACCAGGGACGAACTGCTGACCAACATCACCCTTTATTGGGTCACCAACTCCATCGGCTCTTCCGTCAGGCTGTATTACGAGTCCCAGCACAACCCCTGGGTTTTCGGGCCGGGAGAACGGATATCAGTACCCACCGCCGTGGCCCTGTTTCCTGTGGACCTGAGCCATCCCCCTCGGGAATGGGCGGAGCGCTCCTACAACGTGCAACGGTGGACGACAATGCCCCGGGGCGGTCACTTTGCCGCCCTGGAGGAACCGGACCTGCTGGTGGAGGATATGCGGGAGTTCTTCAGGACGTTGCGGTAGCAGGGCTTGCCGGGAGAGAGTCTCAGCCGGTCTTTTTCACGGTGGAGCGGTGGAACATTGGAATTTAGGGGTCCACGGCCGTGGACCCCTGCATTTTTGACGGGGTCGCTTCCTTTAGTAGTTCAACCACTTTGGAATGACTGGTAACTGTCGAAACCCGTCATTCTGGCGCAGGCCAGAATCCAGGAAGGTTACTGCCGGACATGGTTCCTTACCTTCAGAACTCCTGGGTTCCGGCCTTCGCCGGAACGACGGAGAGAAGCAATTTCACCTATCATTTCAAAGTTGTCGGACTACTACGCGGGAAACCCTTTTCTTCCGGTGGGCAGGCTGGGCTACTGGCAATCCGGCAACTTCGCATTGAAGGTTGAGCAACGTAGCCCGCTCATGGCGAGCTAGTCGAACCTTCAACGGGCGGCCCTTCGACAAGCTCAGGGTGAGCGGAAAAACCGGCCATAATAGCAAATGCGTTGGCGCATTATCCGTAGGGGCGCATGGCCGTGCGCCCCTACGTTTTTGCGGGGGTTGCGACTAGGGCGTGCCGTCAAATGCACCGTCATTCCTGCGAAGGCAGGAATCTTAACTACTGCCGGGCGAGGTTCCCGCCTTCGCGGGAACGACGAAAGGGGATGCTAGGAAGCCCCCACATTCAATTTGACGACACCCCCTAGCCCATTACCTGCACAATGCCGAAATACACGCCCTGCGGGTCTTTCAGGAAAGCAAACCTGACATTGCCCGCCGTCGTTATCGGAAGAACGGATTCGGCGCCCATGTCCAGGGCGGCCTGGAAGCTGGCGTCCACGTCCTCAACGCAGAAATAGGTGGACCAGTTTGGGGGTACCTCTCCCCATTCCGGCTTGATTGCCATCATCCCGGCGATTCCGGTTCCCTCCTGGTCGAAGGTGTGATAGTCCGGCCCGTCGGGGCCCATGGGCATGGTTCCGTGGTTCCAGCCAAAAAGGCTGCCGTAGAAAGCGGCGGAAGAATCTATGTCGTTGGTGTAGAGCTCCGTCCAGCCCAGGGAACCCGGCTCGCTGATGAGGCCGGCTCCGATGTGCTCCTTCGGCTGCCAGATGCCAAAGGTTGCCCCTGCCGGGTCGGCCACCACCGACATGCGCCCGGCGTCAAAAACGTCAAAGGGCCCGTTGATTACGTTGCCCCCGGCCGCCGATACCCGGGCGGTGGCGGACTCCACGTCGTCGGTGGCGACGTAGCAGGCCCAATGGGGCGAAAAGCCCTCGGCCATCATCTGTTCGTGAATCTGGAACAGGCCGCAGACAAAGTTGCCGTCCTTCTGCATCATGGTATAGGCCATGGAGTCGCTCATGGGAGTATCAACCCAGGTCCAGCCGAGCAGTTGGGAGTAGAAGTTCTTGGAAGCCTCTGCATCGGAGGTTGCCAGTTCAACCCAGCAGAAGGTCCCCGGAGCGTGACTGGTCATAACAGGCATAACGAAATACAACTCCTTGGAAGAGAAATTTGGGGTGGATGAAGTTGGCAAAATGAAGATGCAGGGGCCCCGGCCCGTCCATCCTCCAAATTGCTGGGAAACTATATCACAGAGGTCAAATATTGGCCTTGAAAACAGACTGCTTTTGGGAGCCTCTTCAAGCCGTTTCGATCTTGTTGAAGGGCCGTCCGTTCGTGGTGAGCCTGTCGAACCATCAAATTGTCAATCTGCGAGTGGGCGGCCCTTCGACAGGCTCAGGGTGAGCGGAAAGACTATCCATCATTTCAAATAAGTTGAACCCCTAGCCAAATCTTCCGGTAATGTACGCTTCTGTCCTTTCGTCGCTGGGGTTGGTGAATATTTGCCGTGTCTCGCCGAACTCGATAAGCTCGCTGACCTTGTCTTCCCGGGGGGTGAGGAAGGCGGTGTAGTCGGAGACCCGGGCCGCCTGCTGCATGTTGTGGGTAACGATCACGATGGAGTAGTCCTTGGAGAGTTCCCGCATCAGCTCTTCAATGGCCAGGGTGGAGATGGGGTCCAGCGCCGAGCAGGGTTCGTCCATCAGGATGATCCGCGGCTCCACTGCCAGGGCGCGGGCGATGCAAAGGCGCTGCTGCTGGCCCCCGGACAGGGAAAGGGCGCTTTCCTTCAGCCGGTCTTTTACCTCTTCCCACAACGCCGCCCGTCGGATGGACTGCTCCACCAGCCCGGCCAGGTCTCCCCTGAACCCGTTGACCCGGGGACCGAAGGCCACGTTGTCAAAGATGGACTTGGGGAAGGGATTGGGCCGCTGGAATACCATGCCTATCTGGTAGCGGATCTCCGTGGGGTCCACGTCGTCGTCGTAAACGTCCTGCCCGTCAAACAGGACTTTCCCAGTCATTCGAAAGCTGGGAATCAGGTCGTTCATCCGGTTGAAGCAACGGAGCAGGGTGCTCTTGCCCGAACCCGACGGCCCGATAATGGAGGTAATCTTGTGGGCTTCCATGTCCATGGAAACCCCGTTTATCACCTCCACCGGTCCGTAGGACACATTCAGGTCGGTGGTGCGGATGATTGGCATTACCGGCAAAGCGTCTTCCAACGGACTATCCCTCCATCCGTTTGTGGAACTTGTTGCGGAGCAGTACGGCCAAGGCGTTCAGGGACAGGAGAAGCGCCAGCAGCACGATTATTCCCGCCGCCGCCGCCTCGTGGAATCCGGCCTGGGGCCTGGAAACCCAGTTGTATATCTGGATGGGCAGGGCGGTAAACCGGCTCAGGAACCCGTCCGGCGTAAAGGCCACGTAGGTAAGTGCGCCCATCATAATCAACGGCGCCGTTTCGCCAACGGCCCGGCTCACGGCCAGGATAACGCCGGTGAGAATTCCGGGGAATGCCTGGGGCAGTACCAACCGCCAAATGGCCTGCCACCGGGTGGCTCCCAGGGCGTAGCCGCCCTCCCGTATGGAGGGTGGAACCGCCCTTATGGCTTCCTGGGAGGCGATTATGACTATAGGCAGCACCAGCAGCGCCAGGGTCAGCGCCCCGGCCAGGACGCTGCGGTCCAGGGCCAGGAACCGGACGAAAATCTCCAGCCCCAGTATGCCGTAAACGATGGAAGGCACGCCGGCCAGGTTGGCAATGTTAATCTGAACTATCCTGGCGAACCAGTTCTGCGCCGCATATTCTTCCAGGTAGATGGCCGCGCCCACGCCAAAGACGAAGGCAAAGATGCCGGTCAGGCCCACCACGTACAGGCTGCCGAACAGGGCGGCACGGATTCCCGCCTCCTCGGGCTTTCGGGAGGGAAAGCTGGTCAGGAAAGACCAGTCCACGCGACCCAGTCCATCCATGGCAATGTCAACCATCAACGCCGCCAGCATTCCCAGGCCCAACAGGACCGCCAGGAGACACAGGGCATGGAAGACGTGGCCCTCGATTTTCCGGCGTCTCATGCGCCGCTGAAATTCGCTGCGGCTGATGATTGCCATTATTCGTACACCTCCCGGAAGCGGCGCACGATGTACTGGCTCACCAGGTTCATTGCCAGGGTCATGACGAAGAGGCTCAGGGCGACGGCGAAAATGGTCTTGAACTCCAGGGTGCCCGTTGGCGTATCGCCCAGGCTGACCGATACAATGTATGCGGTCATGGTCTGCACCCCTTCAAAGGGGTTTAACGTAAAGTTGGGCTTGGCCCCCGCCGCCACCGTAACGATCATGGTCTCGCCGATGGCCCGGGACATGGCTAGGATGAAGGCGGCGACTATGCCCGAGAGGGCCGCCGGAATCACCACCCTGGTGGAAACCTCCAGCTTGGTGCTGCCCAGGGCGTAGGCGCCTTCCCGCAGGGAGCGGGGAACCGCCCGCATGGCATCTTCGCTGAGGCTGGACACCATGGGCAGAATCATAATCCCCATAACAATGGAGGCGCTCAGGGCGTTGAACTGGGGCGTGTCGCTGAAAATGGCCTGGATAATCGGGGTTACGAAAAGGAGGGCAAAGTAGCCGTAAACCACCGTCGGTATGCCGGCCAGCACCTCCAGGACGGGCTTTACGATTTCGCGAACGACATCGGGCGCATATTCGCTGAGGTAGATGGCGCTGAGCAGGCCCAACGGCAGGGCGATAAACATGGCCCCCACCGCCGTCAGCATGGTTCCGGCCACCAGGGGCAGCACCCCGAAGTGCTTGGAGAGGAACAGGGGAGTCCACTTGGTGCCGGTCAGGAACTCAACGATTGAAACTTCCTGGAAGAAAAGCGCGCCCTCGAATACCAGCACGGACACGATGCCGACGGTGGTAAAAATAGAGACGATGCTGCAGAAAAAGAGGATGCCTTTGATAATGCGTTCGGGCAGGTATCTCTTCCAGCGGCTTGTGCCACCGACGCCGGCACGGGGCCCGGGCAGCGGTTGGTCTAATGCGGCGTACTGTCTCACCAAGTCAAATCACTCCTGGAACTTTACCTGGAATGTTAAAGGGACGAATATCCCGCAAATCCCGCCGGCCCGCCTTTCCCTCACGCCCTGCGCCGGCAACCACAGCAGCCAAGGATCGCCGGACAGCTCAGGGAAGCTGCTCCAGGCTGGTGGCTTAACGCCTTTGCATTGATGGCCAAACCCGGGAGTCCGCCCGTGGTGAGCCCGTCGAACCATGAACGGGCGGCCCTTCGACAAGCCCAGGGTGAGCGGCAACACTGTCCATCAGTTCAAACAAGTCGAACCGGTGCCAGCCTGTCCAGTTTGAAATGATGTTTGGGCCGGCCCAACCCGTCGTTCCCGCCCAGGCAGGAATCTGCCCCCAACGACCCGAGATTCCTGCTTGCGTAGGAACCACGGTGCTTTTGACGACACGCCCTAAGCCGTGCAAAGGATAATTCAGGGGCCCGGCCTTAACAATCTCATTTGTGAAAGCAATTGTTTAAAGATTTGTTTAATCTTCATTAAACGACGCCTGGTAGTTCGACCACTTTGGAATGACGAGTAACTATCGAAACCCGTCGTTCCGGCGCAGGCCAGAATCCAGGAAGGTTAGCGCCGGACCTGGTTCCTTACCTTCAGGAATCCTGGGTTCCGGCCTTCGCCGGAACGACGGAGAGAAGCAATTTCACCCATCATTTCAAAGTGGTCGGACTACTAGCCTCTGATTGACGCGGCCGGTACCGGCTGATTGGCGAAGATTGAAGGGTGCTATAATTCGCCCCATCCCCCTTTCTGGAGATGCTTGTGGCGCCGAAGTTGACCCTCAGCGTGGTAGATCAGTCGCCGGTCCGGGCTGACGGCACCGCCGGCGATGCTTTGCGGGAGACCATAGCCCTGGCCGTTGCCGTGGAAAAGTTGGGCTATTACCGCTACTGGCTGGCCGAACACCACAACCTGCCCAACTTTGCCGGTACAAGCCCGGAGGTGTTGATTGGCCAGGTGGCCGCCTACACCAACACCATTCGCGTGGGCAGCGGCGGGGTAATGCTCTCCCACTACAGCGCGCTCAAAGTTGCGGAGAACTTCCGAATGCTGGAGGCCCTGTATCCCGGTCGCATAGACGTGGGCGTGGGCCGGGCCCCGGGCAGCGACCACCTGACCGCGGCGGCCCTGTCCTATCCCGGCAGCCCCAAGGACATTCAGCATTACCCCAGGCAGGTGGTGGACCTTGTGGGCTACCTCAACGGCGGTCTGGAATCGGAACATCCCTTTGCCCAGGTGCAGGCCGGCCCGGATGCGCCCCAAACCGCTCCGGAAGTGTGGCTGCTGGGGTCCCGGTACGAGAGCGCCTACATGGCAGCGCGGCTGGGGATGCCCTTTGCCTACGCCCATTTCTTCGGCCTGGGGGTGGACGAGGGGCCGGCCATTGTTGAAGGCTACGTAAAGCAGTTCGAGCCGTCCAAGTTCCTGGCACAGCCCAAGGTCAACGTTGGCGTGCAGGTCTTGTGCGCCGAGACCGAGGAAGCGGCCCTCAGGATAGCGGCCGCCCGCAACCTGGGCCGCCTGTATTCGGTGACAAATCGGGCCAAGGGCATACCCTCCATAGAAGAGGCGCTGAACTACCAGTACCAGATGAACGAACTGGCCTTCATCCGGCAGTACAGCCAGGTCTGCGCTGACGGAGACCCCCAGCAGGTAAAGGAAAAGCTGGAAGGCATCGCCGAAAAGTACCAGACCAACGACCTGAGCGTGGTAACCATCTGTCACGACTTCGCCGACCGGGTACGTTCCTACGAACTGGTGGCCGAGGTGTGCGGGTTGGAGGGGGAGGCTGCTTAGGCGTCCGCGTTTGCACTCTGTATGCGTAGTTCAGGGTAGTATTTGGTTCCCGGCTACGTTTCGAGGTTCCAGTTGCATGGCGTCAGAGGCGCTGTCAAGGTAAACTCGGCAGCGGTTCAGAAAGTCGCGTCCCAGCAGAGAGGGAAGAGATCGCGTGCCCGGGGTGTTGGCTGACTGGCTAATTTGAACATCCAGGTCAAAAAGCCTCAAGTCACCGCTTTCGTCCATGAACGCCAGTGTGGCCGGTTCCCGGTAATATCCTGCACTGCCACCGACGCCACTGGTTTGGATTAAACTCTGATTATCCAACTGCTGGTAATCAATTCCGAGCCGAAAGACGTCGTCAGAGTGCACGCAGGTTGTATTCGATCCGGTATCAACCAGAAACACGATAGTATCCCTTAACTCCAGTCGTCTGAAATGAACCAGGGGGTGTCGTCAAATTGAATGTGGGGGCTTCCTAGCGTCCCTTTTCGTCGTTCCCGCGAAGGCGGGAACCTCGACCGGCAGTAGTTAAGCCTTCGGTGTTGTATAGACGGC
>DAOUIY010000029.1:0-4381 GCA_034423215.1 Dehalococcoidia bacterium
TGGCCGGACTGGCCCTGTCCAGTCCCGTTGCCTTGGGTAATCAGCGAATCGGCGACCTGCGGGCGTCGCTCCTTGAGCTGCAGGGGAACCGGGACGTGGCCCTTACCTCCATAAAGCAGGTTGGCCCGCCCTTTGCCCACCAGGGAAATACCGTCACCATAGCGTTGGGCATAACCAACAACGGCAGCCAGGAAGAGACCTTCAACGTCTCGCTGCACGACGACACCGACGGCGTTGCCATTGGCGTCACTGAAGTTACCGTGCCCGCAAAGGGTTCCCTTTCCCTCGATTTCCGGTGGGATACCAGCGGAGCTACGGGCGGGCCGCCCCCGCCGGGCCCTCCCACGCCCGGGACCATCCACGTCCTCACCGCGGCGGGCCAAGGGTCGGCGCTAAACCGAGTCCCCTGGCCACAACCTTTATCAGCAAGGGGACGGTCACCCACTCCGCTAACCTGGTCATGGCAGGTCCCTTCGATGCCGTGACCGTCAAAGGAACAATAGACCTGGAGGGCAGAGGGAGCAGCCTGGGCAGCTACGTGCAAACGGGAGACGAGGTCATCTTCGCCAACGAGGAGGGGAAGTTCGAGGCAACCCTGCCGGAAGGCGCTTACACCATTGCCCTGAAGGCGCCCGGCTACCTGCCCCTTACCATGGAAACCGGCAAACTGGCCGGCGGGGACACGTTGACCCTGCCCCCCGTGACCCTCTATTTCGGCGACGTAAACGAGGACGAAGTCATTGACATCTTTGACCTGACGGTGGCCGCCAGAAACTTTGGCCGCGCCACCTGGTTGCGGGACGGTCCCTGAAGCTAGCGTCTCATTTCGTCGTTCCTGCGAAGGCAGGAACCTCGGCTACAGCCGGTTGAGATTCCCGCCTGCGCAGGAATGACAGTGCATTTGAGACACGCCCCCAGGAGCGAAGGACCACTATCCCAAAAAGCGCCCGGAGTACTGCAGCAACTAAGGCAGGGCGTCCCGCAGCACTTCAACCAGGTGCCGGGCGGGGCGTCCGGTGCCGTGTTCTACCTGCTGGCGGCAGGACACTCCCATAACCGCTACCTCCCACTCCGGGCCCCGGTCGCGTATGGTGGGGAAGAGCACCTGCTCGCCGATGGACATGGAGACATCGTAATGCTCCTTCTCGAAACCGAAGGAACCGGCCATGCCGCAGCAACCCGAGTTGATGAGTTCAACCTCGTAACCGGGGGGTAGCCCCAGCGCGGTCATGGACGAACCGGTGCCGACCAGCGACTTCTGGTGGCAGTGACCGTGGAACAGCACCTTCTTTTGAAGGGCAGTGAAGGGCAGGTCCAGTTCTCCCTTGTCGTGGAGCATCGCCAGGAACTCGTCAATCATGTAGCTGTTTTCTGCTATCCTTTTTGCCCTTTCGTCCTGGCAGAATTCCGGGTATTCGTCGCGGAAGGTAAGCAGGCAGCTGGGTTCGCAGCCGATGACCGGCACCCCCTGGTCAACAAAGGCGTGCAGCCGGTCCACGTTGTACCGGGCGTGGGCCTCGGCCTCCTCCAGGAAGCCCTTGGATATCATCGTGCGGCCGCAGCATTCGGCGTCGGCCAACTGCACCCGGTAACCGGCGGCCTCCAGAATCTCAACCGCCGCTATGCCAATTTCCGGGTAGTTGTAGTTCATAAAAGTGTCGTTGAACAGGGCGACCGTTCCCCTGGCCGCGCCCTGCACCCCCTCCGAGGGCCGCGAGCGGAACCACTGGCCGAAGGTGGGACTGGCGAATTTGGGCAACTGCCGGCTGCCGTGTACTCCCAGCACCGCCCCGGAGAGCAGCCTGCCGATGGGACTTGAAGCGGCCAGGTTGGACAGGGGTGCGAACCGGCTGCCCATGCGGCTGTACCTGGCAATGTGGGCGAAAAACTTGCTCCGGAAGGGACGCTTGTTAGTCTTGTAGTAATTGTCCAGGAACTCGTACTTGAGCTTGGCCATGTCAACGCCCGATTCGCACTCGGACTTGCAGGCCTTGCACTCCAGGCACAGGTCCATGGCCTCATACAACCGCTTGTCGGTAATCGTACCTTCGGGAAGGGTGCCGGACAGGGCGGCGCGGAGCAGGTTGGCCCGCCCCCTGGTGGAATGTTCCTCGTCGCGGGTTGCCATGAAGGAGGGACACATGGTCCCGGTGAGCTTCCGGCAAGCGCCCATGCCGTTGCACATCTCCACCGCCCCGGCGTAGTTGGTATCCACGGAAAAGTCCAGGCGGGTTGCCAGCGATGCCGCGTTGTACTCGGAGCCGTACCGCAGGTTTTCCCGCATGGGAGGGCAATCAATTATCTTCCCCGGGTTCATTATGCCGTTGGGGTCGAATGCGCTCTTCAGGTCGCGGAAGGCCTGGTAAATGTCCGGCCCGAACATTTTCTCAGTCCAGACGCCTCGGACGATTCCGTCGCCGTGCTCGCCGCTCATGGAGCCGCCGAACTCCTTGACAAGGTCGCTGATTTCCTCGCCTATGGAGATCATTTTTTCGATTCCCTCGGCGCTCTTCAGGCTAACCAGCGGCCGGATGTGCAGGCAGCCCACGCTGGCGTGGCCGTAGTAGCCTGCCGTCGTGTTGTGGTTTCTTACCACCTCGTCGAAGCGCCGGACGAACTCCCCCAGGTGTTCCGGGTCAACCGCCGGGTCTTCCACGAAGGGGATGGGCTTGGCGTCGCCGTGGGTGCTCATCAGCAGGCCCAGGCCGCCCTTGCGCAGGTTCCACACCATGTCCTGGTCGGCGCGGGAAAGGAGGTTGACGCAGGCATACCCCAACCGCTGCCGGGCCATGTCGTCCTTGAGCTTCTCCATCTTGGAAGTAAGTTCGTCCTCGCTCTCCCCGTAGAACTCGACCAGCAGCATGGCCCCGGGGTCTCCCTGGACAAATGCCAGATTGCGCGACTGGCCCATGGACTCGCGGGAGCGGTCCAGGACCATCTTGTCCAGGACCTCCACCGATGAGGGGTAGTGTTTCAGCACCTCAACGGTGGCTTCGCTGGCCTCGATGATGTCCCTGAAGTGAAGCACGGCAAGGGAGGTCATGGTGGGGCGGGGCACCAGGTTCACCTTGGCCTCGGTGACTACGCACAGGGTTCCCTCGGAACCTACCACCATCTTGGTCAGGTTGACCGGTTCCTCGCCCAGGAACGAGTCCAGGTTGTATCCGCTCACCCGCCGCATAATCTTGGGGTATCGCGCTTCAATTTCCGCCAGATTCTCCCGCGCAATTTGCAGCACGCCCCGGTAAATGTCCGATTCCAGCCCGTCGCCCTTCAGCTTGGCCTCAAGCTCGTGGGGCTGCAGGGTCTCGAAGTGGGCCTGGGCGGCATCCGATAGCACCACGTCCACTTCCTTGATGTGGTCGAGGGTCTTCCCGTAGATGACCGAATGGGCGCCGCAGGTATTGTTGCCGATGCCGCCGCCAACGCAGGCCCGGTTTGAGGTGGTGGGGTCCGGCGCGTACTGAAGGCCGTGGGGAGCCAGGTACCGGTTGAGCTGGTCCAGCACTATGCCGGGCTGCACCCGGGCCCAGCTTTCTTCCCGGTTCAGCTCAACGACCTGGTTCAGGTACTTGCTGAAGTCCATGACTATGGCATGGTTGACCGATTGGCCGGCCAGGCCGGTGCCGCCGGCCCTGGGCAGAACGGGTATCCGGTTGTCGCGGGCTATCTCGGTAACCGCCAGCACGTCGTCCACGTTCCGGGGAATTACCACCCCCACCGGCTCCATCTGGTAGATGCTGGCGTCGGTGCTGTAGAGGACCCGGGAGAAGGTATCGAACCGCACCTCTCCCGATACTCTCTTCCGTATTTCCTCGGCCAGTTCTGCCCGTTCGCTGCCCTGAATGCGCCGGCTGGCGGTTGTGGTGGCCATAGCCATCCCTCCGGGTGAAATAGTCGTTTGACCGCTCAAAAGTCAGGGCGGCCCTGCCTGCTGCCAGCTAGTTTAACATAGGGCGATTTCCCTTCGAACGGGACCAGTTCGTCTTGCTGCCAGCAGGCCAACCGTCTTGAAAAAGATGGTAAATACCCCAACCCGTCATTCCTGAGAAGGCGGGAATCCTGACCCCACCCTGCCGGGATTCTCCCCTGACCGGATAAGACGGGTTAAGCGGGCCCAGCCTCTTCAAAGTTGTCAGGCCAATAGAGACAATTTCAAATATCCCTTCCGCCTTGATGGGGGCAGGCCTTGATGGGGGTGACGGGTAGTGCATTGCCACCGGTTGTAGCAAATGCGTAGTCCAATAACCGTCTTGGGGTAGTTTCTTAGGGGGTGTCGTCAAATTGAATGTGGGGGCTTCCTAGCGTCCCTTTTCGTCGTTCCCGCGAAGGCGGGAACCTCGACCGGCAGTAGTTAAGCCTTCGGTGTTGTATAGACGGC
>DAOUIY010000030.1:0-34610 GCA_034423215.1 Dehalococcoidia bacterium
GCCCTCGTGTTGGCCTGGGCCGAACTCCGGCCCGACCGGACCACCTTCCGTAAATGCCCCTTTTCCTCCGACGTCAGCCTGACCTGATGCTTCTCCTGTACCATGGATACCACACCTCTCCCAACACAGCTTCTCTGGCAACCCTACCACTTCCACTCAAAAGCTTCATCTCTCTGTCATTACCGGTTTGACTGAATACTAGACCTTTCGGCAAAGTTTATCCTGAGCCAAGCCGAAGGACTCAAGGTGACATGACCTTCCGATGTGCCCTTTGGAAGAATTCATAGTGCAACTGACCTGTAAGCGAGGCCAGGGCGGTCGCGTTTTAACGAATTATCGTCCTGAACGGCCAAAACTGTCATTCTGAACCCTTCGGCCTGCTCAGGGTAAACTCAGTGAAGAATCCAAAAGCCTTCCCAGAGCAGGGTTGCGGACCCGAAAGTTGGCTTGGGGGAAGGCTTTTAGGCCCTTCGGCAAGCTCAGGGCGACATGACCTCCTGCTTGGACGTTCAGCCTAGCCCAAAACGCGATTGCCCTGTGAGCGGGGCGGCGGGGAGACAACGCCTTGAGAAAAGTGGTATATAATACTTCAGAGCGCAGCACAGTCCTGGTTCCTTAATTCCCGGTTCCCCAACTTTGCACGTTTGGCGCGAGAGCCAATCCAGGTGAGGTGAAGGTGGCTGGACAGGACCAAACCGGTCAATCCGTAGCGGACACAGATGGCCTACACTCCAATGGCCATCATCCCGAGGTGGCAACCGACCGCGTCTTGAGTTCGCCGGTGCTGGTTCTGAACCTCAACTACGTTCCCATCAACGTCTCCACGGTGCGAAGGGCAATCATCCTGGTCAGCAAGGGCAAGGCCGAGCTGCTGGAGAACCACCGGGGCGAGGTGAGGACCGTCACTGCCACCGTTGAAGCTCCCTCAATCATCCGGCTGGTTTACCTGGTCAAGCGCCCCTTTGCCCCCCGCAAGCTGTCCAAGAAAGAGATATTCCTACGGGACCAGTACACCTGCCAGTATTGCGGCAAGAAGACCCAGGAATTGACCCTGGACCACGTGGTGCCGCGGCGTCAGAAGGGAGCGCATACCTGGGAGAATGTGGTGGCGGCTTGCAGCCGTTGCAACCTGCGCAAGGCCGGCCGCACCCCTGAAGAGGCCAACATGCGGCTGAAGACCCAGCCCCGGATACCGCAGCCAAACCCCTACCGCATTCTGCAGAACCGCGCCATCCTCGACGAGTGGAAGCCCTACCTGCCCTGGACGGATGAAGAGGACTGATTGGGGCTTGTCCCTGCCCCGGAAAGGATGCCGCAACCGTATAACCCTAACAACCGCATATCCCTAAAAGGTAGCCGTAAATGGGCGAGGGCAGGTCTGAGACCTGCCCTCGTTTTTTGCCCTCCACCTTACGGGAAGCAAAACTTCTGTGGTCAACGCAACCCTGCGTAAATTCAGCCGCGGCGAAAGTTACTTTCCCTTGTGCCCATTACCGGAGTCCTTTCCGATGCTCGGCGGCGGGGGCCATTCTTCCCTTGGCTTGTCCTTCGTCTGTTCCAGCCAATCCTGCCACACCGCATCGCGTTCGGCATGTCCCTCCTCCCGGCCTTTTTCCCTGCTCCTGGTTGCCGCTTCTTCCACCTGCCGTTTGTTGGCACGAAAGGTGAGTATCATATAGACAACCTCCGTCGTCAGCTGTGTAGCCAGGATGGCCCACGAAAATACGCCGATGGCGTTTCCGCCCACTCCATGCCAGACATCCAGCCACCATGGCTGGCCGGGAACGGCCAGATGGCGTACCAATGGAGCGACCGTGGACAGGGACCAGAAAACCGCCCATGCCGCCGCAATTACGGGTTTGGGCAGGGCCGGAACCCAGACCCACCAGGGTGTTCGTTCCTCTTCCATTCACCGAGTATTTTAAGCCTCGGGCGAGGCTATAGAAATACCTCGGCCCGCCAGTTCGGAAATCTGCAACAACCCTTCTTCGGTGTGCCTTTCTTCGTTGCGTACCCCCGGTTGCGTCTATTGTTACCCGGTCCTGTGCCTATTGTACCCTGGGCAGCCCCAGCATCAGGACTTCCATGGTCAGGCGGGGATTGGCGTTGGCGTCCAGGGCCTCAAGGGTGCGGTTCAGGCGCTTGATGAAGGCAACAACCTGGCCGGTGGACAGCCTGGAAGCCTGCAACCGGAGAGGGGTAGTCCGGTCGGAATTGTGCAGGTATTCGTCAGCCCCTTCCTTAATCAGCAGCAGGTCGCGCCACCAGCGCAACCACAGGTACAGCAATTCCCTCGCCCCATCCCGGTCCCGGCTGAAGCGGGTGGCCAGTTCGGCCGCGTAATCGAAACGCACGTCCAGCCCGCCCTCGCACACTTCCTGCAACCGCTCCAGGTCCGCCTCACGCTGTTCCAGCACCTGCGAGTCCCGCAGGGCGTTTACCGCGTGGCCGAAACACCCCCTGGAAATACGGGCCAGGCGCTCTGCCGTCTGGGGGTCTGCATCGTAGTCCCTGGTCAGGCGCTCCTCCAGTTCGGACTTGGCGGCCGGCTTCAGGTAAAGCGCGCTGCAACGGGAGCGTATGGTGGGCAGCAGGGCGTCTTCGTTGGACGTCAGCAGCAGGAGCAGCGATTCGTCGGGCGGCTCCTCCAGGGTCTTGAGCAGGGCGTTGGCCGCGGCCGTATTCATAAGCTCGGCCCCGTCCACTATAACCACCTTGCAGGCCCCCTCGTAGGGGGTCAGGTTGAGGAAGGACTCGATATCCCGCACCTGCTCTATGCGGATGTCCCGCCGGTTGGCCCCGTCTTCGTCCCCCGTACCGATTCCGACTGTCCGCACATCCGGGTGGACGCCCTGGGCTACCCGGTGACACTGATTGCAACTGCCGCAGGGCACATCGCCGACTTCACCTGCGGCGTAATCCCATTGGCCGTCGCCATACTGTTCCGGCCCCTCCAAAAGGCGCGGCGAAACCTCTTCCGGGGAAGGGTCATCAATACCGAACAAGCTGCCGGCCGGTTCCGGTACGGGCGATGTTTCCGCCGGCTGAGTGGGCCGGCGGACAGCTTGGCGGCCACGGGCCAGGCAGTTGACCGCCTGGGCCAGGTGTACCGCCAGGCTCATCTTTCCCACGTGAGGCGGCCCCACCAGCAGATAGGCATGGGAAATTCGGTCCGCCTTGATGGCGGCATCCAACTGGCGGGTTATGTGGTCCTGGCCGTAGATTTGCCACATGGTGGTCCAGCTACCCGGTAGAACGCCCGCGAAGTATTAATCTGAGACAGCAGAGTTAGTGAATGGCCAATCCCATCTTAGTCCCTTGAACCATACCAAGAACGGTCGTAGTGAGTAGTTCCTTTGCTACCGAACCGAGGCGACTCTTCGTGGATAAGTGTGACCATTATACTCTGCCGCAATTCATCAATTTGCAATGCAGCCAAATCTTCCTCGGCATAGTTGCCCACAAAAGCATAGAAGTCAGACTCTGACATTATCAATCGTTCTGTTAACTCCTGACAAAGTCCGCCAAGTTCTTCTTTGGTCATATCACCTCTTCAACGGGACCCCTTTACTAATCAGCTATTCGCCAAAGTGATTTAACTTACGTCACACAGCATCATGTCCGCATAGCTCTCGCGGCGGCGGATGATGCGGCTCTGGCCCTCGTTAACCAGCACCATGGGCGGGCGCGGATTCAGGTTGTAGTTGCTGGCCATAGAGGGACAGTAGGCCCCTGACGCGGGAATGGCTATGATGTCCCCCGGCTCGGGAGTTGGCAGCATTATGTCGGAGGCCAGCACGTCGCCCGACTCGCAATATTTGCCGGCGATGGTGACTTTCTCCTCCACGGTAGCGTTGACCTTGCCCGCCGACAGCACCTCGTAGGAGGCCTGGTACAGGGCGGGACGGATGTTATCGCCCATGCCCCCATCCACGCTGACGTACTTCCGCACCCCGGGAATGTCTTTGATAGCCCCGATGCGGTAGAGGGCAACCCCCGCTGGCCCCACAATGGACCGCCCCGGCTCGATGAGCAGGGTGGGTATGGCCAGGCCCAGTTCGTCGCAGGTGGCTTTCAGGGTGGAAACGATGGTCTCGGCGTACTCGCCAATAGCCGGCGGTTCCTGGTCGCGGGTGTAGGAAATAGCAAAGCCGCCGCCGGGGCTGAACTCCTGCAAGTCCAGGCCCTCCTCGCGGAAACCGGCGGCGAAGCGCAGCACCAGGTCGGTAGCGGCGGCGTAGGGTTCCAGCTCAAAAATGGGCGACCCCAGGTGGAAGTGCAGGCCCTTCAGGTTCAGGTTGGGCGCGGCCAGGGCCTGCCGGATGGCGTCGGCGGCATGGCCCGTCTGGATGGAAAAGCCGAACTTGGAGTCTATGATGCCGGTGGTGGTGTAGGCGTGGGTGTGGGGATCTATACCGGGAGAGACGCGGATGAGGATGTCCTGCACCTTGCCCGCCTCACCAGCGATGCGGTCCAGCACGTCCATTTCGTGGAAGCTGTCCACGACTATACGGCCGATGCCCTGCTCTACGGAGTAGGCCAGTTCGTCGGGGGTTTTGTTGTTGCCGTGGAAATAGACCTTCTCCAGGGGGAACTGGGCGGCTGCGGCCACGGCCAGTTCCCCGCCGGAAACTACGTCCAGGCCCAGCCCTTCCTCGTTAAATATCTGGGCCAGGGCCGGGTTAATGTAGGCCTTGGAGGCGTACAGGACCTGGGAGCCGGGGCCCCCTATGTTCAGAGTACGCTGCTCGAACTCGGCGCGGTAGCTGCGGCAGCGGTTGCGCAGGGTGGCCTCGTCCAGCACGTAAACGGGCGTGCCGTACTCCTCGGCCAGGTCCAGGGCAGAGCAGCCGCCGATAACCAGCCGCCCCTGCCCGTCAATCTCGGCAGAATCAGGAAAAACGTTCTGGGGGAACATGGGGTCAAACCTCAAATTTGGAATGCCCTTCGACAGGCTCAGGGTAAACTATGGTCTGGGGGTATGATAGGGCGGCAAGGGGTTGGGCGCAACCGTTGGGGGCTAACCTGTGAAGGATGGCTATTGAGGCCAGGGGTTGTAAATTGTGACTGACATAGGGTCCAAGTCTTTGACGTTTCTACTGACGACAATCAAGTCATGAACCCTGGCCGTCCCTGCTACCAATGCATCAGCCAGAGAAACCGGGTGTCCCACTTTCCTGGCGTCTGCCTGAAGGATAGTAGCCGTTTCTGCTTCTCTTCGCCCAATGGGGATAATGCGATCTTCATATTCTTCGAGCAAGGTTGATTGCAGAGACCTTAGCTGATCAAGCCGCCTACCTTCAGGGAGGATCTGCAGCCCGAATTCCAGTTCATACATGCCGATGGCAGGTAACCAAAGATCGTCATTGGAAGACAAGAACTCAATAACTTGTGCTTCCGGCGCGGCTTTCGTCAATTCTGATATGACGTTGGTATCGAGAAGGTAACCGGTCAGCACTGGTCATCTTCAAGGAAGGGATTTGGGCGACCGTAATCATCTCTGCTGGGGGGGTCCAAGTTTGTGCCGCGGGGCATGTTATCAACGAGCCATTGGCCCAAGGGTTTGCGACTGAAGTCCTTTCGAGTCAGTGCATTTCTATCAGCAGGGCGATTCGACGATTCCTGTTCCCTGGCCAGGTCATAGGCGGCCTGCATGTGGAACCAGGTGGAAGCGCCCCCGCCGAATACCTTATCCAACCGAATGGCCATGTCCGCAGAGATTCCCGCTCGGCCGTTAATAATCTTGGATAGCTGTTTCCGGCTCACACCGAGCTGGCGAGCACCTTCGGATATCGTCATGCCCAAGGGCGCAAGGCAATCGTGCAAGATGGAAAGTCCTGGGTGGGGCGGGTTCTTCATCGGCATTTTGGTTCGACTCCTATTTAACTCCTAATGGTAATCTAACAAATCCACGTCATAGGCGTTTCCCAAGTCGAATCGGAAAACCAGCCTCCAATTTCCGGAAACATTTACCGCCCAGAATCCGGCCAAGTCGCCGCTCAATTGATGCAATCTGTACCCGGGAAGGTTCAGGTCGCGGGGTTCAGAAGCCACTTCCAGGCGAGCGAGGATGCGCTCCACCTTGTCAACAAATTCGGGTGGAATACGCCGCCGGTCATTTCGCTCGTAAAGACGCTGCAATCCCCGGTGGCGAAATCCTAGAATCATACCCAGCTAGTGTAGGCTGTAACCACATGGGTTGCAACAGTTTGCTGATTGACTACCCCCATACCCCCCCTGTATATTGAGTCAAAATTGCCGCCATATCTACCCGGGCCCCGTCATGGTCAATCGGGGTCTGGTTTTCGGGTAGCCCCCATGAAAACAAATTTCACACGGACGGGAGGCGTGAAGTGAAAGTTCCGATAAAGTTAACCGTCAATGGCAGAAGTCACGAGTCGGAAGTGGAAGCGCGGACGCTCCTGGTGCATTACCTCAGGGACAACCTGGGGCTCACCGGCACCAAGATCGGCTGCGATACCAGCCAGTGCGGCGCCTGCGTCGTCCGCCTGAACGGCTCCACCGTAAAGTCCTGCACTTGCCTGGCCGTCCAGGCCGACGGGGGTGAGATAACCACCATCGAGGGCCTGGCCCAGGACGGTAACCTCCATCCTGTGCAGGAAGCCTTCTGGGACAACCACGGTCTCCAGTGCGGCTACTGCACCGCCGGGATGATTATGACGGTCACCGAGTTGCTGGAGCGCAACCCCAACCCCACCGCCGAAGAGGTAAGGGCCGGGTTGGAAGGCAACATCTGCCGCTGCACCGGCTATCACAATATTGTCAAGGCAACCCTTGCCGCCGCCCAAACCATTTCATCCGGGAACGGGGGAGGTTAGACATGACTACCCGAATATTCGGTTCCGGCATTCGACGTCGGGAAGACCCCCGCCTGATTACCGGACAAGCCTCTTACACCGATGACATCAAGCTGGCCGGCCTGGTCCACGCCGCCATCCTCCGCAGCCCCCACGGCCACGCCCGCATTAACAGCATCGACACCTCCGCGGCGGCGTCCGCCCCTGGCGTCATCGCCGTCTATACCGGCGCCGACACCGAAGGTGTCCTGAATCCCATGCCCTGCGCCTGGGTCATACCCGACTCCGACGTCAAGGCCGTGGCCTATCCCCCCATAGCCAGGGACGTTGTCCGGTACGTGGGCGACGCCGTGGCCGTGGTGGTGGCCGAAGACCGCTACCAGGCCGAGGACGCCCTGGAACTGATTAACGTGGACTACGAACCCTTGCCCACAGTAATTAACCCCGAGGCGGCCCTGCAGGAGGGCGCGCCCCAACTGCACGAGGATGCTCCCAATAACCAGGCCTTCCACTGGGTGGCCGCCGGTCCGTCTCCCGAAGCCGTCGACGACGCTTTCGCCAACGCTGACGTGGTGGTAAGGGACACCATCATCCAGCAGAAGCTCATTCCCAATCCTATGGAGCCCCGTTCCGCCATCGCCACCTACGTGCCTGCTATGGGCGAGCTGACCATCTGGAACACCACCCAGAATCCCCACATCGCCCGCTTCGTTACCTGCCTGGTGACCGGCATTCCCGAGCACAAGATTCGGGTTATCGCCCCCGAGGTGGGCGGCGGCTTCGGCGCCAAGATCGCCGTGTACGCCTGGGACATGGTTACCGCCTTCTGCGCCATGAAGCTGGGCCGCCCAGTCAAGTGGACTGAAACCCGCTCCGAGAATTTCGTATCCACAACCCACGGCCGCGACCACGTGGAGTACGTGGAGATGGCCGCCGACAGCGACGGCCGTGTCACCGGCGTCCGCAGCGTGGTTTACGCCGGCATGGGCGCCTATCTCTCCACTGCCGCCCCCGGCATCCCCACCATCCTCCACGGCCTGATGTACTCCGGCCCCTACGATATCGCCAACATCAAGGCCGACATCTACGGCTGCTTCACCAACTCAACGCCGGTGGAGGCCTATCGCGGCGCCGGTCGTCCCGAGGCCACTTTCCTCCTGGAAAGGCTGATGGACCTGGTAGCGGCCGAGGTGGGCAAGGACCCGGTGGAAGTCCGCCGGATGAACCTGATTCCCAAGTTTGAAAACGGTCACGACGTGGCCATCGGCCTGACCTACGACAGCGGCGACTACGAAGGTGTCCTGAACGTGGCCCTGGAGCACGTCAACTACGACCGGCTCCGCCACGACCAGGCCCACGCCCGCTCTGAAAACCACGGGCACGGCCCCCTCACCGGCATTGGCGTCAGCTGCTACTGCGAAATCTGCGGCCTTGGGCCCTCACAGGTGGCCGGGGCCGTCGGCTTCGGCGGCGGCCTGTGGGAGAGCGCCACGGTGCGCTTCTACGCCACCGGCAAGGTCAACGTATTCATCGGCACCTCCCCCCACGGCCAGGGCGAGGAAACCACCTTCGCCCAGATAATGTCCGATGAACTGGGGGTTCCCGTGGACGACGTGGAGGTTATCCACGGCGATACCGATACCACGCCCATGGGCTGGGGCACATACGGCAGCCGCACCACCGTGGTCGGCGGCGGCGCGCTGGCCCTCAGCGCCCGCAAGATCAAGGACAAGGCAATCACCCTGGCCGCCCACCTGCTGGAGGCCGCCGAGGCGGATATCGAGTACGAAGACGGCAATTTCTTTGTTCGCGGCGCTCCCGACAACGGCAAGTCCATCCAGGAAATCGCCCTCATGGCCAACGTGGCCTGGAATATACCCGAGGGCATGGAGCCGGGGCTGGAAGCGACTACCTTCTACGATCCGCCCAATTTCTCCTATCCCTTCGGCGCTCACGTGGCGGTGGTCAACGTGGACCCGGATAACGGCCATATTGTCCTGGAACGCTACGTGGCGGTGGACGACTGCGGCCCCCAGATTAATCCCATGATTGTCGAGGGCCAGGTCCACGGCGGCGTGGTCCAGGGCGCGGGACAGGCCCTGTGGGAAGGCGCCGTCTATGACGACAACGGGCAGCTGCTGACCGGCTCCATGCTGGACTACGCCCTGCCCCGGGCCCACCTGGTGCCAGACATTGAGACCCTTTCCACGGTGACGCCGTCGCCCCACAACCCCCTGGGGGTCAAGGGCATCGGCGAGACCGGCACCATCGCTTCCACCGTGACCATCTACAACGCCGTCATAGACGCCCTGCGCCCTCTCGGCGTAACCCGCCTGGAAATGCCCCTGACACCCGAGCGGGTCTGGCGCGCCATCCAGGAAGCCGGCGGCCACCACGGTCACGGACATGGCCATGGGCACGATCACGGGCATGGTCATGACCACGGCCACGGACATTAGAACGTAGGGGCGCCCCTTGTGGGCGCCCAGCCACGGACATTAGAACCTGTCCTGATATCCCTTCCCCGCTCATCCTGAGCTTGTCGAAGGAGACGGGTGTAGGGGCGGGTTTGAAACCCGCCCGCAGGGATGGGGCTGACCTAACCCATTAGTGAACATTCGTGTCTATTCGTGGATTGAAGAGGAAAAACAATGTACACGCCTGATTTTCACTACCATAAGGCCGGCTCGGTGGCCGAGGCTATCGAGATGCTCGCCCACCACTCCAGGGACGGGGACGACGCCCGGCTGCTGGCCGGCGGACACAGCCTGCTGCCCCTGATGCGGCTCCGGCTGGCCCGTCCCGCCACCCTGATTGACATTGGCGGCCTGGACGAACTCAAGGGGATTAACGTCCACGACGACCACATCCATATCGGGGCGCTGACCACCCACGGCGAGATTGCCAGTTCTCACGACGTGCGGCACGCCAACCCCCTGGTTGCCGAGGTTGCCGGGGGCATCGGCGACCCGCAGGTTCGGAACCGGGGCACCATCGGCGGCAACCTGGCCCACGCCGACCCCGCATCCGACTGGGGCACAATCATCACCGTCATGGATGGCAGCGTGGAGGTGCAGGGCCCGAACGGTTCCCGCGCCATCGCCATTGCCGACTACTTCCAGGGAGCCTTTGCCACCGCCGTCGCCGACGATGAAATTATCACCGGCATTCGGGTGCCCACCCTGGTACGCCAGGGCCACGGTAACGGCCACGGGCATGACCACGGACACGAGCACGGTCACGGACACGACCACGGCGCGGAGAGCATCAACGGCGAGGTTGGCGAGTACGCCAAGATGTCCCATCCCGCCTCCTTCTACCCGGTAATCGGCGGTGCGGTGGTCATCAACGCCGACGGTGGCCGGTGCGTATCGGCCCGGGTGGCCGTGGGAGGCCTCGTGCCCACCCCCAGGAGAGCGCCTTCGGTGGAAGCGGCCCTGGCCGGCCAGGAACTGACCGCCAGCAACCTCGAGGCGGCGGCCAACCAACTGGCCAACGACCTGGGCGACGAAATCATCGGCGACATCTTCGCGTCGGCCGACTACCGCCGGGCCATCGCGCCGGTGGAGGTCAAGCACGCCATGCTCCACGCCATTGGCCTGGCCCACCACTAGGCCCAGGGGGAAGAACCGGACAGGACACCAAAACAAGGGGCGGGCCAATAACCCGCCCCGACTCTGTCTTATCCACGAATAGTCCTAATGTCTTATTCTGCTGGCAACCCCATTAGTGAATATTAGTGGCTATTCGTGGATAGAAAAGAGAAGGAGAGATTACGCTGAAGATACTGCTTACTAACGACGATGGAATTCATGCCCCCGGCCTGTGGGCGGCGGCCCAGGCCCTGTCCCAGGTGGGAGAGGTCTGCGTGGTGGCCCCTGACCGGGAGCAGAGCGGCGTAGGGGCATCGCTGACCCTGCATGCGCCCGTAGTGGCTCGGTCTATGGAGATTCCCGCCCTGGAAAGGTTGAGCGCCGCCGCCAACGAGGAGGCCGCTTCTCCCGACGCGCCCCAGGCCGAGATACACCACCGCGTTACCGCTTTTTCGGTGGAGGGCACTCCCGGGGACAGCTGCATCCTGGCCCTGGAAAAACTGGTAGGACCGGTGGACCTGGTAGTCTCGGGCATCAACCGGGGCTCCAACCTGGGCTGGGACGTAATGGTCTCCGGCACCGTGGGCGCGGCCTTCCAGGGGTATTTCCGGGGCTATCCGACTATTGCCATATCGGTGGGGTCGGTGCAGAATCCCCGCTTCGACGGCGCCGCGTCCCTGCTGCGCCTGATTGCCCAGAAGCTGGACCAGGAAAAAGCCCTGGAAACGGTCCACGAAACGGCCCAGGTCGGCCGCCGAGACGGCTTCCTGCTGAACGTCAACGTGCCCAGCCTGGCCCCGGACCAGATAACCGGAGTGGAGATAACCCGCCCCGGGGGCCGCTCCTACGGCGAGTCGGTGCGGGAAGAGGGTTCCGGTCACCAGAAACGGTACTGGATTGCCCGCAACCGCCCGGTAATGGCCGACAACGGCGAAGGCACCGACATGAACGCCACCAAGAACAACCGCATCTCCATAACCCCCCTGCACCTGAACCTATCCCACCAGGAGGTGCTGCCGAGGGTAGAGTCGCTCCTGTCCGGGGTACCGGAGGCGTTGCTGGGGAAGAGTGGGTGATAGAATGGTGGAGGTTAATTACGATGCTAAATCAGACGTCCTTTCGATCATTCTGGCCCCCAAAAAGGTGAAAGAATCTGTAGAGATTCTCCCTGACGTGATCGCCGATTTTGACGATGCCGGAAGGGTAGTGGCATTTGAGATTCTGGATGCCAGCAAGGTGATTGACCCCGAGATGATTGGTACAAATTGCAGCGAGGACTATTGATGCCTATATTTAGGACCTTTGCTAAGCGTAAGGAAGAGTCGGCCAAGGCTGGAAAACCTACGATTTACGGTTATGCCTCGCTGCCGGAGGGATTTCGTGCTCAAGTAGTGCATATATTACGGGATACGATCTGCAATGTCGGGTACCTTGATGAGCGCAATAATTGGTGGTGCTACATTCACGACACTCTGGCACGTGAAATGGGCGTGTTCGATTTGGTACCAGGACGTTCGAGTTCTCGCAATCAAGAAAGAATGCAAGATTGTTTGAACTTCCTTGTAAATAGTGAAGATGTTGATCAAGTGCTAAGCCTAATTGAAATCTCATTCCATTTTATAGACACTGTAATTAGGGACGAAAGGCACAACATTAACTATTATGACGTTGAATACTCTCAGACACCGGACGATGCTATAAAGGAACTAAACGAACGTTTTCAAGAGCACGCTATCGGGTACCAATTCTTGAATAGACAAATCGTCAAAATTTCGTCTCAGTATTTGCATTCTCAGGTCGTTGAGAATGCAGTGACGCTTATGTACGAGAACCGATTCGAAAATGCGCTACAGGAATTTATGGATGCGCACAAGAATTATCGAGAAAGAAACAGCAAAGAGGCCATATCATGTGCGTTGAATTCCTTTGAGAGCACTATGAAGATTATTTGCGATAGGATGAAGTGGCCGTATTCACAGAATGATACAGCAAGTAAGTTAGTAACTATCTTGTTCGATAACAATTTAGTTCCACCACAGTTGCAAAGTCATTTCAGTAGTCTTCGGGCAACTTTGGAGGGAGGCGTCCCAACGGTCAGAAACAATTTTGGTGGTCACGGTCAGGGTGTCGCATCTGTACATGTTCCGGACCATTTAGTTGCCTATACTTTGCATCTGACAGCTTCAAATATCGTGTTCCTTATCCAATCCTACAACTCACTCACCAAATAGTTTCTGAAGTAAAACTCCCCCGCTACCCCCACCCCCCTATCTATGGCATAATGGCCCCACCTTTGCATACCCCTACACAGGGAGGCGTTCCCCGTATGTCTCAACAATCGAAGGTTGACCTTAAGCATGGCGCGGCCATTGTGGGTATTCACGAGCACGTGACCCGCTACGCGCCGGACAAAAGCGAGCTGCAGATCCAGGGGGAGAGCGTCATCAAGGCGCTGGCCGACGCCGGCCTGTCCAAGCAGGACGTGGACGGACTCTTCACCGCTTCCAGCAGCATCCGCAACAGCGGCATGAACCTGGCCGACTACCTCAACATGTACCCCAGGTACGTGGACAACACCACCGTGGGCGGCGGTTCCTTCGAGTTCCACCTGTCCCACGCCCTTACCGCCATCGCGGCCGGGCGCATCAACGTCGCCGTCATCACCTACAGCAGCCTGGCCCGCTCCGGCGGCGTCTCCGTGGGCACCGGCGGCGTGGGCCGCTACGGCCATCCCCGCCTCGACCCTTCACCGGACAGCTTTGAGGAGCTTTACGGCCTTACCACCGTGGGCCTGTACGCCATGATTGCCCAGCGGCACATGCACCTCTACGGCACCACCTCCGAGCAACTGGCCGAGGTGGCCGTGGCCATGCGCAAGCACGCTTCCATGAATCCCGAGGCCCTGTTCCGCGACCCCGTCACGGTGGAGGACATCGTCAACTCCCGCATGATCTCGTCGCCCCTGCACCTGCCCGACTGCTGCGTCATCACCGACGGCGGCGGCGCGGTGGTGGTGGCGTCGCCCGAGGTGGCCCGCAACTGCCGCCACACGCCCGTCTGGGTGCTGGGCGTGGGCGAGGCAATTGCCCACCAGGGAGCC
This sequence comes from Dehalococcoidia bacterium, assembly GCA_034423215.1. Classification (GTDB taxonomy): domain Bacteria; phylum Chloroflexota; class Dehalococcoidia; order Lucifugimonadales; family UBA3495; genus Bin22. The sequence continues at coordinate 13,512 of DAOUIY010000030.1, forward strand.
GGCAAGCGGGACCTGATGTACATTGCCGCCAAGCAGAGCCACGAACCCGCCTTCGCTATGGCCGGGGTGACCCAGAAGGACATTGACATGGCCATGATCTACGACTCCTTTACCATCACGGTGGTGGAGACACTGGAGGACCTGGGCTTCTGCGAGAAGGGCGAGGGCGGCCAGTTCGTCTCCGGCGGACGACTGCAGGTGGACTCGGACAGGGCCGACAAGTTCCCAATCAACACCGACGGCGGCGGACTGTCCTCCAACCACCCGGGTATGCGGGGCATCTTCCTGCTGCTGGAAGCCACCCGCCAGCTACGCCACCAGTTCGAGGGTACGCCGCGCCAGGTGGAGAACTGCCAGATTGCCCTGTGCCACGGCACCGGCGGTTCCCTGGGCGCGCGACACAGCGGCGGCACCGCCATTTTGGGGAGGGACTAGCAATGACTACTGCTTCAAGAGCCGGACAAGAATGGAACAAGCCGTTGCCCACCGTGGTCGGCGAAACCAGGCCCTATTGGGAATCGTGCCGCCGGGGCGAACTGCTGATCCAGAAGTGCGAAAGGTGCGGGGAGTACCAGTTCTACCCCCGGGGCATCTGCGCCAACTGCTGGTCCGACGACGGCATCCGCTGGGTGCAGGCCAGCGGCAAGGGGACGGTGTGGACCTACACCGTAACCTACCAGAACCGCACCCCCGGCTTTGCCGAAGACGTCCCCTACGTGCTGGCGGTGGTTGAACTGGAAGAAGGGGTCAAAATGTTCACCAACATAGTGGACTGCAACCCCCGCGAGGTAACCATCGGCATGCCGGTGGAGGTCACGTTTGTAAGGGCGAATGACCAGATAACGGTGCCGTATTTTAAGCCAGCCAGCCAGTAAAGCTGCGCAGGTTCGTAACAAGAGAACCCTCCCCTGGCATCAAGGCAGGGGAGGGTTTGTTTTTCCATCCACGAATAGGCACCTGTTTGGCGTAAGAAGGTTCTTTATCTTCGGGTCATCACTTGCCCTTGACAATAAATTAGAGGGCGCGTATGTTCCGCGTCAGAAGAATCTCTTTCCAACAAAGGTGATATCTCATGGCTATCCACCAGTATACCGTTAAAGACATTGTTGAACGTGCGGTTAGCAACAGATTTGGTATGCCAGAGTTCCAGCGTAATTTTGTCTGGACTCCGACCAAAGTGGCTGGCTTGATTGAATCTCTTTACGCGGACTACCCTGTTGGAACCCTTTTGTTGTGGAGTGAACCCGAGGGACAAGACACAGCCGTTGCCAGGACATCTGATGCCAATGTCGTCGACTCTTGGGTTGTAGATGGCCAACAGAGAACCACCGCACTTTGCCTGGTGTATGGGCGAAAGCCTTACTGGTGGCAAGATACTGGAGACAAGAATTGGAACACTGAATGCCAAAAGTACGACATTCGAGTTAATCCACTAGAAGAGGATGTTACATTTGAGGTGCCCAAGCGTAACATCGTGAATAATCCTCAGTACGTTTCTGTCCGTGAAATTCTTAACGCCAGCGAACAGAGCGTCTCTGAAATTGCTGAGAGGTTACATACCCAGAATTCAGGCTCCAACGCCTTTGGCGTCCTGCGAAATTTGCAACGAATACGTGACATTGGTGGGAGGCAGATAGCAGCCTTCGAAGAATCGAGAGATCTAGAGGACACTGTTGAGATATTCGTGCGTCTCAACCAGAGAGGATCTCGGGTAAGTGAAGGCGATATTGTGCGAGCCCAAGTAGCTTCCCGAAACCCAAGCTGGGTTAATAGTACTTTACAGCCTTTCTTGGATGATATGGAAGACTATGGGTTCGACTTGGAGCCCACGTTGATTTTTCGCTCGCTTATCGGGGCAATAACTGGTTATACCAGGTTTAAGAATGCCCCAAGGAACTTCTGGGTAAACGAGCAACTAAGCCAAAATTGGCCCAACGTCTCACAAGCATGGCTCAAAATAGTCGACGGACTTGCAAATTACGGCATCCTTAATTCTGATGTTCTCCCCAGCAAAAACTCACTGATACCACTGGTGGCCATGGCGGTTAAATTCGACAACGATTTCAAATTGGGACCTGCATTGGCATGGTTACTTCACGCCACTTGTACCAATAGATACAGTCGAACAACCGACACGAGGTTGGCCGAGGACTTACGAACGGTGAGGGTCGGAACCGTCTTTGCAGACACTGTAGATAAGGCTATTGACGGTCTTTACGGGCCTACAACCGAGCGTCTGGACTTTACTTCCGACGACAACGAGTATTTCAAGCGAAGCTACACAGATGGTGCTGTACAGCTAATGCTGTATTTGCTTGCCTATGACAACCAAGCCCATGACTGGAGTTCCAGCAGAGACCGAATTGGTTTCTCTGGCACTGAATTGCTCAAGAAGTTCAACCCTGAGTGGCACCACGTTTTCCCGCGGGCCTACCTACGAAATAAGGTAACTTCCTACAATGCAGACACCGCGGCCAACATCGTGGTTATTCGAAAGGAGACCAATTTGAAGATTGGTCGAAAAGCTCCCATGGAATACATGGAAAGCATCAGCGATAGTCAGTTGAGAGAACAGTATGTTCCAACAAACCGAGACTTGTTTACGGTAGAGGAATATTCCGAGTTCATAGAAGAGCGCGCTGATGCTTTAGCCCTTGCCGCAAACCAATTCTTGTCGAAACTACAGTTCGGCGATGCTAAAACCAAAAGTCAGGCAGCGTAGCACTGCGCTGATAATCCTGCCCAGTAAACTAACTGGCGTTCTTAGCAAGGCTGGTGTTCAGGCCCTTGCGCCGGGCAGCAATCCGCTCCGCCCTTTTTCCGGCGGCTAAGGTTTCTTCTGCTGTGGCAATCCAACTACCCAATAACTCGGCATACTCGAGACGATAGGTAGGGTCACTAAGGTAGTCAATGCTACCCTTGATTACTGCGACGGACAGTTCTCTCAGCGTGCTTTCGGGCAACAAAGTACAAAGCTCTGCCAATTCGGCATCGTTCGGTAAGAGGGAAAGCCGTTCCGACAACTCGCTTTCCGAGTCGCTGGGCTTCATTTTGGGCGTTTTATTCATTGCGGAAAGGAAACCTCCTTCCTTTTCTGGATTATTTCGAAAGCGCCTTCCTGTTCCGTAGCTGTCTCCCTATCGAATAATCCATTAGTGCTCATTCGTGGATAAACTACTCCCCGTTCCTCAACTCATCACACCTATCCTGGTCTGCTTCCGCCTCCTCCAGGCGGTCGCTGAAGAGGTAGGCCGGGGAGCGGCGTGCCTGGAGCTTGTCTCCTGATTAGTAGCGCAGCACGTTGGTTGGCACAAGTCTCCCAGCTACCGGGTCAATGGCCAGCGATGCTTGTTCCAGGGAGACGACGCCCAGGAGATTTGGTTCGCCAGGTTCTCCGAATATCACCGGAGTGGTAAACTGGCGCCCCTCTAGCCTGATGGCAGTCTCACCAACCTCCACCGGCACAATCCGGCCATCGGACGCCTCCGACGGCAACGTTACATCCACTGGAACGCCCAGTTGCTCCAGCAGCGCTCGAGGCAGCGCCGTATAGGTGGAGCCGGTGTCCACTGTCACTTCCACTTCCTCAAAGTTCGTTCTCTGCGGGTTTCCTACCGAAATAGTCAACTTCAGAATTCCCATCGTATTTCTCGTCTCGACCGCGCTTACAGGATTGTTGCAGAGAATGTATCGGCGCACCTCTGTTGCAGCTTTAGCTCCCGCCTTTTCTGAATTATACGGCAGCCGCTTTGTTGCTATTCCCTGAAGCGTCCATGTTGCATTAGTGAATATTCGTGCCCATCCGTGGACTAACTACCCCCCGTTCCTCAACTCATCACACCGGTCCTGGTCTGCTTCCGCCTCTTCCAGGCGGTCGCTGAAGAGGTAGGCCAGGGAACGGCGGCCGTAGAAGTTGTCGTCATTGGGGTCTATGGCAATGGCCCGGGTCAGGTCGGCGATGGACGCGTCGTACAGGCCCATTTCGTAGTAGGAACAGCCCCGGTTGAACCAGGCGTCGGCCAGGTTCTCGTCCAGTTCAAGGGCGCGGGTGTAGTCTGCGATGGCCTGTTCATAGGCCCCGTTGCGGCTGTACTGGTTGCCCCGCCGATTGTAGCCCTCGGCGTCGGTGGGTTCTTCTGGCGGGGTTAAGTTTGGTCTCATGAAAGGAATACGTCCGATGTGGGGCTTGGGCACTGTACGCAACTCCAGGATTCAGATTGGAAGTCGCGTCGCGCGGGACAATTACCTTGACTCGGATTTCCGCAGGGGCGGGTTTGAAACCCGCCCCTACCCTTGAGATTACCTCGTGTCGGAGGCTTGCAAATCGAATGAGTCCCTAGATGACCGACCTTACCAACCCCCCGTCCACCAGTATCGTGGTGCCGGTGATGTAGGTGGACTTGCCCGAGGCCAGGAATGCCGCCAGGTAGGCCAGTTCCCGGGGCTCCCCGATGCGGCCCACCGCCGTTTCCTTGGCCCGCTCGGCCAGCCCTTCCTCCACCGAAATGCCCAGTTCCTGCGCCCGGTTGGTGACGTTGGACAGCATACGCTCGCTGAGAATGGAACCCGGGGCTATGTTGTTAATCAGGATGCCGTCGCGGCCCACCTCATCGGCCAGGCTCTTCATGTAGGCCACCACGCCCATGCGGGTGGCCCCGGACAGGGCCAGGTTGGGGATGGGCTGGTACACGGTGCTGGCCAGGATGTTGACGATGCGCCCGCCGCCCTGGGCCTTCAGGTGGGGTATGGCCTCCCGGGACATGCGGGAGAAGAAGTAGAGGGACCGCTGCACCGCCGTTTCCCACTGCTCCTCGGTGGCCGTTTCCGACCGGGCCAGGGGCGGCCCGCCCGAGTTGTTGACCATGATGTCCAGCTGACCGTAGTGGCTGACCGTCTGCGCCACCAGGTCCTTGATGTTATCGTAGCTTTCCAGGTCGGCGGCGATGGGCAGCACCTCGGCGCCGGTGGTGTCCCGTATCTCCGCCGCGGCCCGCTCCAGGTTGGCGGCGGTGCGGCTGCAGATGGCCAGCCGGGCGCCCTCCTCGGCCAGAACGTCGGCGCACGCCCGGCCCAGCCCCGCGCTGGCCCCGCCAATGATTGCAACTTTACCCTTCAGTTCCAGGTCCATTCAGAATTCCCCCTTAGAGCTCCGGCCCGCACGAGTCCGGCAAGACCCGGGGCCGGGCAGATATGTCACGCTGGCCCCGCATTATAGCAGACGGCCAGTTGCGGAAGCGGCGGTTAGCTGCGTTCCTTGGGCGGCGTGGCAGTCAGCACCAGCAGGCCGGCAATGAACACGGCGGTGGCGAAAATGCGGAAGGGCCACAGGTAGCTTCCCGTAAAGTCGTAGAGGAAACCGGCAATAATCGGCCCCAGGGCCTGACCCCCCACCTGCACCGGCAGGGTTATGCCGGTAATGCTGCCCAGGTGTTCCCGCCCGTAGTATTCGGCCCAGGCCAGCCGCAGCAGCAGGTGCAGTCCCCCCACTCCGGCGCCCAGGATGGACGACGCCGGCAGCCCCCAGGCAAGAGTGGAGCTGGCCTGTACTCCCAGGGCCCCGCCGGACACACAGAAGGCGGACAGGGCCAGCAGCAACCGGATGGGCACCCGCCTGGAGGCCAAGCTGGACCATACAAAGCCGCCCAAGACCTGGCAGAAGGCAAAGGCCCCGGCGGTCAAGGCGGCCCGGTCGGCCTCCATGCCCTGGTTTATGAAGTGGGAGACCTGGTGCAGGCTGACGCCGGCCTGGACCATGAATCCCGCCCCCGAGAAGATGGCCATAACGTAGAAGGCCCGGGTGTGCAGGGCCCGGGACACGGTGTAATTGTTCTCCAGCGGTGGACCGGCCGGCCGGCGTTCCTGCCCCGGGACGGGCCGCTTCTCTCCGGTAGAGGGCACAGCCCTGGTCTCTTCTACAGTCTCCGATACAGTCTGTGATTCGGCTTCTTCTCCGGTTGCCGACCGCTCTTCTTCCGCCGGGGCAGGACCGGCATTCTGCGACAGCCGGCGGGGGTCTCCGCGACCGGGGTCGGCGGTCAGGCCCATGTCCTCGGGACGGCGGGACATCAGGAGCAACGCCGGCAGCACACCCACGGCCAAAGTGTAGATGCCCAGCGTCGCCCAGGCAAAGCGCCAGCCCCAGCCGCCTATGCCCTCGTAGCCGCCTATCAGAAACTGGGCCGCCAGGGGCATGGCCGCCAGGCCGGTACCCTGGGTTACGGTCAGCAGGAACAGCACGAAGGCGCGGCGGCGGATGAACCAGTTGTTGATGGCGGTGGTGGTGCCCAGTTCCAGCGGACTGGCAAAGGCCATGCGCCCGGGCACGTACAGGGCGTAGAAGGCCCAGGCATGGTTGACCGCCGCCAGTCCCAGGGAGCACAGGCCCACTATGGCGGTGGTAACGGCCAGGATAACGCCCGACCCGTACCGGTCTATCAGGCGGCCAATGAAGGGGGAAACGCCGATGGCGCAAAGTCCGCCCAGGCTGACCACGCCGGAAAAAAAGCCGAACGACCAGCCGAATTCCCTGGTCATGGGCTGGGCAAATACCGAGAGCGTCGCCACGGCCATCAGCGGACGGGAGGAATAGCTGTTCAGGGCCCCAATGGAGAAGATAACCCATCCGTAGTAAAAGGGCAGCGAATGGGCCAGGCGGTAGCGCAGGGAGCCGGCTAACCGAAAAATGTTGTCTCCGAGGATTGCCGGCTGTGCCGGCGGGATGGCGGGGGCTAAAAGCTTATCCGGACTTACGGAATATCCTGACTATCTCAAAAGTCCGGGCCGTTGCCTTCTAATAGTTCAACCACTTTGGATTGACGGGTAACTATCGAAACCCGTCATTCTGGCGCAGGCCAGAATCCAGGAAGGTTGGCCTTGGACATCGTTCCTTATCTTCAGGACTTCTGGGTTCCGGCCTTCGCCGGAACGACGGAGAAAAGCAGTTTCAACTATCATTCCAAAGTTGTCGGACCACTAATAGACTGAAATATCTGAAATGAAGACTGGCCCGGCCCAACCCGTCGTTCCCGCGCCGGCGGGAACCTCGACAGAGTGGAGTTCAGATTCCTGCGAAGGCAGGAATGACGGTGCATTTGACGACACGCCCTGGTAGTTTGACCACTTTGCATTGATGGGCAAACCGGGAGTCCGCTCATGGTGAGCCTGTCGAACCACCAATTGTCAATCTGCGAACGGGCGGCCCTTCGACAGGTTCAGGGTGAGCGGAAATACTATCCATCATTTCAAATATGCTGAACCACCGGGGCCCGGGTCCAATGCTGCGTAAAAGTATGCCTGAATTTCCATTATAGTTCAGGATTGCCCATGCCAATTGCAACGAACCTATTCCGGGTGTATTACCAGCACCGGCAGGGCGGTGGAGCGGATGACCTTGTCGGTGACGCTGCCCACCAGGAACCGGCGCACGCCCCCTCGGCCGTGGGTGCTCATGATAATCAGGTCAATGCCCGAGGCTTCGGCGTAGTCCACAATCTTGTCGGCCGGCGGGCCTTCTGCAATGGCCTTGACCACTTCCAACCCGTTCGGGGTAAGGCCTTCCGCCACTTCGTCCAGGTATCTCTGGATGCGGTCGCGCTGGGCGGTAATCACCTCGTCCAGGACCTGCTGGGAGTATTCGGAACCCATGGTGCCGAATTCGGCCCCCCGCATCAGGGAAAAGTCCTCGGACTGCGATGAGACCTGAATAATATGGAGGCGCGCTCCCAGGGTTTCCGCCAGTTGGCGGGCCGGAGCCAGCGCGCTTTCCGATACTTCCGAACCGTCCAGGGGCAGCAGAATTTCCTTGTACATGGCGTCTCCTTCTGGCCTTGATGCAAAGGTGAACCGACTCCCTGAAGTATGATAGAGCCTTTGGGGGGTGTCAATGTGGTCCCTCTGCTACGGGCTACCATATCAGGGCAACGCAAGGTTAGAGACACGCTAGGAGGGCGGCGTGAGAAAAGATATAAGGGTGCGACCCTGCAATCGCCTTACTTGGCATTCGGCGCCGTTGAAAACCGGGGGGAATTCCCGACCCGTCTCGTATATGCACTCCCCGTCCCAAAAAGGGTAATATGTACCAGGATAGCTGAATCCCAGGCTCGGAGTGTCCATGATTCGCAACTTTCGCCTGGCCCTGGCCCAGATTAATACTACCGTGGGCGACATCGAGGGCAATACCGCCCGGATTATCGAGTACGTGGAACGGGCGCGGGAGTTGGGCGCAGACCTGGTGGCCTTCCCCGAACTGGCCATTACCGGCTACCCGCCGGAAGACCTGCTGTTCAAGCCCTCCTTCCTGCAGGCCAACGTGGAGGCCATGCAGCGGGTGGTGGCCGCCGCCAGGGACATTGCCGTGGTGGTGGGCTACGTGGAGGCGGGCGATTCGGCCACGGGGGTGGACATTGCCAACGCCGCCGCCATCGGCTGCGACGGCCAACTGGTTGACACCTACCGCAAGATGTACCTGCCCAACTACGGGGTGTTCGACGAAGACCGCTACTTCCGCCGGGGCGACGTGTGCCCGGTTTACCGCATCAACGGAGTGGGCGTGGGGGTCAACATCTGCGAGGATATCTGGTATCCGGTGGGGCCCATCGCCGTGCAGCGGGAAGCCGGCGCCGAGCTTATCGTCAACATCAACGGCTCGCCCTTCCACGCCGGCAAGTCGGCCTACCGGGAGAAGATGATTGGCACCCGCGCCGCCGATAACGGCCTGTTCGTGGCCTACCTGAACATGGTGGGCGGGCAGGACGAACTGGTTTTCGACGGGGCCAGCCTGGTCTGCGACATGGGCGGCGAGGTAATCGCCCGCGGACCGGCCTTCGACGAGGAACTGCTGACGCTGGACCTGGACATTGAGTCCGTTTTCCGTTCCAGGCTCCGCGCTCCCCTCTCCCGCAAGGAGAACCCCACCATCCTGCGGGAAGTCGGGGACGCCAGAGTTGTAGATGTCTCGGTATACGGCGGCGGCCCACCCCAGTCCCTGGCGACCCCGGAATCTCTATCCCTCCCAATGGCCCCGGTAATGGGGCCGGTGGAGGAGGTCTATCACGCCCTGGTTACCGGTACCCGCGACTACATCCGCAAGAGCGGGTTTTCCAGGACACTGGTGGGCCTGTCCGGCGGAATAGACTCGGCCCTGACCGCCACCATCGCCGCCGACGCTCTGGGGCCGGAGAATGTGGTGGGCGTCACCATGCCCTCCCGCTACTCCTCCGAGGGCAGCGTCAGCGACTCCAAAGAGCTGGCGGACAACCTGGGCATTGAATGTTGGACGGTCCCCATCGAACCGGCCCACCTGGCCTTTACCGACATGCTGGAACCTTGGTTTGAGGGTACGACGCCCAACGTGGCCGAGGAGAACGTGCAGGCCCGTATACGGGGCAATGTGCTGATGACCATCTCCAACAAGTTCGGGTGGATTGTCCTGACCACGGGGAACAAGAGCGAAATGGCCATGGGTTACGCCACCCTGTACGGGGACATGGTCGGCGGCTTCGCGGTGATAAAGGACGTGCCCAAGACCCTGGTGTACGAGCTGTGCCGCTGGCGCAACGCCCAGGGTTTCGGCCCGAACGGGGCCAGGTCTCCCATACCCCGGTCCATTATTGACAAGCCCCCCAGCGCGGAATTGCGCCCGGACCAGTTGGACGCGGACACGCTGCCGCCCTACGAGCAGCTTGACCCCATCGTGAAGGCCTACGTGGAAGAGGACTACAGCTACGAGGAGATGGTGGAGATGGGCCACAATCCGGCGGCGGTGCGGCAGGTGATAACCTTTGTGGACCGCAACGAGTACAAGCGCCGCCAGGCCCCGCCGGGGGTGAAGATAACGCCCCGGGCCTTCGGCAAAGACCGGCGCCTGCCCATAGTCAACCGCTACCGCCCGGTGTAGTGGCGGGGCGGATGGCTGCCGCGGCGATTCCGGCGGGTGATGAGTGCCTGACGACTTCCGTACCGGTCAGGAGTCAGAGCGATCAGGAGTCAGAGCGAATTTGCCGAAGTTGCTCCTCCAGTTCCCGGATGCGGGCTTCGGCAATCTCTCGTTGCCGTTGTTCAGCCCGCAAATCTTCCCTGAGAGACTCCAAGCCGGGCAGGGGAGTGTTTGTAATCGGGTCATAAAACTCCAGGCTCCCTTGCTCCCAGCACAAGTAAAGGTCCAGTACCCGGCTGTAGCCCCGTATGCTGCCATCTTCCAAAGTTTCCAGGGGGATGGGTCGGTATGCGCCCTCTTGAAGTCGGTCGCCCGCAAGTTTCTGCCCGTGAAAATCGCCCGTCTCGTCAAAACGCCAGTATTCGGCAATGCCCAGGCCTGCGTAGAACTCCGGCTTCTGTCCCGTATCTATATGGCCGGTGACGCGGGACGCTATCTCCAGCACCAGGTCCGGCGGCTTCCCCTGCAGCGACACAACGTAACCGTTGTTGGACTCGTAGAGTTTCGGGTCCGCGTTGAAGGCCACCAGCAGGTCGGGATAGCGTATCGGCGCTCCGGGCCGAGCGCAAATGTATCGGTCTCCCGAAATTATCGTGCCTTCCGGACTTCCCAGATGATGGGCAAGCCGGTATGCGTTTCCGTCCTGGGCCAGGTGCTTGAAACTGGTCATGTCGTCAGGGTCTTTCTCCGGTATGTCAGGGAGCCGGAAGGGAGGATGCTCTTGGGCGGGGGTGGCGCCGGTACTTGGTGTGGTCATGCTGGTGTCTCCGTTTCGGGAGGATTGAGCGGACCCGCTGTAGGTATTGTGGTTGTGGGGGGAGGGGATGTCAAACTACCCTGCCCAGGCAAATGGACGACGCCCGCCAAACCGGGGCTGATGCGGCAAGGAGAATCGCTCATACGTGGTCAACCGCTACCGGCCGGTGTTGGATAAGACGGGCTTTTTTTCCGCGGATACTTCCGTGTTGAGCAGCGCTTGCGGCTCTACTCCCAATGCAACTGCAATGCGCGCAATGGACAGCAAGGTCAAATTGGGCGGCGCGTTGAAGATACGGGAAATCTGGGACTTGGGCACTCCCATTTCCCGGGCCAGGTCAGACCTGCTGATGCCCTTTTCTTTCATCACCTTGTGAGCGTTCTCAATAATGGCTATTGAGATGCCCTCAGCCAGAAAGTCGGGGTCTGATTGGTAGTTGGAATAATACTTTTCTAACATAGTAATTCGGTACAAAATAAGAGAAAGTAGTTATGAAAACTGCTGCATATACTCGGCTCTAAGTCTTATTGCTCGGTCTATTTCGGTCCTGAGGCGAGAACCTTTGCGGAAGCCATGCGTGACTATAATTTGTCTTCTCTCCATCGGGGAGTAGAAGAAAAGGAGCCTGTCACCTTGTCTCGACTTAAACTCAAATATGCCGTCGCCTAAGGGCCGGGATTTTTGGATATTCGATATGGGTCCCCTCGCCGAGTGTTGCTGGATAACAGCGAGAATTGATTTGCGTGAGGGCTCCGTAAGGTTTTCAAGGAACTCAAGAACTGGACAATACTCAATCCCTGCCCGCGTCCTCATTGGAGCGTAAACGTCGAAGGCTGACCCTGCGGTAAGCAATCGGATTTCCATGGGTGTTTCGTCTCCTGCCGCTTTGTTCGGTCATGGGTTACCTCCATTTAGAAATCGAAGCATTACCTTTAAGAAATAACGTACCCGAATGGATAATTATATCTCTCTAATTTGAAGTTATCGTAAATGTTAACTTCTGTCAAGCGACATCCGCTCCCGGAACTCCCCCGGTATTTCCCGCAGCCTTCGCCGGAAGAACGTATCCTCCCGTTCCGGCATGCGGCGGACGGCTTCCAGCATCAGTTCCACACCGCCCAGGTAGTCCTCCTCGTGGATGTACTCAGCCTCTACGCCGCCGTCGGGGGCTCCGTTGTGGTAGTTGCCCAGGGGGAAGGCAATGCCGGTGGTACGGTAGCCGTACACGGAAAAGGCGCTGGCCTCGCAGGTGCCGCCGCTCATAAGCTGCCGCTGCACCCGGAACCCCTCGGGGCGGGCCTGCAGGGTTTCGCGGGCCCGGTTAAGGGCCGACTCGGCGTCGGCGTTGAAGGTGAAACCGGCGTCGCCCACCCGTATCACCGGGCCGCCGCCGATTTCCGCCCCGGGCAGGGTGCGGCTGGATTCCAGGGACACCACCAGCGTCTCCTCCGGCAGGGTCCCGGCTTCCGCCAGCAGACGCGCTCCCACCAGGCCCACCTCCTCGGCCCGGGTGAAGACGCCGTAAACGTCCCCGGCTGGTGGCTCATCCCCGTTCAGCGCAGACAGCATCGCCAAGGTGGAGCCGCAGCCGGCCAGGTCATCCAGGGCCCGCATACGGATGTAACCATCCTCAAGCTGGAAGTCCACCAGGTCAAAGACCACGGAGGCAGGCAGCGGCACCTCGGCCAGGCGGGACGCATCCACCAGTCTGATGAGCGCCTTTCGCTCCGATGGTTCGCCGGAGGGACCGGCCGTGGTTGCGGCTAACCGCTCACCGTTGGGCAAGACAACCTGCAAGGGAACGCCGGCCTCAAAGGCTGACTGGGGCACGCCGCCCATGGCAACGCCCACCAGGAAATCGCCGTCCACGGCAACAGCCTCAAAACCGGGGTGGTCCATGTGGGCCATGAAGGCTATCGGGGGAACGGAGCCGTCGTTGGACGCCCCCTGAAGGTGGGCGATGATGTTGCCGTAGGAGTCGGTGCGGTGGGGGACTTTGGCCTCGTCCAGGGCCTGGCGCACCACCCGCGACACCCCGTCCTCCATGAAGGAAGTGGCGGGCTGCGAACCGAGCCGTGCCAGGATGTCCAGGGCTTGTTCACGGAGGTTGGGCATGGTTGTTGCTCCCGGGTAGAGGCGGTTCCCGAACCGCCCCTACGGTGTAAAATACGATGGATTCTCGCTATCTAATGCCCATTTTGCGGGGTTATCCCGGATGTACTGGCGGATTCGTGACAGGGAATCTTCATTTCTAATGACGTGCTCGTAGTAGTTGCGTTGCCATAAACGTCCCGGAAATTTCGGCCAGGCAGAGGTCTTTACCCCGCGCACGTACTCCACGGTTGTCATAGACTTAAATGCGCCGACGATCTCACCTAATGTAGGGGCAACCCTTGTGGTTGCCCTGCATCCTGTCACGAAACTACCTCCACAGGGCAAGGCGCCCACAAGGGGCGCCCCTACGTGTGATCCATTCCTATCGGGCGATACGGCACCTATGGCGCTGTTAATTACAATAATGCCGTGAATATGGTTTGGCATTACTACGAAGGAATCAATTTCAATGTGGGAGAAGCGATAAGCTATATCCTGCCACTTCTGACAGACCATATATCCGGCGTCGTTCAACTGCATATCTTCGCCGATAATCTCTCCGAACAAGCACAACCGTTCTTGTGTCACCACTGTAACAAAATAAGCGCCCTCTCCGGCGTAGTTAAAGCCTCGAAGGCGCAGGTTCCGACGTCTATGATTGCCTGACAATTCCTTTCACTTCAAGGAGCGGGCAATTGACTGCCCGCCCCTCTTCGATTTCCGAACATTTCTGGAAATTCGTGGACTTATCCGTTCCTACGTGCCTTCGTGGACTTATCACTCCCCTACTGGTGGAACAGGTTCAGGGCCGAACCCAGGCGGAACCAGTCTATCTGGGTGTCGCCGTAGGAGTGGTTGAGCAGCAACGTTTCGCTGGTGCCGTCGCTGTGCTGGACCCGGCATTCCACCGGCTTGCCCGGGGCGATGTCCCGGAGGCCCACCAGGCTTATCCGGTCGTCCTCCTGGATTCGGTCGTAGTCGGCCGGGTCCGGGAAGGTGAGGGCCAGCAGTCCCTGCTTCTTCAGGTTGCTCTCGTGGATGCGGGCAAAGCTGCGGACGATTACCGCCGCGCCCCCCAGCAGGCGGGGCGAGAGAGCGGCGTGCTCGCGGCTGCTGCCCTCGCCGTAGTTGGAGTCGCCTATGACCACCCACTTGATGCCCTGGGACTGGTAGTCCCGGGCGATGCGGGAGAAGCCCACGCCCTCCTCGCCGGAAACCACGTTCTTGCCCTTGCCGGCATCGCCGGTGTAGGCGTTGATGGCGCCCATGAACATATTGTCGCTGAACTTGTCCAGGTGTCCCCGGAACCGCAGCCACACCCCGGCGGGGGATATGGAGTCGGTGGTGGTCTTGCCCTGGGCCTTTACCAGAACGGGCATATCCACAAAGTCCTCGCCATCCCAGGCCGGCCAGGGGTTAAGCAACTGGATGCGCTCGCTGTCCGGCGCCACCGTCAGTTCAATATCGTTACCGCTTTCCGGCGGGTCCTCGTAGGAGGATGAGCCCGGGTCAAAGTCCGCCGCGGGAACGTCGGGAGCCGGCTTGGGCGGGTCCAGCTTGAACTCCTGGCCGTCGGCGCCGGTCAGGGTGTCGGTCAGGGGGTTGAAGGAGAGGCGTCCCGCCAGGGCCAGGGCGGTGACAATCTCCGGGCTGCCGATGATGTTCATGGTGGAAGCTTCACCGTCGTTGCGGGCCGGGAAGTTGCGGTTGTAGGACGTTACGATGGTGTTGGGGCGGCCTACCGGGTCGCCCACCCGCCGCCACTGGCCGATGCAGGGACCGCAGGCGTTGGCCAGCACGGTGGCGTTGATGTCGGAAAGGGACTGCATCTGGCCGTCGCGTTCGATGGTAGCCCGCACCTGCTCGGAGCCGGGGGTAACCATGAAGGGCACCGCCGCAGACAGCCCGTGGGCCTTGGCCTGCTCCGCCACGTCGGCGGAACGGCTCATGTCCTCGTATGAAGAGTTGGTGCAACTGCCGATAAGGGCCGAGGAAATCTCGTCCACCAGGGCGCTGTCCTCCTGCAGTTCCTGTACCATCCGGGATATGGGACGGGCCCGGTCCGGCGAGTGGGGGCCCACCAGGTGCGGCTCCAGCTCCGACAGGTTGATTTCCACCACCTGGTCGTAGTGGGAGGCCGGGTCGGCCAGGCACTCGGCATCAGCAGCCAGCAGGTGCCGGTACTGCTCGGCCAGTTCGGCCAGTTCACCCCGGTTGGTGGCCCGCAGGTAACGGGCCATGGAATCGTCATAGGGGAAGGTGGACGAGGTAGCGCCCAACTCCGCGCCCATGTTGCAGATGGTCCCCTTGCCCGTGGCGCTGATGCTGGCGGCGCCGGGGCCAAAGTATTCGATGATGCAGTTGGTGGCGCCGGATACGGTCAGGACGCCAGCCAGGTAGAGAATGATGTCCTTGGGCGCCGTCCACCCGCTCAGCTCGCCGGTGAGATGGACGCCGATGAACTTGGGATACAGGACCTCCCAGGGCAGTCCGGCCATTACTTCCACGGCATCGGCGCCGCCCACGCCCACGGATATGGAGCCAAGGCCGCCGCCGTTGGGAGTGTGGGAGTCGGTGCCGAGCATCAGCTGGGCCGGAAAGGCGTAGTTCTCCAGGGCCACCTGGTGAATAATGCCGGCGCCAGGGCCCCAGAATCCCACGCCGTACTTGGAAGCCGCCGTGCGCAAGAAGTCATAGACCTCGCTGTTTTCGCCCAGGGACTCCCGCAGGTCCTGGGCGCCCTCCACCCGGGCCTGGATAAGGTGGTCGCAGTGGACCGAGGTGGGGACGGCGGTGGTGCTGCGCATTGTCTGCATGAACTGGAGCATGGCCGTCTGTCCCAGCACGTCCTGCAGGATGACGCGGTCGGGGCGCAGGTTAACGTAGGTTTCCCCGCGAACCAGGCCCGTCTCTGCGGGATTGTCCAGGTGGGACAGCAGTATCTTGTCGGCCAGGACCAGCGGCCGGTTGTTCTGGTGCTGCCGGACCGTGGTCAGGTTGCGGTCCAGCCTCTGGTAAATTTCGGAAACAGACTCCCTTGTGGGCGCAATTGTTGGCATAACAGGCTCTCCCCTACCTATTTCGTTATGGAATTGTTCCCATTTGCTCCTCCCCGCGTCAGCGCAAACAAACGGGAACAATGGCGGTAGTCTAAAAGTTATGGTGGGCTACTGTCAATTGGGGGACAAAGGTTCGAGATGGTTGCCCAAACGCCCCTCTGATATAATCCAGCGCCAGACAGGCCGTTCCAGGGGTGGGTGTCTATACGTGCGGAAGAAATTAGCTTACTCGATAGCCGTTGTCCTGTCCTTTACGGTAGCGGTTGCGTTATTCCTGGGCGGTATAGCTCCAACTATTGCCCAAGATGACGAGGGGCCACGGATAGTGGTCACCCCCAACCAGGCGTTAGCCAACCAGCACATAAGCCTGGTGGGAGTCGGCTTTACCCCCGGCTCGACAATTGGCGAGGCTCCCGAGGGAGGAGCCCAAGTTGCGGGAATTTTTATTGACGGAGAGGCTATTCCCTGGGCGCGGATTAACACCGGGAATGCTGTCCAAGTCGAAAGTAGCGGCGTTTACGGCGGCGCCTGGACCACATCGGTGGACCTGCCCCTGACCGCAGCAACCACCGCCGCGGGCAGCAAGACCATACAGGTAACAGACTCTGCAGGCGTAACCGGTTACTTAAAAATAACCACTCCGGACCGGAAGGTGACCATCGAGCCCTATTCCAGTCATATTGGGACCTTGGCAACGGTCTACGGCGAAGGCTTTCCCGCCCGAAACGAAAGAGGGTCCGACATTAGGGTGTTCATCGAGTACGGAGTCGGTGGTGGAAACAACTCCTTTGGCGCCGCGAGGCCGGATGCCAGCGGCAGTTTCCAAACTTGGATGCTAATTCCCTTAAATGCCACCATTGAATCTACCAATCCGGTTACGACGTCCTTCTACGATGATGCCGGCGCAGAAGTGGTAAACTCAGCCACCCACCATACCTTGCCACCAGTAATCACCCTTAACCAGACGAGTGGCGCCCCCGGTTCCACTGTGACCATTGATGTGAAGGGTTTCAGGCCCTCGTGGGAGATCAGGAAAGTAACAATTGGCGACCTTGACGTAATTCCGGTCGGCATGACCAACACTGACACTTACGGTATGGCGTCCTTCGAAATCACTATCCCCAACCTGGACACCGGTACCCATACCGTTGAGGTCCAGGCTGAGCGATCTGAGCGATTGGTCTGGTTTTGGACTTCAGACCCGGCGCCCACGTTAACCGCCAGCGCCGATTTTACGATTACCGGGGAACCCACTCCAACACCTTTTCTCCCTAGCCCTTCTCCAACACCTTCACCCTCGGAGCCACCTCATGTATTTGTCGGAACGGCCCGGCTTGATGGGAATATCGTGCCAGAGGGCACTTTGATTAAAGCTTTCGACGGAAACAGGCTCGTCGGAGCCGTCAAGGCCTTAACCGGAGGGACATTCTCCATCGACACCGACTATTTCAGCAGAACCGTCACCTTTACCGTGGATGGAAGTCCAGCCAGTGAAAGCTGGACTGAATGGTCATCGGGAGAAACTATCCGGGACTTTGATTTAACTGCAAGTTCCGCTTCCCGGTATGAGGATACGCCGGCGCTTCTGTTCCAGGCAAACCCCGAACTGGCTCGGGGTTTCGCTTTCGACAACGTAACCAAGTACTGGTATTTCTACGACCCAACAGTTGCGGACTTCAGCGACTTGGAAAGGTTTGCTAAGGGACACATTTATTTTTTCCTGGTTTCCCACACTACCGGGCTGACGATGAACGGCATCGAACGCGACCTTACCTGCGTGGCGGGCAACTGCTGGAACCAGATTGTGTGGTAATGCCTGACCAACAGCCAGCCGGGCTTCCCCATTATTCCACCTCCTCCAAAACCGCAGGCCCGGCAAGCAGGTCTTCCACTTGCCGATCAAGGACCGTGGCGACGGCCCTCAGCGTCTCGAGCTTCGGGGAGTGTTTGCCGTTTTCCATCCGTACCAGGGTTACGCGGGCGATACCGGCGGCATCGGCCAGTGCCTTCTGGGTAAATCCGGCAGACTCCCTGAACCCCCGTACCCTGCTGCCGAGCGTCTGTCTTTCCAGTGCGGCGATTAACTCCATTCTGGCCTGGTAACCCGGGTCGCAGTAGTGTCGGACAAAATCCCAGGGAAGTTCCACGGTTTCGTCCCGGGTTGTCGTCAGTATGAGTTCGTAAGGGTTTGGCAACTCAAGGGAACTGACACAGGAGAGATTCTCAATTTCAGGGAGGTCGCGAAAAGGGACTATCCCACTGCACCCGTCGGCGAAGGCGGCTATAACCCCTTCTTCCACAGGGGTTGCGGAAATCATCATCCGGTCCGAATTTTCGACTTTCACCGTAGCCATCGTTTATTCCTCATGGATGGAATCCCATATTTCCTTGATCAAGAGGGCGTTTCTCACGTAAGCATCCATAATGTCCCGCCGGGTACCCGTCGGGGGTCTTTCCAGGAAAGTACCGGTAAGGAGACTGATACGGCACGTATCCTGGTTATCTATCCAGACGTGTACGTGGGGAGGCTCGTACCTGTTCTCTCTGGTGTTAACGACAAATCGGAACCATCCTTCAATGACTACCGTGGGCATTCCCGGCTCCTCTGAACCAGAGTATCACGCCATGATACACTCAACAATCCTGTCCTGTAGATACGTCCGGCATAGCTACATGGGGCAGGCTTCAAATCCGATTTGTTTCACGTCTGCTTTGTTTCACGTCTGCTTTGTTTCACGTCTGCCTTGTTTCACGTCTGCCTGGATACCGCAACAAAAGAAACCTCCCACAGGCCGGCAGGTTTTCTTTTTGCCGGGCCCGGGGAGGTATCCGTTTTTGCTTCGTGTGCCGGGGTGGGGACTACTTGCGCTTCAGAGAGTCGGGGTCGGTGTTCTTGAAGTAGTCGTAGTTCTTGGCGATGTAGTCAACTTCGCCGCCGGGGCCCCACTGGGCGGGCACGGCGTCCTCGGCAAAGATGGCGGTTACGGGGCAGACAGGCTCGCAGGCGGCGCAGTCAATGCACTCGTCCGGGCTGATGTAATACATATCGTCGTCATCGGTGGTGTAAATGCAGTCAACCGGGCATACGTCCACGCAGGCCGCGTCCTTTAGACCAACACAGGGTTCCGTAATTATGTAGGCCATTCTCTTTTTGCTCCTCTGAAGTAGCGGTACTGGGTCGTCCCCGCCGCCGATAACCCCGTGCGGCCCCTGGCTGTTCCGGGCTCAATATCGGCGCCCAACGGGAACCAACGAAATTATAGCATAGCGCGGCGGGTTTGCAATATTGACTGAAGCGGGACGGTACATTTCCGAATGTACGGGGTTTCAGCGAAAAGGGCAGCCCTGGTGGCTGCCCCTTGCAGTTAAGGCGACTTGACCGCTTTGCCCCAACCCTTACAATGCCCTTACATGAGTCCGACCCGTAAGGCCAATCTACCAGACCGGCCCATAAAACAAACCTACAAAACAAACCTGCAACGCCAACCTACAACACCAACCCGTAGGTGCGCTTCTTGATGGACAGGTTTACGAAAGTCTCCGTGCGCTGCACGCCGTCAATGGGGCCTATCTTGGTGCGCAGGAACTGGCCCAGGCTCTCCGCCGACTCCAGGCCGGCCCAGACGAAAACGTCGTAGGCGCCGGTGGTTACGGCCACATAGTGGGCCTCGGGCAGGTTAACCAGGGATTCGGCGACTACGTCGGACTTGCCGGGGCCCGTCTGCATTCCAATGAGGGCGGTGGTGGAAAAGCCGAGCTTTTCCAGGTTGGGAACCGCGACTACCCGCACCACGTCGTCATCCAGCAGTTTTCGCAGACGCCGCCGAACGGTACCTTCGCTGACACCCACTTCTCTTGCGATTTTCGCATTTGAAGCCCTGCCGTCCAGTTGCAGAAGGGCAATTATTTTTCGGTCTAACTCATCCATCCGCAGGCACACTCCCAAGGTGGTTTGTCGGAACAAGCAACCCAATAATAAACCAGTGGCATTTTACTGTCAATGCGACAATATTTTTTCCGAAAAGCGCATAGTCGGTGGGCCATTTCATTACTCTTACTACGGAAATCGAAAAGAGGGCGGGGCCTGCTTCAAGGCATGCTTGAAATGATTACTGGGCCCGCCCAACCCGTCGTTACCGCGCCGGCGGGTACCTGGGCAGGCCGGAGTTAAGATTCCCGCGCAGGCAGGAGTGACGATTTGGGGCATCGGCAATCAGTTAAATTGCGGTAGTGGTTCAATTTACTAGTAGGCCACCGCTATTGGATTGATGGGTAAAGGGACTTGAGTTTGATTCGGGCGTCCCGGGTGGTGAAGCGCCAGTTCACTCGGATACCCTCCTGGTTGCGCTGTTGCTGCCATGCCTTTGTTTCCCCTTCCAGGGTCTCCTGACTGGGAATTCTCCGGTTCAGACACTGGCCAGCCAGCACCCCCAGCTCTACCTCTGCCATATTCAGCCAACTGCCGTGCTTGGGCGTGTGGTGTATCTCCAGGCGCTGGGCAATACGCAGCGCTTCCTCCGGTTCGAAGGCCTCATACAGGGATGGCAGTTGGTGGGTGTTCAGGTTGTCCATCACCAGCACTATCCGTTCCTTGTGGGGAAAGTCTTCGTCCACCAGTTGGCGTACCACCTGGGCCCAGTCTTTCCTGGTGTGCCGCTGGGTGACTTCCACTCGTCGCCACCCCTCCAGGGGCGCGAACAGCATGAACAGGTTGCTCACCCCATTACGCCGGTACTCATAGTCGTAAGCCATGGGAGCGCCGGGTCTCGCTGGCCGGGGCTGGCGGGTCTCCCCCACCAGTTGCTTGCTGGTCTCGTCCAGGCACACCAGCACCTCCCCTTCCCCGTAGTCTCGGTGATACACTTCCAGCACGTCCTCCATAGCCTGCCCCGTACTGGATACGGGGGCGCAGACGAACTGAGCGCTGCCCTGGGGCGGCAGGCACCAGCACTCCTTTAGCCAAGGCTTGAGTTGGTTTTTTTCAAGGTCCTGCCCACCGTATCCGCACTGATGCTCTCCACTACTTCCCGCTCCACCAATCCATCAGCCAGCAACTGCAGCGTCCAATTGACCCGTCCCTTCGGGGGCGCCGAGCAGGCCAACGCTATAAGGTGGGCCTCCCCAGACCCGTCCAGTTTCTTCGGACGCCGCTTCACCTGCTGGCGCCGGCCCAGGGCCGCTTCCATCCCCTCTTCCACACACCGACGGCGTACCCGTTCCACCGTGGCGGTGCCCACCTGCAGGGCTCGGGCTAT
>DAOUIY010000031.1:0-31334 GCA_034423215.1 Dehalococcoidia bacterium
CGGCCTGCTCAGGGTAAACTCAGTGAAGAATCCAAAAGCCTTCCCAGAGCCCGGTTACGGACCCGAAAGTTGGCTTGGGGGAAGGATTTTAGGCCCTTCGGCAAGCTCAGGGCTACATGACCTCCTGCTTGGACGTTCAGCCTAGCCCAAAACGCGATTGCCCTGGGGTTTTAGGCGTAACTGTTGAGATTTGGGGGACCTCCATTCTGAAACCGTCATACCGGCGGAAGCCGGTATCCAGAATTCTTGCCAATCAATACGTTGCTGGTTCACTTACCCTCCTGGATTCCGGCCTTCGCCGGAAGGACGGCGCTGGAGGGCAGCCGATTCCCCCTAACTCTGAACTGTTACGTTTAAGCGGGGCAGGACGCTTCATAAGTTATGCAGCACACCTGAGTTGGAAGTTATGTCGCCCTGAGCCTGCCGAAGGGCCCAGAATTCTCACGCCCAATCGCGGTTGGGGCCCTGTTGCAAACTTGTCAGAACACTAGGTTCTGCCACTGTCCTGGCGGCTTTACTCTGGGCATTTTTGGTTCTCTGAACATTTCGAACGGCCCTGCGGGCATCCTTTAGGGTAACGGCCCCTTTTCTCCTGATAGGCTTGGGCCGAGAGTATTTTGGTGGCATAGTGTTATCCCCCCTGCCAATAACGTGCCAGCATTATGCTGGTATAGGTAAAGGTTGGCCGGCAAAGACTTACTTCCAAAGGCAACGGTTGGTTTCAAATGCCAAGCGTCGCCGGAAGGGTGTGGGCCGGCAAAGAGTGGCCCTTGTCGCATCAACCAGCCTTCGCAAGGAACTCTAACTTCCCTTCCCCTTCCCCTTCACCAGCCCCCGCGCCTTTCTCCCCGCCTGCTTCAGTTTGGCTACCGGGCGGAAGCGGGGGTGCATGTTTCGGGCTATCAGGGGGGCTACCTGCTGGTTGCCGGCTACCAGCGGGGCTACCCACTGGCGCAGTTCCTTCAGCGTGGGAGGCTTTTCTTCCCAGGTGGGAACCAGCGACTCCATGGGCCGCCACTGCTTTTCCTTGCCCAGGCGGGTCATCACCGTGCCGCCGGCCTCCTGGACGGCTATGGCCCCGGCCAGCATGTCCCACATCCGGGGCGCCCCGATGATGGCGTACTGCAGCACTCCGCAGGCGGTCATGGCCAGCTCGTAGGCAATGCTGCCGGTGGTGCGCAACTCGCCGGGGTTTCGGCCCACCGGCTTGCCGAATCTGGTCGTCGCTACGAAATGCCCGGGCAGGCCGATGAGCCGGTTGCCCACCGGCTTTTCCGAGGCATACACCGACACCGGCTCGGCGGGACCGCCTTCGGTTTGCGTAAACCTGGAACCGCCATCGGTCCGGCAGTGCAGCACAAAGCCGCCACCGGGCGAGGGCCAGGGTATGTACAGCGCCCCGGCCACGGGGCGGCCCCGGTGCAGGATGCCGATGGAGGAGGCATATACGGGCAGGCCGTTGAGGTAGTTGGTGGTGCCGTCCAGCGGGTCCAGCACCCACAGGAAGTCCGGCGTGGGGCCGGCGGGGTCGGTCTCGACGGAGCCCTCCTCGCCCAGGATACCGTGGTCGGGGAAGAGGCGGGTGATTTCCCTTACAAGGAAGTCCTGGGTGGCCTTGTCGGCCGAGGTCACCGGGTCCAGTTGGTTCTTGTCCTTGTATTCGATGGAAAGCTGGCTTCCGAAGCTGGCGGACAGAATTCGCCCCGCGCCCCAGGCCAAAGCCACGGCGGCGGTTTCAATTTCCTGCAACTGCTCCTGAAAGGTCTGGGCATTGTCAATCATAAGACCCCTCTCAAACGCCGCCAGTGGACTTGGCCGGGGCACGGGTGGTACAGCCTGGCAACGCCCGGCCGCCCGTCATCAAGCGATTAGTGAAAATTCGTGCCCATTCGTGGGCTAAAGGCCCTAACGGTACATGGGCTTGAAGAAGCTGTGAAGGAAGTTGCGCTGGTGCGCCCAGGAGTGGCACCGCTTCACCACCGCCGGCGGAATGGCCTGTCCCTGTCGCTGGGTAATGCGCATGGTCTCGTACCCGTTCAGTTCCGGCGGAGCGTCGGCGGTGTATATCACCTCGCAGCCCTCGGACTCGATGAACAGCTTCAGCGACTCCAGGCCCGTCACCTTCCGGTTGGGAGTCTGGTAAACGAAAAGCTCGGTGCAGCCGTACAGGTCCTCAACGTGGTCGTTGCCGGTGCCCCGACCACCGCCCTGCCGAATCTGCTGCCGGGTAAAACCGTGTCCGCTCAGGTTCATGCTCATAAGATTGCCCCCGCAATCAGTTATAAGTTGGTAGTTAAAAGTTAGAAGTTATTCCCGGGCAAACAGTTCAACCTCTAACTCTTAACGCATAATTTCTAACTTTAAGCCATCCCGTCAGGGATAGATAGCCCAGCCCACCCGGTCCGTTTCCGCCCGGTAGAAGTGGCCGTCGGTGGACGTGACGTACAGGGTGGTAAGCCCCGGACCGCCAAAGCACACGTTGGTAGGGCGGTTGCAGCCGATGGGGTGGGTCTCCAGAACCCGGCCGGTGGGCGAGAAGACGTAAATCATGGGCCCGGGGCCACCCAGTTCCCACCCGGCGGTGGCAACTATGTTGCCGTCGGCGTCCAGGCACATGCCGTCAATGCCCCGGTGCACCGCGTTGGAATCATTGCCGAAGCTGTGCAGCGTCCGGTAGGCGCCCAGGCTGCCGTCGTCGTTAATGGGGTAGGCGCGCAGTTCCCGGTCAATGTCCATGCGGTCGCTGTTGCTCTCGGCCACGTACAGCGTGCGCTGGTCCGGGGATACCAGGATGCCGTTGGGCATGGTGGTGTCAAAGGTAACCCGGGTGACGGAGTAGCTGCCGTCGGGCTGGGGGTCGGCCCGCAGCACCGAGCGATTGTCCAGTTCCTCTACCTCGCTGGGGTCAATGTTGCCGGCGTTCCAGGGGTTGGTGAACCAGATGCGTCCGCTGCGGTCTATGGCCAGGTCGTTGGGGGTGTTGAGTTTCTGCCCGTCCACTTCCTCCGCTACCCGCACTATGGCGTCGTCGTCAAACCGCACAATGGCCCGGCCGCCCGAGCAGCAGCCGAACAGGTTGCCCCGGGCGTCAAATGCCAGGCCGTTGGTGTGGTTGGTGCCGGCGCGGGCTTCGGTAATGGCCCCCGAACCCGGGTCGTAGCGCATGATTCGGCTGGACGGTATGTGGGTAAAGAGTATGGCTTCCCCGTCCCACACCGGGCCTTCGCTGACTCCGCCGTAGGGCCGCGTAAGCAGTTCAAACTGGTACTGCCAGGGCATAGCTTTTTCCTCCTGAACTAACTGACTGAGCTAACTGATGGGATACCGCAGATTATCCACGAATAGCCGCGAAAGTCCACCGGCAGCGCGTGGATTAGAAGAGACGGTTGAAGCAACGGGGTGGAAAGGCGCTGTTCCCATCGCTGGTTCAACTCATTTGAACCGATGGCTGACATTCCCGCTCACCCTGAGCCTGTCGAAGGGAGGCCCGTTAGTGGTTCGACAAGCTCACCATGAGCGGGCTTTCAGCTTGCCCATCAAATGTTCGGCTTGCCCCGAAGCTCCATTGCGATGCCATTCCGGGGTGGGGTTGGTTGCCCGCAAATACGGGGCTCGAACCGCCCCTGCCGCCAGGTTCCCCGCCATCTCTCCCCGTAGCTGTGTGCCCGTAGCTGGGGGCCGGTAGCCTGTGTGCCTGTAGCTGGGGCTTGTGCCGCTGCCTATTGCCATTGGGAGTGCATTGGTCTAAATTATACGGGCGCTCAGGGGGTGGCTTGGCAGGGGATTACTTACACATCAGCGTTTTCTGGCGAGGCATGACAGCAGTATTGCGGGAAATCCTGGAAGCCATGGCCCTGGCCATTGTGGTGTTTATCCTGATCCAGGCCAGCGCTCAGAACTTCCGGGTCGAAGGTTCCAGCATGGCCCCCACCCTGGAGGGGCGACAATATCTGCTGGTTAACAAGCTCATCTACTTCAATTTCGATGTTGAGCGGCTTTCCCGGGTTGTTCCCTTCTGGAATGTGGACAAGAACCATGAGAGCCGTCCCTTCCGGGCCCCCAGGTTCGGTGAAATCATCGTCTTCCGTTTCCCCGGCGAGCCGCAGCGAGACTTCGTCAAGCGGGTGGTGGGCATTCCCGGTGACCGGGTCGAGATAGTGGACGGCAGGCTGGTCATTAATGGGCTCACCTACCAGGAGCCCTACGTCAATGGCCCCTTTTCCACCAACCTGCCCCCCCAGACGATGAGCGAAGGGGAGTATTTTGTGATGGGCGACAACCGCTCCCAGAGCAACGATTCCCGCAACTGGGGCCCGGTCCCGGAAAAGAACGTGGTGGGAAAGGTCTGGCTGGTTTACTGGCCCTTCTCCGAGCTTGGCGTACCCAGGTAGCCCCGCTTCTAATAACGCCCATTCCAACATCGCCGGGCTTTTGACGAGTTTTGCGGCCAGGGCTGCACCGCAAAGAGGTTCCTTGTGCAGGACTACATGGCAATAGCCGTAGGGGCGGGTTTCAAACCCGCCCCTACTTTTTAACCTCAATTGTTTGAGGATGTCCCAAGATTTTCTGCTGTCTGAAACCCGCAGGCAAGGAAAACTACTCTTCCCCCTCGCGAGCCGGGCCTACCAGGATATCGTCCCCCTCGACTCTTACCTCGAAGGTCCTGAGAGCGTCCACTGCCGGGGGAGTAAGGACCTTGCCCGTCCTCACGTTGAAAATGGCGCCGTGGAGCGGGCACTGGACCTCGGCTCCGTCCAGGTCGCCCTCGGAGAGGGATGCATAGGCGTGGCTGCAGATATCATCGCAGGCGTGGACCTCCCCGTCCACGTTAACCAGCAGAATCTGGTCGTCTCCCACGTCCACCACCTTCATGTCTCCCGGGGACACCTCGCTCACCGCGGCAACCTTAACGAAATCGGCCATAATTCCTCCTAGTTACTCCTCGTTTTTCCTGTAGTAGCTCAACAATGCCACCCGCCCGGCCAGACAGGGGCGCCGGGCGCCAAGGGCTATCAGCAATTATATCCAAATTACAGCCACCCCGCCCGGCAGGGCAAAGCAGGCTCCAGGGCAAGCGTGTCTTAACGTAATGTTGTCTTGAATGGCCAAGACTGTCGTTCTGAACGGAGTGAAGAACCAAAACTCCATCCCACTAACCGACTTTCGGGCCCGTAACCGGGCTATGGGGCAGGATTTCAGGCCCTTCGGCAAGCTCAGGGCGACATTATTTCCAGCTGAAGAACTTTGTGCAAGTTACGGCAGCCTATATTGCAATTGCTCTGCAACCGGCTCTCAAAGGCATGCTCTCATATTATGCCCAGAGCCCGCTCCTCTTGGGCGCCCAAATTGCCTACGCCGAATCCGGTTCCCAGCCCCAGGGGCGGGGGCCCCAGCCGGCCTCGTAAACCTCGCCGCGCTTCACCGTCAGCACCGGCACCACCGCCTTCTCCGTCCGGCGGCTGCCGCCCACCACGTCATAAACGACCCAGTCGCCATCGGTAATGTCCAGCACTGAGATGTCGGCCTGGTGGCCGGGGGCCAGCGAGCCGATGCGGTCTTCCTGGCCCAGGGCCTTGGCCGGGTTCAGTGTGGACATCTCCACCACCTGCTCCAGCGTAAACTCCATGGCCAGGAAGCGGGTCATCATCTCCGTCATGCTGTGGACGGTCAACTGGCGGCCCGGCAGGGTCAGGTCGGTGCTGATGCAGTGGGGCAGCAAGCCCTGGTCCAGGACGCGCTGGCCCACGTCGAAGCTGAAGTTCATCCTGCCGTGGGCGGTATCCAGCCACACGCCCCGTTCCTGCGCTTCCTTGGCCTCGGGGACCAGCTTGCCCTCGGAGTCAATTACCCCGCCCGGGTTGGCGGTAAAGAGGTGGGTTACGATGTCTCCCTCTTCAAGGATGGGCAAAAGCTGGTGGATGACCTTTTCGTCGTAGCGCTTTTCCGTGTCGCCGATGTGGACCATCAGCTTGACGCCGGCCTCTACGGCGGCCCGCTTGGCCATGCGGGGCATCTCCATGCCCATAATCTCCAGGGCCGGCGACACCATGCGGGCCTTGATGCCGTGGATGGTGTCCCGGTTCTGTTCCACCACCTGTATGGTGCGGTCCAGGTCTATGCTGGCCGGGCTGAAAATATCCGGCGTGGTGGCCAGGCCCGTGCGGCAGATGTGCAGGAAGGGAATTATCTCCGTGGCGTTGTTGGGAATGATGTGGCGAGGGAAGCCGCCGTAGGTGTCGCAGCCGGAACTGCCAGCGTCCACCATGGTGGTAACGCCGGCCCGCACGCCGCCCAAATCGGCTTCCACGCCGTTGCCATTGACGCCGTCATAGATGTGGGTATGCAGATCAATCAGGCCGGGCGTCACCAGCTTGCCCTTGACCTCAACCACCCGGGCGGCCTCCTCGGCTGGAATGTCCGGCGCCACCCGGGCAATCTTGCCGTCCTCCACCGCCACGTCGTTGGGGCCGTTGATGTTCTGGGAAGGGTCAATTACCGTGCCGCCCTTGATAAGCAGGTCGTACATGGAAGCACTCCTCCTTCTGTTAGAGTCAGGCCGTTCAATAGGCCGAGTTGCTTTGAAAGGAAACAATACTGTGTGTTACCTTAATGGAAACCAAACTGCAATGCCAGCGGTCCCACTACAAGCAATCCCGCTACAGGGGAAGAAAGATGCGTTACGAAGTAGTTCTGCTCAAGACAGAAGAAGGCTATGCCGTTACTTGCCCGGCGTTACCTGGCTGTTGGTCTCAAGGGACCACCAGGGACGATGCTCTGGTCAACATAGCTGATGCTATTACCCTGTACCTAGAATGCACCTTAGAACAAACCAGGGAGCGAAGGGACAATCTAGTACGTGAAGCGACCGAGGACGGCTTGCAGGTCGAACTCTGCGACCTACCCATTAATCAACCGGCGATTGCCTAGATGCCTCGTTGCCCCGGCATTAACCACCAGAGAGCAGTTAGAGCTTTTGCCAAGGTAGGATATAGAGTTATCCGCCAAAGCGGACACATTGCAATGTCAGATGGCGAAATCCTGCTAATCATTCCCCGCCATAACCCGGTTGATGCGGTTACTATGGGAGGCTTAATTGCCAAGGCGGGCCTCACCATCGAGCAATTTCGCGAATTGCTTTAAGGTTACGGATCCGAGACGAAAGCACGCTACGGACGCCGCGCACCCTTTTCAACTGCGTGAACATCAACCAGGTGAACTTAATCACTCCCGCCGGTTGGGAAACTCCGGGTAGCCGCGGGTGCTGAACAGTTCGCCCACCGACTGACCCACGTGGATGCGGCTGATGGCCTCGCCCAGGAGGGGGGCTACCGACAGTACCTTGACCTTTTTCTGGTTCTTGTTGGGGTCCAGGGGCAGCGTATCCGTCACCACCACCTCTTCATAGTCGCTTCCGTTTATGGCGTCGTAGGCGCGGCTGGCAAATACCGGGTGAGTGGCGCAGGCATAAACCTGGGTGACGCCGCACTCCATCAGGGCCTGGCCGGCGTTAATGGTGGTGCCGCCGGTAAGGATTTCGTCGTCAAAGGTCAGGGCTACCTTGCCCTCCACGTCGCCGATGACGTTCAGGGTCTCGGAGCGGTCGGCGTTGTCTATGCGGCGCTTCTCAATGATGGCCAGGGGGCAGTCCAGGTATTCGGCCACGTCTCGCGCCCGCTTGGAAATTCCAATATCCACCGCCACTACCACCAGGTCTTCCATCTCCTTGGCCTTGAAATAGTCGGACAGGATGGTCATGGCGGTCAGTTCGTCCACCGGGATATTGAAGAAGCCCTGAATCTGCCCGGCGTGAAGGTCAACGGTCAGCAGGCGGTCGGCCCCGGCGGTGGTGAGCAGGTCTGCCACCAGCCGGGCGGTAATGGGCACCCGGGGCTGGTCCTTCTTGTCGGTACGGCCGTAGCCATAGT
Organism: Dehalococcoidia bacterium; assembly: GCA_034423215.1. Taxonomy (GTDB): domain Bacteria; phylum Chloroflexota; class Dehalococcoidia; order Lucifugimonadales; family UBA3495; genus Bin22. Next base: position 7,926 of record DAOUIY010000031.1, read on the forward strand.
AGGGAATGACGGCGGTGATGCGCCCGGCCGAGGCCCGCTTGCAGGCGTCAATCATGATGAGCAGTTCCATCAGATTGTCGTTTACCGGCGCCCCGGTGGGCTGGATGATGAAAACGTCCCGCTGGCGGACGTTTTCGAGGATTTTCACGAAGGAATTATCGTTGGCGAACTTGAAGACCTCGGCCTGGCTGACGGGCATCCCCAGGTAGTCGCAAACGTCCTTTGCCAGGGCGGGGTGAGAATTCCCGCTGAAAATTCTCAAGTCGTCGGTGTCAACCAGTGGACCATTAGCGAAGTTCATGCTTGTGGACTGCCTGAACCGGGATACGGCAGCCATACCCCCTTCCTGATGCTGGTCCGGCCCTTCACCGGAACATCTGCCCGGAGCGAAGGCCACCACCCTTCGTCCCAGCCCCGTAGCGCCAGCCCCTGGCTAATGACGCCTCCCAAGCCCCCGTCCAAAAAGCGTTGCGATTATAGCACAGGGTACGGGGGTGAAAAAGGGAAAAAGGGCATCACCTCGCCGCAGCGTACGAGTCAACCTCAGGGCTGCCTCAAGTTTGACATTGATATGGCAAGGAATGATACTCAAGAGGCGCTGCGGGCAACGTAGGTGCCCCACGTATCACCCCGAAGATGTAACAGTTCACCACAAAGAACTAACCTCTCCATGAAGAGAATTGCGATGAGCGACCAAGTCAGGGAAAACTTGCTTAAAGAGTTCGAGTATTATCTTGAGAATCAGCTTGAAATGATTGAGAAGTTCGACGGGCGCGTCATCGTTCTCAAGGACAATCAGGTCATCGGCGACTACGCCACGGTACCCGAAGCCGTCTATACGACGAGGAAGGAGCACCTTATGGGTACCTTCCTGGTACAGCGGGTCAGTGAAGGAACTAAAGACTACACGGTAAAGCTCGGTTCCGGGGTGAGCGCCCCCTAATGCAAGGCAATCCGGTTCATGCATTTACGACAGCCAGTCCGGTTACCCTGTTTGAACTGACCAACGAGTGTGAGGTGACCGGTAGCTGGGACCCGGACAACCCCGACGAAGGGGAGCCAGGCAGAGAGAGATTTACTGCTCTGTGGGATACTGGGGCCACGAACAGTGTAATTTCCCAGGTGGTGGTTGATGCCTGCGAGTTGTTGCCAATAGGATTTACGGAAGTTTTCCATGTTGATGGGAGCTATTTGTCCGAAGTCTATCTGGTAAATATAACCCTGCCGAGCGATTTCACGGTATCCAATTTAAGCGTCGCCAAAGCGGACATCCCTTTAGCGGATATCCTGGTTGGGATGGATATAATTAGCCTGGGCGACTTTGCCATCACCAACCAAAACGGCGGCACCAAGTTTACTTTCCGCATTCCCTCCATTGAGGACATTGATTTCGCGGCAGACCTCCCAACTTAGCGGGTGCAACTGTACCCGCTAATGCTTAACTCTTCAAAGGAACGCCACGCCAAGCCTCCCTTAGATGGCCCGCCCTATATCCGGTCATGCCAGTCACGATGCGCCGCCGGCAGGCCCAGTTGGGGCCATGCTGCCGGGGCGCCGCACTTCTCCAGCCGTTACTCCAGGGGCAGCGATTATCCGCCAAAACTATAGGCAGAACCTGGCGCCAGGGGCGAAAGCTCTGTCCTCCAGGCTGCGCGGCAGACATCCGCTCAGCGGATTGCCTTCGAGGTACAGACCTTTCAAGTAGGGTGGGTTGCCCAATTCCGCCGGCACCTCTCCCAACTGGTTATCGCTTAGGTCCAGATGCGACAGGCCACGGAGGTTGCCCAATTCCGCCGGCACCTCTTCCAACTGGTTGCTGCTGAGGTCCAAATACTCCAGGCTGGCGAGATTGCCCAGTTCCGGCGGTATCCCGCTCAACTGGTTTTCGCTAAGGTCCAGGTATTCCAGGCTGGCGAGATTGCCCAGTTCCGGCGGTAACTCCCCGCTCAAGCAGTTGTTAGCGAAGTACAGTTGTACCAGGTTGGCCAGGTTGCCCAACTCCGGCGGTATCCCGCTCACACAGTTGCCGCTGAGGTACAGGTTTCCCAGGTTGGCGAGGTTGCCCAACTCCGGGGGTAGCTCACCGCTCAACAGGTTGTTATAGAGGTTCAAATGTCTCAGGTTGTTGAGCCTGCCCAACTCCGGCGGTATCCCGGTCAACTGGTTGTCGCTGAGGGATAGCCATGTCAGGTTGGCGAGGTTGCCCAGTTCCGGTGGTATCTCCCCGGTCAACTGGTTGTCGCCAAGGGACAGCGCATCCAGGTTGGCCAGGTTGCCCAGTTCCGGTGGTATCTCCCCGGTCAACTGGTTGTCCTGGAGGCCCAGGCCGGTCAGGTTGGCAAGGTTGCCCAACTCGGGTGGAATATCTCCCCTCAGCCGGTTGTAGAATAGGTAAAGACTTGTCAAGTTGCTGAGGTTGCCCAACTCCGGCGGTATCTTCCAGCTTAGCTCGTTGCTGCCGAGGTCCAGGTCTTGCAGGTTGGTAAGCCTGCCCAACTCCGGCGGTATCGCCCCGCTCAACTGGTTGCTGCTGAGGTCCAGGTCTTCCAGGTTAACGAGGTTTCCCAACTCCGGCGGAATTTCCCCGTTCAATCGGTTGCTGCCCAGGTCCAGGTACTTCAGGCTGCTCAGGTTGCCCAATTCCGGCGGTATCTCCCCGGTCCATCGGTTGTTGAAGAGGTCCAGGTATTCCAGGTTAGCGAGGTTGCCCAACTCCGGCGGTATCTCCCCGTTCAACTGGTTGTCGCTTTTATCCCGGAGAAACGGGTGTCCGCTCAGGTCCAGGTATTCCAGGCTGGTGAGGTTGCCCAGCTCCGGCGGTATCGCCCCGCTCAACTCGACGCCGCCCAGGTCCAGCTTCAGGATGCGCCCGCTGTCGTCGGTGGTGACGCCCTCCCACTCGCCCAGCGGTTCGTCGCTCAGCCAGTTCTCGCCGTAGTTCCAGTTATCACCGTCGGTGGCGTTGTAAAGGGCGATAAGCGCCTGCCGGTCCGTTTCGGGGGATGTCTCCGCCGGGGCCAGGGAGATCAACGTCCGGCGAGGGGCTTCGGGGCAGAAGGAAATATCTCTGCCGTAGTATTCCGATACCTTGCCCTGCAAAATGCCTGGCACACATCCGCTCAACCGGTTGTCATAGACGTCCAGAATCTGCAGGAAGGGGAGGTTGCCCAACTCCGCAGGTATCTCCCCGGTTAGCCCGTTAGTGTTGAGGAACATCTGCTTCAGGTTAGCGAGATTGGCCAATTCCCGCGGTATCTCCCCGGTCAATTCGTTGCCGCTGAGGCCCAGGTGCCACAGGCTGGCGAGGTTGCCCAACTCGGGCGGTATCTCCCCGCTCAACCGGTTGAAGGTGAGGTCCAGCACCTCCAGGGCGACGAGGTTCCCCAACTCCGGCGGTATCTCCCCGGTCAGTCCGTTATCAAAGAGTTCCAGTTCTATGACGCACCCGCTGTCGCCGGTGGTAACACGCGCCCACTCGTCCAGGGGCGCGTCGCTCAACCATTTCTCGCTGTCGTGCCAATTCTCTCCGTCAGTGGCTTTGTATAGGGCGATAAGCGCCTCCCGGTCGGTTTCAGGAGAGGTATTCGGCGGTATGTCTATCCCCAACTTGTTGCCACAGATGTCCAGGTATCCCAGGTTAGCAAGGCTGCCCAGCACCGGCGGTGTCTCTCCGCTCAACTCGTTCCCGCTGAGGTCCAGGTATTCTAGGTTAGCGAGGTTGCCCAATGCCGGCGGTAAGTGTCCCCTCAGCTGGTTGCCGCTGAGGTCCAGGTGTCGCACGTTAGCGAGGCTGCCCAATGCCGGCGGTATCTCTCCCTTCAACTCGTTCCCGCTGAGGTCCAGGTGTCGCACGTTAGCGAGGCTGCCCAATGCCGGCGGTATCTCTCCCCTCAACTGGTTGCCGCTGAGGTCCAGTTCTCCCAGGTAAGCAAGGTTGCCCAATTCTTGCGGTATATCCCCGCTTAACTGGTTTCCGTCCAGGCGCAGCGATGCCATGCTGGAGAGGTTACTCAATTCGGGCGGTATCTCCTCGCTCAACTGGTTGCCGCCCAGGCGCAGCAAAGTCAGTCTGGGAAGGTCGCTCAACTCGGGCGGTATCTCCCCGCTCAACTGGTTCTCACTGAGGTCCAGTTCTTCCAGGTTAGCGAGCTTGCTCAACTCGGGCGGAATCTCCCCGCTCAACTGGTTGCCGCTGAGGTCCAGGTATCCCAGGTTAGCGAGCTTGCTCAACTCGGGCGGAATCTCCCCGCTCAGCTGGTTGAAGGTGAGGTCCAGCACCTCCAGGGCGACGAGGTTGCCCAACTCCGCCGGTATCTCCCCGCTCAACGGGTTATTGTAGAGAGCCAGGCCTTTCAGGTTGGCGAGATTGCCCAACTCGGGCGGTATCTCCCCGCTCAACTGGTTAGCATAGAGGGTCAAGGTTGTCAGGTTGCCCAACTCCGGTGGTATCTCCCCGCTCAACTGGTTGAGGGCGAGGCCCAGGTATTCCAGGTTGGCGAGGTTGCTCAACTCGGGCGGAATCTCCCCGCTTAACTGGTTGCCGCCCAGTTCCAGGCTAGTTACGCGTCCGCTGTCGTCGGTGGTGACACGCGCCCACTCGTCCAATGGCGCGTCGCTCAACCATTTCTCGCTTTCGTACCAATTCTCGCCGCCCGTGGCTTTGTATAGTGCAATAAGAACCTCCCGGTCGGTTTCAGGGGAGGTTTCCGCCAGGAGCGCTTCAATCAGCGGCTGCCGCGCGGGTTCCGGGGCGGGTTTGGTTTCCTCTCTAGCCTCCTCCGGAGCCGGAGTGGACAGGTTGCCGGAGAGTCCCGGACCCACCACCAGGGGCGTGGGGCCGGGGATGGCTTCAGCTGCCGCCGCGGGTTCCGTACCGGCGGTGGCCCGGTTGCCTGCCTCTCCCGAGGTTCCCAGGGGCGTGAGTCCTGGTGTGAGTCCTGGTGTGAGTCCTGGTGTGGACTCAGTTTCGGAGTCAGCGACGCCCTGAACTACAAGGGACCCCTGGCCGGAATTGGGCCGTTCCGTTCCCTCTTCCGCGTCGCAGGCAACGGCGGAATTCAGCAAGGCCAGCGCAACGACGCAGGCCAGTAAAAGTGAGCGGCTGTTGATAATCCACCGCTTCCGCGTTGGGGCTAAAAACGCTTGCATGGCCCTCCTGGACTCCGTGATATGGGCAGGTATCTTGCGCAACACTTAACAGCTTGGACATCCCCCTACCCCCGCTCATACCAGTCCGGGTGTACCGCCTGCAGGCCCAGTTGCGGCCACGCTGCCGGGGCGCCGCACTTCTCCAGCCGTTCCTCCAGGGGTAGCGATTCGTCCCAGTAGTAGGCGATAATGCGGCGGCCGGTCCACTGGCTGGCCTCGTCCGACGCAATCCACACGGCGGGAGCCTGCATAACTTCGGGCTGAATCAGGGTGCGGCTGCTGGTCCCGTCGGGGGGCAGCACCATGTTGGTGGCGGTGGCCCCGCCCGGCGTCAGCACGTTGGCGGTAACGCCCGTGCCCTCCAGGTCCTGGGCCATTATCGCTACCAGCGCCTCGTGCCCCGCCTTGGACGGCCCGTAGGGCGCGCCGCCCTTGCGCCACATGGTATCCATGCTGGTGGTAACGCTGATTATGCGCCCGAACCCCTGTTCCACCATGTAGGGCGCCACGGCGTGGGACATGAGAAAGGGCCCGCTCAGGTTCACGGCGATAACCCGCAGCCAGCCCGAGGGGTCAATGGTCCAGAAGTCGGTGCGGCGGCCCGCCTCTCCCGGGTTGGCAAAGCCGCCCGAGCGCAGGTTGATGCCGGCGTTGTTGACCAGGATGTGCAGTCCGCCCATCTCGTTGACCGTCCGCTCCACCGCCTGGGCCACCGAATCGGGACTGGTAACGTCGGCCACGATGGGCAGCACCGCATCGTCGCCGCCTATTTCCTGCATCACGCTGGCCGTCTCGTCCAGCCAGTCTTCGTTGATGTCCAGCATGGCCACCCGCGCCCCGGCCCGCACCAGTCCGGTGGTAATGGAGCGGCCCATGCCGATGGGACTGGCCGCCCCGGTAACTATGGCTATCCTGCCTTCCAATACTCTGTTCGACGAGGTCATAGCGTCACCTCTTTATCTTCTTGGGTCCACGAATGGGCACGAATGTCCACTAATAATATTGCTCCCCTCTCCCCGAGGGAGAGGGGCCGGGGGTGAGGGCCATTCGTGCTCATTCGTGCCTATTCCTGGATTAAAACAAAAACTAGCTGGACCGTTCGGGCCAGACCGGGTCGTGGTAGCCCAGGGGCACCGACGGCCGGGCCCAGTAGGGTTGGGTCTCCGAAAGGTCCACCACCGGCGCCAGGTGTTTCAGGTCGCCCCCCGGTACTTCACTGACCGTTGACCAACCGGCTATCTCCTCCGGCGTGAAGTCCGACGGTATGTTGCTCAGTTCCGATTCCGGGACCTGCCCCTGCCCCACCAGCCAGCGGCCCGTCTGGGCCAGCGACAGCCGCACCAGCCAGCTTCCGCCCTCCGTCGCCCGCCGGGCCAGGGCGGTAAGGGCGCCGTAGGCCATCAGGTAGCCGGTCAGGTAGTCAATGGCCGACACCGGGTAAAACTGGGGCCCCGGCTCGGCCCCGGGGAACAATTCCCCCTGCCGGTGGGTAATGCCGCTGACCGTCTGCACCACGGTATCGAACCCGCGCCGCTCGGCCCACGGCCCCACCCGGCCGAAGGCGCACAGGGACACGTAGATGATTCCGGGCCGTATCTCGGCCAAATCCTCCGGGGCCAGCCCCCGCTGGGCCAGGGTTCCGGGCCGGTAGCCCTGGGAGAAAATATCCGCATCCCGCACCAGGCCCTTCAGGGTGGCCACGTCCTCGGGTTTTCGCAAATCCAGGTGGGCGGACAGCTTGCCGTGACCCGTATCGTGTTCCTGGCCCTCGTTGAAGGGCAAGTGCGGGCCGGCTATCTTCATCACGTCGGCGCCGTGTTCCGCCAGGGTGCGGGCGCAGGTAGGGCCGGCCAGCACCCGGGTCAGGTCCAGCACCCGTATGCCCGACAGGGGCCGGGAGCCTTCCGGCAATGGCTGCGGTGGGGCGTCGCCAATCTTGTCTATTTCCAGCAGGGGCAGCGACGCCACCGCCGCCGATTGGGGATGCTGTGCCCATTCCTGCATGGTGCGCACCATGCCGCCGGCGCCCCTGGCGGCAATGATAGCCTCTTCCAGTTCCAGCGCGTCCCAACCGGCAACCGCCTCCCGCACTTGCGCCCGGTCTTCCCCGACGCCCAGGACGCTCAGGGCGGCCTCCCTGTGGTTGGGAAAGTTGCAGTGCAGGTAGCTCCACCGGCCGTCCCTGGCCGGATAGACGCCCATAACCGCGTTGCGCTCCCCCGCCGCCGGCTCGCCGTTCAGGGTCATGTACCTGCTGCTGCGCAGGGACGCCGTGGCCCGGCGGGTGTCCACCTTGACCTGCTGACGCCGTCCGGTACGCAGTTCCCACAGGTCCGATACGGCCAGGCCCACCGCAGCCAGGCTGGCCGCCGCCGCGGAGCCAATGCGGAAGGGCGTGGGAAGAACGGGGTCCAGGCCGCCGTAAAACTCGACCTCGGCCAGCTTTGAGCGGTCCCAGAGGGGTATTGAGTTAAGGGCAAATTCGGTGAAGTTGGCCATGAAAATCATCGCTCCCAAATCGGATTTGACAGACGGGCAACCATGGATTGCCAGTGTAGATTGCCAGCCCTGGGCCAATAATACAGGATACGAGCGAAGGTGTAATCCACAACCTCTGGACGATGTTTCCGCTCACGCTGAGCCTGTCGAAGGGCCGCCCGTTCGCAGTTTGACAAGTTGGCGGTTCGACGACCTCACCACGAGCGGACTCTCAGCTTATCCACCATTCCTATGGCGATGACCTGCTAAACCAAAGCCAGGGTGAAGTCCGCAGCGCTCTTTCTCCCCTCTCACTGAGGGAGAGGGGCCGGGGGTGAGGGCAGCGCCCAATTATCGAATAGACCCCACAGGAGCAAATGTACATCTCACTTCGGCATCAGTTAGCGTGTAACGAGCCTCTGCGGCCTCTGCTGCTCTTTGGCGTAGGGAATCATCAAGACATGGTTTTCCCCGGAGCAGCGAACCCCGTTTGTGTCCCTATCCATCCATAAACTATAATCCGACAAATAACAACAGTTGCGGCCATCCCGGGACACGCCGAGCGTATAGCCGCAGCGGCAGGAACGGCACATGGACTTGACCTTTGAACGGGGAGACTCTCAGCGGCCCAGGGGCCACGCCCTGGTCTATTTCCGGGTGGACACGGAGCCCGACAAGCTCTACGCCAGCTACATTGTCGTTCTGCCGGTTAAGGCCGATTTCGGCAAGTACGTTCCGCCCTTCCTGGCTTCCCACCTGGGCAACCTGCCCCTCAACGACTTCTCGGCCTTCGCCATGCCTCCCGTGCCCGAAGAAGTCAACGGTCACGGTGAGTTGGAGCGCCTCAGCGACCTGCGCCAGGACGACCTGGTATTCGGCTCCAGCATGTTTTCCTTTGACCTGCCCCGCATGATGGAGTCCATCACCGACGCCGTCCAGTCCTACTCCCAGCTATGCGCCGACTTCTACGACCGGCAGGGCTTGTCCGGCGCCCCGGCGGCGGAAAGCATCCCCCCGGGGGCGGGCACGGGATTGGGGGTGGGAGCGGGTGCGGCGGCGGAAGCCCAGGCCGAGTCCGACACCGATACCTCTTTCTCGGTAAACGAGGTGCTGTTTGGCCTGATGAGCGAACGGGACAAGCTGGCGGAGTTGTCAAATCTGCTGGGCAAGCTGCAATTTGCCCAGGAAGGCCGCGACGAATCCATGGCCGGCGAGGTAACGGAGGAAATAACGGCCCTGTCGCGCTACCTGCCCGAGGAGTTCCAGGTGCTGAACCTGCTGGCCGCCGCCCGGGAAACTACCGGCCGGGGCTCCCGCCTGGCCCAGCTCTACCTGGACCGCTGCTTCCGCCTCTCCGACGGCGACACGGCCACCGCCCAGTCCCTGGAAGCGCAGATAAAGGAGTTGAGGGGGGAGGGGTAGGGGAAATTAAGGACACGGTTGATTTGATCACACTGCTAATCTCTACTGAATGTCATTTCCGGGTTGACACGCTTACTAGCGATGGATATGGTTCTTTGTGCGAATGGAACACGGGGGAACCTTTTCCAGTCCAGCAATTAATTTAGTGCCTTAACCATTGGCCAGATAGGTGTCAGTTGCCCCAAACCACTATCGCTATAGTTTCAGACTGTGACGACACTCTCGCCCCAGATACGACTGGCCAACTACTTGACCGATGCGGCGTTGACAGCAGGAAGTTCTTTCAAGAAGAGGCCGCTCCGCTAGTGAGAGAAGGATGGGATCCCCCACTGGCCTATATGAGCCGCATGGTTGCGTTGGCCGCAGATAATGGACCGTTGTCTATGCTCACTGCTGCCAAACTCCAGGAAGTAGGACAATCTCTAAAATTCTTCCCGGGCGTGCCTGAGTGTTTTAGCCTCATCAAGACCAAAATTGAAAGTGAACCGTCCTTCCGCGCTGCAGGTATACGGGTGGAATCTTACGTGCTTTCCGGAGGCATTGCTGAACTCTTACGTGCTAGTCCTCTCAAGGACGCTACCCATCACATTTGGGGATGTGACTTTTCCTACGACGCTCGTGGCGTTATCACATTTCCCAAGAACGTCATTTCCTTCACCGAAAAGACACGATTCTTGTTTGTGATTAACAAGGGATTGGTTGCCGTCACTTCTGCTGGGCGTCCATTTGCGGTGAATGAACCCAAAGAACCCGACGAGCGCCCCGTGCCTTTTGAAAATATGATCTATCTGGGAGATGGTGCCACAGATGTACCTTGCATGTCCCTTTTACAGTCAAACAAAGGTTTTGCTATAGGAGTAACGAGTCCTCGCAATCCCTCTAAAACCTGGGCCCTCGCTTATGGTCGCCGTGCTAACCAGACGGTGGAACCCGACTTCAGAGAAGGTCAGTCTGGCTTTCAGGGACTGTACCAAGCAGTCTATGAGCGAGCAAGAATCATTTCAGCCCAAGTTACTGGTTCAGGACCGGTTCCACAGTTTTGACGGGAGGTAACAAGTATGTCCTTCACCAGTTCATATCCTACTATTAGCGAGCTTCTGACCGAAGCGTCACTCAATCCAACTCGTCGGCAAACTCTCGATGTTGCAGGCACTCCAGTCGCCATTTATCTTCAGCCAGACCGCATACATGTTTATCGAGACAATGACCCAGAGCCCTTTGCAACCCTCCGCTTTGGCGGTCCCCACTCTGGTGCCATATGGATTGATGGTGAAGTGGCCGGGGAATATGAGAAAGACTCGGACGGCCGGTTTATCATTACTGAGATTGATTCCGGGTTCAGGATGCCTGATTCTAGGAGAGAGCGGGATCCCGTTCGCCACATTCTTGAAGTATTACGTGACAGAATGCGAGAAACTGAAGTCCAAATAGAGCTTCAGGCCTAGGCATCCAGCGACTTCTCTTTTGCAATGATGAGTACCAAGCCAGGGCAAGTATGTCTTGGCTCTTCTTATTTTTGCTAGATGCCCTATTCTCTGGAACCCCACCCCTCCAACTTTGACACCCCAACTCCCACGCCGTTATACTAGCCCCGATGCTTGGCCGTGGCGCGGCAGCGGCCCGATGGGTTGGTTTTAACCGAAACCCCTCCCCTCGGTTGCGCCGGTTGGCCCGGCTTTTTATTTGCTCTCAAAAAGGTAGGCTTTTGTTATGTCCCTGCTCGCCCAGCAAGACCCCGATGTCTTTCGCGCCATTGAACTTGAGGACGCCCGCCAGCGCGACTGCGTCGTCCTCATCGCCTCCGAAAACTACGCCAGCAAGGCCGTCCTGGAAGCCCAGACCAGCGTTATGAACAACAAGTACGCCGAGGGCTACCCCGGCCGCCGCTACTACGGCGGCTGCGAACACGTTGACGTGGTGGAATCCCTGGCCATCGAGCGGGCCAAAGAACTCTTCGGCGCCGAGCACGTCAACGTCCAGCCCCACAGCGGCGCCCAGGCCAACATGGCCGTCTATTTCGCCCTGCTGGAGCCCGGCGATACCGTCATGGGCATGGAACTGTCCCACGGCGGCCATCTTACCCACGGCGCTAACGTCAACTTCTCCGGCAAGCTCTACAACTTCGTCCCCTACGGCGTGGACAAGGACTCCGAGCTGATTGACTACGACGAGGTGGAGCGCCTGGCCAAAGAGCACAAGCCCAAGCTGATAGTGGCCGGTTGCAGCGCCTATGCGAAGATTCTCGACTTCCCCCGTTTCCGCGCCATAGCCGACTCGGTGGACGCCTACCTGATGGTGGACATGGCCCACATCTCCGGCCTCATTGCCGGGGGGGCGCACCCGTCGCCCTTCCCCCACGCCCACGTGGTGACCTCCACCACCCAGAAGAGCCTGCGCGGGCCCCGGGGCGGGTTCATCATGTCCACCGCCGACCTGGCCCGCAAGATAGACTTTGCCGTCTTTCCCTACATGCAGGGCGGGCCGCTGATGCACATCATCGCCGCCAAGGCCGTCTGTTTTGGCGAGGCCCTCAAGCCCGACTTCGCCCGCTACGCCCACCAGGTAGTGGCCAACGCCGCCACCATGGCCACCGAAGTCTCCGAGGCGGGGCTGCGGCTGGTCTCCGGCGGCACCGAGAACCACCTCATCCTGGTGGACCTTACCCCCATGGACATCACCGGGCAGCAGGCCGAGACGGCCCTGGAGTCTGTCGGCATCATCACCAACAAGAACGCCATACCCTTCGACCCCAGGCCGCCCCGGGTGGCCAGCGGCATGAGGCTGGGCACCCCGGCCATCACCAGCCGGGGCTTTGGAGAATCGGAGACCAAGGAGGTCTCCCGCCTCATATCCCGGGTCCTTAACAACATGGGCGACGATCAGGTTATGGCAGAGGTCAAGGGCGCGGTCAAGGAGTTGACCTCCGGTTTCCCGGTACCAGGGCTTGATTCCTAGTTGAGCGGTACATCCGCCAATGATATAATCCCCGCACACTTTGGATTGGCCTGAAATTTGCGGGTTAGTTTTCGGGAGAGTTTTTTGCGTCACTACGAGCTTGTTACCATCCTCAGTCCCATGCTCAGCCAGGACCAGGCCAGCGAGGCCTGGGGCCAGATTAACGACTTTATCACCAACCGGAACGGCGATATTTTCCAGGAACAGCCCTGGGGAACCCGCCGCCTGGCCTATCCCATTCACCAGGGGGCTCACCACTTCCTGGAAGGCAATTATCGCCTGATCCGGTTTTCCACCGAGAGGCCCTTCAACCAGGAACTGGAGAACTTCCTGAAGTTTGACGAAAGGGTGCTGCGGTCCTTGGTGATTTCCATACCCGACCGGGAGATTCTGCCCGACCCGGTGGCGGCCCGTCCCGCTCCCGCTGCTGTGGCCCGCCCCGCCGGAGAGGGCGAGGCCGAGGCGTCCGCCGGTGAATCCGGCCAGGCCCCCGAAGCCGTAGCTACTGAAGGCGCGCCAACAGCCGAAGCGCCAACGGCCGAAGCGCCGGCAGGTGAAGCCCCGGCTGCCGAGGCTCCGGCGGCTGCGACGGAAACCGCTGAAGCGCCCGCGGAAAGCGCCCCGGCGGAGGACGCCCCGGCGGCGGCAGAGGCAACAGCAGCCGAGGCCCCCGCCGATACCGTCGCCGAAACAGCCGCTGAACCCGTCGCCGAAGCGGAAACGGAAGCCCCCCCTGCCGCGGCCGAGGAAGCCCCCGCAGCGGAAGAGCAGTCCCAGGCATAAGCAGGCGTGGATGAACAAGATAATTGTCATCGGCAACGTAGGAAGGGATCCTGAAATGCGGTACACCCCCAGCGGTCAGGGTGTTACCTCTTTTAGCGTCGCCTCCAACCGTCGCTACCGCACCGCCGACGGCGAGCAGCGGGAAGAAACCATGTGGTTCAACGTAAACGCCTGGGGAAGAATGGCCGAAATTTGCAACCAGTATTTGACCAAGGGCAGGCAGGTTTACGTAGAGGGCCGACTGACCACCCGGATTTTCCAGGGCAACGACGGCCAGGCCCGGATTGCCAATGACATAAGCCTCACCGAAATGCAGATGCTCGGGTCTCCGCGCGATGCGGCCGGTGACGACTTTGGCGCTCCCTACGGTAACCAGGGCGGACGCGGTATGGATGACTTCGGCGCACAGGGTGGCGCCGGCGGTGGACGCGGCATGGGCGGCGGCTACGGCAATTCCCCCGACGACATAGACGACCTGCCCTTTTAGCCAGGCAAGCCTACCCAGCACCTTCCCGGCAAGCGCGAAAATTAGCGGAGGAACATTACAAGTATGACGACACCCGCACCGGCAACACCCGCAGCCCCGGCTCCGGCCGGCCAGACGGCTCCCGCACCCGCTCCCGCAGGACAGGGCGCCGGCTCAGGTCCCGGCCCCAGGTCCGGCCCCGGTGGCTTCCAACCCCGCGGCCCGCGACCGGCCGGCGGCCCCCGCCCGGGTGGTCGTCCCCGCGGTCGTTATGCTCCCCGACGTCGGGTCTGCTCCTTCTGCGTGGAGCACGTCAAGCACATAGACTACAAGGACTACGAACGGCTGCGCCGCTACGTTTCCGACCGGGCCAAGATAGAGCCCCGCCGCAAGAGCGGCGTCTGCGCCAAGCACCAGCGCGCCCTCAGCAATGCCATCAAGCGCGCCCGGCATCTGGCCCTGCTGCCCTTCGTGCCCATGCAGGCCATGCGCAGCGGCATCCGCCGCTAGCAGGCATCCTGTCCGGCCCCGGTGGCTCGGTAGCCCCGTGGCTCGGTGGCAGTCGGGTCTGTTCTCGACACCTGGCAGGTAGTTTCCGAACCAGCTTGAGCTTTCCGCAAGGAAAGCTCGGCTTTTGTTAAGCAGGTAATTCCGGCAGTCGCCCGCTGTCGGCTCCTGTTCGCCCGGAATATTTTCCGGTTTATTTTGTAGAGGTCGTAGAGGTCAAGGATGGTCTTTCCCCGGTCTCCCGAAGAGTCCATGCCCCAGGCGCCCGGCGACCGCCGCCGCCGCCGCAACCGTCGGGCCGCGTCGGAAGACGCCCAGCGGGCCTCGGAACGGCGCGCCCAGGACCGACGCCGCCAGAAAATAGCCATCGGTATCGGCGTCGCCCTCATCCTGGTGGTCATCGGGATTGTCGGCATCGGCTACTACATGGAGTTTTACCGGCCCCCGCGGGTGCTGGCCGGCCAGGTGCGGGACGTCAAGTTCACCATGGGCGACCTGGTGGACCGCATCCGTGTCCTGCAGGGCATCAACCGCTACCAGGGCGGCCGCGTTGACCTGAGTACCGTGCCCTTCGAGTACCTCCAGGACATGATCCAGGCCGAGATTATCCGACAGGCGGCCCCGGGCCTGGGCTTCAGCGTTACCGACGAGGATATTGAATCGGAACTGCGCCGCCGCTTCCGGCCGGTGGACCCCAACGCCCCCGACGACCAGCTTGACGAGGAATACCGGAATAACCTAACCACCTTCCTCACTTCTACCAAGTTATCGGAGGATGAATACCGCCGGCTGGTGGAGGAGGAGATTCTGCGCGACCATCTGGCGGTCCTCATTGATACGTCTCTGCCCCCGACCATGGAGCAGGTGGAGGTGGCGTGGATACGCATGGAGCAGGACGGTCCCGCCGACCCGCAGCAGGTGCGGGAGCGGCTGAAGCGTGAGCACTTTGGCCAGGTGGCCGCCGAGGTTAACGTGCCCGACGGCTTCACCGACTCCCAGGGCTACGTGGGCTGGGTGCCCAGGGAGGCCTTCCCCGACCTGGACGACCGCCTTTTCGGCGACCCCGACCGCAACCGGGAGGCAATTCCCGAGGGCGAGTTCAGCGACCCCATTTTTACCCAGGATGGCATCTATATCGTCCACATGATTTCCGGCCCGGAGGAGCGCGAGCTTACCAGCTTGGAAGAACTTATTGGAAAAACCCCGGAGGAACTCCGAAACATGCCTGAGGAGGAGCGGGAAGAGTTGCGGCGGGGACTGCGCATCCGCGGCCAGTTGGCGCAGGAGAAGGTTGACCAGTGGTTTGAAGACCAGGTTTCAAGGGGTTCGGACGAGGAGTGGCTGAAAATCAAGTTCGACAGCGAGGTCTATGCCTGGGTTGCCGACCAGGTCCAACTGTCGGCCCCGAGGGTGCAGCAGACCGGCCCGCCCGTAGGCGGAAGCCCCGGCTTCCCCTAAAAAGCAGTTTCAAAGCCGCTCTTGACTCTTAACGGGCTGACCGAGGTATCCATATACATCCGTCGTTCCCGCGAAGGCGGGAACCTCGACAGGCTGGAATATCTTACGATAAGGTCAGGTTGAATTACTTACCTGATATATACTCTTCCCCCGTCAAAAGTGGAAGGGCGGGATGAAAGTGCCGCAACCGCCGCAACCCATCCCAATAGATCAGCAACAGCGCTGAAACCAACTGCCGGCCCGACAACGCTCCCTTCCCCGGGACTTGCCTTTAGCCTGCGGTCGAAAGTCGGCGTCAACAGCCAATTGTGAGCGAATTGAACGAAAACAGACCTGTCAACATCGGCCTTCTGGGCCTGGGCGTGGTTGGCGGCGGAGTCGCCGAAGCCCTGCTGGAACCTAGCTGCACCGTATCGGCCCGGTCCGGCCGCCCGGTGCATCTCAAGAAGGTCCTGGTGCGCGACCCCTCTCGCCCCCGGGACGTTTCCCTGCCGCCGGGCCTGATTACCGCCAATCCCGAGGATGTCCTGTCCGACCCGGATATTTCCCTGGTGGTGGAGGTTATCGGCGGCGAGGACCCGGCCGCCCGCTACCTTGAAGACGCCCTCACCGCCGGCAAGCACGTTGTTACCGCCAACAAGGAGGTCATGGCCAAGCGCGGCCCCGAACTGCTTTCCCTGGCCCGGCGCAACGGCCTCAACCTGCTCTACGAGGCCAGCGTGGGCGGCGGCATTCCCATAATCGGCTGCCTGTCCAAGGAACTGGCGGCCAACCGCTTCCGCTCCGTGCGCAGCATAATCAACGGCACCACCAACTATATCCTCACCCGCATGGCCAACGACCATACCGACTTCTCCCTGGCCCTGGCCGAGGCCCAGGAGCAGGGGTATGCCGAAGCCGACCCCACCAACGACGTGGAAGGCTACGACGCCGTTTACAAGCTCTCCATCCTGGCCGGCCTGGCGTTCCAGCGTCGGGTTGCCCCGGGCGACATCTACCGCGAGGGCATTACCCGCCTCCAGCTTCAGGATTTCCGCTACGCCCACGAGCTTGGCTACGCCATAAAGTCCCTGGCCATTGCTACCAGGGAGAACGGAGAAGACGGGGAAGAGGGCGGCGCCATCCAGGCCCGGGTGTATCCGGCCCTGATTCCCCAGGATACTATGTTGGGCAAGGTGGATGGGGTGTATAATGCGGTGGAAGTCGAGGGCAGCCTGTGCGGTCAGGTACTTATCCACGGTCGGGGAGCGGGCCGCGGGCCCACCACCAGCGCCGTGGTCGGCGACCTCATAGAAATTGCCCGCAACCTGCATTCCGGGGCCAGCCCGCTGCCCGCGGGCGCCATTGAGGAGTCCGGCGCCGTAAAGTCCATTGACGACCTGGAGTGCAAGTATTTCCTGCGTCTCAACATCGCCGACCGCCCCGGGGTGCTGGCCCAGATTGCCCGCATCCTGGGCGAGCAGGATATAAGCATCGCTTCCGTGCTGCAGAAGGACGCCAACCCTGCGGACCAGACTGCTGAGATAGTGATTACCACCCATCCGGCCCGGGAGTCCTCCGTGCAGAAGGCCCTGAAGCTGGCGGCCAACCTGGAGGTGGTGCAGGAAATAAGCAGCCTCTTGCGCATTGAGGATTAGGGCCGCATTCCAGTTGTCCACGAATACCCGCGAATTTTCGCGATTGGCTGATAATGGCAAAGGGAAATATTGGTGAATATTCGTGCCCATTCGTGGATAAACTACCAAGGTTGCTTGCAATAGTATGGGCGTAGGCGTACTGAAAAAATACGGAGAGTTCCTGCCTCTCACCGAGGATACCCCCATCTTCTCCCTGGGAGAGGGGGATACTCCCCTGGTGAAGTCCAACCACCTGGGCAAGGAGTTGGGCTGCAAGGAGCTTTACTTCAAGCTGGAGGGCTGCAATCCCACCGGTTCCTTCAAGGACCGGGGCATGGTCGTTGCCATCGCCAAGGCCGTGGAGGAGGGCGCCGTGGGCATCATGTGCGCCTCCACCGGCAACACCAGCGCCTCGGCCGCCGCCTACAGCGCCTATCTCGACCTCCAGGCCTACGTTCTCATTCCCAAGGGGGAGGTGGCGCTGGGCAAACTCGCCCAGGCTATGGCCTACGGCGCCAGGATTATCATGGTGGACGGCAATTTCGATGCCGCCCTCAGCCTGGTCCGGGAGTTTACCCGCAACCACCCCATTACCCTCGTCAACTCCGTCAATCCCCACCGCATAGAAGGCCAGAAGACCGCCGCTTTCGAAATCGCCGACGTGCTGGGCGACGCCCCCGACTGCCTCTTCATTCCCGTGGGCAACGCCGGCAACATCACCGCCTACTGGAAGGGGTTCGTCGAATACCACCGGCTGGAGCGCACCCGCACCCTGCCCCGCATGATGGGATTCCAGGCGGCCGGCGCCGCTCCCATTGTTCACGGCCACCCCATCGCCAACCCGCAGACCATCGCCTCGGCCATACGAATCGGCAATCCCGCCAGTTGGGACGCCGCCCTGAGGGCCCGGGACGAGTCCGGCGGCCTGATTGACAAGGTCAGCGACGACGAGATACTGGAAGCCTACCGGCTCCTCGCCTCCAGGGAAGGGCTGTTCGGCGAGCCGGCCTCGGCGGCCTCCGTGGCCGGATTAATCAAGCAGGTTCGCCAGGGCTTGAATCTGGCCGACCAGCGTGTAGTATGTATCATTACCGGCTCGGGCCTGAAGGACCCGGACCTGGCGGTAAGCAGCGTTACCGCCCAGACCATCGAGATTGAGCCAACCATGGAAGCCGTGGAGGCGGCCACCCTCGCCCCCGCAGGATGACAGGGCAACGAAGCAACAAGGCAACGATACAACAAGGTGACAAGAGGGCGGGGCGGCAGCCAGCGCCTTCTCACAAGGTGGGTAGTACGATTCACCAGCCGATAGAAAAAATCGTGGCAGACCTGCTGTTGGCCATTGGCGAGGACCCGGCCCGCCAGGGGCTTAGGGAAACTCCCCAGCGGGTGGCCCGGATGTACGCCGAGCTTTTCTCCGGCGTGGGCCAGGACCCCCGCGATGCCATTGACGCCGTATTTGACGAAGAGAGCGCCGACCCGGTGGTCCTTCGCAACATCTCCTTTTATTCCATGTGCGAGCATCACCTGCTGCCCTTCTTCGGCGCCGCCAGCGTGGCCTACGTCCCCAGCGGGAGAATCGCCGGAATCAGCAAGCTCTCCCGCGCCCTGGACCTGGCCTGCCGTCGTCCCCAGGTGCAGGAACGGTTGACCGGCCAGTTCGCCGACGCCGTCCAGTCCGCGCTGGCCCCCCACGGCGTGGCCGTCGAGCTGGAGGCGGAACATCTCTGCATGGCCATGCGCGGCGTGCGAAAGCCGGGCTCCAGGATGATTACCACCGCCGTCCGGGGCGATTTCGCCGGTTGCCGCTGGGACCGGGACAGCCTGCTGGCCCTGCTGCGGAGGGATGCCTGATTTGGCCGCTGGCATGGAGGCAATTCCCCTCAAGTCCTTCGACGACATCCGGCCCCAGTGGCTGGAGCTGCTGTCCCAATGCCCGGTCAACACCTTCTACCTCATGCCCCAGTGGCAGGAGGTCTGGTGGGATTCCTTCAATGAGGGCCGGGAAATGGCCGGCTTCTACCTCAGGGACGGGGCCGCCCCCGGCAGCGGCGAGAGCGGCGCAAATGGCGAAGACGGTGAAAACAGGGCAAAAGGCGAAGCAGTTTCCGCCATAGCCTCCCTGTCCCGCCAGGGCGATGCCCTCTCCTTCATTGGAAATACCGAGACCTTTGACTACAACGACTTCATGGTCCGCCCCGGCCACGAGGACGCCTTCTTTTCGGCCCTCATGGACTGGCTGGGAAAGGAGGACTGGCAGGCCCTGGAGCTTCCTTCCCTTATCGAGGACTCGCCCACCCTCGAATATCTGCCGGAGCTGGCCAGGCGCGGCGGTTACCACGTGGAAATTATCGAGGAAGACGTGACGCCCGGCCTTTCCCTGCCCTCAACCTGGGACGAGTACCTGTCCGGCCTCTCCAAGAAGAACCGGCACGAACTGCGTCGCAAGCTGCGCCGCCTGGAAGCTGTGGAAGGCTGGCGCTGGTACTGCGTCCAGGACCCGGAAACGGTGGCCGCCAGGCTGGACGACTTCCTTGCCCTCATGCGCCAGAGCGACCCGGAAAAGGACGCTTACATGACCCCGGAGCGGGAGGCCTTCTTCCGGCGCATCGCCCAGCGCACCGCCCAGTTGGACATGCTGCGCCTCTTCTTCCTGCAAATGGACGGCCAGGACGTGGCCACGGCCCTTTGCTTCGACTACAACGGGACTCGCTTTCTTTACAACAGCGGTTATAATCCGGAATACGGCTACTACAGCGTGGGCCTGCTGCTCAACGCCCTCTGCCTGCGCGAGGCCATAGAGCAGGAAAAGAACTACTTCGACTTTCTGCGGGGCCCCGAACCCTACAAGTACCACCTGGGCGGCCTGGACCGTACCATCTACCGCATGGTGGTCAGCAAACCGGCGGCGGTGAGCGACAGTTGAGCGAGACCAGGGTAGCATTCATATCCTTCCATGCCAGCCCCCTGGCCGCCCCCGGCGAGGGCAAGGCCGGCGGCATGAACGTGTACGTGCGCCAGTTGGCCCGGGCCCTGGGCAACGTCGGCATCTCCGTGGACGTCTTTACCCGCGAATACCGCCCCGACGCACCCCAGTCTGAATGCCTCGACTCTGGACAACCGTCACGAATCGGCGTCGCCCAACCGGACGGGATAGAAGCCGGGCAGCCGGGCAAAGTAGAAGCCGGGCAACCGTCCCGTATAGAAGCCATTTCCCCCAACGTGCGGGTGATTCACCTGCCCGCCGGCGTCCCGGACGCGCCCATGAGTTCCTTTTACGGCCTGCTTCCCGGCTTCCTGGAAGAGATGAAAGCCTTTACCCTGTGCCACGGCCTTGCCTACCGGGCCGTTCACTCCCACTATTGGCTTTCCGGGTGGCTGGGCCGTTCCTTCGGCCGCTGGCTGGATATTCCCCACGTCGTCACCTTCCACACCCTGTCCCGCATCAAGATGCAGTCCCGCGCCGGCGAAAACGAGCCCGTGGAGCGGCAGGAGGTGGAGGAACAGCTGATAGCTTCCGCCGACCGGATAATCGCCTTCAGCCCCCACGAGCGGGACTCCATGGCCAGGCTGTACGGCGCAGACGTTGGCCGCATCCGGCTGGCCCCCTGCGGCGTTGACCTGGGCACCTTCCGGCCCCTGGACCGGGAAGAATCGAGAAAGCGTCTCGGCCTAAACGGCGACAAGGTGCTTCTCTACGTCGGCCGCATCGAGTCCCTCAAGGGCGTGGAACTGCTGGTCCGCACCGCCGCGCACCTGGATACCTGCGAGCCCGTGCGCGTCCTGGTGGTGGGCGACGATAACGGCCAGGATGGAGAGGTGGACCGCCTGCGGGCCCTGGCCGGCGACCTGGAGGTCGGCGAGTCCATCCACTTTGTGGGCCGGGTGGCCCAGGAAGAGTTGCCCGTCTATTACAGCGCCGCCGACGTTTGCGTTGTTCCCTCCTTTTACGAGAGTTTTGGGCTGGCCGCCCTGGAATCCATGGCCTGCGGCACGCCGGTGGTGGCCTCCCGGGTTGGCGGCCTGTCCACCGTGGTCCAGCACGGCAGCACCGGCTATCTCAAGTCCTGGCGGTGCCCGGAGGCTTTCGCCAACTCCCTCGAAATGCTAATATCAAGCAAAAGCCTGCAGCACAGCATGGGACTGGCCGCTCGACGACGCGCCGAAGACTTGAGCTGGGACAAGGTGGCCGAACTGATAGCCGGAGTTTACGAAACCCTGGTGGAAGAAAGGGCCGCCGCCCGCGCGTCCTGACAAGGTTGCGGGCGCTTTCCCGGAGTCTGAAGCGCCTCCATTCACGCCGCGACTGCCTCTCACAGGCGCCCGCGTCCCGCAGCAAGGTATGCCTTGGGGATGCCGGCGCTCCCCGGTATCGGTGTGTGTCCTCCCTGTTTCATTCCAAACAGGCAGCGCCCCGGACAAGTGGCGTTCCGGACAGGTAACGTCCCGGATTAGGTAGTTCCCGGACAGGCAGCGTCGGTTGGCCCGGGCCGGTAAAGCCGGTTAACCGTGGCGAACAGGCCTGCGGGCCCTTAGGCCCCTGCGACCCCCGCAAACCCCTATCCTTTCTTCAAAAGGACTAAGAGTAGAATGGCCAGGCCCAACCCGGAAAAGAGACCATTTCCTCGCAGGATACTGGTCCACGTGGAAACCAGGCTTGCCGCCGGCCTGCTGGTTATTCTGCCCCTTTTCATTACCATCTGGATCCTCAAGTTCATCTTTGACCTGGTGGACCCGGTAATTCAGAATATCTTGCTGGTTTATCTGCCCATCCCCCATCCGCCCGGCACCGGGGTGGCCCTCATGCTGGTGATGCTCTACATCGCCGGATGGTTTGCCGCCCACGGTCTGGGCCAGAAGATGATTGACGGCGTCCACTGGCTGGTGGAACGCATTCCCGGCGTCGGCAGCATTTACAGCCCCTTGCGGTCGGCCATGCAGACCCTCAGCCGGGGCGATGACCGCCCTTACCGCGGCGTAGTGCTGGTGGAGTTTCCCCGCAAGGGGTCCAAGTCCATCGGCCTCATTACCTCCTACCTGGGCGAGACCGACGGCGAAGACATGCTGGCCATTTACGTCCCCACCACGCCCGTGCCCTCCTCGGGCTTCCTCATTGTTGTCC
Source organism: Dehalococcoidia bacterium (assembly GCA_034423215.1). Lineage (GTDB taxonomy): Bacteria > Chloroflexota > Dehalococcoidia > Lucifugimonadales > UBA3495 > Bin22. Next base: position 29,881 of record DAOUIY010000031.1, read on the forward strand.
CCTACGCCGACGTTACCTTCACCGACATCAGCGTTGACGATGCCATGAAAATCATAATTTCCGGCGGCCTGCTGGCCGGATCCCTCATGGGCCAGTCCGACGTGGAAGCGCCGGTAATCAGCGAGCGCGATCACGACTGATGGCTCCGCCGCCGCCGTCCGAATGTCACACTCTTTTGTGGCCCCTTGTGGAACGGGTTGCTTGTACCCGCTGGCCGGGGCAGGTATCATGGGGTGGCGCCGCCACCCCCTCCCTTTATTTCCATGGCGGCCGGGGATTACCAAATGGCAGACGCAAAGCTGCTGCGCTGCCTGGGCGTAATTCTGACGGTGTTGGTGGCGGGCGTTTCTTTGGGCGGTGACAGGGCTTCCCATCCCGCTAATGCCGGGGCTCGTGGTATATCGTTATTGGAACGATGGATAAGTTGAAAGTCCGCTCACGGTGAACCGGGTAGTCCGCACACGGTGAACCCGGTAGTCCGCTCATGGTGAGCCTGTCGAACCATGAACGGGCGGCCCTTCGACAAGCTCAAGGTGAGCGGAGTCCGGGGTTTACCCGTAAATGCAAAGCAGTTGACCCACTGGAACAAGGGAGATTGTTAATGGAAGAAACCCCCCAGCGCGTGCTGGTAGTAACGCCCCATCCCGATGACGCGGAAATCTGGTGCGGCGGCACCCTGGCCCGGTGGATTGGCCGGGGCGCCGAAGTTTCCTACGTGGTCTGCACCGACGGCGGCAAGGGCACCGAAAAGCCCGGCATTACCTCGGAAGAGTTGGCCGCCACCCGCGACCGCGAGCAGACCGACGCCGCCCAAGTCCTGGGCGTCAACGAAATCATCAGGCTCGGCTACCCCGACGGCGAACTGGAAGACACCGGCGAGTTTCGCAAGCAGTTGGTGCGGGAAATCCGGCGGCTCAAGCCCGACGTGGTAATGGTCACCGAGCCCTACGTGCGCGGCATGGTCTGGCACCGGGACCACCGCATCGCCGGACAGGTGGCCCTGGACGCCGTCTTTCCCTACGCCCGCGACCACCTTCATTTCGGAGAACTTTGGAGCGAGGAGGGCCTGGAACCCCACAAGACCGGCGCCATCCTCTTCTGGGGCACGGAAAGGGCCGACACCTTCATTGACATTGGCGAGACCATGGAGGTGAAGCTGGCCGCCGTCCAGGCCCACAAGAGCCAGGTGGCCGACCACCCGGAGCGCGAGGTGGTGGACTATGTTTACCGGCGGGCCCGCGACGCCGGCGCCGAAGCCGGCTGCCAGTACGCCGAAGCCTTCCGCCGGGCCAACTTCCGCACCTGACGGTCTTATTCATCCACGAATAGGCACGAATATTCACTAGGGCGTGTCGTCAAATGCACCGTCATTCCTGCGAAGGCAGGAATCTTAACTACTGCCGGTCGAGGTTCCCGCCTTCGCGGGAACGACGAAAAGGGACGCTAGGAAGCCC
>DAOUIY010000032.1:0-43409 GCA_034423215.1 Dehalococcoidia bacterium
AAGGTAGAGAGGAAGGGGAGGCCATCGGCGAAGAGCGGGAACGCCAGCGCTGGGCGGCCTGGAATCGCCGCCGCCTGGAAGCAGAGGCCAAGGGCGAGACCTTTACCGAACCCCCGCCAGGCTCCCTGCCCGAACCTTCGCACACCGATGCGGGGAAGTGAAAAATCACTTTTTGCATTGCTGGTTGATATTACGGAGAACCCCATGAACGAAACCCAGACCCTGGCCCAGTTTATTGCCGACACCGAGTATGAGACCCTGCCCGCGCCGGTGGTCGAAGCCGCCAAAATTGCCATCCTGGACGGTGTGGCCAACGTGGTGGCCGGTTCCGTTCAGGAACTGGCCGACATCATCGGCCGCTACGTGCGTGACAGCGGCGGCGCTCCCCAGTCCTCGGTGGCAGGCTGGGGCTTCAAGACCAACCCGCCGTCCGCCGCCTTTGCCAACGGTGTCTTTGGACACTGCTTGGACTACGAAATCCAAGGGTTTCCACCCACCCACGGTACCTCTTCGTGCCTGCCGGCCTCCCTGGCGCTGGCAGAGTTCCACCACGTCCCGGGCAAGCGCGTCATCACGGCCTACGTGCTGGGGTGGGAGATACAGGGCAGGCTGAGGGCCGCATCGGCTCCGGCCACCGCGCCGGGCTACCATCCCCCGGGCCTGGTGGGCCCACTGGGTGGCGCAGCCGCATCGGCCAAGACCCTGGGCCTGGACGGTCAGCAAACCCTGATGACTCTGGGTATTGCTGCCTCCCGCACCGGCGGGCTTACTGCCAACACCGGAACCATGGTCAAATCCACCCATCCGGGCAACGCCGCCCGCATGGGAGCGGAGTCGGCCATCCTGGCAGCCATGGGCTACACCGCCAGCGACGAAGCGCTGGAATCTCCCGTGGGCTACGCCGCCGCCATTTTCGGAGGCGACTTCAACTGGGATGCCGCCACCGGCGGGCTGGGGGATACCTGGCGGTTGACCCAACCCGGTTTCGATATCAAGCGCTTCCCCGCCCAGGTATACATGCAGAATGTCGTTGAGGCTGCCCTCAACCTGAGACAAGACCACGGACTGGATGTCGATGCCATAGAGCAGGTGACCATTTATCGCCGGGGCCGCGGACACTCCGGCCCGACGCCTCGCAGCGGCCTGGACGGCAAGTTCAGCGTGGAATACTGTGCCGCCGCCGCTCTGCTGGACGGCGCCGTGGGCATTGACACCTTTACCGATGAGCGGAGATTTGCCCCGGACATGGAAGATATGCTGGGCCGCATCAGGGTAGAGCCGGAGGGTCCGGAGTCGGGGGCCACCATGGCCACCGCCCTGCTCAAGAACGGCAGCACCGTCAGTTCGGAATGCGCAGCCTTCCGCGGTTCAGCACGGAATCCCATGTCCCGAGATGAGCGCCTCGTAAAAGTCCGGGACTGCTTCCGGCGCGCCCTGTCCGACGCCGATACGGAGCAGGCCCTGGAAATGGTTGAGAACCTGGAAGACCTGTCAGACGTGGCAACCCTGATGGCCCTGCTGGGGAAGGTGGCGGCGGGACGATGACGGCGCCGGGGCCGGGCATTGGCGATTGCCGCTCCGGGCATTTCTCCGCTAATTGGCTAAAGTCCCCCGGGGAAGGATTCTCCAATCCCTTCACCATTTGCCGGTAACCATCAACCGGGTAACCTGCTCTCCCTCAACTGAGGGCGACGCCAGTTCGGAGGGAGCCGGGGATACCTTGGGCTGGTCGGTTTCAGCCATGTTGGGAGAATCAACGCCGTACTTTGACTTCTCCGCCGAAGAGACAATCATTGCCCCGGTGGGACCGGCAACCGCCGCTACCCGCACGCAGAGCATCCCTGTTTGCCATGATCATGATAGTGGTTCGCCATTGTCACCGGCGGGCCCATTCTTACCCCTGCCCTTGCCAGACAATTGCCAGACCTGGGCGGACGGTCCCGACCGTGATTGCGCGAGGGTCATATAGCCGCTGGCAGTTGCGTCCCGCTGGGAGTAAACTAGGCGCAGGCGCAATCGAGAATTTCCCTGGGAGAGATAAAGTGACACAAGACAACAGTGAAGTCGTCGTCCTGGGTGGCGGGTGCTTCTGGTGCATCGAGGCCGTATTCAACGAAATCAAGGGTATAACTTCGGCCCTGTCCGGATACGCCGGGGGACAGAAGGAAAACCCCACCTACTACGAGGTGTGCAGCGGCAGGACCGGACACGCCGAAGTAGTCTCCGTGGAGTTCGACCCGGCGCAGATTACCTTCCCCGAGGTTCTGGAAGTATTTTTCGCCAGCCACGACCCTACCACGTTGAACCGGCAGGGCGCGGACGTGGGCACCCAGTATCGCTCGGTTATCCTCTATACCTCTGAAGACCAGAAAAAACAGGCTGAGGAGTTTATCAAGGGCCTGGACGAGTCAAGGGAATTTCGCTCGCCCGTGGTAACCGAACTGGCTCCTTTCCAGGTGTTTTATCCCGCGGAGAAAGAGCACTACCGGTTTTACGAGAACAACCCCGGCAGCATGTATTGCCAGATAGTAATCAACCCCAAGATGGCCAAGGTGCGGCAAAAGTTTGCCGGCAAGTTGCGCTGAAGCGGCAGGCAGCCCAGTCAACCCGACCATTCCCTACCCTTTGGCCGGTTGCCATCTCAACGGGATAGACCGGCATCTGTACCCCTCAATCTCGCAAGAGTCGCGTTTGCCCATTCAGCCGACGCGATGGCAAAATAGGTAGTATGAGCGTCCATACCGCCCTTGCCGGCAGCATAAGCCGCTTCGTTCCCTCTTCCATGCGCTACGGCCAGTTCCGTTACTACTGGTTTGCCTTGCTTACCGGGGTTACGGGGCACCAGATGCTGTTCCAGTTCACCCTGGGCTGGCTGATGTTCCAACTGACCGGCGACGAGGGTTACCTGGGCTACCTGGGGCTGGCGATAGCCGCGCCGGCTTTGGCCCTGAACCTGGTTGGCGGGGTCCTGGCCGACCGGCTGGAGCCCAAAGTCCTGGTGGCTTCCGCCCAGAGCCTCTCCGCCACGGTGGTAGTTGGACTGTCTGTACTGGTGCTGCTGGACCGGGTGGAACCCTGGCACATCCTCCTCACCGCCTTCATTGCCGGCGTCGGACAGGCCTTTGATCAGCCCAGCCGGGCCAGTATTTTCCCCCGCCTGGTAGAGCGTGAGCACATAGTCAATGCCGTGGCCATGGAATCGGTGGTGTGGAACGGAGTGCGCATTCTCGCGCCGGCCCTGGCCGGAATGGTGATTGCTCGCCTGAGCATCGAAGTCTCCATGCTTATCAGCGCCGGATCCTTCTACGTCCTGGCCGCCGTGATGTCCCTGTTGCGGTTGCGGGAGCGGCCCCCGGTCCGGGGCGGGGTGATGCAGCAGATAGGCGAGGCCTTTCGCTACGTGCGCACGCACCCGATTTTCCTGTTCATCATGCTTATGACCTTCTGCAACAGCCTGTTCGGCATTTCCTACATATTCCTGATGCCGTCCCTGGCCGAAAAGTGGCTGCTGGTGGGCGCGGAGCGAGTGGGCTGGCTGCTGGGAGCGGCCGGTTGCGGGGCCATCGTCGGCAACTGGATTATCGGCAGCCTGAACCCCTTCAGCCCCCGTGGGCTCATCATACTCTACGGCGCACTGGTTTACGGGGTATGCCTTTTGCTGTTTGCCCTGGCAGCCTGGCAGGGCCACTACTGGACCTCCATGGGAATCCTGTTTATCGGCGGCATACACTTTTCGCTGTACCTGGTCGGCGGCCTGAGCACCCTGCAGGAACTGGTGCCGGACAACATTCGGGGAAGGGTTATGGGACTGTACGGCGCAACCTGGAGCCTGGGGCCCCTGGGGATGGCCCAGGCCGGATTCGTTGCCCGTTACATGGGAGCCCCCTTCGCGGTGGCGGCAGGTGGTGTGGTCGTGCTGGTGGTAGCTATACTGATTTTTGCTTTCAGGTCAGACCTGCGGAGCTTCCGGGGTAGAGAGGCCGAACGGATGGAGGTTCCCGCCAAGGCCTAACCGCCCTGCGGCTGAGGTTTAGCTGACCATCAGGGCCTGGAAACGACTCGCAGCAATGCCAGGGGAACAAAAGGAAGCTTGAAAAGAGAGGTGGAAAATGGCCGGTGATTCCTACAATCCGTTGACCCCGCAGGAAAAGTACATTATCGAGTTCAAGGGAACCGAGCGCCCCTTCTCCGGTGAGTACGACAATTTCTACGAAGACGGCACCTACATCTGCCGCCGCTGCAACGCCGAGCTATACCGGTCCGACGACAAGTTCAACGCCCACTGTGGCTGGCCCGCCTTTGACCAGGAGGTCCCCGGCGCGGTGAAAAATCTGCCCGACCCTGATGGATTCCGCACGGAAATAGAGTGCGCAAACTGCGGCGGTCACCTGGGCCACGTTTTCTTCGGCGAGGGATTCACTCCCACCGGAGCGCGCCACTGCGTAAACTCCCTGTCCATGAAGTTTGTGCCGGCGGAAGAGGGGGAATAGGGAAAGGGCTAAAAAAGAAAAGGGCCAGCTTAGTTCTGGCCCTTTCTTGCTTTTGGTGTTGCCCTAACGCGGTCGGGAGTAGGCGGGGGAGGTTCGGGGATGTTTTCCGGAGGGATGAAAGACTTGGGTGGGTGAGGTTTGCCGCCGAAGTCTATTCTTTTACCGCGTTTTTCAGTTTCCTCACGGATTCCATTTGGTGACTGTTTATCTCGCATCAGGTATCTCCATTTTCAATTGCGCCTATTATACCAACCCTTTCCCATGCTACTGCCCCGCTATTTGAGTAGTTTATTTCCTGCAGATCCTTGTTGACCAACTGAATATTCACTCTGATAGGCATTGTATCATACGAGCTTGAAATCAAGAACTCAAAGCATTCGAAATGAGCCTCTCCGGGTTGAATAGTGAGAGTGCCCTCCTCCCATTTCCGGGGTATAGTAAAAATCATATTCCAAGGAATTTCCATCAAAGGCGACCCGTCACTTGGGAAGGAACGCATGTACATCTCTTTCGCCTCTTCGTCGGTGTATCTTGAAAGCCTACTCAAGGTGACTTCCATAAACCTAACGCCAACCGGTACCTTAGAAGAATTTCTAGCCTCTACTTCCACGAAAAAAAGCGTTTGTGATGGACTGATGCTAACTCTTTGGTGTCTGTAATCCAGACTCAGCCCCGGGTTAAACTCCCCCTGCAACCACTTGAAGGCAGCGTAGCCAAGAAAGGTAAGAATTGCGGCCAGGGTAGGGCCAATCCAGAACCAATTCGACATATGGCAATATTTAATGACAGCTAAATAGGATAGCAACTGAGGGGGTAATTCTAACACAGTCGCACAGGGCGATCGCGTTTTAACGAATTATCGTCCTGAACGGCCAAAACTGTCATTCTGAACGAAGTGAAGAATCCAAAAGCCCTCCCAGAGCCCGGTTACGGACCCGAAAGTTGGCTTGGGGGAAGGATTTTAGGCCCTTCGGCAAGCTCAGGGCGGCATTGACCTCCTGCTTGGACGTTCAGCCTAGCCCAAAACGCGATTGCCCTGCACAGTCGCATGTCCCGCTTGTTACCTCAAAGCCGGGCGTGGTATTCTTTATTTCACCCAATGGAATGGCAAGCTTCATTGGCAGGCGTGTCCCCGTAGCTCAACGGATAGAGTGCTGGCCTCCGGAGCCAGAGATGAGAGTTCGACCCTCTCCGGGGATACCACATACTTCGCGGCTCACTTCTTACCGAACCACAAATTCTTCAACACCTACTTAACGGGGCGTGGCCCAGCGGCAGGGCGCCTGGTTTGGGACCAGGAGGTCGGCAGTTCGAATCTGCCCGCCCCGACCAATTGCCTGTGACTTTCCGCCCTAACGGTTCGGCCAGGCAATATTGTCAATGCTGGACCCTCAGGGTAAATCGAACCGTTTATGAATAACCCGGGCGAACGCGGCGGATGGGACTGGCCGCACATCATCCCACGGAAACTCATCATCGCCGGTTTTGTCGTCTTCAATGTTCTGACGGCAGCGGCGATATCTACCGAGTACCTTAATGCGTTGCCGGGGACTGCACATTGGTTTATCCTTTGGACAGCAATTGGCGGGAATGCCAGTGGTGTCTGGTTCTGGTTGGTATCCGGCGCGTTTCTCTACTCGGAGGTTATAACCATGGTGTTAACGATACTGTCAAATAGGGCAAGGGTAAGAAAAGCAGCCGCCGAAGCTGCTGCTGAAGCGGCCGCCACAGCAACTGCCGAAGCAACTGCTAAAGCTGCTGCCAAGGTAGCTGAAGCAGAATTTCAACGCGACCAAATGTGGCGGGAATGGAATGAACGGCGAGAAGCGGCCGCGCAGGAAGGACGTGATTTTAACGAACCGCCACCTGACCCGCCGAGAGGAAACGGAAAAAACTCTTGAAATAAGTCAAGCAATCGGCTACTCCCCAACAAACCACACTCCCCGGAGGTTGTTACCATGCCCGTTTTTCCCCATGACTACCTGCACAAGGTTGCTTACCACGTTTACGTTGCAAAGGGCACGCCCGAAGCGGAAGCCGAGATAGTAGCCACCCACCAGGTAAAGTCCAACCTGGTCGGCCACGACTCCCACGGCATCATCCAGTTGCTGGAATACTGCAACCGCATAGACCGGGGCCACATTGTCCCCGGGGCTCCCTTTGTGGTGGAACGGGAAACTCCCAACACCGCCGTCATCAACGGAAACTGGGGCTTTGGCTTCGTGCAGACCGAAAAGGCCATGCGCATGGCTATAGACAAGGCCAAGGAGCACGGCGTCGCCGCCATGACCGTCCACCACCAGAGCCACGTGGGACGGGTGGGCGACTATCCCACCATGGCGCTGAACGAGGGCATGATCGGCCTGGTCACCGCCGACTCGGGCGCCGGTCCCAAGAACGCCGCTCCCTTTGGCGGCCGGGCCCGCCGCCTGGGCACCAATCCCATCTGCATCGGTGTACCCAGCGACCTGCCTGGACCGGTGCTGCTGGACATGGCGACCAGCGCGGTAGCCATGGGCAAGATTAACCTCCAGCGCAGCCGGGGCGAATCGGTGCCCCTGGGCTGGATTGTGGACAAGGACGGCAAGCCCACCACCGACCCCAACGACTATTTCGCCGGCGGGGCAATTCTGCCGGTAGGCGCCGACCAGGGACACAAAGGCTACGGGCTGTCCTTCATGGTAGAGATGTTCTCCGGTCTGCTGACCGGCCTGGGCTTCGGCATAGACCCCCAGGCCCGCCACAACGACGGCGTGTTCATCTCGGTTTACAACGTGGAACACTTCCGCCCGCTGGACGATTTCAAGCGGGAAATGCGCGAGTTCGTAGAGTTCGTCAAGACATCGCCCCCCGCCGAGGGATTCACCGAGGTTCTGTACCCCGGAGAAATCGAATACAACACGGAAATGAAACGCCGCGAGGAAGGCATCTACGTGGAAGACCAGACCTGGGAAGGCATAACCGCCCTGATGGAGGAAGTTGGGGTGACGGACGTGGTGGGGAAGCCGTAGGGGGTCTCCATATCCCAGGAAATTCCCTCTGAACAAGAGACCGAAGCAAGCAAAGAGGGTTGTCACAATAAATGTGTGACAACCCTCTTTTAGTCACAGAAAAACGCTGTGTTTCTGTTACAACTGCTTGTCTCGGTTGTGGCAAACCTATAAAATTGTCCTCATCCATTACCAGAACGTGAGGACAAGGTTTGCCGCAGCAGGACATTGCCCATAATCGTGCCGGTACCTACATTAGACAACTTACCGGCTGCCGCGCATTTATACCCAACCCGTTGCCGCCGGACCCGCCGCTGCGTCTGGATGGCGAACTATTGGCTCTGCTTTCGGTTGCCGATCAATCTCTCGGCCAATTGGAGGGTATGTCCAGCGTCGTGCTTAACCCCTCTGTATTGCCCAATCCCGATTTGTTTACAAGCATGTATGTACGCAAAGAGGCCGTGTTAAGTTCCCAAATCGAAGGAACCATAGCCACTGTTGCAAATGTTCTGGAGTATGAAGCAAATCTTGGCCATAGTAAGCTGCCCGAAGATGTGCTGGAAACTTACAACTACGTCAAGGCTCTGCAATCAGGCTTGAAGCGACTGGATGACTTGCCACTGTGTAACCGTTTGTTGCGAGAGATACATGGCGTACTGATGCAGGGTGTCCGGGGACAGGAAAAGACGCCCGGGGAGTTTCGTACCAGCCAGAACTGGATAGGGCAACCGGGCAGTCGCCTTGAAACGGCCAGTTATGTTCCACCGCCCCCTCACGAAATGAACCAGGCCATGGGGGACCTTGAACTCTATCTAAACTCAGACTCGAGAACGCCTATCTTGATAAAGGCGGGGCTGGCCCATGGTCAGTTTGAAATGATTCACCCGTTCCTGGACGGCAATGGCAGGTTGGGCCGCCTTCTGATTACCTTTTTATTGCACTGTCACAAGGTGTTGACGCGACCGTTCCTCTACCTTAGCCAATACATCAGGCGACATCAGGACGAATACTATGCCCGACTCCACGCCATCAGCAACGATGGAGATTGGGAAGGGTGGCTAAAGTATTTTCTTAAGGGCGTTGCGGAAGTATCTCAGGAGGCAACTGATACGACCCGGAAGTTAATCAAGATGCGGGAGGAACACCGACAGTCAGTCATAGATTTGGTCAGGGGGCGCCAAAACGGGTTAATGTTGCTGGACAGCTTGTTTGAGAACCCAATGCTGAGTATCAACCAAATACGGGATTATCTGGGAGTATCCTACAGCACAGCCAGCAACCTCGCCAATGACTTGGTCAAGGTCGGCATACTGGAAGAAATCACCCAAGGGTCGCGAAACAAGGTGTTTGTGTACGGACCATACATGGATATTCTTCAAGAAAACTGACAGTCGAGGCCACCGTCTTCCCAATGAGACAATCCTCATTGCACGTTTTCTGTGACTAACTTGATAAAGTCACAGAAATCAGGTGTTTTCTGTGATAAGGGTTCTTCAAGCCCTAAGAATCCAACTCCCGCAACTTCTGCAGCAGCGGTATTGCCGCTATCTTTTTTTCGTCCAGGTCTTCCCAGTAGATGCCCCTGGGGTGAGGGAGGTTGCCGGGGCAGTGGATTACCTCGTCGGGGGTTATGGCGTAGTCCAGGGGCACGTCGTGGTCGGTGCGGGGCAGGTCCTCGGCCAGTAACTGCATGGGGTGGATGGTGGTAATCACCGGAATGTCCGGCGTTACGATGCCGGCGGCGGTGGCCAGCCCGTATTCCAGGTCGGCGTAGCCCCCTCCCTTGCCTACCCGCACTCCCTGGCGATTGACCGCCACTGAGCCCGATATAACCAGGTCCACCTGTTTCATTTCCTCGACGAAGACGGGACGGCCGTGGCGAAAGGCTCCGCTGATGGTGGAACCCTGGGCCGGCGTGCAGGCCATTACCGCCGGATCCAGTTCTACAAAGCAACGCTCGTCTCTCAGGCGGGGCACGGCCATGTAGAGCAGCTTGCCCTCCTCCAATGCCTGCTGGCGCAGGGGGCGCTGGGCCTTGTCCGGGTTGCTCTTGATTACCCTGGCCCGCTGCCATACCGGGAGGTCAAAAACCCGCTCCGCCGCCTCTTTGGAGCCGTAAAAGTCGGGTATCTTGTCGTGGACGGTGCGGCCCCGCACCACCCTTGCCTGCTCCAGGGCGGTCCAAACTTCTTCTCGAATGGCAAACTTGTCGCGCATAAAATGTCCTCTGGCTACTGGCGTTCCGGTTATCGGTCTCTTGCTGGCCCGTTACCGTTGTCCCCTCGTTGCCGGTCTGTTGCCGGTCTGTTGCCGGTTGTTGTTATTGGCGTCGGCGCGGCCTGGTACTGCAACGCCCTGGCATTGATGGGCCAACCCGGGAGTCCGCTCATGGTGAGCCTGTCGAACCATTAATGGGCGGCCCTTCGACAAGCTCAGGGTGAGCGGTAACACTTCCCATAGTTTCAACCAAGTTGGGCTGCTAGACCGCCCGCACGTAGTCGGCGAAGCTGCCCACCTGTGGTTGCCCCGCCATGTCAATCAGGACGTGCTGGCTCTCCATGGGCTTGTCATTGAGCCGGTCCAGCAGCCAGTCAGCTATGTATGTCTGGGGATTGGGGCCCAGGTCGGACGACGATGAGCCGCCCAGGCCATGGTCGGCGCCTTCAAAGATGACCAGCTGTTTGGGGCCGGCAATTGTGTCCATCAGTTCGTAAGTACATTCAATGGGGCTGAGGTGGTCGTCCTCGCCGGCCAGCGCCAGGTAGGGGCAGGTTACCTTCTCGCCCACGCCCTCCAGGGTCATAGTCTCGGCAAACCGGTCGAACTCATCCTCGTCCTCGTAGCCGGCCATGTACATGAACCGCAGCTTGAAAGTGGGCGACGCCAGGTTGAAGATGGTGTTCATCCCCGGTTCGTGGCAAACGGCCTGCACCGCGCAGCCCTTGACGCGGTCGTCTATGGAGGCCACCTGGGTGCCCCAGAAGGAACCCATGCTGGTGCCCTTGATGGCGATGCGGTCCGGGTCAATTTCCGGCTGGGCCTGCATCCAATCAAGGACGGCCCGTCCCGCATCCATCCAGTTGGTGGCGGTAACGTGAATGCCCCGCTGCAGGGCCTCCTTCTGTCCGGGGCCGTCTATGGACAGCACCGCTATGCCCCTTTCCAGCAGGCGGTCGCCGTAGAGGGCCACGCCCGTTTCCTTGAAACTGTCCATGCCGGGGATGCTCATTACGCAGGGCAGACGGCCGCGGTTGCCATTGGTTGCCGCCTGACTATACGGGAGGTTGGGCAGGTGCAGCCAGGCCGGTATGGCGCTGTCCTGGAAGGGGATGTCCACCCGGCGGATTTCGTGGTTGGCGTACTGGGTGTACCTGGTATAGCACTCCACCTTCTTGTCGCCCAGCCGCTCGTTTTCGGGGGTATGGGCGAAGATGGGCCACTGGGCGCTGCCGTAAAGCAGGGCGGCGATAAAGTAGCTTTCTCCGGCGGCCACCAGATGGCCTTCGGCCTCGTGCTGGCGGGCCTTGTTCTCCCGGCGGACTGCGGCCCGCCGGAACTCGCGGCTGGCGTCGTTGAACCTCTTGGTGCGGACCCGCACCCCGTTGAAGTCCGACGCCGCCTCGGGACCGCAGGGGCCCAGAGTATAGCCGATGCGCCGCTGGTCCCACTCGATTCCCACGGTCTGCACCACCACATCCAGCAGCCAGCGCTGGTCCTGCCAGCGTTTCATGCGTCGTTCAATAGCAGCTTCCATTGCAGGCATAGGTCACTTCCTCTGATTTGTGTGAATTGGCTCCAATTATAGCGGGAAATCTCTCCTTTACACGCATAATGTAACATTATGCCGGGAAAAGAAGACGTCACTGCTCCCATTCTCATGCGGTCTACAAACCGGCGGAATAGCGGAGCGGCGTTCCCTTCCTTGAATAACAGGCCCTGTCACCTTATCATTTACCATTAATCGCAAAGACTCGCCAGCGATCATCCAGGGCAGGTGTTGCAATGACAACGCAGGAAGAAGTTTCGGCGGCAGTTTCCACAAGTCCGGAAGCAGTGGCGTCCGCACCGGAGAAGCGCAAGTTCACTGTAGCGGAATACTACCGCATGGCCGAGGTGGGCATTCTCAGACCCGACGAGAGGGTGGAACTCATTGAGGGGGAGATAATAGTAATGGCGCCTATTGGGCCAGGACACTCCGGAGAGGTGAACCGTTTGACCCATCGGTTTTCCCATCCGGATAATGACCGTTTCATCGTCCACGTCAAGAACCCGGTGCAACTGGGCGACGGTTCGGAACTTGAACCCGATGTTGCGCTCTTGCGTTACCGGGATGATTACTACGGTACTGCCCACCCCACTCCCGCCGACGTACTGCTGGTGATAGAGGTAGCGGATTCGTCCCTGGAATATGACCGCGAGGTCAAGGCTCACCTGTACGGTCGCGCCGGTGTGCCGGAAACGTGGGTTAAGAACCTGCCCGAAGACTGCATTGAGAGATTCACGGAACCGGGCCCCGAGGGATACGCCCGGCACACCGTCCACCGTCGCGGGGAAACGCTGACGCCCGTGTCCCTTCCCGACCTGGAGTTGCCGGTGGATATACTCCTGCCGCCATTGCCGGCAGAAGAGACACCCGGGGAAGAACCTGGAGAGTAAGCCGTCCCTTGCGACGAAACCAACGAGAGTTGCCATACCGATAGCTGCCAGCGGAGGATTTATTCCCGATGATCAGGGAAGCTATAGATATAGTGGTGTCCGGCCACTCCCTCAACAGGGAGCAGGCCACCGGCGTAATGCAGGAAATCATGGAGGGGGAGGCGACCCCCGCCCAGCTGGGAGCCTTTCTCACGGGCCTGCGCCTGAAGGGCGAAAGCAGCGAGGAGATAGCCGGCATGGCGGCAGTCATGCGGGAGAAGGCCCTGCGCGTGGAGACTGACGGCCCCCTGCTGGATGTGGTAGGCACGGGCGGGGACGGCAAGAACACCTTCAATATATCCACCGCCGCCGCCTTTGTTGCCGCCGCCTGTGGCGTAAAGGTCGCCAAGCACGGCAACCGTGCCGCCTCCAGTTCCTGCGGCACCGCCGACGTGCTGGAGGCTCTGGGGGTGAAGATAGAGCTGACCCCGGAGGGAGTTGCCCAGTGCATTGAACGGGCCGGCATGGGGTTCATGTTCGCTCCGGCCTTCCACCCCTCCATGAGGTATGCCGCGCCGGTACGGAGAGAAATCGGCATCCGTACCGTTTTCAACATTCTAGGCCCCCTTACCAATCCCGCCAGGGCCCAGTGTATGCTGCTGGGCGTGGCTTACGAACAGCTCGGAGCCCTGATGGCGGAGGCCCTCAGCCTGCTGGATATCCGCCATGCCCTGGTGGTTCACGGCGAGGACGGGGTGGACGAGATTAGTCTGTCCGGCGCCTCGTTTGTCTGGGAAGTCCAGGACAGCGCGGTGAAAAGCTGGACAATCAACGTAGCGGACACCGGCCTTGCCCGGGCCGATATTGAAGACGTCAAGGGCGGTTCCGCCGAGGAAAATGCCGCCACAATGCGCCGCCTCTTCCAGGGAGAAGGCGGGTCTATCCGCGACGCGGTGCTGCTCAACAGCGGCGGCGCGCTGGTCGCATCGGACAAGGCCGCCAGCCTGGCAGACGGCATCCAAATGGCGGCCCAGGCCATGGACAGCGGCGCCGCCCTGGAAAGGGTGGAAGCGCTGGTGGAGGTTAGCCAGGAGGTGGGATAGCCTCGGCTCTAATGGAACCTTCAGGGAGAGACGAAATGGTAACTGTCCAGAACGTGGATATAGACAAGGCAATGGCCTGGATCGACGAGCACTGGAAAGGCAAGAAAGCCTGTCCAATATGCGAAAATACGAAGTGGCTTGTCGGGGATGCGGCCGGCGAAGTTAGGGCGATGCCCGAAAATGCCCGACTGGTTTCCGGGTCCAAATACCCCCTGGTTCTCGTTACTTGCCAGGTTTGCGGCTATACCTTGCTGTTCAACGCAATAGTTATTGGTTTAGTCGAAAGCGAAGTCTAGCCGGTTATGGAGCGGCAAGAACCGGATGAGGTAATGGTCCCCAACTTTAGTCGGTTGAGTCTTCCACCAGTTCAAGACTCGCTGCTTGTCTCCATTCCTGAGTGGGAAGCGTTGATGAATCGGCTCAAGGCTTGCAGGTCAACTTCTCGGACATGGGCGATCGCCTACTCTGTTGCCTTCTCTGTCGGAGTAACCGCAGGGATTTCTACATTCGCGATAGGATATCGCAACTGCCGGAATGGGTGTTCACCGCACATGTAGTGGCCACTACTCTTGGATTCAGCGTTGGACTTGTAGCGGATATAGCTGACAGAGCATTGGACCGTCGGCAACAAAACACCGTTGATCTGCTGCTCGCTGATATGGAGCGATTGAAGGAGCGGTTTATCGAAGATGTGCGCTAGAGATCTCATCTGGAAGGAGGTAAGTTTCTCCTGAATGCCTAACATTCTTGCTGAAATAGTGGCCGCCAAGCGGGAAGAACTGTTTCCTTGGGTCGGACCCTGAATCGTCTTGAAACCGATTCGATTCACGGTTCACGCCTTGGACAAGGTTAGTCTTATAGTGGAACAGGGATTCCCAATAAACACGGGTTCTGTCACGTCCGTCCTGCGAAACCCCACCACAGTTTCTGCGGGTCATTCCGGCAGACTAATTGCCCAAGCCATACTCGATGATCGGCATATTCTGAGGGTAGTCTACGAAGAAAGCGAGAATGCAATGACGGTCATCACACGATATCCTGGCAGGGGACGCAGATATGAAGGTTAAGTACAGCAGGGAAGTTGACATCCTTAAAGTATGGCTTTCCGATGAGCCGTTTGACTACGCAGAGGAGTCGGCCGGAGTTATCGCCCACATGACGGAAGAAGGCAGACCCGTGCTACTGGAAATTCAGGGGGCCAGAGAGTTCTTGCTCAGCTCCGTTACCAGCATGGTCAAAGACGAGGAGGTCACCTTTTCCTGAATGCCTAACATTCTTGATGAAATAGTGGCCGCCAAGCGGCAGGAACTCGCCCAGGTCAAGGCGTCATGCTCACTGGCCGAGCAGCGGGACAGAATCGGGCAACGACCGCCTCCCCTCAGCCTGGCCAGCGCCCTGGGGGGTGGCGAGGTGCGGCTTATTGCCGAAGTGAAGAAGGCCTCTCCCTCCAGGGGCCTGCTATGCCCCGACTTTGACCCGGTTCAGCTGGCTCAAACCTACGCCGGGAACGGAGCATCAGCCATTTCGGTGCTCACCGACCCCCGCTTCCAGGGTGAGCCGGAACATCTGTCTGCCATCAAAGAGTCGGGGGCTTCCGGCCCCGCGCCGGTCCTGCGAAAAGACTTCATCTTTGACCCTTACCAGGTTTACGAGGCGCGGGCCATGGGCGCCGACACGTACCTGCTCATAGTAGCCATCCTGTCCCCGGCCCAACTGGCCGAACTTCTCGACCTGGGACGGGAACTGGGCATGGACGCCCTGGTAGAAACCCACGATGAATCGGAACTCCAAACAGCCCTGGCCGCCGGCGCCGGGATAATCGGCATCAACAACCGGGACCTGCGTACCTTTAACACCGACCTGGCAACCACAGAGGGGCTCGCTCCCCTGATACCAGGCGACAAGGTTATAGTCAGCGAAAGCGGCATTTTCACGCCGGAACACCTGCAACAGCTGGGGCTGCTGGGAGTTAACGCTGTGCTGGTGGGCGAAGCCCTGGTGACCGCCCCGGACACCGCGGCAAAGGTGCGAGAGCTTACGACACCCATCGCCGCGGTGAGCCGGGCATGATTCGCACCAAGATTTGCGGCATCCGGCGTACCGAGGACGCCATCACCGCCGCCGAGGCTGGAGCCGATTTTTTCGGACTGGTTTTTGTGCCGGAACGGCGGCGGCGCATAGGGGTAGCGGCGGCGGCGGAAATCGTAGATGGACTGCGAACCTTGATTCCCGACCCGCCCCTGGCGGTGGGCCTTTTTGCCGACCAGCCATTGGGCGCGGTGGTTGACACTGTCAACGCCTGCGGCCTGGCCCTGGCCCAACTGTGCGGCCAGGAAACGCCCGATTATTGCCGAGAGGTTACGGAGCAAACGGGAGCGAGAATCATCAAGGTGCTCCACGTTTCTGCCTCGGAAACGGTGGGCGACACCGGAGACCGCGGGGGAGTTGAGGCGCGGATGACGCCATACCTGGAACGCGGCTGCTTGGTTACCCTGGACAGGCTGGTAGAGGGCCTGCAGGGCGGCACCGGCCAGAGCTTCAATTGGGATGTGGCGGCCCAGCTTTCCCGCAGGGGGTATGAGTTCCTGCTGGCCGGCGGACTGACACCGGAAAACGTGGCGGAGGCCGTGGCCCAGGTAAAGCCCTGGGGTGTGGACGTTTCCACCGGCGTGGAAACCGATGGACAGAAGGACGCCGAAAAGGTACGCGCCTTTATCAAGAACGCAAGAGGATGTTCCCCATGACCGTAAGCGGAGCAAACACTTGGCCCGACGCTCGGGGCCGGTTCGGTGATTTCGGCGGCAAGTTCGTGCCGGCCACCTTGATGGCCGCCCTGGAAGAACTGGAGGAAGCCTACGGGGCAGCCCGGGAGGACGAGGAGTTTCAGAAGGGCCTTTCGAACCTGCTGCGCCACTACGCAGGCCGGCCCACCGCCCTGTACTTCGCCGAGAATCTGACCAGGCACTGCGGCGGCGCCAGGATATACCTGAAGCGGGAAGACCTGGCCCACACCGGCGCCCACAAGATTAACAACGCCCTGGGTCAGGCCCTCCTGGCAAAGCACATGGGCAAGGAGCGCATTATTGCCGAGACCGGAGCCGGGCAGCACGGCGTGGCCACGGCTACCGTCTGCGCCATGCTGGGACTCCAGTGCGTGGTTTACATGGGCGCCGAGGACATCCGGCGCCAGGCACTCAACGTCTTCCGGATGCGGCTGCTGGAGGCCGAAGTCATAGCCGTAGAATCGGGCACCCGCACCCTGAAGGACGCCATCAACGAGGCCATCCGCGACTGGGTTACCAACGTGGACACCACCCACTACCTCATCGGCAGCGCCGTGGGGCCGCATCCCTATCCCATGCTGGTGCGCGACTTCCAGTCGGTAATCAGCCGGGAGGCGCGGGCGCAAATCCTGGAGGCCGAGGGACGTCTGCCCGATTATGTTGTCGCCTGCGTGGGCGGCGGCAGCAACGCCATAGGAACCTTCTACGAATTCATCGGCGATGAAGAGGTTTCCCTAATAGGCGTGGAGGCCGGCGGCGAAGGCGTGGAGACGGGCCACCATTCCGCCACCCTCAGCGCCGGGCGTCCCGGGGTGCTGCATGGTTCCATGTCGTACCTGCTCCAGGACCAGCACGGGCAGGTCCACGAGACCCACAGCATTTCGGCGGGGCTGGACTATCCTGGTGTGGGCCCGGAGCACAGCTACCTGAAGGACGCCAACCGGGCCAGCTACACGTCCGTCACCGACGCGCAGGCCCTTGAGGGCTTCCACCTGTTGTCCCGCACCGAGGGGATTATCCCCGCCCTGGAACCCTCCCACGCGGTTTACCACGTAGCGGAAATGGCCCGCAGCCTGCCGCCCGACCAGGTAATCCTCATGTGCCTGAGCGGCCGGGGAGACAAAGACGTCCCCACGGTGGCAGCAGCGGCGGGGATTGAGTTTTAGGGGGGCGAACTAAAGCAGGGTAGGAAAAAGCTACTGCATTTCCCACAGAGATCGGAGAGGAACGGCGTATAAACCGTCGCCAAACCCGATTCCGGTCTCTCCGTCATAGAGCATTACCCCTGCGGCGAAATTCTGCCCGCAGGCCTCCTTGAGCCGGCGCAACCCACGAAAGTCCGACGATGTGACCGTAGCTCCGGCTTTTACTTCTACGCCGGCTACCTGGCCGCCGTGCTCCATTACTATATCTACCTCGACCTGGTCTTTATCCCGATAGTGGAAGAACTCCACCGGCCCTGAATGCCAGGTGGCCTGACGACGTAGTTCCTGGTACACGAAAGTTTCGAGGAGCTGTCCCAGCAACGACCGGTCGGACCGGAGGGTTGCCACGGAGGTGTTCAGCAGCGCGGCAGCCAGCCCGGTATCGCCTACATGCAGCTTGGGGGTCTTGACCAGTCGCTTTCCCCGGTTGTTGTGCCAGGAAGGCAGCCGCTCCACCAGGTAAACCCGTTCCAGCAGAGTAATGTAATCTCCTATCGTGGGTCGGCTAAGCTGAAAGGGCGCCGCCAGACGGCTCAGGTTGAACAGTTGGGCCGTTTGCGTAGCGGCCAGGGTGAGCAAACGAGGCAAGGCATCCAGGCCGCTGATGCGGGCCATTGAGCCGATATCCCGCTGCACCTGGGCGTCCAGGTAGTTGCGGTACCAGTTGGCGCGCCGTTGACCCGCAGGTCGGGTGAGAGCCGGGGGAAATCCGCCCGACACGATACGCTCGGCCAGGTCGTTGCCCAATCTCTCCATTCGTTGCGGCGGGAATCGCCCTTCAAACAGGGTCTCGATGAAACCATTAACCGCGGGACGGCTGGCGTACAATTCACTTTGGGCCAGAGGGTGAAGCCTTACCGTTTCCAGGCGGCCAGCCAGAGAATCCTGGATTGTCGGGACTGCCAGCACGTTGGTGGATCCGGTAAGGACGAATCGGCCTGGTATTCGCCGGCGGTCCACCTCCAGCTTTAGCGCAGTGAAGATTCCGGGTACCCGCTGCACCTCATCCAATACCACGCGCTCCGGCAGGTCGGCCACGAAACCCATGGGGTCCGCCTCGGCGGCGCCGCGGACAATGTCATCGTCAAAGCTGAGGTAGCCGTAAATGTCCGACACTGGACTACCCGACACCGGACTGCCCGCTCCAACTCTGCCAGGAAGAAAGTCGGGGGCGCATACCATTTGCGCCAGTGTAGTCTTCCCACACTGGCGCGGCCCTTGAATCAGGACGACCGGGGAATCCTCTAAAGCCTCTGCAAAACGGGCTTCAATAAAACGATGGTGCAGTTCAGTTCCAAGCATCGTCCAATTGTAACTTTACATCCGTCTAATTGCAATGTTTGGCACGTCTAATTGCAATGTTAATGTCGTCCAATTGAAACCTTTGAGCCGTCCAATTGCAAGGACAACCGATTAGCCGAGGCAGGACAATCGCAAAGTCGGGAAGAGCTAAACACTCACGCTCATCCTGAGCCTATTGAAGGATTTCCTGGAGCCGGGCATGGTTGACAAGCTCACCATGAGCGATTCGCAGGGGACTTTGCTATCGTCCAGTGCTGTCTCCACAGCCTGCCCCATCTCCCCTCCCTACCCCATGCTATAATACGCCCGCATCCCGACACGTAATAAAAGCCCGCCACGGCGGGTTTAGCTTTTACACTTGAGGAGGTCGAAGACATGGATCTCGGATTGACCGACAAAGTTGCCATCGTTACCGGCGGCAGCGAGGGTATCGGCAAGGCAGCCGCCCAGCGCATGGCTGAAGAGGGCGCGCGGGTGGTCATCGTGGCCCGCAACCAGGAACGCCTGGACCAGGCCGCCACGGATATCCGCACCGCCACCGAGGGCGTGGTCCTGCCCCTCTCCGCCGACGTTTCCCACCCCGATTCCGCCGAGCGCGTGGTGCAGTCCGCCCTGGACAACTTTGGCCGCGTGGACATCCTGGTCAACAACGCCGGCGTGTCCCTGGCCAAGCCCTTTGAGAATGTCACCGACGACGAGTGGGAGTATGACTTCGACCTGAAAGTCTGGGGCGCCGTCCGGCTTATCCGCCGCTCCATCCCGGAAATGCGGAAGGTCGGCGGCGGGCGCATCATCAACGTCACCAACCTGGGTGGCCGCACCCCCGGCCCCGGCTCCATGCCCACCTCCATCTCCCGGGCCACCGGCATCGCCATCACCAAGGGCCTGTCCAAGGACCTGGCGGTGGACAACATCCTGGTGAACACCGTCTGCATCGGCATCGTCAAGAGCGGCCAGCACACCCGCCGCTACGAGCGACTGGCGGAGGAGAACCCGGACCTGACCCTGGACGAGTTCTACGCCCAGACCGCGGTGGCGCGGGGCGTGCCCCTGGGCCGCATCGCCGAAACGGAAGAGGCCGGCGACGTAATAGCCTTCCTGGCCTCGGAACGGGCCAGCTACCTGACCGGTATTGCGATCAACATTGATGGGGGGACTTCGCCGGTGGTGTAGCCAAAGGTTACGAAAAGCGTCAAAAAACACTCATCTTGTGGGGCAGGCTTGCGGCCTGCCCCTTTTGCCGTCCGTCCTCAAATAGCAGATAATGGGGTCATCACACCGCGTTTAGCGACCAATCAGGAGAACCAGCCTTGACTACTCCCACCTACCTTGACGAGTTCAACCCTCCCCAGCGCATCCTTCTTGGGCCGGGGCCCAGTTCGGTGAACCCACGGGTGCTGCAGGCCATGACCTTGCCCATCCTCGGTCACCTGGACCCCCGGTTTTTCCAGGTGATGGACGAGGTCTGCGAGATGCTGCGAGAGGTATATCGCACCGACAACTATATGACCGTCCCCCTCTCTTCCACCGGCACCGGCGCCATGGAGGCCGCCTGCGCCAACGTCCTGGAGCGGGGCGACAAGGTGATCATCTGCCGCAACGGTTTCTTTGGCGACCGCCTGGGCGACATCGCCGAGCGGTGCGGGGCCGAGGTTGTCATCCTGGACTTCGACTGGGGCGCGCCCGTAGATATCCAGGTCCTGTCCGACGCCCTGGACCAGCACGGGCCGGTCAAGGCCGTGGGCGTGGTCCACGCCGAGACCTCCACCGGCGTCCTGACCCCCATGCCGCAAATCGTGGAGTTGGTACACCGCCATAACGCGCTGATAATAGTGGACGCGGTCACGTCCCTGGGCGGCCACGACGTGCGCATGGACGACTGGAACGTGGACGTTTGCTACAGCGGCACCCAGAAGTGCCTGGGCGCGCCTCCGGGCCTGGCCCCCATCAGCTTTGGCCCCCGGGCCATGGAGGTTATCAACACCCGGCCCAGCAAGGTGCAGAGCTTTTACTTCAACCTGAAGGACCTGGAAAGCTACTGGAACCAGACCCGCGCCTACCACCACACCACGCCCATTTCCATGACCTATGCCCTGCGCGAGTCTCTGCGGATGATGATGGAGGAGGGGATAGACAACCGCATCCGCCGCCACGCCCGGGTGGCCGGGGCCCTGCGGGCCGGCCTGGAGGCGCTGGGCATCGAGTTGATGGCCGCAGAGGGCTACCGCCTCAACCCCCTGACCACCGCCCTGATACCCGAGGGAATCGAGGATGCTGCGGTTCGGGGCCGGCTGCTTAACGACTTCAACATCGAAATCGGCGGCGGCCTGGGACAGGTACGGGGCAAGGCCTGGCGCATCGGCCTGATGGGCGAGTCGGCCCGGGAGACCAACGTCTTCGCCCTGCTGTCGGCCCTGGAGCAAATCCTGCCCGACCTGGGCTACGAGGTAGCCACCGGCGCCAGCCTCTCCGCCGCGCAAAGGGCGCTGGTTGACTATGATGATGGCGGGGAGTTGCCGTAGGGTTTCTGTTATCCACGAATGGACACGAATGTTCACTAATGGGTTTATTCCCTTATCGTCAGGTTTTCGTAGGCGTTCGTGGAGGAGTGGCTGACCTGCCTGGCCCTTCCAAAGAGATTTTCTTCAGTTGAGTTACAGGAGCGGATATGGCCCTCCTAAATTCCTTCGATGAACTGCTGGCGGCGCTGGATGCAAATCCCGGTTGGCGGGACGCCCTCAGGGACCGCATTCTCACCGAGGAACTGACCAGGCTGCCCGCCGAATTTGGGGGCTTTGCCAGGAGGACGGGAGAGCGAATGGACCGCCTGGAGGGCGACATGGCCACCATCAAGGGTAACCAGGCCCGGGCCGATGCCGTGGGCCGGGCGGAAGTCCTGGCGGCGGACCTGGACTTGATACACCTGCGCGACCTTTCCGGTGCTGACCTGTACCGGATGGCCAGGGCCGCCCAGCGGGCCGGTATGAGCTTGAACCAGGACGTGATACGAAGCTTCCGGCAGGCTGACCTGGTGATTTTGGGGCAGCGTGACGGTCAGGTTGAGTACGTCGCTGCAGAAATATCGTGGACGGCCGACTCCAGGGACTCGAACCGGGCCATGAGGAACGCGGGAATAATTCGCGCCGCCACGGGCCGGCCCTGCACCCCGGTCGTGGCCAGTGTTCGCAACACCGCCCCGGTACAGGAACTGTCCGACAGCGGGGCCATCCACTGGTACAGGCTGGAGGACCGGGGGCCGGCACAGGCAGAGGGGTAGTTTGTGCGGTTGGCGATAGTCAAGCCTATTCGTACCCAGCAACGACAAAGAGGAAACTGCAAATGGATAGAGTCTTCTTTTACTGGGATGACTCCAATATATTCATCAGCACAAGGGAAGTTGCTGCAGAGCGAGAAGGGGATCAAGCGCGTAGCCGCGTTAGGGTACACTTCAGGAATCTGCTGGACTTGGCCAGGGCCGGACGCGACATTGAACACGCTATTGCCGTCGGGTCCATACCGCCGGAACTGCGCCAGGTCTGGAATCGCCTGGAAAATGAAGGCGTCACCGTGCAACTACTTGAAAGGGGCGCTTTACAAGGCAGAGAGCAAGGAGTGGACCAGGTACTGCAGGTCGCTATGCTGCGGGATTTTGCAGATTACAATGGCGACCCGGGTATTGTGGTGCTTCTGACCGGCGATGGCGCGGGCTTCGATGATGGAGTGGGCTTTCACGCCGACTTACAACGAATGCGGAGACGGGGTTGGCGGATTGAGGTGCTATCCTGGCGTTACAGTTGTAACCGGCGGATGCGGGAGTGGGCCGAAGAAAACGGGGTCTTCGTTGCCCTGGATGACTTCTACGAAAGCATAACCTTCCTGGAACCTCCGGCCCCGGGGCAACCCATAGCCGAACCCCGCTATGCGGTGCCGCCGGATTTGGCTCGGCGGGCCAGGGCGGAGTAGCAAAGGAAAGGCACTGGTGGCAAAGGAATGCCATTGTGAATGATAAACAGGGTTAATAGAGTGGCGGCCAATGTGGCCGTCACAGCCGGGGAGCAGGTTTATGACACAGAGACAGCCGGAATCGTTAGAGTCCCCCAACATCGCCGACCGGGTCAAGTTCTGGGAAGAGCAGGACAAGATTAACCAGGAACTCATACCCCGGGTAATCCGGCAGAACGAATTGCTGACCGGCCACATCGCCGACCACGAGAACCTGCCCCTGGTGGCCGGCAATGCCATCAGCGAAGCACTGGCTGAAGCCCGGCAGCAACAGCTGGCGCAGCACGACGCAGAAATGGCCGAGTTGAGGGCAGAAGCGGAGGAACAGCGTCGCCAGCACGCCGCCGAGTTGCAAGCGGCCCAGGAGGAGCGGCGGCTGCAAGCAGAGTTACTTGCCGAGGCCAAGACCGGGGCCGAGGAACAGGCCCGCCAGCATCAGGCCGAGTTGACGGCGGCCAAGTCCGAGCGGGAAGAGCAGAGCCGCCAACATTCCAGCGAAGTTTCTAACCTGCAAGTGCAACTGCGCCAAGCCAAGACTCAACTCTTCATGGTGGCCGGGGGCGCGGTGGTCATAGCCATTGCCGGTGTCGTCATCGGGATTCTGGTCTAGCAAGGGAGAGTCAGAATGACCATGCAGTCAACAAACCTGCTGCCTGCCCTGCGGGAACTGCCCGGCGGCGACGAATCCGGCCAGAACCGCTCCTTGCGTGAAAACATCACCAACATCGTGAGTATGGACCGGGCGATGTATGCGGCGGAGTTTTCTGCGGGCGCATCCTTCGGAATGTGGGCTATTTTTAATAGCGTCAACGTGGATGACACCCTTGCCCAAGCCTACGCATCGCAATACCCTGGCGTGGCGGCAGACCATTCCCTGTACGAGCGGTGGCAGGAAATGATGGACCGCGGACCCGAATCTATGGACGGGTTTCTCAACGGGTTGAAGGGAAAGGTGGCCGAGTTTGACCTAACCGAGCAATTGGAACGGAACGGATTCTCCAACGTGGAAATTGCTGCAGTCCCAAATCAGCCTGTATGGGACATTAGCGCCATATCTCCAGAAGGCGAAGAAGTTCTGATTCAGGTCAAAACCGGGGCCGCTGATTACGCATCGGACGTTCAAGGTCTTATTGCGGATAACCCCGACGTTCAATTCGCGGTTAGCAGCGAAATTTATGACGCAATTTCCGATTCTTCGCCCGAACTATTGGACCAATTGACGGACATCGGTTCTGACTTTGACTTGGTGGGAGGCATAAGAGACGGACTTGATACCTTGAGCAGTAACTTGGGAATTGACGTCCCCGACGGCGTAGCGGACATAGTACCTTACGCTGGCGCAATCATCGCAGGCGCGCGATTAGTCTATAGTGTCATCAAAACAGAGAAGGAGTTCAAAGCTGCTGACCGTACCACCAGGAACAAAATTCAAGTGGTCCAGTCCTTAACGCTCATGTCCCGCATGGGCATAACCACCGTCCTGGCAACTGCTGGAGGTATGGGCGGCGGTGCGTTGGGCACCGCCGTGCCTGGTGTTGGCAATCTTGTAGGTGGAATTGTGGGTTCACTCGGCGGCGCAGGAATGGGTATGTACCTGAACCGCTACCTCCAACCCCACATGCTTAACCTGGCCCTGAACGTTACCGGGCTGACCAACGACGACCTGTTCTACTATAAGAACAAGCCTCGCATTGACGACGTGGCCCTCAGCTATCAGGTGCAGGCCAGGGCTTTGGCCTCCCCGGCCTGAAGGGATAGCAGCGGCTCCTACCGCCCGCCGTGCCTGTCTCGCCCGTACTGGTTCAGGTAGCCGATCCAGGCGTCGCCCTTGCGGCTCTCTATGGTTACTTCGGGGCCAAATGACGGGTCCTGGTAGCGCTTCCGGTGGGCGTGTTTGGCAGCGGCATAAACGACCAGCGCTCCACCACCCAGGCCGACCGCCGCCGCAAACGCCGAGACCCACAGTGAGTTTTCTACCATAAAGCAGAGGGCGCCGCCGCCGCAGGCAATGCTGATTGCCAGGTTGGGTACAATGGGCAACAGCACGGCGCAGACTAACCCAACCAGGATCATTCGTACCCAGAGCCCAATACCCATCCTGAAATTCCCGCCCTGCTCGGTCGCATCTGCCGACATCTGGTTACCTCCCAAATCCCGAATACCTCTGCCTGGGGTCAGAGCTACCAGCCCGATTACTTGGGCGCCAATCCCCCCAAGGGAGTCTGCCTGAATCTTCCCAGTCAAGCCCTTTGCGTTGCGGGCTCAAGGCGATGCCCCGGCAATGCCGGGGTAGCCCCGGCCCAGCGGCAACCCGGCAGGGTCAGCGCAGGTCCTGGTCCCGCTCCCGACCCAGCCTGGTCAGCCAGGATATCCGCGCATCGGCTTTCCGGCGTTCCACCATGTTTTCCGTTCGCCCGTCGCCCAGGGTTTCCGGACGGAATGGGGCGTCTTCAAACTTCTTCCGGTGGGCATGTTTCGACATGGCATAGGCGAAGGCTGCCCCGCCAACCAGGCCGATGACGGCCGAAACCAGGGCGACCGCCGTGGCGTAGTCAACCGCGAAACAGGTCCACGCATAGCCACACAGCGTTGCGCCGATAAGGGCCGGCAAGATGGGAAACAGGGCTCCCACGAGAAGCCCCACCAGGATCATGCGGACCCACGTGCCAATACCCGCCTTGAACTTTTGCGCCTGCGCGCTGCTCACGTCGTTCATTGGTTGCCCTCCCACCTCAAGATGCTGAATCCCCGGGGACTTGCCCGGCTCCCCTGCTGCGTGGCCTTGACCTGATACCTTGCCTGGTTACGTCGCCTGGTTACGTCGGCCGGGCGGCGGCGGCCAACCCGCGCTTATTGTTCTTTCCCAGATAATTAGTTACCATTTATATATTATCCCTGCACGAAGAATCACATCAGGGGGAGGCTTTCCTGCATGTCTAACTCCAACGCTGTTCCCCTCTACGATAATATAGGTGTCCACTATGACGCTACCCGCAGGGCGGACCCGTTTCTGGCTAAACGCCTGGCCCACCATCTGCGGCCCCATGCGGGAGGGCGGTTCCTGGACATTGCCTGCGGCACCGGCAACTACTCCGTCGCCATGGCCCAGGGGCCGGGTTCCTGGCATGGGCTGGACCTGTCATCGGGAATGCTCCGGTCGGCCCACCACAAGCCCGGCGATGTTTGCTACGTTCAGGCTGACGCCGCCTTCCTGCCCTTCAAGGACGGATGCTTCGACGGCGCCATCTGCACCATGGCCCTCCATCACCTGCCCGTCCTTTACCCCGTATTCTGCGAGGCGTACCGGGTCATTGCCGCGGGCCGGCTGGTCATATTTACCTCCACGGCGGAGCAGATGCGAGGCTACTGGCTGAACGAGTATTTCCCCATTGCCATGGGTCGCTCCATTGCCCAGATGCCCGCTCTGCGCCTGGTGCTGGATTCGCTGACCGGAGCGGGTTTTGTCGTGGCGGCCACGGAAGCCTACCATGTGCGCCCAGACCTGCAGGACACTTTTCTCTACGCGGGCAAGTTCAGGCCCCAACTGTACCTGGACGCAGAGATGCGAAGGGGAATTTCAACCTTTTCCACCCAGGCCGACCCGGAGGAACTGGAAACGGGGTGCCATCGCCTGGAGCGGGACATCGAGTCGGGGCGCTTCAACGCCATTGCGGAACGCTACCGGAGCGAGGACGGGGACTATCTCTTTGTGGCAGCTTCCAAACAGGCTCGCGGGTAAGCTGACAGTTAGTCCCCCGGGCGATTGGCAATTGCGCAGGGATTGGTGAAAGCTTCGGTAGTAAGGACGTGTTTCAAAACTGCCAGCGAACCTCGCAGCCCGTCCAGGTTCCCGCCCAGACTGGAGTGACGGAAGGGAAACATGTCACCCTGAGCTTGCCGAAGGGCCTAAGATCCTTGTTGGGAGCCGTGGTTTGAGTCCCGATGGCTGGCTGGTAAGGATTTGGGTGCTTCGAAACAGTTTATCCTGAGCTTGCCGAAGAAACCAGCATGACGTTTCTTGAAATGCGACTGCCCTGGCCGCCGAGATTCCCGCCTTCGCGGGAACGACGGGTTGGGTTGGTCCAGGTTCCCGGCGGCGTGGGAAGGAAGGGTTGGGTTGGTCCAATCATCGTGCCAATTTTGTCAGGCTGCTACTGTGCCTACTCCCGCCGGTAGGCCTCATCCAGCAAGTCAACCACGTGGGCGACCCTGCTGCCGGCGGCGGGGCAGGGCTTTGCGGCAAGCCCCTGCTCTATCTGCATCATGCAGCCGGGGTTGGCGGTTGCCACCTGCTCGGCGCCGGTGGCCGCAATGTTGCCCACCTTTGTTTCCAGTATTTGGCCGGAAAGCTCCGGCTGTACCATGGAATAAAAGCCCGCGCCGCCGCAGCACATGGAGGCAGCTTCCATTTCCTGCAACTCCAGCCCGGGGATGGCTTTCAGCAGGGCACGGGGCTGGGCGGTTATTCGCTGGGCGTGGGCCAGATGGCACGGGTCCTGGTAGGTAATGCGCCGTTCCACCCGACTCCGGGGCGGGTCCAGGGGCAAACCGGCCAGGAACTCGGTGATGTCCAGGGTCAGCTCCGAAAAGCGCCGGGCCGGTTCGGCGTAGCGGGGGTCGTTCTTCAGCAGTTCCCCGTACTCCTTCATGTTGGAGCCGCAGCCGGCGGAAGCGGTCACTATCCTGTAGCTTGACCTATCACCCGGCCCGTCGCCGGCCGCCAGGAAGACGTCTATGTTGCGGCGCGCCAGCCTCCGCGCCGTGTCCAGGTCGCCGGCATGGAGGTTCAACGCTCCGCAGCAGACCTGGCCCGGCGGCACGGCCACGTTGCAGCCGTTGCGGGTCAACACCCTCACCGCAGCCCGCATGGTATCCCCCTGCATCAGGGGCATGACACAGCCGGAGAGCAACGCCACGGTGGGAGTTGCCGCCTCGCCGGTCTCCCCAAGAGCTTCCCCGGCGGCTACCCGCTCCGTGTCTATCGGAGTCCGCCGCGGCTGGGCCGGATGGACTTTATTGGCGGGCCCGAAAAAGGGCTCTTTCAGGTCCGGAAGTTGCCCCTCCATGTTGACCAGGGTTGACGGCAGCAGCTTCAGCAGGCCCGAGGCGCGCGCCAGCCGGCGCAGTCCCGTGCGCTGGTAGAGCCGCAGCAGGTGGAATCCCAGCCGCAACCGCCTGGGGTGGGGCAGCGCAGCCCGGAGAAAGAAACGGTCCACCCGCTTCAGGGCCCGCCCCTGCTTGCCCCGTTCCAGGGTTTGAAACCGGGTGTACTCCATGATGCGGCCGTAGGGCACTCCCGACGGGCACACCGCCTCGCAGGCGCGGCACTGGAGGCACATTTCCCAGTGGGAGACGATGCGGTCGCTGATTCCCACGCGCCCTTCGTGTACCGCCCGCATCAGGGCGATGCGGCCCCGGGGCGACTCGGTTTCCACTTTCAGGGTAGTGTAGGTAGGGCAGGAAGTCAGGCAAAGGCCGCAATGCACGCAACGGTACAGGTCGGCCTCGGCGGGCACGTCAACGCCCCGGAACCCCGGCTCGTCGTTGAGGGGCCGGTCCACCCCGGGCAAGGGCGCGGAGTGAACACCGGAATGGCTCGTGATTTCGGCTGTAGAGTCTGCTTCCGCCATTGGAGCCCCCTAGATTCTTCCGATGAATCGGCCGGGATTGAGTATGCCCGCCGGATCGAACTTTTCCTTGATGCGCCGCATGATTTCCAGCTCGGCCTCTCCGGCGCAGCCTTCCCATACATCGGTAATTGCCTTAACCGCCGGCGGGCAGTGTTCCACAACCACCGTGCCGTCCAGGCTCCGGGCGGCGGCGCGGGTGCGGGCGATTTCAGCGACCGCATCGCCGGCTGCCTGTTCCTCACCGGGAGACGGTTCCTCCCAGCAGAAGGTTTGCACGACTCCGAACCCCACGTCGGCGATAACGCCGGTTCCTGGCGCCGGGGGCAGGTCTCCCAAAAGACGGCCAACTGCGCTGGGGGACAGGTCTATTCTCATGCCCAGCGACGGCCTGGTCCCTTCATCCCACCCCAGGTCGGTCAGCCTCTGCGCCAGGGCAAAGGAAGCGGCGGCATCCAGTTCTTCAACGCCGGTGGCGCCGGCGGCGGCAAGCAGGCTGGCCGACTCCGCCACGCGCCTGGCCGTGGCCCGGGGCCGCCCTTCCATGAAGGCCATAACCAGGCAGTCCGACCCGGGAGACAGCGCGACATCCAATTTCTCGGCGACCTTGCCGTTGGCCACCTGTAGTCCCTGGGGCGAATATACCTGGGATATGAGGGAGCGTCCGGCGGCGATGGCACCTTCCAGCGAGGGGAAGGACGCCACCAGGCCGGCCCGCGCCTCAGCCAGGGGAGTCAGCTTGAAGGTGGCTTCAACAATTACCGCCAAAGTGCCCAGGGATCCGGTGTACAGCTTGTTCAGGTCGTACCCGGTCACGTTCTTGACGACCCTGCCGCCGGACTTTGTTTCCTCGCCGTCGGCCCCCAGGACGCTGACGCCTATCAGCCAGTCCCGGGGGAGGCCGTAGGCGTACCGCATGGGCCCGCTGAAATTGGCAGCAAGTATGCCTCCTACCGTGGCCCGCCCGGGAAAAGGAGCCTCCAGCGGAACGACCTTCTCCCCACGAGCCAGCTCCCGCCGCAGCTCCTCAAGGGTGATTCCTCCCTCTACCGTGGCCGTAAGGTCGGCCGGCTGGTAGTCCAGGACCCGGTTAATGCGGGAAAGGTCCAGGGCCAGGTCCACCCGTGGCGGAACATTGCCCAGACCCGACAAGACGCCGCCGCCCCAGGGGGCGACCGAAAGTTGGCCCCGGTTGGCCCACTCCAGCGCCTGGGCCGCCTGCTGCCGGCTGGTCGGTCGAACCGCGGCTTCGGGGCGTACCCCGCCAATGGAATAAGCCTCCGCGGGCAAAACGGCTTCTGCGCCCAGAAGTTCGGCAAGCTTCTGTGAAAGGGGGGAAGTCAAGCGTTCATCCCGGGAAGGAGTTGACGGCGACACTACACATACAGCCCCGGGTCAACCTGGGTTGGCGTCCTCTGCACCGGCGGCACAAAAGTCTCGCCGTCGGGGAAAATCTTTCCGGGATTCAGGCGGCCCGAGGGCGCGAAGGAGTCGCGCGCCAGCCGCATGACATCCATATCCCGCTCGGTGAAAACCAGGGGCATGAACTGCTTCTTCTCCAGGCCGATGCCGTGCTCTCCGCTGAGGCTGCCGCCCATTTCCACGCAATATTCCATCAACTCCGATGCCCCCGCCATGGCCCGGTCCTTTACCCCCGGCTCTCGCTCGTCGAAAAGCATGCAGGGGTGCAGGTTGCCGTCGCCGGCGTGAAATACGTTGGCGATGATGATGCCGTACTTTTCGGAAACTTCCGATACCTTGCGCAGCACCTGGGTCAGGCGGGTACGGGGCACCACCCCGTCCACCAGGTAGTAGTTGGGGGCGATGGTGCCAAAGGCCCCGAAGGCCGTCTTGCGCCCCAGCCACAGGCGCTCCCGTTCGCTGTCTTCCTCAGCCACGCGGACCTCTCCGGCGCCCGTTTCCCACAGGGCCGATTCCACCTCGCGGCTTACCTCGTCCACCTCCTCCCACAGGCCCTCCAGCTCAATCAACAGCACCGCACCGGCATCGTCGGGATAGCCGGCGTCGGTGACGTTCTGCACGGCCCGGATGCTCAGGGCATCTATCATCTCCAGGGCGGCGGGAACTATGCCATGGCCGATAACCGCCGATACGGCGCTGCACGCCGATTCTATGTCCGGGAAGATGCCCATGAAGGTCCTTACGGTCTCCGGCAGGGGGAGGAGCCGTACCGTTATCCTGGTAGCGATGCCGAAGGTCCCTTCCGAACCCACAAAGACTCCCCGCAGGTCATAGCCCGGCACTTGCCGCGCCGGCCCGCCCAGATGCACCAGCGTGCCGTCTTCCAGGGCCACTTCCATGCCCAGCACGTGGTTGGTGGTGGCGCCGTAGGCCAGGCAGTGGGGCCCGCCGGCGTTTTCGGCAATGTTGCCGCCCAGGCTGCACGCCTTCTGGCTGGAAGGGTCGGGGGCGTAGCGCATTCCGAACTTGCGGACATGGTTGTCCAAATCCAGGTTTATAACCCCCGGCTCTATGGTGGCGGTGCGGTTCTCCGTGTCCACTTCCAGGATGCGGTTCATTCGGGTAAAGGCTATCTGAATGCCGCCCGGGGGGGCCAGCGCTCCGCCGCTGAGGCCGGTGCCGGAGCCTCTTCCCACCATGGGAACGCCTTCCTGATAAGCCAGCGCCAGCACCCGGCTGACCTGATCGGCATCGGCAGGAAGGGCCACGGCCCGGGGCATGGATCTGTCCACGGAACCGTCATATTCATAGACCAGCAGGTCCTCGGGATGGTAAATGACGTACTCCGACCCGACGATGTCCTGAAGGCGTTGGATAAATTCCAATGGCTGCACGGTGCCCTCCACGGCAGAAAAACCGGCGCCGCAGAAACGCGCCAGGCCATATTCCGCAAAGCCGATGATAGAGCAAAGGCAGCATCGGTGGCAAGGCGGGACGCCGGCCGGGATGGTTCAATCCTATTCATGGTTCACAGATTCATGGTTCACAGAGACAGCCCCGCTCGGCGCGGCAGTTACCGAGCAGCAGCAAGCCTCTAGCGGCCCACCAGCAGAGGGACGATGGATAAGCTGAGAGTCCGCTCATAGTGAGCCTGTCGAGCCATCAACTTGTCGAACTGCGAACGGGCGGCCCTTTGACAGGCTCAGGGTAAGCGGAAATATCATCCCTCATTCCGATATGTTGAACTACCAATTGCGGCCAGAAGCCAGTTGGGGCCAGAAGCCAGCGTCGAAGCAGGTCATCCGAGGAACACATAAACGGGCAGCGGCCCCTCTATGGCGGAGAAGCAACCGTCATAGAGGAGGAGATAAGGTGAGGTCTCCCCGCATCGTGGCCTGATCACCCAAACTTGCGGTCTGGTTACCGTGGGTTTATAGTTGGTTTAACAATTGGCAAGCGGCAGGGTTGGCGCTGGATTCAGCGGGGCGGCCCTGGAGGCGGCTATTGCCTTCCCTGGAGAAAGAATGACACAACAAGAACTGGTGGCCTGGCTGCGGGAGTGGGGCGTTAGAGTTACCCCCCAGCGCCTGGCCATCGCCGAGGCCGTGCTCAACTCCACCGACCACCCCTCGGTACAACAGATATACGAGCGAGTGCGGGACCACTTCCCCTCCATGACCCTTGCCACCATCTATTCCACCCTGGGCGTTCTGGAAAAGAGTGGGCTGATACAGGAGTTGCCCTTCGCCAAGCAGTCTCGGTACGAGTCCAACCTGGAGCCCCACGTAAACCTGGTGTGCATTGAGTGCGGCAACGTGGTGGACTCGGACCTGGGCCAGGAAGCGGTGCTGAAGCTCAAGTCGCTGATATCCCGGGAGTCCAGTTTCGACGTGGCCTGGCAGCGCGTGGATTTTCATGGATGGTGCCGCCGCTGCGCCGCCAGCCGTAAGGCCCCCGAGGGTTCCACCGCCTAGCCCACCGCCCAGCAGCATTGCCATTGGCATGGCGTGTTCAACCCCCGCCAGAATCCTGCCCA
The DNA here is from genome assembly GCA_034423215.1 of Dehalococcoidia bacterium. Classification (GTDB taxonomy): domain Bacteria; phylum Chloroflexota; class Dehalococcoidia; order Lucifugimonadales; family UBA3495; genus Bin22. The sequence continues at coordinate 32,096 of DAOUIY010000032.1, forward strand.
GCCGTCAAGGACAGTCGCGAGATGATAACAGGCGTCGTTGGCATTACCGTTTGGACCGAAGACCTGGACCGGTTGTACCGGTTCTACCACGGCCTGCTGCGCCTGCCCCTGCACTCCAACCACGGAGATTTCATTTCCTTCCAGTTGGGCGAGAATATGCGCTTCAACATCGGCATTCACGACGGCGTAAACGGTGAGAGCCGGGACCCCTATCGCATGATGCCCCACCTGGGCGTAGAAGACATCCACGGCGAGCATGGCCGCCTCACCGAAGCAGGGGTGGAGTTTCTGCGGCCCCCGGAGCAGGAGCACTGGGGCGGCTGGGTTGCCACCTTCAAGGACCCGGACGGCAACGTGCTCCAGATGCTCCAGTTTCCCAACTAGCCCATCTTCCATACCTCGGACAACTACTGACACCCGGTCATTGCCGACCGGGTGTTTGGCTGTGTACCTTGTGGCCGTTAGCCGGCAACAGGCGGCGGCGCGAGGTGGCGAAGGCTTGTACCAGAAGATTGAAGAGTTCTCCCTGCACATTCTGGCGGCGATTCTCATTGGCAATCTGCTTACTGCCCTGGCGGTATGGTATGAGATATACTACGTGGTGAATGACTCCACCTCGGCAACGGTCAAGGCAATTCTGATCGACGCCGTAGCGGCCGCGGCGCTGGGAATCTACATTGTAGGTACGGTGGATACTTATATGGTGCTATCGAAACTGATTCTGGAGAAATACCTGAATAACCGGTTTGTTGCGGGTGTGGCTGAAGGTGAAGCCAAGGGCCGGAAAGAGGGCGAGGCCAAGGGCCGACAAGAGGCCAACGCAGAATGGCAGGCTTGGTACGAGCGCATGGTGGAAGCCGGGAAACGGGGCGAGGATTTTAATGAACCGCCGCCCCAATCACCAAAGAAATAGTCAAGGTTAAAGTGGATGCCAGGATGCTTCACAGATTGATTCTCCAACCATTCCTGAATAACCGGTTTGTTGCGGGCGAGGCCAAAGGCCGACAAGGGGCCAACGCAGAATGGCAGGCTTGGTACGAGCGCATGGTGGAAGACGGGAGACGGGGCGAGGATTTTAATGAACCGCCGCCTGGCTATGGTCGGTCTCAAACTGGAGAATAGTCACCGAATCAGCATCGCATCTCCGAAGCTGTAGAAACGGTACTTCTCCTTAATGGCCTCCCGGTAGGCGGCCAGGATGTTTTCCCGCCCGGCGAAGGCCGATACCAGCATTACCAGGGTGGACCGGGGCAGGTGGAAGTTGGTAATCATCCCGTCCACCAGCCGGAACTTATGCCCCGGCAGGATGAACAGGTCGGCCTGGCCGCTGACCGCCTTGACGGGGGCGCCGTCCCCTTCCCCGTTAACCTCCAGGTCTCTCCCCACTTGCTCCAGCGTCCGCACCGACGTGGTGCCTACCGCAATTATGGGTCTCCCTTCGTTGCGCGCCCTGGTAAGGGCGGCCGCCGTATCCTCCGGCATTTCGTAATACTCGGTGTGGATGGCGTGTTCCCGGGGGTTGTCCTCGGAGACGGGACGGAAGGTGTCCAGCCCCACGTGCAGCGTAACGTAGGCGGTCTCCACTCCCCTGTTCCTCAGGGCATCCAGCAGCGCCGGCGTAAAGTGCAGACCCGCAGTGGGGGCTGCCGCGCTGCCAGGCCGGTCCGAGTAAACGGTCTGGTACCGCTCCCGGTCTTCCAGGCGCCGGCGGATGTAAGGGGGCAGGGGCATTTCACCAAGCCGGTCAATTCCCGACTCGGCGGAGAGACGAACAAGGCGGATGCCATCATCGCCCACGGATAGCACTTCGGCTTCCACCTGGTCCGTGTCGTCCGCGTGGTCTGGGTGGTCTGGGTGGCCTGCCCTGCTAGCCGCGGTGGTTGCCGGGTTGGTTGCCGGGTTGGTTGCCGCATCCGCATCGCCAAAAGGCCCGGGAGATTCCAGCCGGATTACCGAACCGGGGCGCAGGCTGCGTCCCGGCTTCCCCAGGGCCTGCCAGACGCCTTCCTCCTGCCGCCGCAGCAGCAGCAGTTCCACCCGTCCGCCCGAGTCCTTGCGCCTCCCGTACAGACGCGCCGGAATCACCCGGCTCCGGTTAAGCGCCAGCACGGCGCCGGGGGGTATGAGTTCCAGTATGTCGGTAAACCGGCAATGCCGCACTTCGCCGGAGGCCCGGTCCAGCGTCAGCAGGCGAGAGGAGTCCCGGGGCTCCACCGGAGTCTGGGCAATCAGCTCCGGGGGAAGGTGGTAGTCAAAGTCGTCGGTGCGCATGGGGAAAATCCGGGTGACGTCCACAGGACGGTCAGCCGCTAATCAGGGCGGCTACGGCGCCGCCCGGGTCCTGTATCACGCAAAAGGTCTGGCCGCCCATATCCCTTGGGCCGTCCAGCACCTTGCCTCCCAGGTCCAGGCATCGTTGAGCGCTCTCGCCAACGTCCTCCACCACGATGTAAACCAGCCATTGGGGAGGCACGCTGGCATTGCCGCCCCGGGCGTGGCAAATGCCGGCCACGGTATTGCTGCCGTCGGGCAGGTTGATGTTGTAGTCGTTGTAGTCACCCATGTCGTGGTCGGTGTAGGTCCAGCCCACCACCCGGCAGTAAAAGTCGCGAATTTCCGGGGCGTTGGGCACGGTGAGGTCCTGCCAGGCTATGCTGCCCGGCGGCGGCAGTTGGAAACCCTGGCTCTCCTCGCCGGACTGTTGCGGTTCTGTCATGGGCGGTGTTGCTCCTCGGGAATGGTTTTACCGTTTGGACAGGCCAGCCACAAGGGCTGCCCCTGCGCCTTTCGGGGTATGCCGTTCATTCTGCTAGCGGCCGTGAATACTGATGCGGGCGGCGCTCAGGGTGTTGACCAGCAGCATGGCGATGGTCATGGGCCCCACGCCCCCGGGCACCGGCGTAATGGCCTCGGCCTTCTCGGACACCGGCTCAAAATCCACGTCTCCCTCCAGCCGGTAACCCCGGCGGCGGCTGGCATCGTCCACCCGGTTGACGCCCACGTCAATAACTACCGCTCCATCCTTCACCATGTCGGCGGTTATGGCCCGGGGCTGCCCGATGGCGGCGACCAGGATGTCGGCCTGCCGGGTGATTTCACCCAGGTTGGCGGTGCGGGTATGGGTGACGGTTACGGTGGCGTTGGAGCCTTCCCGCCGCTGCAGCAGCAGGGTGGCCAGGGGCTTGCCCACGATGTTGCTGCGACCGCACACCACCACGTGCTGGCCCGACGGGTCGTAACCGTTGCGCAACAGTATTTGCTGAATTCCCGCCGGGGTGGCAGGAATGAAGTCGGGAACGCCCTGCAAGAGCTTGCCCAGGTTGAAAGGGTGAAGGCCGTCCACATCCTTGGCCGGGTCCAGCGCCTCAATTACCGCCGTTTCCTCAACCTGGGGCGGCAGGGGCAGTTGTACCAGTATGCCGTGAAAGCGGGGGTCGCCGTTGAGTTGGGCCACCAGGTCCAGCAGCCCGGCTTGCGTTGTCTCCTCGGGCAGGTGGAAGACTTCGCTGAACATCCCGGCCTCGTCGCAGGCCCTGCCCTTGTTGCGAACGTAGATAGCCGACGCCGGATCGCCCCCCACCAGCACCGCCGCCAGGCCGGGGGTTACGCCATGCTTTTCCTGCATTTCCAGGACGCCGGCGGCCACCTCGGCCCGCACCTCTTGGCCCAGCGCCGCGCCATCCAGAATCTTAGCCATACCGGCAACGCCTCGTTGGAAATTCGCAGGAATTCTAACACGGCGACAAGGCAGGCTCAATGAAACGGGCAGTGCTGGCAGGGCAATCTCATTCCAAATCCTTGAGAGTCCGTCGTTTCCGCGAAGGCGGGAACCTGGCGCCTGGCAGGTAATGTCTCAGGTCCCATTTTGCCTTCGAGAATACAATCCGTTGGGAGATGCGTTCGCCCTGGCAGCGCCGTTCAGCGCCAGCCGGCATCGGCCAGTATTGGATAACGCCAGGCGGTGTCGGAACCCTGCCTTCGCCGGAGCCCTACTCCTGGGGAACCCTGGGCAGCGGGGGCCGGTAGCTGAAGAAAACGGCGGCAGCCAGCAATGTCACGGCCGAGAAGGTGTATAGCAGGCCGAAGGACAGGGAGGTCAGGAGGCAAAAGGCCAACATGACTATGGTCAACGCCCACAGGACCAGCGTGTTCACCAGGTTCTTAGCCCTGAGGGTCAGCAGGACCATGAGCGCCAGCCCCGTCAAAATTACGGGAACAAACACGGGAAGCAGCGCCCATATTCCATTTACCTCGATGAAAGAGGCGGAATGCCGTACTACCTCGACCTCTGCCGCTCCCGCCGGCTCCACTGACCTTACGGGAACCCCCTGTTCGTCCACCTGGACCGGTGTTGCCGACACGCCCTGGTAGGCATGGGGCCAGAAGGCGACCCACAAAAAGGCCGCCCATGCCAAAAGGTGGGCAACCGAAGTCAACGCAACGGCGGCGCGGAAGGATTTCAAGGCGGCTCTTCCCCAATCAACGAATCAGGTTATACTCAATGCAGTTTAGCTCATCCGGTAAAGTCGGGGTAAAGTCCCATGCGCATCTGCTCCCTGCTTCCCAGCGCCACGGAGATTGTCTATGCCCTGGGGCTGGGCCGGCAACTGGTCGGAGTCTCTCATACCTGCGATTTTCCCGCCGACGCCCGCACCAAGCCGGTGGTCAGCCGCAGCGTCCGCAGCGTGTCCCACCTGGGCAGCCAGGAAATAGACGCCATCATCCGGCAGGCGAGGGAAAGCAACAATCCGGTGCACTGGATAGACGGCGATCTGCTGCGGGAACTGCGCCCTGACCTCATCATCACCCAGGAAATCTGCGAGGTGTGCGCCATAGACCAGAGTTCCGTCTATGCCACTGCCGCCCGTTTCCTCGATTACCAGCCCAACATAGTGGTAACCCGGCCCATCGGCCTGGAGGAAATCTACCGCAACATTCACATCATCGCCGAAGCGGCCGCCGTACCGGAGCGGGCGGACGAGCTGGTAGGGCAGTTGCGGCAGCGAACCCGGCGAGTGACCGACGGCCTGGGCGACAAAAGCGACCAAGGGGAGCGACCCAGGGTCTTCTGCATAGACTGGCTCGACCCTTTGCGGAACACCGGCCAGTGGACGCCGGAACTGGTGGAACTGGCCGGCGGCGAGGAGGGGCTAGCTGAAAAGTGGGGCAAGTCCCGGGAGATTGGCTGGGACGAGGTGCTGGCCTACCAACCCGACTACCTTATGGTGATGCCCTGCGCCTTTGACATGGCTCGCACCGAGCAGGAAACGCGGGAGCGCCTCTACTCGCACCCGGCCTGGCAGTCGCTGGAGGCGGTGCAGGCCGGCAATGTCTTTCTCTTCGACGGCCTGATACCCAGCCGCCACGGGCCAAGGGTAATTGACGTGCTGGAGGGCCTGGCAGAAGCGATGCACCCTGAAAAGTTTGACGGGCTGGCCAAGCCCGGCATTTTCCAAAGGGCAGAATTGGGAGATGTATTTATCCACGAATAAACACTAATGGTCACTAATGGCGAATCTTTGATTAGTGATTATTCGTGCCTATTCGTGGAAAAATAGGAGTAGCTGATGCTGTTTTTTGTTGAGTTGCGACATGCCCCGGAACGCTGCCCCGGAGTTGCCACCGAAATACGGGACCGGATGTTGCGCATGGCCCAGAACCGGGACCAGGTGCTGCAATCCCACGGCTGTTCGTGGGTTGGCGGATGGATAAGTCCCACGCCTCACCTGACCTTCATCACCCTGGACGCCCCGGGCGCCCACGCGGTGGACGCCGCCATGCGCGACCTGGGCCTGGCCACCTGGAACTCCTCCACCATCCACCCGGTGGTGGACTTTGACGACGCCGTAACGGCCCTGGCCAACCAGCCCCAGGACTGACGGCGCACGCGCCGGCCGCCGGCAACAAGCGCGAGCAGTGCGACACATCCGAAATGAAGGGCATGGTTTCCGCTCACCCTGGGCTTGTCGAAGGGCCGCCTGTTCATGGTTCGACAGGCTCACCATGAGCGGGCTCTCAGCTTATCAATCACTTCAAGAGTGATGAAGCGGTGAGGCTGACCCCGCTTTCTACTTCTTTTCCGGGACGGAAGCGTAGAGGTGCCCGTTGCGGGCCGACACCTCGAAGGTGTACATCTGGGCAATGGGGCCGTTGATGCAGTTGCCCGTGTAATATTCGAACCGCCATCCGTGCGACGGGCACATGAAGCAGGTGTCCTCCAGGTACACGGTGCCCCAGCTATGCGGGCAGAGGGAAGACAGCAGGCGCAGCACGCCATCCTTGCCCTTGGCCAGGTAAAAATCGAAGCCCTCCACCTCAACCTCGGTGGGAAACTTGGTAAAGGAAGCCTCCGGCCCCAGGTCAACTTCCTTCACGCCGTTGGAAAAGTCCGGGTAAACCATGGTGGTCCCCTTTGATTTGTAAAGATTGGGGGGAGTATAGCCGCAAATGCTTTTAACGGGCAAACGGCTGCTTTTCCGCAGCATCCCCCTGCCGTTTCCAAGGAGTTGCTTAAAGATACCATTTCAAGGCCCCCGCTTCGCTGCCCGGAGGAAACGGGGTCCCAAGAACCCGGCGCGACGGCGTTGACGTGGCAATACCCTTGCCGTAAACAGCCTCTGTGTTCGTTCAAATCGCTTCGCCCATTCTCTGGCAGAAATTCCCCTTCCCCGCATTTTTCCCTTGACACTCGATGTAATTTTGTACCACCATTATGTTCACTAAATGCTCCCATGTTCATTGAGAAACTATCCCGAAACTATTAGCGAACGTCGTGCGTGAGTTGCACTCGAGATTTTCATTGGTATGATGCGGTGGCCTTGCACCCCGCCCTGACTTTGTCCCGTCGGTGGTGAGGGGAGTCTTGCAATAGATGTCAAGCGCTTCCCAGGGGTGGCATCGCTTCTGGAATGGCGGATAAGCTGAGAGTCCGCTCGTGGCGAGCTTGTCGAACCATGACCGGACAGCCTTTCGACAAGCTCAGGGTAAGCGGAAATCTCATCCATTAGTTCAAATAAGTTATGACCTGCTCGTACCAACCTCATGGCCGGCATGGCTCTTCCTCTTCCCTTGTTGACACTCCCGCCCGTAAAGGACTAGCAAATGGAAATATTTGACGCCCTTTTTGCCATAGGCCTGCTCCTGGTAGTAGCCAAGCTGCTGGAGGGTTTATTCAAGCGGATTGGCATTAGCTCCATTTTCGCCTACGCCATCACCGGCGTAATCCTGGGACCCGTAACCGGCCTGGTTGAACCCAACAGCGACATCCTGCTCCTGCTGAATATCGGAATATTCATATTCTTCTTCCTGGTGGGACTGGACGAACTGGACATTTCGGGTTTCCTGTCGGCCATACGGGGACGGCTCTTCGTTGCCGCCGTCCTCTCCGTGATAATTTCCATGGTGGGCTGCATGCTGGTGACCACCGACGTCCTGTACGACGTTGGGCTGGGCCTGAGCTTTACCGACGCCATGGCCGTGGCCGGCGTCTTGTCCCTGTCCAGCCTGGGCATCGTGGCCAAGGTGCTGATAGACGAGGAACGGCTGAAGGAGCCGGTGGGCATCCAGATTTTTACCGGCGTGGTAATCGCCGAACTGCTGGTGCTGTTCATCGTCGGGTTTGCCATCAGCGAGCACGCCTTCCTGGATGTGGACGGGCACCTGGACGTGATTACCAGCGTCGGCCTGCTCCTGGCCGAACTGGCGGCCTTTACTATCGTCACCTGGCTGGTCTGCAACAAGGTCATCCCCCGGGTATTGGTGCTGCTGCACCGGGTGCTGCAGGTGCCCCAGCTTTCCTACGGTCTGCTGCTGGGCGGGCTGTTCCTGGTCATCGTACTGGCGGAAAAGGTGGGTCTCCACGGCACCCTGGGCGCCCTGCTGTTCGGGGCGGCCCTTTCGCCCCTGCCCTACCAGCTAAGGCACGATTCCATGCCCGGCATGAGAAGCACCGCAGAGGGCCTCTTTGTGCCCCTCTTCTTTGCCTCGGCGGGCCTTAACCTGAACTTGGCCTTCCTGCAGTTGAGCCCCGAAGTCATCGCGGCGCTGGTCTTCGTACCCCTGATTGCCAAGTTTGCCGGCGCCTTCATCAGCGCCTTCATCACCCGGCTGGAGGCCCCCTTTGCCGTGGCCAGCGGCCTGATGGCCAAGGGAGTGGCCGAGATTGCCCTGCTGCTGGTAATGCTGCACGGGCACATCATAGACGAGGCCCTCTTTTCCCTGCTGGTGGTGATTATGTTCGGCTACATACTGCTGACGCCCATGGGCATTACCTACGCCTTGCGGAGGGTCCGGCACACGGACGACGCCGAGGACAGCGACATTCCCCACTTGATTGACCGTTTCGCCCTGGGCGGCGTCCACGTAAAGGACGTGCTGGACCAGACCCGGATTTACCCGGACCAGTCAACCACGGTCCGCAGCTTTGTTGACCACTGGACCACCCCGGAACAGCACGACTACGTGGTGGTGGACGGCAGCAACCTGGCCGGCGTGGTTTCGCTCAGTTTTCTGCGCTACCTGCCCCGGAGCCGGTGGGGCAGCACGTCGCTGGTGGAGGTAATGCGGCAGGGCACGCCAACGGCGGCTCCCGACGACCTGGTGGAAGACGCCCTGCAACGGATGCTGGACAGCGCCCTGACCGTGTTCCCGGTGGTGGACCCGCAGACCGGGGACTTCCAGGGGTCTATTTCCAGTTATGAGATACTGGAGATGATTCTCCTGACGGCCGGCGGGCGCGATATATAATCGGCCGTACCGGTTTTGCCACCCCGCCCGGGACGAAGAGCGCCAACCGGAAGCGCCTTCCCCGCCGGATGGAGAAGGTTCACCCTACGGCAGTCCCCTCTGCGCTCCATGGGGGAGGCCATAAAGGATAGTGACAATAACCCCAACCCGGAAATTCGAGGTGTTCACCATGGCCATAGACCTGCGCGACCTGGTCAATAACCCGGAAACCACGCCCTTTTCCCGCCTCAAGTACCTGGTGCGGCAGTCGGATGAGGACGTTACCCGTTTCATGAACCAGTTGTTCAACCTGGCTGCCCTGGCCAAGGAGGAGAACGACTGGCAGCCGGTGGAGCAATTTCTTAACCGGTGGGAGGATATCCTAACCGACCGGCTGGACCTGCCCATGGCCTTCGATACGGCGCCCTGGACGCCCTTCGCCAAGCCCCTGGACCGGGCCCGCATCGCCGTTATGACCACCGGCGGCATACACCTGGCCCACCAGGAACCCTTTGACGTGGACGGCGACTGGAGTTACCGGGAGATTCCGCTGGACACGCCGCCGGAGGATTTTCGGGTAGCTCACACCCACTACGATACCAACGGCGTCGCCGAGGATGTGGACGCCGTATTTGCCATCCACCGCCTGCAGGAACTGGCTGACGAGGGCATTGTGGGCGAGGCCCAGAGCCCCACGTACAGTTTCATGGGCTACATCCGCGACGTGGCCGGCCTCATCGAGGTAAGCGCTCCCGAGGTGGCCCAGAGGCTCAAGGACGACGGCGTGGACGGTGTAGTTATCGGGACCACTTGACCCCGCTGCCATCAGTCCGGCGGACTGATAGCCCGGGCCATAGAAGCCGCGGGAGTTTCCACCGTGGTGGTGATGGTGGACCGGCAGAAGGCAGCCACCATGTCCGTGCCCCGGGGCCTCATCCTGCGCTTCCCCTTCGGCCGTCCCTTTGGCGCCCCCGGCAGCCCGGAGCAACAGCGGGTGGTGCTGGAAGACGCCCTGGAGGTGCTGGCCACAGCCACCGAACCGGGGAAGATTGTGGCATACCCCTACCGGTGGCGCCGGGAGGACTACGGGGCGATTCTGGCGGAAAGGTACGGCAAGTAAGGCCAAGGCAGAAACGGAGAGCCCGGCTATTCAGCAGAGAACTCGCAGCAGAAAAGGGGAAACTCAGCTTTAAGCTTGAGCTTCCCCTTCCTCGTTTTCCGTCTCACCAACCACCGGCGGCAGCAGGTCATCCACCGCAAACTCCACGTCGGGCAGGGTTGAAGGGCTGATTGTATCGCCGCGCCGGTAGATGGCGTGTTGAGCGTAACCATCGGGACCGGGTTGGGTGAAGGCCTCTATGCAGTCTTCGACCAGGTTCATAATCCAGGTTTCGGGGATGTTGGCTTCAGCGTAGAGCAGAGCCTTTACGCCCCGGTCGTGGTAAAGAGTTGTATCTGCAATTTCAATGACCCAGAGTATATCCCCGGGCTCCGGGTGTTGGTTAAGGTATTCGTCCTCCTTTATTCGCAATACAGCCACGTCAGGTTCAGGTTCGAAATGCGGGCCCAGGTGGACAGGATTTTGGGCGGAGACAATTGCCACCCCCTCCAACACTCTTTGCAGAATACTGTCAGCTCTTCTTACACCGACAGCATGAGGCTTACCCATAGGGGCCATAAGAACAATCTCTCCGTCAATCAATTCCACCCGCTCGTCGGCGTGAAGAATGCCCACTTCAGCCATGCGGTAGTATTCGTCCACGGTGAACTTCCGACGTTCGGGGGATTTGGAAGTATCGGGAGATTCCGTTGGCGCCGGTTGAATGGGAGCTTTGGTTGGTGTTGTCATGGCGACACCTCGATTTGAGGTCTGGCAGGTTCAGGGCTATGCCTCGTCGGATTCTTCGGGCGCCGGCGGCAGCAGGTCATCCACCGCAAACTCCACGTCGGTCAGGGTTGACGGGCTGATTGTATCGCCGCGCCGGTAGATGGCGTGCTGGGCGTAACCGTCGGGACCGGGCTGGGTGAAGGACTCTATGCAGTCTTCGACCAGGTTCATAATCCAGGTTTCGGGGATGTTGGCTTCGGCGTAGAGGTTGAGCTTCTCGCCCCGGTCATAGGCCAGGGTGGTGTCAGAGACCTCGATGACAAGAATCACGTCATCCGGGCCAGGGTGTCCGTTAATATAGTTGCCTTGCCGCAGGTGCAGGAGGACCACATCAGGATTTAATTCCGAACCGCTGGTTAACCGTATTGGTCCCTGTACCCTTACAATGAAGTGGCCCCGCGCAATTTCAGCAAAGGGCAAGGTCAAGTTGTCCACCCCCACAGCGTGAGGCTCTCCGATAGGGGCCATACGTATAATTTCTCCATCAATCAGCTCCACCCTCTCGTCCGGGCGCAAAATGCCCACTTCAGCCATGCGGTAGTATTCGTCCACGGTGAACTTCCGACGTTCGGGGTGTGTGGCAGTGCCCGGAGATTCCGTGGGCGCCGGTTGCGCCGGGGCTTTGGTTGGCGTTGTCATGGCGACACCTTGCTTTGAAGTCTGGCAGATCCAGGGCTTATGCCTTATCAGGTTCTTCGGGCG
>DAOUIY010000033.1:0-65881 GCA_034423215.1 Dehalococcoidia bacterium
GGGGCTTCCTAGCCTCCCCTTTCGTCGTTCCCGCGAAGGCGGGAACCTCGACCGGCAGTAGTTAAGATTCCTGCCTTCGCAGGAATGACGGTGCATTTGACGACACGCCCTAGGCCCTTCGGCAAGCTCAGGGTGGCATTGACTTCCTGACTGAGTGTACAACGCAGTTTAAGATGCGATTGCCCTGATACGTATGATATTCATTCCAAAGTTGTCAGCCCACTTAGGTGTATACTGCACCTATTCCGGGACGATTACTCGCTGCCGGAATCGCCAATTCGGTATATGATACTCACCACAAATCCGTCGCCAATCCCATTGCAGTTTACGGTTTCTACGGTTATGGGTTAAATGGTTATCAGGGGAAGACTGCACTACGCCTGGGTAATAGTGGCCCTGGCAGCGGCCATGGGGTTCATCACGTCTGCCATGCGGTTCGCCGCGGCGGCGCTGGTGCCCCACCTCAGCGACCCCGTGTCGGGGTTTGGCTGGAGCTACGGCGCCATAAGCCTGGCCTTCAGCCTCCAGTGGATAGTCCTGGGGCTGGTGAGTCCCTACGTGGGCTGGATGGGCGACCGGTACGGGGTGCGGCCCCTGCTGCTGCTCGGCGCTGTCCTGTTCATCGCCGGCATGATGATGACCGGCATAATGACCAGCCTCTGGCAGTTCTACCTTTTCTTTGGCGTGCTGCTGGGCGTCGCCACCACCATTTTCACCGTGCTGCCCGTATCCGGCGTAACCCTGTGGTTCCGCCGGCACCTGGGCGTGGCTATGGGCGTAGTCTGGTCCTTCCAGGGCTTCGGCACCATCGTGCTCCTGGCGTTGATTGGCGCGGCCTTCAACCAGCTGGGCATGAAATGGATTTTCTGGTTGCCCGGCATCGTGGGCGGGGCGCTGCTGCTGCTGTTTGTCCGCTTCTTCCACAACGGCCCCGCCGTGATAGGCCTGCGTCCCCTGGGAGTTTCCGAGGCCGAGCCGGTTCCGGCGCCGGCGCCGCGGGGGCAGCGGGACGAAACCGCCAAGGTAAGGGCCCGGGTATTCATCCAGCAGGCCCGGCGCACCGTCACCTTCTGGAACCTCATCGGCATCCACTACTGGGGCTGCATGGGACACAACATCATCAACGTGCTGCTGGTGGCCATCGCCGTGGACCGGGGGCTGTCCCTGGGCGTGGCCGCCGGGGTGCTGGCCGCCCAGCAGGGCGTGGGCGTGGTCTTCCGGGGCATTGTGCCCGTGGTGGCGGAAAGGTGGGGCTGCAGGAACGTATGGATCGTTGGCATGGCCCTCCAGACCTTCCCCCTGCTGATAATTTTCTTCACCCACGAGGCCTGGGCCTTCTACCTGTTCGCCATTCTCTTCGGCATCGGCCAGGCCTGCGAGGTGCCCACCTTCCCCATTGCCAACCGCCAGTATTACGGCAACGTCCCCCAGGGCAGCATTTTCGGATGGCAGAACCTGGGCAACGGCCTGGGCATGGGCCTGTCGCCGGTGTGCGCCGGCTTTTTGTGGGACTGGACGGGCACCTACCTGGCGCCGCTGATAATGTCCCTGGTCTTCAGCCTGATGGGGCTGTTGTCTGCCTGGCTGCTGCCTTCGCCCCGCACCAGGCAGATACCCGACTGGGAGACACACCTGCCGTCCGCCCTGCGGCCGGCCGACTGAAACCGTCAGGCCAACCGTTTTGATATGATGGCCAATGCCCTAAGGGGTGTCGTCAAATTGAAAGTGGTAGCTTCCGAGCGTCCCTTTTCGTCGTTCCCGCGAAGGCGGGAACCTCGACCGGCAGTAGTTAAGATTCCTGCCTTCGCAGGAATGACGGTGTTTTGACGACACGCCCTAAGAAACTATCTCAAAACTCCTTTCTCCCTTGACGGGAGAAGGTCAGGATGGGGTGAAAAGGTAGCGCAGCATCCCCTTGGATTTGCAGCTCAACAGTTTTGAGATAGTTACTAAATCGCCATTCCGGCACTGGCAGGAACATTAACTCCAGACTGTCGAGGTTCCCGCCTTCGCGGGAACGACGGGTTCGGGCGGCGGTGAAAACAAGAAACGGAGGAAGTAACCGGGTATGATTGTCGTAACCGGAGCGGCGGGAAGGCTGGGCCGCCGGGTGGTCCACTCCCTGGTGGAGCGGGGCGCGGAAGTCCTGGCCACGGACCAGGCGGCCGCCGATGACCTGCCCACGGAGTTTGTGCGCTGCGACCTCGGGAACGCCGGGGCGGTGGAAGGCTTGCTGCGGGGTGCGGAAGCCGTCGTACACCTGGGCGCCATACCCGGGCCGCTACGCGACGACCCGCGGGTGATTTTCGACAACAACGTGGCCAGCGCCTTCAACGTGATGATGTCGGCGGCGGAGCAGGGGCTGAGACGGGTTGTTTTCTCCTCCAGCGCCTTCGGCATGGGGTGGGCCCACCAGGGAGACGCCTTCGTGCCCCTCTTCCTGCCCCTGGACGAGGAACACCCCATGATGCCCTTTGAACCCTACGGCCTGTCCAAGCAGGTCGGGGAGGATATCGGCAGGATGATAGCCCGCAACTCCGATACCACGGTGGTCAGCCTGCGGTTTACCAACGTAGCCCTGCCCGAGGTTCAGGCCGAGTTTCCCTGGCCGGCCCCCACGCCCGAGAATCCGCTGACCCTGGTGATGTGGGCCTACGCCGACGCCAGGGACGTGGCCGAGGCCCACGTGCTGGCCCTGGACGCCGAGATTGAGGAGTACGAGGCGTTTATGATTGCCCAGCCCACCACCCGCTTCGTCGAGCCGACTATTGACCTGGTCAAGGCCAACTTCGGTGACCGGGTGGAGATACGGGAAGGGCTGGAGGGCAACGGCAGCGTAATCAGCACCGCCAAGGCCCAGCGCCTGCTGGGCTGGAAACCCGTCCATGACTGGAGGTAGAGGCAGAGGCAGAAGACCAAAACCACGACCGGCGCAAAAGCCGGCCGGGGTCTTTTCAAAAATCCCTTGCCCCGTCGCAGAGGAAGAGTCAGAATTGGGAGCGGCAGCCGGAGCGCTCCAAACTTGCAAGTGATGAAACGTAGAGGAGACGACATGGCAATTTACAGGGTTTATTCGGACGAGCAGGGCGAGAGCCACATTGAAGACTGGAACCTGGAAGACCACCCGGAACTGGAAGCGTTGATAAACGTGTCCGAGGTACAGGTGCGGGAGTTTGACGGCTCGCGCCACATGGACTTTCATCCCCTGCCCGAACGCAGGCTGATTATCCACCTGTCCGGCGAGGTGCAAATCGGCGCCAGCGACGGCTCCAAGCGGGTGCTGCGCAGCGGGGACATCCGGCTGATGGAGGACGTTTCCGGCAAGGGCCATTGCCACGACGACCTGTCGCCCTCGTCGGCGGTTTACGTCGTACTGACCGACTGACGGCCCACACTTCAGCGAAGTATCAATCAGACATTTTCACCCAGGGTTGCAATGGCCCCGGGGCAGGACTTTGGCCATTGGACAGGCTCAGGGTGGGCGGACACGCCGCCCATCGCTTCAAATGAGATGACCCGCCAGCGCTGTCGAATAGCCAATTCAAGAACTATCCACAGTCAAGAACAGTCAAGAATGGGAGGAACGCCGTGGCTAAAATCAAGCATATTGCCATCACCTGCGAAGACCCGGACACCGTCGCCAGGTTTTACAAGGAAGGGTTCGACCTGGTGGAAGTGGCCCGGAACGACCGCCAGATTCAGTTGTCTGACGGCGACATTAACCTGACCCTTCTCAAGTGGAAGACCAACCAGGACGCCGACGTGGGCCCCAATGGCGAGAACTACAGCGGCATCCACCACATCGGTTTCCAGGTTGACAGCCTGCAGGACACGGGCGCCAGGCTGCAGGAACTGGACGGCAGCGAAATTGTCCGGCGCGAGGTTGCGCCCGACGGCCAGCCCCGGCCGCCCCGGGCCGAGGAGAAGTGGTCCGGTCCCAACGGCCAGGTGCTGGACATTTCAGTGCCCGGCTGGCTCCACAAGCCGCCGCTGGATTAGTAGCTCAACCACTTAGGAATGACGGGTAACTATCGAAACCCGTCATTCTGGCGCAGGCCAGAATCCAGGAAGGTTAGCGCCGGACATGGTTCCTTGCCTTCAGGACCCCTAGGTTCCCGCCTTCGCGGGAACGACGGGTTGGCGCCCACGAATTTCCTCCGCACCCGAACGGTGGCGGTTGGCGCACCCTCCGGGCCCATAGTGGCCGAAACTTGTTGCCAGCATTCTAGGAAGCCCCTGAGTCGTCTATGGTATTTTGAAGGCAAGAATCAGGCGCTCAGGGCGCTGCCGTTGGGCTGGCCGGGGAATGGGAGGGGAAAGTATGCTACCAGGAAGGTGCGCCGCATTATTTACGTTATCCAGGGGGCCTTCTCAAATCGTCGCCGGGCTTGGACGGCGCGGGCGGCTGGCGTGGCTTGGGTTGTTGTTTGCCGTCTGTTTCTTGCTGGCCCCGCCCATTATCGTCCACGCCCAGTCGAGCAGTCCTCCCCTGGCTCCTTCGCCAGCCATCGTCCTCTCCATACCTGAGAACTCGCCCCCCGGGCTGGCCATTGGCGCCCCGGTTTCGGCCCAGGCTTCGGCCCAGGCTTCAGACATCGTTTCCTACTCCCTGGTGGGCGAGGATGCGGAGTTCTTTGACATTGACCGGGCCTCGGGCCAGCTTAAAACGCGGATGCACCTGGACTATGAGGCCCGGCCCGAGTACATCGTGACCGTTGGCGCCACGGACCGCTCCGGCTTCAACGCCACCTTCCCCGTGGCCGTGCGGGTGGTGAACGTGGACGAGGCCGCCGTGGTGTTCCTCTCGCCGCCCATTGTCCAGGTGGGCGCAGAGTTGAGCGCCACCCTGGCCGACCCCGACGGCGCCATCTCCGAAGAGCGGTGGCAGTGGGCCGTTTCTCCCGACAAGGTAACCTGGCGCGCCATCAGCGGCGCCGACTCGGCTTCCTACTTGCCGGTAGCCACCAGGACCCGGGAGTTCCTCCGCGCGCAGGTCTCGTACACCGACGGCCACGGCCCCGGCAAGTCGGCGGAAACCATCATCAACACCAGCCTGGGGTCTCCCAGCCTTAACTTTGCGCCGGAGTTCCCCCACTTCGAGTCCGGGGTGCGCAGCGTCAGCAAGGATATTCTCCCCTACGAGTTCGTGGGCCGGGCCATTGTGGCCAGCGACCTGGACGGCGACACCCTCACCTACTTCCTTTCCGGGGATGCGGCGCAGGTCTTCGATATCGAGGGGCACAGCGGCCAGTTGGTGGCCAAGGCTTTCCTGCCCTCGCCGCTGGAGAGCCGGTACTTCGGCGAGGTCCACGTCTCCGACGGGCGGGGCGGCGAGGCATCCCTGACCGTGCGCATTGACGTGCCGGAGTTGCAGGCCCCCATCGTCGTGGCTGTCGAGCCCGAGCCCACGCCGGCGCCCGCCCCGGCAGTAGTGGAAGTCCCGGAACCGGTGGAAGAACCCGTCGCGGCCCCCACGGCAGCCCCGGCCAGGGCGGTAGCCGGCCCCGCCGGTCTTGGGAACGCCCCGGCGCCGACGCCCGTGCCCCGGGCCGTGCCGGCGGTGCAGACCGCCGCCCCCAAGCCTACCGCCGCGCCAAAGAGCGCCGCTGCGGACAACCCCCGCCCGGAGCCCACGGCGGCCCCCAGGGTTGCCGAGCCCACGGCAGCGCCGGCCCTGGCGGCAGCCCCGGCGGCCATACCGCCGTCATCGGACGGGGACGGCGGCCTGTGGGCGGCCATGACCTCCTACCCCACGTCGCTGCTCTGGACGCTGCTCCCTGCGGCGCTGCTGGCCGTGTTCCTGTGGCTGCGGTGGCTCCACGGGCGCAACCGGGAGCGCGAGGTGGTACTGCCCCCGCCCTCCTTCGGCGTGGAGCGCCGCCTGGGGTCCATGAACCGGGCAACGTCAGGGCCGCGGGATGAGGAATCCCCCAGGCGGGACAGCGACTAAGGCCCCGCCACAACAACAAAAACCGCCCTCTTTCGGGCGGTTTTTTTCTGCCAGGCCATTTCTGCGACCGGGCGGGTGATTTACAAAAAAAGGTGCCGAGGGTAACTATCGAAATCCGTCATTCTGGCGCAGGCCAGAATCCAGGAAGGTTAGTGCCGGACATGGTTCCTTAACCTCAGGACTCCTGGGTTCCGGCCTTCGCCGGAACGACGGAGAGAAGCCATTTCACCCAGCATTTCAACGTTGTCCCACTACTAAGGCCCCGCCAAAACAACAAAAACCGCCCTCTTTCGGGCGGTTTTTTTCTGCCATGCCATTTCTGCGACCGGGTGGGCGAATTACAAAAAAAGGTGCCGAGGGACAGACTCGAACTGTCGACACCGGCATTTTCAGTGCCGTGCTCTACCACCTGAGCTACCTCGGCAGGGGTGTCTATGTTACTTGGGCCGGGCGGGCCCTGTCAACCCGTAGGGGCGGGTTTGAAACCCGCCCCTACACCCATCAACCACCGCACATCCCGCCAACCACCGTCCCCACGCCCTTCGACAGGCTCAGGGTGAGCGGAGCGGTGTTTGTCGGCAGACCCGTCGTTCCCGCGAAGGCGGGAACCTCGACCCCGGGGCCAACCACCGTCCGCGCACCACCCCCGGGGCGGGTTACAAACCCGCCCCTACGCCGTTCCGTCATTCCCCCCGGCCTCCTCCGCTGCCCCTTCCTCCCGCGCCGGGCGGCGGGTGTTGGGCAGGATGAAGGGCATGGCTACGGCTATTATCACGGCGGCTATGGATATGATTATGGCAACCGTGCCCGTCGCCCCGCCGGCGTCCTGGCCCGGCTGCCCGTCCCGCCCGTCCTGGCCGGCGGCGCCGTCGCGGCCATCCACCCCGTCGCGGCCGTCCTGGCCGGCGGCTCCCTGGGGACCTGCCGGCCCGGCCGGACCCTCGGCGCCCGCCAAGCCGGCCTCTCCTTTCGGCCCCACCGGACCCTGCGGACCGGGCGGGCCCATGGCCATCGCCCCGGCAGTCTCCCCGCTTCCCGGCGGGCCTGGCGGGCCGGCCTCTCCTCGCAGCCCTGGCTCTCCCTGGGGTCCCGCTGGTCCCGGAGGCCCCGCTGGCCCTGGCGGTCCCGCCGGCCCGGGAGGCCCCGGCGGACCGGCGGCGATGGTGTCCGGCGTGGTGGCGGTCAGGTCAAATCCCTCGCTTATCACGCCGCCCCGCCAGTTGGGTTCCGTCTGGTCGGCCGGCACCCCGGCAATCTCGAACAGCACCACCCCGTTGGCCCGCCCCGTCTGCAGCACATACCGGCCGTTGACGTCGGTGAGGGCGGTGCCGATGACGGTGGCCCCGTCGAAGGCGTTAACCTGCGTGCCCGTGGGCGGCGTCTCCCCGTCCAGCGTCGCCCGCCCGATGAATATCTGGTAGTCGCTGCTCAACTGCGCCCAGGCCGCCCCCGGCACGGCCAAAACGGTAAGGACGGCCAAAATGCCCACGCTCAGGGCCAGGACGGCAACGGACGGAAACCTGGTTTGCATGGCAACCTCGAGTTAGTTGGGAGTTGTCAGTTTGCAGTTGGTAGATTGTAGTTGGTAGTTGGGCCTTTGGACAAGCGGCGCCCGCCACCCCCCACGCCCTTCGACAGGCCCAGGGTGAGCGGTGGTTGGCAGACCCGTCGTTCCCGCGCCGGCGGGAACCTCGACCCCAACCTCCCGTCATTCCGGCGAAGGCCGGAATCCGGAACCCTTCCCCACAACACCGCTGGTTGGCCCCTACACCCGCCAACCCCCGTCGTTCCCGCGCCGGCGGGAACCCCGACCCCAACCTCCCGTCATTCCGGCGAAGGCCGGAATCCAGAACCCTTCCCCACAACACCGCTGGTTGGCCCCTGCACCCGCCCACCCCCCGTCGTTCCCGCGCAGGCGGGAACCTCGACCCCAAGGCCAACCCCCGTAGCCATTCATGGTGCGCCAACCCCCGTTCTCCGCTCATGGTGAGCCCGTCGAACCACCCAACAACTAAAAACTAATAACTCCCAACTAATAACTACCCGCCAATACCCCAACCCTGGCTTATCCACGGTAAGAGGATTTACCCCGATTATTGGCCTCGCCGTGGTGGTGGCCCTGGCTCTCGCCGCCGTCTTCGGCAGTATGAGCCTGGCGAACCCGGCGTGGGCGCAGGATGATACAGTGACGGATTTCCAAAATCTGTACATCGAAACTACGGCCACGACAATTGTCGTTACGTGGGACGCTATCGACGGCCACGACGCAGTTACTGACTACGAAGGTCGTTGGGCTGAGACTACCGACCTAGTCAATGGAAATCCCACAGGGAGTTTCAATGCAGGCGGTACGGGTGGCTTTGCCGTTGACATTTCGACGACTGCTGCTAGGCCTACCGCGACAATTTCTGGCCTGTCCACCGGTCGTGAAGTGACCGTCCAGATGCGGTCGGCGGAGGATACCAGCATCCCGGTGGAGGAAATTACGGCCACCCCGACGGCTCCCCCCACCAACGCCCCGACGACTCCAACATTCGAGGCAGGCGCTGGTGAGGCGACTCTCAAGTGGAATTACACTCAGCCAACCGGCGACACCGATGTCACGGCCACCGGCTGGCAATACCAGATGGGTACCGACGGTCCGTGGATGACCATCCCCAACCTCGCAGTGAGCACCAGTAATACCCATAAGGTGACGGGCATTAAGGCTACACAAGCCGAAATCGACACCGCCGTCGCAGCGGACCCAACCGCAGATGGGTACCCGATCGAAAGGACTTTTAACGTCCGGGCGTTAAATGGTACGACGCCTAATACTACTAGCATTGCATTTACCGTCACTGGTATCACTACCCCGCCCCTGCCCCGGCTAATGCTGGGCGATATCACCGCTACTGCCGGCGATGGAGAGGTTACGCTGTCATGGGCGAGGGTTGGTGCTGCGGAAAAGTATTCCTACATCGTTAAGGATGGCGAAGACGTGGTTCGCTCAGCGACAGATGTGGACCAAAGTACACTTAGCACCATTAGCACCACGGTTATGAACCTGGACAACGACACCGAATATACTTTCGAGGTGACGGCGATAGCGACCAAAGCTAACGCTGACGCCACCCCCCCTGTAGTCGCAACCCACCTGGACAGCATGACTCAAACAGTCATGGAAACCCCGGAGGCTCGGGAAATCGTCTCAGACCCTGACCTGCCCACGTTTAAGCAGAGCAGCAATGACCCGGGCGACAGCGCCAACTTTACGGTCAAGTTCCAGATTGACCCGGAGTTGGGCTCCAACATAAACACCCGCAACAGCGACTTGGTGATCGAGTTCCACGAGGACTACGGCGTTCCGGCCTCAATCCGCAACACCTCGGTCGCCATCACGACAAAGTATGACACTGACAAGGACGTAACCTTCACGCCTGAAGACGTAACCGTTGACGGCGAGAAGATCCTGCTCTCCCTGGGCGACATGGACGAGCGGGATGACATGTTCGACTACGAGATCCGCCCCGGGGAAGTGATAACGGTCCATTTCCGCCAGTCCGCGGATATCACCACCGCCACCGAGGACGGCGGTTACTTCCTGGTGGAGATAGCATTCGGTGACTTCAGCGTGGCATACGATGAAGACGACGAAGCTCCAGCCGGCCTTGAAGTCACCATTAACCGCAAGATCTCCCTCAGCGAAGATGACGGCGGCCTGGGTGACGTTATCACGGCAACTGGCAAGGGTTACAAGAACGGTACGACCCTTACCGTGTTCGACGACAGCCTTGTTCAGGTCATGTGGGACAACACCGACGATAACACGGTTAACATGACCAGGCTCCCGTACAACATGGTTGAAGCGTACAACATGCGGGTGGCAATGGACGAGGATTATGGAAACGTCCCTGCCGACACCATACCCACGGACGACGACGGCAATGCGATGCACACCTACACCATGACCGCCGGCGGCACAATGTACGCCATGGCCCCCAACCGACGGTTGGACCTGGCCGATGACGTGCTGTGCAAGGCCAATATCGGCGGCGATGATGTGGGCAAGTGCGAATTCACCGTGTCCCACCCCGTCTTCAACGGCGGCGTGAACTACGTAAACGCGGTGGATGGGCGTGACCAGTATGCCAGCAAGCCCGACACCTTCATATTGGAAGCCTCGATTCAGGCCAAGCCGGCCAGCGGAAGCCCCGGCGAATCCATCGTAATCCAGCTGGTGGACTTCCCGCCGAATCGCGGCATCAGCAGCGTACAGATTTCCCGCGACTCCCGGACGATCAACTGCGTGGGCAACTGCTCCACGGACCAGAACGGAGCCGCCAGTTTCAGCATCGTGATTCCCAACTGGGTCAAGTCCGGCACCCAGGACCTGCGGGTGACGGTCAACGATGCCAATGATAATCCGGTGCGGGCTGGCACCACCGTCAACCTGGCGGGACCCAGGGTTGTATCCACCCCCCAGACGGTGGTAGCCAACCAGCGCGTCAGCCTGGTAGGGACCGGCTTCAGCCCCAACGCTGAACTGGGCGATGATACCGAGCAGTCCCGGACCATTTCCAAGGTTTCCATCGGCGGCTACAACATACCGTGGTCGAAGATTAACGACGGCAGGAATGTCTCCGTTGACGACAGCGGTAACTGGTCTGCTTCGATGGACCTGCCCCTGGTAGAGGCTACTACCGGCAGTGGAAACCGTCTCCTGCGGGTGACTGACTCCTTCGGCCGGACGGGCGCCATCGTCCTTAACGTGACGGAACGAGACTTTGAGATTACTCCGCCCTCGGGCCGGGTAGGCACTCTTGCGGTGGTACGCGGTACCGGCTACCCCGGCAAGAACGACGACGGAGACAGTTTCACCATTGACGTTACCTACAAGGTGCAGGAAGGCAGCGAGACTCGCGTTTCGGTCGTACCGGATGCCAGCGGCCGCTTCGAAGTACAGATTCGCATTCCCACCACTGCGCCCATACCCTCCACCAACCAGGTAGAGGTGACCTTCGACCACGAAGTGGGCGGCACCAGCGTAACCGACGTCAAACAGCATTCCATACCGGAAGGCCTGATAACCACTTCGGTGACCAGCGGCGGACCCGGTTCCATGGTCACGCTGAGTGGTGAAGGCTTCAAGACCTTCTCGCCGGTGGAATCGGTGAAGATTGGCGCTATCGAGATAACCCCGGCGCCCAAGCCTTCCACCGACGCCAACGGCATGATGGAGTTCGATATCCTCATTCCGGGCCTGGATGTCGGTATCCAGACCATTGAGGTCAAGGTTGGCGGCACCACCTCCAGCGTTGGCTTCACGGTAACCGCTTCCGGCGTCAACCCCGGCGACATCAAGCCCACTGCTGAGGCGATGGAGCCCCTGGGCGAGAACCTGGAAAGCGTCTGGCACTTCAACAACGACAGTAAGGCGTGGTCCTTCTACGACGGTCTTGAGGGCAGCGACCTGAACCTCATGGTTACGGGCGAGACCTACCTGATTCAAATTAAGTCCACCGTAGAGGTCATCCTTAACCAGAAGACCAGGACCCTGACCTGCAACGCCGGCAACTGCTGGAACCAGATAGTTTGGTAGGACAAGGCCAGGAAAGCACAACCAGCGTCTCCCGGGAACCCCGGGAGACGCACCCGAAACTAATCCTAACAGGAGGAATCAATGGCAAAAGTCAGTAGAATCCTGGCCTTGCTTGCCCTGGTGGCGATGCTGGCTGCGCTGCCCATGGGCGTTTTGGCGCAGAGCCTGCCGCCCCACGTGGTAATGGCAATGGTCAAGTTGAACGGAGCAACGGCGCCGGCCGGTACGATGGTTACCGCTCACGCCGGCGAAATGAAGGTGGGCGAAGGCACCGTTGGGGCCAACGGCAGCGTCCGCGTGGACGTGTCGGACCCGGCGGGAGCCATGGTCACCTTCATGGTTAACGACGTAAAGGCCTCGCAGTCCCTGGACGGCTGGACCTCAGGGATGAGGACCCGGGGCTTTGAAATCACCGCCACGGCGGCCCAGGCCGTCGGGCGGCAAGGACCTCCCGGCCCTCCGGGCGCCAAGGGCGACACCGGCCCGGCCGGTCCCGCTGGCCCCGCCGGTCCTGCCGGTTCTCGCGGCCCCGCCGGGGCGGACGGCTCAGACGGCGAAGCCGGCCCGCAGGGTCCCGCCGGTGAAGCCGGAGCCCGCGGCCCGGTAGGCCCCCAGGGAGACCCGGGAATGCAGGGTGAGGTCGGTCCCGCCGGCGCTGCCGGTGAAGCCGGACCTCAGGGCCCTGCTGGTGAGCGCGGTCCCGCAGGAGCCAACGGCGTAGATGCCAGCGGCACCACGGGCATCATAGCCATCATCATAGCCATAGTGGCCGTGATAATAGCCATAGCCATGCCCTTTGTAATGCCCCGCCGCTAACCACCACACCGCTAACCAGTAGCGAGGCTAGCCTCAACGCCCTCCGGCTCAAAGCCGGGGGGCGTTTGTAGTTTTAGGCAGGTGCGTAGGCGCGGCATAGCGTAAGACGGGACAAACTCCTACATAAGCCGATAATACGCATTTATTACACGTTGCAAATTGCCTGGGTTCCGCAGGTAGAGTCACCAACACTTGCGGGACGAGACCGCTGGAACACGGAGGATCCCATGTCCATGGAAGGCTTCCCGGCCCATAACCCGGCCCTTCACGCCAGCCTTGACCCGGCCCATGACCCGGTAATTGACAAGGAATTGCAAGAACGTGCGCTGGCGTCCGAGCTGTCCGAGAACACCCGCGCCGCCTACCGGAAGGGCTGGAGCCGGTTTGTGGACTACTGCGCCGAGCAGCTCATCAGCGACCCCCTGTCGGTGACCCCCGACCGGGTGGCCAGCTTCCTGGTGCATATCGCCACCCGGCCCAACCCGCAGAGCGGCCGGGTGCTGTCCATGAGCACGGTTGAGTTGTACAAGAGCGCCGTCAGCAAGAAGTACACCGAGGCGGGGAAGCAGTCTCCCACCAACGACCCCCTCGTCCGCTCCACCCTCAAGGGCCTGGCCCGGTTCCGCAGCACGGCGCCCCGCAAGGTGGAGGCCCTGCGCGAGTACCACATCGAGGCCATGCTGGACGCTACGCCCGACACGCTGATTGGCTGGCGGGACGCGGCCATCATCGCGGTGGGTTTCGCCGGGGCCCTGCGCCGGTCGGAGATCTGCAACCTGGCCGTGGAGGACGTGAAGTTCGTCGGCCCGTGGGACACCGCCGAGGACCGGATGATCCTGACCATCCGCCGCTCCAAGACCGACCAGCGGGGCCTGGGGCAGCGGGTGCCGGTGCTGGACGGCGACGGCATCCGGCCCATCAACCGCCTGCGCCAGTGGCTGACCGGCTCGGAGATAACCACGGGGCCCCTGTTCCAGACCATGAAGCGGGGCGGCCGGCTGGGGGGCAAGCCCATGCACGACGGAGACATAGCCCGCATCGTCAAGCACTACGCCGGGAAGGTGGGCCTTGACCCGCGGGACATCGCCGGCCACTCGCTGCGGGCCGGGTTCGTCACCAGCGCGGCGGTACACCACGCCCGGCTGGACAAGATAATGGCCATCACCCGCCACACCAACCCCACCACGGTGCTGGGCTACATCCGCGACGCCGACGTGTTCACCGACCACGCGGGAAGGCATTTTTTGTAAACAAAACCGTCGTTCCCGCAACCCCCGTCGTTCCCGCGAAGGCGGGAACCTCGATGGCGGGGTAAACCACCGCCCCCGGCCGGGGAACGCCCTCACCCCCGGCCCCTCTCCCAGGGGGAGAGGGGGGAGATTAAACAACGCGCGTTGTGCGACCAACCGCCGCCGCCGGATGCCCCGTCGTTCCCGCGAAGGCGGGAACCCCGCACCCTTCAACCAACCCCCGCACACCCCCACCCCCCGTCATTCCGGCGCAGGCCGGAATCCAGGACCCTTCCCCCACAACCCCGTCGGTTGGCCCCACCCACTCCCCGTCGTTCCCGCGAAGGCGGGAACCTCGCACCCAACCAAAACCCCCGCTCACCCTGAGCCCGTCGAAGGGCCGCCCCCACATGGTTCGACAGGCTCACCACGAGCGGGCTTTCGGCGTGGACGGGTATGCGGCGTGGCGGAAGTTGCCGGGCGTAGGGGCGGGTTTATAACCCGCCCAGGGGTGGGGGCGGGCGGCGGTTTACCCCGCCATCGGGGTTCCCGCCTCCGCGGGAACGACGGGGGTGGTGGTTGGCCTTAGGAGCGGGGGCCGGCGGGGGCCAGGGCAGACACCAGGTCTGCCCCTACGGAGGGGGAGGGAAACGCCCATCGCCCCATCTTCCCCCCTCTCCTCCTGGGAGAGGGGCCGGGGGTGAGGGCAGTTGGCCGGGGGTGAGGTTCCCGCCTTCGCGGGAACGACGGGGGTTGCGGGAACGACGGTTCCCCCTTCACAAAAAATGCCTTCCCGCGTGGTCCGTAAACACGTCGGCGTCGCGGATGTAGCCCAGGACGGTGGTGGGGTTGGTGTGGCGGGTGATGGCCATTATCTTGTCCAGGCGGGCGTGGTGTACCGCCGCGCTGGTGACGAACCCGGCCCGCAGCGAGTGGCCGGCGATGTCCCGGGGGTCCAGGCCCACCTTCCCGGCGTAGTGCTTGACGATGCGGGCTATGTCGCCGTCGTGCAGCGGCTTGCCCCGCAGGCTGCCCCCCCGCTTCATGGTCTGGAACAGGGGCCCGGTGGTTATCTCCGAGCCGGTGAGCCATTGCCGCAGGCGGTTGATGGGCCGGATGCCGTCCCCGTCCAGCACCGGCACCCGCTGCCCCAGGCCCCGCTGGTCGGTCTTGGAGCGGCGGATGGTCAGGATCATCCGGTCCTCGGCGACGTCCCACGGGCCAACGAACTTGACGTCCTCCACGGCCAGGTTGCAGATCTCCGAGCGGCGCAGGGCCCCGGCGAACCCCACCGCGATGATGGCCGCGTCCCGCCGCCCAATCAGCGTATCGGGGGTGGCCGCCAGCATGGCCTCGATGTGGTACTCCCGCAGGGCCTCCACCTTCCGGGGCGCCGTGCTTCGGAACCGGGCCAGGCCCTTGAGCGTGGAGCGGACCAGGGGGTCGTTGGTGGGCGAGGGCTTGCCCGCTTCGGTGTATTTCTTGCTGACGGCGCTCTTGTACAACTCAACCGTGCTCATGGACAGCACCCGGCCGCTCTGCGGGTTGGGGCGGGTGGCGATATGCACCAGGAAGCTGGCCACCCGGTCGGGCGATACCGACAGGGGGTCGCTGATACGCTGCTCGGCGCAGTAGTCCACAAACCTGCTCCAGCCCTTCCGGTAGGCGGCGCGGGTGTTCTCGGACAGCTCGGCGGAGAGCGCCCGTTGCTGCATTTCCTTATCCAGGGCCGGGTTATGGGCCGGGTCAAAGGCCGTCGTGCCTTCCATGGGATAGCCTTCCATGGACATGGGGATCCTCCGTGTTCCAGCGGTCTCGTCCCGCAAGTGTTGGTGACTCTACCTGCGGAACCCAGGCAATTTGCAACGTGTAATAAATGCGTATTATGAGATTATGGTGGAGTTTGTCCTGTCTTACGCTTCTCCGCCCCTACGCACCTGCCTAAAACTACAAACGCCCCCCGGCTTTGAGCCGGAGGGCGTTGAGGCTAGCCTCAGTGAGTTTTAGCGGCGGGGCATAACAAAGGGCATGGCTATGCCGATGATTACAGCCACGATTGATATGATTATGGCGATGATCCCGGTGGTGCCGCTGGCATCTACGCCGTTGGCGCCCGCGGGACCACGCTCACCAGCAGGGCCCTGAGGACCGGCTTCACCGGCAGCGCCGGCGGGACCGGCCTCGCCCTGCATTCCCGGGTCTCCCTGGGGGCCTACCGGGCCGCGGGCTCCGGCTTCACCGGCGGGACCCTGCGGGCCGGCTTCGCCATTGGCTCCGTCCGCACCGGCGGGGCCGCGGGAACCGGCAGGGCCGGCGGGGCCAGCAGGACCGGCGGGGCCGGTGTCGCCCTTGGCGCCCGGAGGGCCAGGGGGTCCCTGCCGCCCGACGGCCTGGGCCGCCGTGGCGCTTATCTCAAAGCCCCGGGTCCTCATGCCGGAAGTCCACCCGTCCAGGGACTGCGAGGCCTTAACGTCGTTTACCATGAAGGTGACCATGGCTCCCGCCGGGTCCGACACGTCCACGCGGACGCTGCCGTTGGCCCCAACGGTGCCCTCGCCTACCTTCATCTCGCCGGCGTGGGCAGTTACCATCGTGCCCGCCGGCGCCGTCGCTCCGTTCAACTTGACCATTGCCATTACCACGTGGGGCGGCAGGCTCTGCGCCAGGGCCGTCACGGGCAGCGCAGCCAGCATCGCCACCAGGGCAAGCAAGGCCAGGATTCTACTGACTTTTGCCATTGATTCCTCCTGTTAGGATTGGTTTCGGGTGCGTCTCCCGGGAATCCCGGGAGACGCTGGTTGTGCTTTCCTGGCCTTGTCCTACCAGACTATCTGGTTCCAGCAGTTGCCGGCTTCGTTGCAGGTCAGGTTCCGGGTCTTGCCGTTCAGGATGACCTCAACGGTGGACTTGACCTGGATGAGGTAGGTCTCGCCGGTGATCATGAGGTTCAGGTCGCTGCCCTCAAGACCATCGTAGAAGGCCCACGCCTTGCTGTCATTGTTGAAATGCCAGACGCTGTCCAGGTTCTCGCCCAAGGGCGCCACCGCCTCAGCGGTCGGCTTGATGTCGCCAGGGGCAACACCGGAAGCGATTACCGTGAAGCCAACGCTGGAGGTGGTGCCGCCAACCTTGACCTCAATGGTCTGGATACCGACATCCAGGCCCGGAATGAGGATATCGAACTCCATCATGCCGTTGGCATCGGTGGAAGGCTTGGGCGCCGGGGTTATCTCGATAGCGCCAATCTTCACCGATTCCACCGGCGAGAAGGTCTTGAAGCCTTCACCCTTCAGCGTGACCATGGAACCGGGTCCGCCGCTGGTCACCGAAGTGGTTATCAGGCCTTCCGGTATGGAATGCTGCTTGACATCGGTTACCTTGGTGCCGCCCACTTCATGCTCGAAGGTTACCTCTACCTGGTTGGTGGAGGGTATGGGCGCAGTGGTGGGAATGCGAATCTGGACTTCGAAGCGGCCGCTGGCATCCGGTACGACCGAAACGCGAGTCTCGCTGCCTTCCTGCACCTTGTAGGTAACGTCAATGGTGAAACTGTCTCCCTCGTCGTTCTTGCCGGGGTAGCCGGTACCGCGTACCACCGCAAGAGTGCCTACCCGGCCTGAGGGCGGGGTCACTTCGAAACTGCGTTCCGCCAACATAAGGCGTGTACCGCCGGTGCGGCCCAGGGAGTCGGTTACCCGCAGGATGCGTTCACCGGTACCGGTAGTAGCCTCAACCAGGGGCAGGTCCAGCGATGCGGACCAGTTGCCGCTGTCGTCAACGGAGACATTCCTGCCGTCGTTAATCTTCGACCAGGGAATCTCGTAGCCGCCTATGGCAACCTTGGAAATAGCCCGAGAGCGGTCGGTGTCATCGCCCAGTTCAGCGTTGGGGCTGAAACCGGTCCCTACCAGGCTCAGGCGCTGGTTGGCAACCACCGACTGCGGGGTGGATACAACCCTGGGGCCAGCCAGGTCAACCGTGGTGCCGGCCCTTACAGGGCTGCCACCGGCATCGTTGACCGTCACCCGCAGGTCCTGGGTGCCGCCCTTGACCCAGTTGGGAATGATGATGCTGAAACTGGCGGCTCCGTTCTGGTCGGTGGAGCAGTTGCCCACACAGTTGATCGTCCTGGGGTCACGGGAAATCTGGACGCCGGTAATGCCCCGGTTCGGCGGGAAGTCCACTATCTGGATTACGATGGATTCGCCGGGACTTCCGCTGGCCGGCCTGGCCTGAATGGAAGCTTCCAGATTGAAGGAATCGGGCTTGCTGGAATAGTTGTTGCGACCATCCACCGCGTTGACGTAGTTATTGCCGCCGGAGAAGGTGGGGTGGGTGATGTCGAACTCGCACGCGCCCACGTCATCGCCACCGATTCTGGCAACGCACAGCACGTCCTCGCCAAGCTGCAGATTGCCGCTGGGAGCCATGAGGTTGCCGTTATCATCGAGATAGTCGGCGCCGGGCAGCCAGGGCACGTTGCTCATGGCGGTGCCCGCCTTCACGGCGTCCTCGTAGGCCATCCGCATAGCCGGCGTCAGTGCTACCTTCGCCGTGGCATCGTCGTTGTCGTGGTTCCACATGACCGTGGTGTCAACCATGTCACGGAACACGGTCAAAGTGGTGCCGTTTTTGTAGCCCTTGCCGGTGGCCTTGACCGTGTCGCCCAGGCCGCCGTCCTCTTCGCTGAGGGAAATCTTGCGATTAACGGTGACTTCAAGGCCGGTTGGAGCTTCGGCGTCCTCGTCGTATTCCAAGCTAAAGGCGCCGAACTCTATGCCAACCAGGAAGTAATCGCCGTCCTCGGTGGCGGTGGTGATTCCCGCCGACTGGCGGAAATGGACATTTACCACCTCGGTGGGGTCTATCTCGTAGTCGAAACGATTATCCCGTTCGTCCATGTCGCCCAGGGAGATCAAGACCTTCTCACCGTCCACCGTTACGTCCTCGGGCGTGAAGGTTACTTCGGCCTGCGCCTGGTACTTGGTAGTCACGGCCACAGAGGTGTTCCGTATGGAAGCGGGAATGCCGTAGTCCTCGTGGAACTCAATTATGAGGTCATCGTTCCGGGTGTTGATAGGGCTCGTAATACCCTTAACCTGGAATTTGACATCGTAGTTGCCGCTGTCGCCAGGGTCACTACTGCTCTGCTGGAAGTAGGGCAGTTTTGCGAGCTCTTCGGGGGGTAGTTCTTCGCCAGCTGCCCCTTCGCCTACGGTGACTGTGAAGGAGGAGGTGGCGGGGTTGTCAAGGTCATCACTGCCATCCTCGGCAACTACCGTAACGACTGAGACACCCTCCGTCAGACCCACTATGTTGACCGTTTCATCCGCCTCGAACATATACGAGCCGTTTGTCTCTTGTTGCGCGGATATAGTAGCAGCGGTGCCGGAAACCCTTAAAGTAAATGTCTTGATGGCGCCAACGCCAATGCCGTTTTGATAGTACTTAATTAGGTTCAGGCCGAGGGTGTCTCCTACACCGACATTCTTGTCGGGAATGCCAGTTGGCGACAAAATTGAAGCCGTAGGCATCATTGGCGTTACCATCACTTCCGCCACGGCGCCTTTAACACGACCACTTGGACCCGCCATCGCACGAATCTCAAAGGTGTAAGCCTGGCCGTTGGTGAGGCCGGGAATAATTTCTTCGAACTCAATGTTCTCCGCCGAGTCCCAGCTGGACTCACCCTTTTCCCTATATTCGTAACCATTGATGCCAGGGTCCTTGGGGTCGTCCCATTCCAGCTTGGCCTCGCCTTCCAGGGATTCGGCCTTCAAACCCATTAGCGCATCCGGTTCCAGGTCCGTCTCGTCATTGGCCCCACCGGAATCGGTGGTCATGACGGTCGAACCAGGCAGGGGTGCTGCGGGGGCGGCAACGTCCCCACGAACTTGCCCGGCAACTGCGCGCACCCAGAAATGGTATACGACGCCGCTGTTCAAATCCTCAATGGTGTGACCATTCGTGGAAGGGCCGCTGTTGGGGATATCCTCCCAATTGATGGCGGGGACTGCAGGGAAGTCGTCAGTGGTATCAGCAGGAGTACCACCGTCCTCTGCGGCCAGAGCCGGAACTCCCACGTCTGAGTCATTCTCCAATTCAGTCGCTATCGGAAGGGTACGGCCATTTGTTCTCTGGCCCGTCTCACCACTAGGAATAACGCCTTCATCCCGGGTAAAGTAAAGCACCTGCCATTTACTGGCGTCACGGTCGGCGTCCCACGTAAGCATTACGTCCCGGCCGGACACCTCGATTTCCAAGTCATCCACTGCGTCGGGGGCCTCCATTGGAGTGGCGCTCACTTCCACAGAAGGTGTGGCGGCTGAGGTACCTGCCCTGACTTGGAAATGGTACTCAGCGTCGTTGGCCAATCCACTTACGATCGCCGTTACAGTTCTTGCAGTGTCAGGATTGGCGCTGTCATCGTCAGTGACTACCAATTGAGTCCCATCGACATTAGCACTTGCTTCCGTAGCTCTCCAAGCTGCAGCGGTTGGAGCATCATCACCCTGCCGCCAGCGAACTTGCCATGTTCCCTGGGATACATTGTCAGTGCCCGTGCCCTGGTCAGCCCAAGACAGCATCACTGTCTGACCCATACCATCGGTAGGGGGCGACAAGCTTGAATCACCGCCCCTCACAGCCTTGGCTGTTAGACCGGTAGGTGCGCTCTGCGGACTAACCGTCCGCTCGGTCAATTCAGCATCGGCCGGCTGGCCGATGGCGGCCTGGGCCGGGTTAGCCAGGCTCATACTGCCGAAGACGGCGGCGAGAGCCAGGGCCACCACCACGGCGAGGCCAATAATCGGGGTAAATCCTCTTACCATGAATAACCTCCAAAAAATTTAGTCCTTTGTTCCTGGGGTCCTGGAATCCTGAACCAGTCTTGGGGCCCGCTGATGTCGCAAAAGTGTCAAACCTGCCAGCGTTGCCGCGCCCACCGCCTCACCCGTGCCTTCGAGGCCGCATCTGGCGCAAAGCCCCTTTCGCCATAAAACCTCTCCTTATAATTTAGGTTGCAATTACTCTATCCATCCCTGTATTACGCCAGTGTTACCCGTCGGGCCGGTGGGGCCTGGTTATGGTACCCATTGCGGTACCCCCTTCCGCCAGCCGGATGCGGCATCCGAGCCCGGAATGCGACTCCGATATCCGGCTCCGACGTGCGACGCCGGTATCCGGGCCGCGCTTCGGGCCGGGGCTTGCGGGGGATAACCGAGGGGTCCAGGCGATGAGAGTTAATGATAAGTCCGCCCATAGCAGCACCACCCCTCAACCGGACTAGCTGGCCTTTCGCCTTTCAGGGATGCCCGAATGATGCCGGGGCTGGCCGGGCCTGTACGGGGCTGGCCGGGATTGTACGGGGCTGGCCGGGATTGTACGGGACTGTTCGAGAACTAGGCCGGTTGGATACGAAAACCATACCAAAAGCGGCCAAAACCCATACCAGGACCGGGCCCGTACCGTGGGGACGCCGGGGAAAAGGGTAACCCCGCAAACTCCCCGCACATTCGGGAACGCCAATAGATTTAACATTGGCCCAAAGCAAAAGTCAAGGAACGGGAAGGTAAAGTTTACAGTTTTTAGATGGTAGTTGGGAGTTGCGGGTTGGGGGTTGGGGCCAACGGCTGCGGGGTTGGCCCCTCCGTCGTTCCCGCACCCCCTACGTCGTTCCCGCGCCCTTCCGTCGTTCCCGCACCCCCTACGTCGTTCCCGCACCCCCTACGTCGTTCCCGCGAAGGCGGGAACCCCGCACCCAACAAGCTTCCCCCCTCTCCCCCTGGGAGAGGGGCCGGGGGTGAGGGCGGCCTGTGCCGCATAAACGGTCGTTGAGAACCGTAGGGGCGGGTTTATAACCCGCCCAGGGGTGGGGGGTTGATGGGGGAAAGACGGTTTACCCCGCCATCGAGGTTCCCGCCTCCGCGGGAACGACGGGGTTAACGGTTGCGGGGTTGGCCCAATCAGGTGGTGCGGATGATGAGGGTGAGCATAGACCCAATCATGCCAGCCCCGATGAGCAGTCCAACAGCGATGACGCCCCAAAATACGCGGTCAATGCGGGCGTTTGTTTGAGTCTGGTGGCGTTCCAGGCGGTCGGCCATTTCCGACTGGTAGCGAGCATTCTCTGCCTGGTGACGGTCCAGGCGGTCACTAATTTCAGCCCGGAAGCTGTTCATCTGCCCAGTCATTTCCGACTGGTAGCGAGCATTTTCGGCCTGGTGCCGGTCCAGGCGGTCGTTGATTTCCGCCCGGAAGCTGTTTATCTGCCCAGTCATTTCCGACTGGTAGGCGCTCATCTGCCCAGTCATTTCCGACTGGTAGCGGGCATTTTCTGCCTGGTGCCGGTCCAGGCGGTCGTTGATTTCGGCCTGGTAGCGGTCCTGCCGTTCGTTCAGGGAGCGAATGTCAGCTCGGATGTCGGAGCGGATCTCGGCGACGCCGGTTTCCAGGGCGGTGAGCCGGGCGTTGGTTTCGATGGCATAATCGCGGACTTCGGTCCGGAGTTCGGCAACATTGGCCTCCAGGACTCCAAGCCGGTCTGACTGGTCATCGGTAGCGGTTACCATGGGCGCCTCCAGGGCTACGGGACAGCAGGGCTACGGAACGGGGCCCAAGCCCCGAGCCGTGACAGGAGGATTATAGCACAGGGGTGCCGCCTCCATACCCCACCTTCCGTCGTTCCCGCGCAACCCCCGTCATTCCCGCGCCCCTCCGTCGTTCCCGCGCAGGCGGGAACCCCGCACCCACCAACCAACACACCGCTCCCCCTGAGCCTGTCGAAGGGCCCGATCACCGTAGGGGAGGGTTTGCAAACCCTCCCCTACACCCATCAACCAACGCCAGCCACGGCAACAATTGCCCAACTAAGGTCCGGCGCCCAGCCACCCTTCTGCCAGGACGCATCAATCTCCGCTGCACTGCCGCCGTCAGCATCAGCCGCCTGCGATTGATAGCGGAACAGGGCCAGGCCGTCGGCGGTGGCGTGGTCGGGCAGACGCAGGCCGTCCACCACCCCGGCGGCGAACCGGACGGCGCTGCCGAAAACCGGGGCGGGCAGGCCGCCGTACTGCAGCAGGGCAAAGCGCAGGGGCAGGGCCGGCGCCGGTGAGACGGGGATGTCCACCCGGGCCAGGGCATCGGCAACCCGGCCCTGGAGGGTTTGGATGGTTTGGATGGAACCCAGGTCATCGCTGCGTCCTTCGCCAGGCCCAGGATGAGCGGGGACGAAGGGTAGGTAGATGCTGCCCTCGCTGGCGTCGGCGGTGACGGGCTGGCGCAGAACGGCGGGTCCTTCGACAGGCTCAGGATGAGCGGGGTTCAGGGGTTCCGGGGCTTCCAGGACGGAAGACTCCAGGGCGGCGGCCAGGGCCGGGACTTTTTCGTCGGGGCAGGGGAAGTAGGCGGTCAGGGGCACGTGGACGGAGTGCATCTCGGCGGCCCAGCATCCGAACTGGCTGCAGATAACCTGGCGGGCGCGGTGCAGCCCGGCGCTGAAAGCCGGGTCCAGCAGCAGGGAAACGCCGTAACGTACCGACATGGTGCCTCCGGTGAGCTTTTCGTAGTGTTTAGGTAGTGTTTAGTTGGCAGTTTATAGTTTGTAGTCGCGGCCCGCCGGGTGTCAATCCGGGCACGCATCATCCAAGAATAGGCACGAATGGGCGCTAATGGGCCTGAATGGGCAACTCAATTCGTGGTCATTCGTGCCCATTCGTGGAAAAAGGAAAGAATTCTTGCGGCAGGATGTTAAAAGTTGGTATAATGCCCCCATGCGCCGACAGGCCGAGGTGGTGGAATAGGTAGACACGCGGTCTTGAGGGGGCCGTGGGCGTAAGCTCGTGTGGGTTCAAGTCCCGCCCTCGGCACCAATCCTGAGCGCCAACAGACAGCGGGGCGACGTAGCCAAGTGGTTAAGGCGGAGGTCTGCAAAACCTCTATTCGGCGGTTCGAATCCGCCCGTCGCCTCCAAAAATTTTTGCGGCCCTTTGGCAGACGCAAACAGGTGGCCTGAAGCCGGCGGCAGCGTTCAGGGCAAAGCCGGAACTGAAGAGCCGGGGTGGCGGAATGGTAGACGCGGCGGACTTAAAATCCGCTATCTTAACCGATGTGTGGGTTCGAGTCCCTCCTCCGGCACCAAAACCAAGCAAACACCACGGCCCCCGATTATTGTCGGGGGCCGGTTTTGTTA
The DNA here is from genome assembly GCA_034423215.1 of Dehalococcoidia bacterium. Lineage (GTDB taxonomy): Bacteria > Chloroflexota > Dehalococcoidia > Lucifugimonadales > UBA3495 > Bin22. The sequence goes on from DAOUIY010000033.1 coordinate 23,766, forward strand.
TCCACCATTAAGGCAAGCCTTGTGCCTGCCCCTGCATCCAAATTTGTGCAACTTACTTGTCCTTTTCAACCAGCCGGCCGGACAGGTACTTGTTGATGATGCCGGACAGCAAGGCCGGACAGGGTATGCCTTCTTCCGCAGCCCGGGCATGGGCTAACTCGTACTCCCGTTCCGTAACACGCAACGTCACCTCGCGCCAGCCTGAGATCGTGTTCGCAGCGGCCTCTCTTGCCAACTCCATCTCTTGTGCAGTGTTCGTCGGAGTGCGGTTGCCCCGTTCAAAATGCTCCAGAATGTCCTGTTCTTCCTCGTCCAGGGCGTAGTCGGGATTGTATTTCATTCTGCCCGCCTTTTCCCGTAATCGCGCATTGCTTTCCGGCGTTGTATTACCCGGAATGCCTTCAGAAAGGGCGGACACAAGGCCCGCCCTTACAATTGTCCTATGTCCGACGACACGCCGCTAGGTAAACTGGTACTCCTGCGTCGAAACGATCAGCTGCAGCACCTGGCCCACCTGTTGTTCAAAGTCTTCTGCGTTGGTTGGAATATCCTTGTCCTGGCCCAGGTGGGACAGGAACAAGTCGCGGGTCTCGTCCATAAGTTGGTACCCGCCCAGCATTTCCAGGCAACCGTCCAGCAGGTCGCCCGAGGACACGGTGGCGCCGGCGTCGGAGAAGCGGCGCACCACCGCCTGGATGCCCGGGGCGTCCAGGCGGGCCATTTCGCTGGCCGCGTAGTTGACCCGCTCCACCAGGGTGCCGCTGTCAATCCACTCCTTGCCCGTGTGCCACCCCTCCACGGTGGGGGGATTCATCAGGTCCTGGCCCATGTAGCGGATTTCCAGGGCCATGTCGTACATGCGGGGCTTGGGCACGGTGAAGTCGCCCATGAACCGCAGGGTGCTGCAGACCAGTTCCGCCGGGCTCTTGACCTTGGAGAACATGGCCTGCTTGAAAAAGTCGGAGTTGAACAGCACCCGCAGCATGGACCGGATTTCGTAGCCGGAGCGGAAGTATTCCTCCTCCAGCAGCTTGATGGCCGCCATGTCCCGGGGCGGAGTGTCCTGCCAGGCCGGAACCTGGGGCTCGTCGGCCACGAAGTAGTTGTACAGGTGGCGGGAGATGAACCGGGCCGTGGCCGGCTGCCTGGCCACAATGCGGATTATGTCGTGGCCGTTGAAGTCGCCCGTCTCGCCCAGGAAGGTCTTCTCGCCGTCAATATGGTCCAGGCGGTTATAGAGGAACTGGTTGAAGTACCGGCCGTAGGGATAGCGGGGCATCCCGTTGCCGACGGTCCAGCCGGTAAAGGCCTGGGCGCACGCCTTCACGTCTTCCTCGGTGTAGTTGGCCTCGCCGTCCATGCCCACACCCATGGAGAACAGTTCCAGCAGTTCCCGGCCCCAGTTCTCGTTGACGGCTTCCTTGTGGCTGAGCTGGTTGTCCAGGTAGTAGAGCATGGCCGGATTGGTCGCCATGCGGAGCAGCAACTCGTCGAACCGGCCCAGGCCGTGATCCCGAAAATGCTCCAACTGTTCAAGGATGTTGTGGGGGGCCATAATCTTGGAGTCGCCAACGCAGAAAATACTGTGCCAGAAGAGGCAGAGCTTTTCCTGCAGCTGCCGCGGAGAGTTGACCATGCGGAAGGTCCAGTAACCCTGGTTGGCGGCCAGGTAGCCCATGTCCCGCCAGCCCATGTAGCGCTGCATCACGTCGGTTTCCAGTTCGGGCTGCTGCTCCGGGTAAAGCAACTCCTCCACCGTGGCTTCGTAGCCCTTGGCTACCCGCTGCTCCAGTTCATTGTACGAGGCGCCAAATCCGGCTCGGCGCATCAGGTGGGCCATCAATAGAATGTCATTGTCCGCCATACTACTCCTCCAGAGTAACAAGTAACTATCTCAAAAGTCCCTTCCCCCTTGACGGGGAGGGATAGGATGGGGGTGAAATGCCGCCCCATCCCGCTAATGATACGCACACACGGCGTTGGCTGATAGTCTTGAGATAGCTTCCAGGCTGTGCTGTTATGGCCCATTTTACTTTATTTGCAGCCAATTGTCTCACGGCCCTTCTTCCATTTAACCCGAGACGCGTTTGCCCGCCGGTAGTGATTGTCGGTGTGACTTCTTTGACTGATACATGTAAACTGTTGTCCCGGAATGTTGAAGTTTTATATATAGGTCACTGATGGCTAGCGTATTTGAGATAAATTATATATAATGACAAATGGCATAGCCAAGCAATGCACCGCAACCCTCGTTAACCAATTTGACTTGAACAGGCTATAGCAAGAACATTCACGGCCCGGACCCGCATACAGCACAGCCACAGGGAGCAGGAAATGACCACACAGCTTAATCGAGAGATCAAGGCCTTTTGTCCCGATTTCAACCCCGTCCGGGACATACTCCGCCGGCACGGCGCGTCCTTTGTAGAAACAACGGACCAGGTGGACTACTACTACAACCTGCCCGACCTGCCGGACGAGGACGCCAACCGGAGGCTGAAGATACGGGTGGAGAAGGGCGCCGCCCAGGTGGTGTACTACGTCGAGGGCCAGGAATCGGGCGCCAGGACCAGCCGTTTCCAGGTTTGGGGCCTGAACGGCGAGCAGACCAAGGAGATGCTGGACGCCGCGCTGGGCGTCCGGGCCGTGGTCAGCAAGCAGCGGGAGCTTTGGACGAAGGATAACGTCAAGTTCAATCTGGACAACGTGGACGCCATAGGCCAGGTTCTCGAAGTGGAGATTCTCAGCGAGGGCGGCCACGACGTAGAGGCGCAACTGGAGGAGTACCGCGGGCTGCTCGGCCCCCACCTGGACCAGCACATCGTGGGCTCCAACGAAGACCTGGTGGGGCTGGACTAGCGCCTGGATGGGGCTTGGAGCGGGTGATGGGAATCGAACCCACGTAGCTAGCTTGGAAGGCTAGAGCTCTACCACTGAGCTACACCCGCCGGCGCAAGTCGTTATGTGGCCGTTATGTAGTAGATATATTATATACCCGTTGGGCGGTTTTCTTCCAGAGAGTTTCCGTTTACCCCAGGGCAAACGCATTCTAAATTTTGGAGAGTCCGTCGTTCCCGCGCAGGCGGGAACCTCGAACCTGGCAAGAAATGCATCGGGTCCCTCTTAACCTGCGGGAATCCGGTTAGGTGGGAGAATGCGATTGCCCTGTCCGTTTACCCAGGGCAATCGCGCCTTAACGAAACGTTGTCCTGAATGGCCAAAGCTGTCATTCTGAACGAAGTGAAGAATCTAAACTCGCTCCCATTAACCGACTTTCGGACCCGCAACCGGGCTTGGGGGCAGGATTTTAGACTTTTCGACAAGCTCAAGGTGACATGACCTTCCTCTGTGCCCTTTGGACGAATTTTTGATGCAATCGCCCAACGCTAAATCGTCATTCCTGCGAAGTCAGGAATCTGAACTCCGGCCTGTCCAGGTTCCCGCGCAGGCGGGAACGACGGGTTAGGGTAGAGGTCAGCCAATGCTTCAAACCCGCTTCACCGAACTTCTGGGCCTGAAATACCCCGTCATGTCCGCGCCCATGGCAAATCATAGCGGCGGCCAACTGGCTGCGGCGGTATCTCTGGCCGGCGGCCTGGGTACCTTTGGCGGCAGCAACAACGCCGGCCCGGATTGGGTGCGGCAACAGATTGCCCACATCCGGTCGGTAACCGACCGTCCCTTTGGCGTGGGCTTCATCACCCACCTTATCGAGTCTCACCCGGACAACTTTCAGGCTGCCCTGGAGGAGGGAACGCCCGTTATCATCTTTTCCTTTACCGACCCGCAGCCGTGGCTGGGCCGGGCCAAAGCCGCCGGAGCAATCACCATCTGCCAGGTCCAGTCCCTCGACCTGGCCCGCCTGGCGGTGGACGCGGGAGCCGACTTTCTGCTGGCCCAGGGCAACGAGGCCGGCGGCCATACCGGAAGCATGAACCTGCTGCCCCTGCTGGTGGAACTGGTGGAACGCTACCCCCAGACGCCCGTATTGGCCGCCGGGGGAATAACCGGCGGCAGAGCATTGTCGGCGGTGCTGGCCGCCGGCGCCCAGGGCGCTTCGCTGGGCACGGCCCTGTTGGCCACCCCCGAAGCGGTGGAGGTGCCGGACTCCTTCAAGGAACGCATTGTGCTGTCCGACGGCCAGGACACCGCCTTCACTCGCCTCTACGACCTGCTGGGAGACCGGCCCTGGCCCTGGGGAATTGCCGGGCGCGTTTACCGCAACCGGTTGGTGCGGGAGTGGGACGGCAGGGACGCGGATATCCTGGCCCACCGGGAGGAACTGAAATCGGATGTTGCCGCCGCCGGCGCCCGCCTGGACACGGAAATATGCTCGGTTTACATGGGCCAGGGCGCGGGACAGGTCAACGCCATCAGGCCGGCCGCCGAGGTGGTCAGCGAGATTTGCGAGGGGGCGGAGCGCATCATCAGAGAATGGCCCGGCCTGGGCTGAAGCCCCCGGGGATTCGGCGCATAGGCCCGCTGGATATTAGTCCGCCAGAAGGGCCAACCGTTTTGAAAGGGTGGCTAATGCTCAACCCCGTCATTCCTGCGAAGGCAGGAATCTTAACTCCGGCCTGTCCACCTTCCCGCCTGCGCGGGAACAAACGCACAAACCCGTCATTCCTGCGAAGGCAGGAATCTTAACTCCGGCCTGTCCACCTTCCCGCCTGCGCGGGAACAAACGCACAAACCCTGTCATTCCTGCGAAGGCAGGAACCTCAACTCCGGCCTGTCCACCTTCCCGCCTGCGCGGGAACAAACGCACAAACCCGTCATTCCTGCGAAGGCAGGAACCTCAACTCCGGCCTGTCCACCTTCCCGCCTGCGCGGGTACGACGGGTTAGGCGGGCCCGATAATCATTCCAATAGCGATGCTCCACTAAATCAAATTAGTAAGGCGGTTGCGCAGCAGCATGTGTGCCGCCGAAAGCGCAATTGCCCCCAGCATCACAAAAATCACCGCCGGCAGACTCCACCCAACGACAACCAGGCCCAGCGCCGTGCCCGCCGCCGGGGGATGCTCGGTATTGGTCACAACCATCACAAAGATGCTCAGCCCCACCGAAACGACAGCCATCATGTCCACGACCAGGTAATAGCCCAGGCTAAGGTCGGCGCCCAGGTTGGCGCCAACGGGAGTCAGGTGGACCAGGGAGACAACCGCGCTGACCAGCACCGCCACCAGGTGCCCCCCCACAATCCGCCGCGGCGATGATGCATTGCTGTGGGGAACTGCAAACACGATGAAAGCGGAAGAGGCTATAGCCACCACGATGGCCGCTTGAAGCACCACGTCCAGGGCTAGCAAAATCAACAGCAACGCAAAGGTAGCCAGGCCGCACTGGAGGAGGTAGCTCTTCCAGTGATGCCTGAACCTCCGGTCCAGAAGCTTGCCTTCAAGAATGAGAGCCCGGCCCGAGCGTCGTCTTCTGAGCATAACGGCCTTAAGGGAGCGCCAACGCTCATGATAAGTTTGGGCCATTATAGTTGGATGGGGGGAATACTTCCCAAAGTTTGAGGTACGGCTAAGGGGCAGTTTGAAGCCCGGCCCGGGGCGCCGGCTTTACCAGCCTCCGCCGCGCCGCCAGGGAAGCAGATAGAAGGTGAAGCAGCAGGGAAGACAGGAGAGAGGGAAAGCAACCAGGCCGCCCAAAGGGGCCGCCACCAATTCAGAGGGCCCGCCGACTTGCTCGTGAAGCGGAGAGGACAGGCGTGGCAGCCCCGCGGGGAGGCCGGGGACTCGGGGCGGTTAGGGGCTTACCTACACCTTTACCGCCGCGGGGCTGTGGGCCCGCGTGACGGAGGTTACGCCCTTGACGCCTTCCAGCTTGGAGAAGAGCTTGCCCAACTGCTCCAGGCCGGTGGTGTGCAGGGTCAGCTCCATGATGACCGTGCCGTCCGGGTTCTCCCGGGTGATTACCGAGGCGATGTTGACCCGTTCCTCGGACACCCGCACCGTAACGTCCCGCAGCAGGCCCACCCGGTCGTAGGCCTCGATGCAGACCCGCACCGGGAAGAGTTCCTTGGCCTCGCCCCAGGAGACGTGGACTATGCGCTCCGGCTCGTCCTCGTTCAGCAGGCTGATGCAGTCCTTCTTGTGGACGGTGACGCCCCGGGCCCGGGTGACGAAGCCTGAAATCTCATCGCCGGGAATGGGGTTGCAGCAGCGGGCCATGCGTATCAGCAGGTCGCCCACGCCCAGCACCGAAATGCCGGAACTGGGACTGGAAAGAGGCAGGTCCGGCTTGGGCTGGGGCAGGTCCGGCTCGGGACGGATGGCGTGGGACAGCCGGTGGGCCAACTGGCCCTCGGTAAGGCCGCCGGAACCCAGGTTCAGCAGGAAGTCCTCCATGCTGTCGAACCGGACCAGGCTCAGAACTTCCGACTCGTCCAGGTTGAGGTTCAGGCGGCGCAGTTCCTTGCGCAGCTTGTCGCGGCCCCGCTCGATGTTGCTGCCCCGGGCCTGGTAGTTAAACCACTGGCGCACCTTCTGGCGGGCGCTGGCCGACTTGACGTAGCCCAGGTTGGGGTTGAGCCAATCGGGGCTGGGGCCCCGGTTGGACTTGGTGGTCATTATTTCCACCGTGTCGCCGTTCTGCAAAGGGGTATCCAGGCCCACCAGGCGGCCGTTTACCTTGCCGCCCATGCAGCGGTGGCCCAACTCTGTGTGAATCTTGTAGGCGAAGTCCACCGGGGTGCAGCCGGCGCCCAGTTCCACTATGTCGCCCTTGGGCGTATATACAAACACCTGGTCGCGGAAGATATCCTGCTTTACCGACTCGATAAAGTCCTCGGTCTCGGCGGCATCCCGCTGCCACTCCAGCAGCTGCCGCATCCAGGTCATCTTTTCCTCGAACTTCAGGTCGTTGGCGCGGCCTTCCTTGTAGCGCCAGTGGGCGGCCACCCCGTACTCGGCCACCTGGTGCATTTCGGTGGTCTTGATCTGCACCTCCAGGGGCTGCCCCGCCTGGCAGATTACCGTGGTGTGCAGGGCCTGGTACATGTTTTCCTTGGGGTTGGCCACGTAGTCGTCAAACTGGCCGGGTATGGGGCTCCAGGCCTGGTGCACTATGCCCAGGGCCCGGTAGCAGTCGCTCTCCGACTCCACGATGACCCGCAGGGCGTAGAGGTCGAGGATGTCCCGCAGCTCATCGCCCTGGGCGGCGTACTTCTGCATCTTGTTGTAAATGCTGTAAATGCCCTTGGGCCTGCCGTAAACGTCGGCCTTCAGGTCAGCGCCCGACAGCAGCTCCCGCAGCCCCTGGCAAACCTCCTCCACGTACTCTTCCCGCTCGGCCCGGCGAACGGCCAGCATACGGGAAATCTCCCGGTACCGGTCCTCGTTCAGGTGACGGAAAGCCAGGTCGTCCAGCTGCCACTTGATTTCCCAGATGCCGAGACGGTGGGCCAGGGGGGAGTAAATGTCCAGGGTTTCCTGGGCGATGCTCTTCCGCTTGGCGGGAGGCAGGGCATCCAGGGTTTTCATGTTGTGGAGGCGGTCGGCCAGCTTGATGAGCACCACCCGAATGTCCTCGGCCATGGCCACCAGCATCTTGCGGAGGCTTTCGGCGTAGAGCCGGTCCGGGTCGTCGGATGAGTAGATGGCGCTCATGTCGGTCCCGGGCAGCTTGTAGTCCATCCGGGTGAGCTTGGTTACCCCGTCCACCATCTTGGCCACTTCGCGGCCAAAGGAGGTTTCTATGTCGTCATAAGTTACGCCGCAATCCTCTATAACGTCGTGGAGGAGGGCGGCGCAGATGGTGTGGCAGTCGAGATTCAGGTCGGCCAGAAAGGCAGCCGCCTGCAACGGGTGAACGATGTAGGGTTCACCCGACTTGCGGACCTGCCCCTGGTGACATTCGTCAGCGTAGAGATAGGCCTGTTCTACCTGGGCAACAGCGTCCCCGGGAAGGTATCGGGAAACCTTTTCGAGAAGGACGTTGGCCTCGTTGACCTCTACCCCATATTTCATACCTTGCTTCTTCACTTCCGAGGATGATAATGCTTAAGGTGCATTAAAGTCCAGAAGTTTAACTATGTCAATTGGCAGGATTTTGTGACGCCTCGTCAAAGGACGGGCGAAAGGGCTTGATGTCCAGCACCGGCGACCCGTCCTGGGCATCCAGGCCCGTCACGTTAACTACATTGCCTTCCACCGACACTAAATCCGCCACGGTGGCCGCTATCCCGTTGGGCCGGTACTGGCTGCGGGTGGCAAATACTCCACGAATGGGGTTCTCGGGATTGTGGCCCGGGTGCAGCTGCAGCTCGTACTCGGTGGCCCGGTGCAGGTTGAAGAGCACCAGGATGTGCGACTCCTTCTCCAGACCCATCAGGCCCGGCGCCAACTCCGGGCGCAGCACGATGCGCGAGGGCCGCTGGCGCATTTCCTCCGACGGGGCGTAGCCGGCAAACTCGCTTTCCACCCACCCAATGGGGGTGAAAGTTATGGCAGGGATGGAAGCCTTGTGATTCATGCCCGTCACGACATTAATTCGTCAATGAACCTGAGTACACATTTGTGGAAATAGCAGCAGCCCGGCTACGCAGGCATCAACCGGGCTCCTTTGGGTTCCGGCACCGGGTCGCCAAACTCACGGGCGGTATCAATCCAGAGGCCCATAGCCTCCTGGATGTTGCGGAGCGCGTCTTCCTGCGTCTCGCCGTGGGCTATGCAGCCAGGGAGTTCGGGAGCTTCCGCGACGAAAACGCCATCGGCATTGCTCCAGTAGATAATGACTTCATACTTGTACATCAGGGTTCCTCAAGGTTGTTGTTAATGATAGTCTGCCGAACCTGTTGCACTTGGTAAGGCTTGGCCTGGCTGCCATCGCGTTGCAGGTTTACCTTTTCGACTACCCCGGCCTTACGAAATGTATGGTGGCTGCCACGCACCCTCTCATCAAACCCAAGCCGCCGGAGCAGGGTGCGCAAGTCGTCGAAACGAATGTTGGCGTCAGAACGTCCGGCGATTATCCTCTGGTAAAGCCGCGAAGGCCGCCTCGAATCCCGCATCCTCAAATTGCTGCTAAACCGGCTCCGACGAGTTGATCGGCTTGAACCCGCCTTGAAGTCGAGCGGCAGGCCTGCGTATCAATTTGCGAGCAATAGGGTCTTCTTCTATTCCTGCGGATAGGAGAGCGGTTCTGCCTAGTGTCGGTGGCGTGTCATCATCTACTACCACTATTGAAGCGCCTACAACCTCATCCAGAAATTCCAGCCGCGCCGAGGTAATGTCCAAATAAACCTCATCACGGTCGGCGGTCTTGTATCTCCGATTTCCCAAGGGTAATAGACCTATTGCCTCAAGGTGCTTGCCTGGCGCCATGCTATCCACTGCGCCATAATCTACGCGAAAGGCCCCTTCCCAACACAGATTTGGGTCAGCAGGATTGACAACTTTCACGGATAAACAAGTATGTTCGAAAGGTTGTCCTTTCATCAGCGACTATCCATTACTGAACATTCGTGTCTATTCGTGGATCAACAAGGCCCATTGATCACTAAACCCCCGCCTCTACCGGCGCCAGCGATGCCAGCCATTCCAGCACCCTGGCCGATGCCTTGTCCATGCTGTTCAGCAGGGAGTGGTTGCCGCCGGGGATGATTTCGTACTCGGCCCGGGGGCTGTTCACGGCGGCGGTAATCATGTCCTGGGGACAGTCGCGCAGGCGGGTGTGGGTTTCCAGTTCGCCTCCCATTACCAGCATGGGCACCTTGATTTTAGGCGCCAGGGCGACCAGGTTGTACCGCTCGGCGGGGCCGTGCTTGTCCAGGTAAGAGGCGGCGCTGAACATCTGGGCGATGGGGAAGCGTACCTCCATCAATTCCTGGGCCCGGTCTTCCGCTTCCATTTGGTCAGCCCGCTGGATGATGCCCTGGAATTCCTCGGCGTCCTCAGACTCCATGTAGTAGGAATAGGAAAGACGCACCGGCGAAATGGGGATGACGGTGGCAATCCGGTCGTCCTCCTCGGTGGCGGCATAGTAGCCCACCTTGACCGCGCCCATGCTGTGTCCCAGCAGCCCGATATGGCGGTAGCCCTTCTCCCTCAGGTAGTCCACGCCGGCCGCCAGGTCGTGGCGGCTGTTGTCCAGTATCTCCAGGGCATTGCCGTAATACTCTCCCGAACCCTGGGGCGACCATACGGTATCGTGGCCCTTGGTGTTGATGGCCAGGCAGGCGTAGCCCCGGTTACGCAGGTCCTCGGCCATGGCCTTGGTGGCAACTCGGTAGAAGCTGCCGCCGGAGCCGTGAATCAGCAGCATGGCATCCACCGGCCCCTCGGGAGAAACTCCCGCGGCAGGCTCGCAGAATATGCCGTCCAGGGTCATGCCGTCCCGGCTTGTGATAGTTATCAGGTCAACAATCATGGGGAAAGTCCTCCCGTAGTTGGATGGGGGAGCAGGTTGTAAGGCCATTGTAGGCCAGGGAAAACCGGGGCGCAATGAGGCGTAATAGAGGTGGCCTATTGGTGAATATTCGTGGGCAGTCGTGGATAAATTGGAAGCAGGCCGGCCTAATCCAACAGGGGCAGGCGGCCCCAGGTTATGGCGTCGGGGTCGGGGGATGCGCCCTGTTCCCGGGCCAGCTCGCGTACCTGGAGGAGGGTGGCGTTGACCTCGTTGGTAAGCATAACCCAGTCCGGCTCCTCGGGGAACCAGTAGGGCGAGTTGATGCGGACCACCTTGCCCTGGGCGGCGTTGAGGTAAATGCCGAATTTCGATAGGTGCTGCATGGTTGTGGCCTTTTCTATTGTTCCCGGCCCCTTGTCAGGGTATAACCGGTTGTACCAGGATGGTCTCGTCCCGGCTGGGGCCGGTGGAGATAATCTGCACCGGGCAGCCCACCAGTTCCTCGATGCGGTTAACGTAGGCGCGGGCATTTTCGGGCAGTTGATCAAGGGAAGTAACGCCGGCGGTGGGTTCATCCCAACCGGCCATTTCCTCATACACCGGCACGCACTGTTCCAGCAGGCGAGTGTCCGACGGGTACCGCTTAACATCCTGCCCGTCAATGCGGTAGCCGGCGCAAATCTTGACCGAGGGGAAACCGTCCAGGATATCGAGGCGGGTAACCACCATACCGGTGAGGCCGTTAACCTGCTGGCTGTAGCGGCCGGCCACGGCGTCGAACCAGCCGACGCGGCGGGCGCGTCCGGTGGTAACGCCGAACTCGTTGGCCATATCCCGCCAGGCATCGGCGGCCTCGCCAAAAACCTCAGTGGGCATGGGGCCGCCGCCGACCCGGGTGGAGTAGGCCTTGTAAACACCGAGGACACCCTTGATGGCCTGGGGATTGAGGCCCAGGCCGGTGCAGGCGCCGCCGATGGAGGGAGAAGAGGAAGTAACGTAGGGATAGGAACCGTGGTCCAGGTCCAGCAGGGTACCCTGGGCGCCTTCCAGCAGGATGTTGCTGCCTGCGTCCAGCAGGTCCTGCACCAACTGTTCCGTGGGATGAACGTAAGGACGCAGGCGGTTTCCCCATTCCAGCGCCTTCTCCATCACTTCGTCGGCATCCAGGGCTTCTCCGTCGTACACGGCGGTGATGAGCCTGTTCTTGATGGCCAGGGTCTGCTGCAAATGGGGGTGAAGGGACTCCGGATCCAGCAGGTCGCCGACTCGGATGCCCATGCGGGCCGTCTTATCCATATAGGCGGGGCCGATGCCGCGGCCGGTAGTTCCGATGGCAGAGTCGCCCCGGGCCTTTTCTTCCAGGGCATCCAGCAGGACGTGGTAGGGCATAATGACGTGGGCGCGGTCGCTGATGCAGAGCTTGTCGGTGTCCATTCCCCGGTCCGCCAACTCGGCGATTTCTGCCAGGAGAGAATCGGGGTCCACCACCACGCCGTTGCCGATGAGGCCGTAAACGTCGGGCCAGCAGATGCCGGAAGGGACCAGGTGCAACTGGAACTCGCCCCTGTCGTTGACGACGGTGTGGCCCGCGTTATTGCCCCCGGCATAGCGGACCACAGCGGAGACCCTTTCGGACAAGTAGTCAACCACCTTCCCCTTGCCTTCGTCTCCCCACTGCGCGCCAATCACGGCGAAAGCCGGCATCGTGCCTCCATTACATGCAAAGCTTGTCCGCCTCCCTCACAAACTCCCGGAGTCGAGGCGGACACGGGGGGCAGTATATCAAAAATTTATTGCCAATGGAACGTCCAGAGACCAGGGGGAAGGGGGATGTACCTCGGTGTAAACAGTAGATTCGGTGGAGTATAATCGTTGCATGACTACGCTCAATACCATAGAAGATTTGGCGCGAATCCTTAAGGAGCAGCCGACCTGGGCCGAGGCGCTGCGGGCGCTTGTGCTCAGCGAGGACTTACTGGACCTGCCGGCCCGCTTTGACCGGTTTGTAGAGACTCAAGGGGAAGTTAACGCCCGGCTGGAGCAGAACATTGCGGCGCTCCAGGAGTCCTACGCCCGGATAGAGAAGTTTATTGAAGAGCAGCAGGAGACCAACCGGTTGGTCAGCCTGAGGCTCAACAACATGGAAGGCCGGTTAGGAAATCTGGACGGAGGGGAGTATGAGCGCCGTTGCCGGGCCAGAGCGTTGTCGCGCACTCTAACGGAGTTTGGTTTCGTTGGGGCTTATTTCGCGCTGCACCAGGGCGGCCATGCCGACCCCCGCCTGATGGGGGCCGTTGACCGCGCGGCCAATAGCGGAGCCGTTCCCTACCAAAGGTCTGGTGACCTGTTCGATACCGACGTTATCATTTCAACTGAAGACAACCTGCACGCCGTGTTCGAGATTTCCTTGACAGCCGACAATGATGACATTCACCGGGCGCGGGCGCGAGCGGAAATCCTCGCCGAAGTTACCGGTGGCAGGGTTACCCCTGCAGTGATGACTGCCAACCTCAGCGAACCGCAACAGCACCATGCCGATGCGGAGAATGTTACCGTCTTTGTGGTTCCACATTCGCGGTAGATGGCGCCTGCTCTTTCCCACCCTGTCATGCTAAACGGAGTAGAGAACCTAAAATGCCCAACGACAAGATTGTCCAATGACTGATAGCCAAGTCACCTACGACCTGTTGATTGTTGGCGGCGGGCTGGCCGGTCTGACCGCTGGCATGTATGCCGCCCGCTACGGGCTGTCCACCGCCCTTGTTGAGCAGATGATGGGCGGCGCCCAGATTATCAACGTAGAGCGCATCGAGAACTTCCCGGGCTTTCCCGAGGGAGTCTCCGGCGCCGAACTGGGGCCGCTGCTCCAGGAACAGGCCATGAACGCCGGTATGCAGTTCATCATGGACGAGGCCAGCGAGGTGTCCAGGGACGGCGACTTCAAGCTGGTCTCCGGCTACGGGGGCAGCTACCGGGCCCGGGCCGTGATCGTAGCCACCGGCTCCACGCTGAAGTCGGCCGGCATACCGGGCGAGGAGGAGTTTCGGGACCGGGGCGTTTCCCATTGCGCCACCTGCGACGGTCCCATGAGCATGGGCCAAACGGTGGGCGTGGTGGGCGGCGGTGACTCGGCCGCCGATGAGGCCCTGACCCTGACCGAGTACGCCGACAAGGTGCTGCTGTTCCACCGGCGCGACCAACTGCGCGCCCAGCACCTTCTCCAGCAAAGGCTGCGGGAAAACCCCAAGGTTGAGATACACTGGAACACCCAGGTTGCGGAGGTTCTGGGCGATAGCTCGGTTACGGGCGTGCGCCTGCGCGATACCGCCAACGGCGAGGAAAGCCGGCAGGACCTGAACAGTCTCTTCGTTTACGTGGGGCTGGAACCCAACTCGGCGCTGGTGCAGGGGTTGGTCGAAACCGACAACGCCGGCCACATTCCGGTAAACCTGTCCATGGAAACTGCCGAGCCGGGCCTGTACGCGGTGGGCGACGTGCGCCAGCATTCGGTTGCCCAGTTGGTGGCCGCCGCGGGCGACGGGGCTACCGCCGCCATCGCGGCCTACCGGCGGCTGCGGGGCGAACCCAACCATGGCTGAACGGGATAGCCAGGACGTAGAGGCGGATTTGCAACCCGCCCCGTCCGCGGGCGACGACCATCGCGCCGGTTCCTGGCTAATCGGGACGGACCTGGTTCAGGCCCGCAAGAGGATTCTGTGGGGCTGTGGCGCCGGGATGGCCGCGGCCATCGTCAACTTCATCGTGATAATGTCCACATACTTTGTGGGCGATACCGGGGTCGAGGGGGTGGTCCAGCCCAGCCGCGGCGAGTTCATCTTTGTGCTGGTCGAAGCGGCGCTGGTGGCTATCCTGGCCATTGGCGTCCTGAAACGCAGCAGGGCGGCGGCAGCCACGCTGCTGGGATACCAGCTTCTCAGCAAGACCGTCCTGTTCGGGCTGGCGGCTTTCGGATTGGGGCCGGGCAACCTGAACCTGGTATCCCTGGTACTCAACCTGGTCTTCGCCTACCTGTTCTTCCAGGGCCTGCGGGGCGTCCTCACCTGGCACCACCTGACCCACCCGCGGTACCCGACCACAGAGAACTACCCACGAACAGGCGCAAATGAACACCAATGATTGATTCACATGACAATTAGTGAATATTCGTGGCCATTCGTGGATAGAAAGGTCTAGCTCCGCCCCTGCATCAGCGGGAAAACACCCTCGGCGAACTTGGTAAGCTGGTCCTTGAACACTTCCTGGGGCATGCCCATCACCGCGCCCAGGTTCACCCGCTCCACCCCCGGGTACTTCTCCTCCACGCTCATCAGGTGCTCGGCAATCTGCTCCGGCGGGCCGCACAGCCAGACCTTGTTCTCCACGGCCTCTTCCAGGGTGGGCAGCTCAATTCCTTGCGGACGACCCGGGCGGGCCACCTCGTCTATCTGCTCCTGGCTCAGGCGCATCAGGCCCAGGGGAGCGGCGAACTTCATCGCCTCCTCAAAGTAGGGGCGGGCCTCCTCGATGGCCTTCTCCTGGGTGTCGCCGATGAAGAAGCGATAGCCGAGGGCAACATCCTCGCCCAGGGCTATTTCACGTCCGTGGGCGGCGGCGCCCTGCTGGTACATCTCCATCCGCTCGCTCAGGGCTGGCTCCGGCGTGTTGGCAATCAGCGCCTTGATGCCCATGCGGCCCATGAAGTCTATGCCCTTGGGATTGCCGCTGACCAGGGGCTGCCAGATTTCCACCGGCTGGCTGACGGGGCGCGGCACCAGGCTGATTTTCTCCAGTTGGTAGCCGCGATAGGGCACGTCGGCAGGGAACTTGTAGTGCTTGCCCTGATGGGAGAAAGACTCTTCGCTGAAGGCCTTGACCAGGACCTCCACCTGCTCCTCGAACAACTCCCGGTTGGCGTCGCCGTCCAGCATGGGGGCGGCGAAGGTCTCCACCTCCCGGGTGTGGTAGCCGCGGCCCACGCCGAAGAGGACGCGCCCCTTGGTCAGAATATCGGCCATGGCGAAGTCCTCGGCCAGGCGCAGGGGATGCCACATGGGGGTAATGTTGAAGCCGCAGCCGTACTTGAGCCGCTGGGTGTTGGAGGCCAGGTAAAGGCTGAGCATCAGCAGGTTGGGGATGCACTCGTAGCCTTCCGTCTGAAAGTGGTGCTCGGCCATCCAGAACTCATCGTAACCCAGGCTCTCCAGGTGGCGGGAGAAATCCAGGGCCCAGTCAAAAGCCTCGGCCAGCCTTTCGTTGGAGTAATTCCGGTCGTTGGCCGGGGTGCCGTCGAAGCCCAGGTTATCGTCCACCACGTGCCCGGCATAAGAAGCGCTAAAACTGCGAAACATGGGTCATTACCTCTTTAATTTTGTTTATCCACGAAGGGACACGAAGGTTCACGAATGATTTGGTTGGTGTGGCAAGGTGTTAGCCAAGGCGCCACTCTGTTTTGAGCTTACCGACCAGATACTTTTGCCGTTCGTATAGCACATCTGGAGTCCATGAATCAATTGCAGCTAGACTATTAGTTAGGGCAAAAGGAGGACTATTGCGCAGAAAATACTCGTCCTTTTTGCGCTTGTAATCCCAGTTTGAAGCTTGTGAATTCTTACGACGAGACAAGAGTACCAAATTGGCCAAGCTGTGCGTCAGGAATGTCCTTTCCTCATCGTCGGAAAAGTCAACAAGCCATCTGGAACCAGAAGAGGGGTTTCGGGGCAACACATGCTCGATGGTGGTTGCCCAAGGCAGGTTATCGGGTGCTCTGCTATCGTAGAGCAAAGCATTTAACCGCATCAACAACGGCATCCGAATACGGGTCTGGCTATAAATGTCCCCGTCCAGACGTTTCAGGATTTCTACCTTCTCGTTAGGTGCAAGCTGCAAGGGACTATCCCCTGCAGACAGGTCATCGTCTCGTTGAATGGCACTTATCACCCTGGAATACCGATTTATGCGGTCGTTGACATTCGTCCGAAGAATGAACAAGCAATAGGCCAGCCGTTCCAAGTCCCTAGTGAATGCCGACAGATTCGTCTGGCTACTCCTGTTCTTGAGAAAATAAGCCATTGCGGGAGGTATCCAGTCAACATTGTCCAAATGGTTTAGGTGCCGTAACGGTTCATTTATGCTCTCAGGGTCGTCAGAACTCTCATACAAACTCTCCGAGACAATACCGTAGACCCGTCCATACGGCTCTAATACGTTATCAACAAATTGCTGGCTAGTCACTCCGTTCAGGACAGCATCCCTGAACTCGCCCTGAAGAGTCCCACGTTGCTTGTCCTTCCGATATATCATCCTAATGTGTGAAAAAAGTGCTCCGAACCTATCCCTTCCCAAGTCGTCCTCAATGTCCACCCACTTTTCAGCGTAAGCTCTCTGCGTATCGGAAGGTAGTTTCCCAAGAACCTCCGCTTTCAAGATGTCGGTCGCAGTTAGATCAAGTCCTCGGTTGTTCATTATTTGAAAAATCCGATGGGCTGACTCTCCTTCCGAAGTAGCAACGACCACTAAACAACAGTTTTGGATGATGTATTTGGCAAGGTCGCGACGATTAGATTCAGAGAGTTTGCCGATTTCCCTTTTCAGGTAGCGGGTGTTAGCCTGCAATAGCTTCCGACTGTCCGTAAATCCGACAGGATCTTCAGTCAAGAAACCTTCTATTCTCCCCGGCACCTGTATCTTGTCCTGGAAGAACTCCCTATCTTCTTCTCGGATACTGATCCTGTATCGGTCTTCCGTTCCCAGGAACTCATTGCCCGTTTGGCGAATAGATTGGTCTAACTGCCTAGCGTCAACTTCGGAGGCCAATTCACGCAGAACACAGAGCAGGATAGCGAGTGTAGTCAGGCGCTGTTGTCCATCTACAACTTCACTCTGAGGGTTGTCCTCGTCCTTTATCAGGACTACACTGCCCAAAAAATAAGGTTCTTCCTTGTCCCGGTCCATACCGTTCAGAAGGTCATCCAACAGTTCTGTAACCTGTTCCTCCTCCCATGCATATGGGCGTTGATAGAACGGTATGTCGAATACATACTGGTCACTGAACACCTTTACCAAATTCTGCTGTTCAGCGTAGATTATCGCGGGCATCAGCTAATCCTACCTGTAAAGAGAATCATAAGGACAGAAGCTAGAGAACAAGCGGTGGCCCCCACACCTAAACCCCTGGCGGCGGCGCTGGCGCGGGGTTATGCAGCTCTACCCCCAGCGTTGCGGGGAACACCCGGATTATCTCCTCTACCGTCCAGCGGCCGTCTTTGTGCATGGTTCTTGCCGGTTCCGGCTCGTTCAGCAGGCTTACCAGGCCCTCGGTAACGTAGAAAACGTGGCCGTTGACGTGCGCCGCTTCATCGGAGGCCAGCCAGGTCACAAAGGGGGCCACGTCCTCGGGCTCTCCCCGCAGTCCGCCCACGTTGCCGCCGCTCACTCCACGGGCCGCCCGCAGGTTGCGCGCCTCCTCGGGCACGCTGCCAATCATGCGGGTCTGGGCGCTGGGCGCGATGGAATTGGCGGTTACGCCGTACCGGCCCATGTCCCGGGCCACCACCCGGGTAAAACCGGCGATGCCGTCCTTGGCCGCGCCGTAGTTGGCCTGGCCCGTGTTGCCGTACAGCCCCGACGTTGAACTGAAGGTAATAACCCGGCCCGACCGCTGCTGGCGGAAGAGGATGCAGGCGTGCTTGATGACGGTGAAGGTGCCCTTCAGGTGGACCTCAATGACGTCGTCCCACTCCTGCTCGCTCATGTTGAAGACCATGCGGTCGCGGAGGATGCCGTGACAGGTTACGACGGCGTCCAGCTTTCCGTAGGCGTCAATGGCGGTCTGGACGATGTTCTCGCCCCCCTCCATGGTCGCCACCGACTCCTGGCAGGCCACGGCCTCGCCGCCGGCCTCCCGTATTTCCGCGGCCACCTGCTCGGCGACGGACTGGTCGGCGCCGGTCCCGTCCAGGTTCACGCCGGGGTCAACGACCACGACCCTTGCCCCTTCGGCGGCCATCTGCTGGGCCACGCCCTTGCCAACGCCGCGGCCCGAGCCGGTTACAATTGCTACCTTGTTTTCAAGAAGATTGGGCATTTATGCGCTCCGAAAGATGTAATTGAATGGTTGTACCGGGCCAGGCCCGGGAAAAGACCCGTCGCGTCAAACACTATCCGGCCAGGGCTAATAGCTGTGTAACCAGGTCCTCTACCATGGGCCGGTCATCAACAATCTGAAAGTCATCCATGAATCCGTCGTAGTAATTAGCGTGAAACTTCTCGGCCACCGAAAAACGAAAGTTCAGGACCTGGTCTCCGGTTTCCTGGGACAGGCCACTTACCGCTCGCTTCAGGTCTCTGTGCTTGCTGATGGGCCAACCTCGCTGCATGGCAAGCGCCATCACCGCGTGGGAGGCAGACCCCCACAGTTTTTCCGACCCCTGCATCTCATCCCCGTCGGAAAACTCCTGGCGAGACCGCTCCAGGAAATCCCGGGCTGTTTGCAGGTGATCCTCAATCGTCATTCGTGCAACCATGACTAATTCCTTCGTGTTTCTTCGTGGATGAATTTCTCAGGCCCGCGGGGGCGCAGGGTTGTAGATGCCCCGGGTCAGTTGATTCCGGGCCTGGTTCGCAATGTCCTCCATGGACCAGTGGCCGTCATTGTAGATGGACCGCTCCGGCCTGGGCTGGGACATCAGCGAAATTTCGCTGGCATATACCAGGAAGGTCTGCCCGTTAATATTATCGGCGTAGTCGCTGGCCAGGTAACAAACGAAGGGCGCAATGTCGTCCGGGTCCATGGTCTCCGGCTCGTTGCCCTGGTCCAGGGTCTGCACGCCGCCCCGGGAGCGGATTTCCGCCGCGCTGTCGGGTATGGCGCCAATCATTCGGGTGGTCGCCCGGGGAGCGATGGAGTTGGCGGTAACGCCGTAGCGGCCCATGTCACGGGCCACCACCTTGGTAAACCCGGCAATGCCCGACTTGGCGGCGCCGTAGTTGGCCTGCCCCGAATTGCCCTGCAACCCGGACTGGGAGCTAAAGGTTATGATGCGGCCCGACCGCTGCTGCCGGAAGAGGATGCAGGCGTTCTTGACCACGCTGAAAGTGCCCTTCAGGTGAACGGCGATGACGTCGTCCCATTCCTGCTCCGTCATGTTGAAAATCATCCGGTCCCGGAGGATGCCGGCACAGGTTACCACTATGTCCAGCTTGCCAAAGTTGTCTATGGCGGTCTGGACTATCTTCTCGCCGCCTTCCATGGTCGCCACCGACTCCATGCAGGCAACGGCCTGGCCGCCCTCCTGCCGGATTTCCGACACCACCTGCTCGGCGATGGAACTGTCGGCGCCGCTGCCGTCCACGTTGACGCCCGGGTCAACCACCACTACCTGCGCGCCCTCGGCGGCCATCAGCTTGGCGACGCCGCGGCCCACGCCCCGGCCGGAACCGGTAACGATGGCTACCTTGTCTCTAAGTATGTCTGCCATGTGTGTTCATACCTCGGTTTTGGTTTGTTGGTTTATCGCTTGGGGCGGGCCTAACCCTCCCGCAGTTCCCCGGTGAAGTTGGCAAAACCCAGGGCGTCGGTGGCGCCCACGGCGGGTTCATGTCCCGTTAGCTGGGAAATGCGGTGGGCGTCCGCCGGCCTTGCTACCGTGACAGGTCGAGGGGACTCGTTCATTATCTGTCCGGCGGCATCAAAGACGGACTCAGCAAGAGGTATATCGTCCCAAATGTCAAGCTCGTCAAGAGTATTGTCGTAATGGTTCCTATGATGTACTGCTGCGATTCTCCGGCCCATGAAAAGCGACTGGGCGACAGGTGTAGAGCGTCCCAACTCTGCGCCAAGCTGAGTAACTATGGAATCCCGTAGGGCGTGACTTTGGTGTCTCCAACCTCGCGGCTGGGCGATGGCCTTGAGGGCGGCGGCCACGGCGCTGGCTACCTTTTCCGAAGCCTGCACCCGGTCTCCCTCCTCCAGGTGCAACCGGGATTGCTCGATGAACCGTCGGCTCATCTGCAAATAGCCTTCGGGGCTTTGTTCCCCGGCCGGCGGCAATGGTGTAATTGGTGTAGCCACGGTTGTTACTTCTCCCTGACGACCCCTTGAAAGTTGGCAAAGCCCAGGGCGTCGGTGGCGCCCTTAACTGGTCGGTGCCCGGTCAACTGATAAATACGATGGGCGTCCGAGTTCCTTTCCACGGTAAATGGTCTTGGGAGGTTGTCCATTACTTGTCCAATCACTTGAACAAAGGCTTCGGCCAAGTCTATAGCGTGTGAGATTTGATCTTCGGAAAGGGTATTGTCGTAATAGTTATCATGGTGCCTGCGGGCGTGGGCCGCGCCATCGTAGAGGGTCTGTGCCTGCGGCGTGGACCTTCCCAGTTCCGCTCCCAGTTGGGAAACAATCGAGTCTCGCAGGGCGTGGCTGTCGTGGCGCCAACCCCTCTGCGCTCCTACGGCCTTGGCAGCCGTCGCCACCGCTCCGGACACCTTCTCTGATGCCTGAAGCCGGTCACTTTCATCCAGATGAACTCTCGACTGCTGAAGCGCCCTGCGGCTCATCTGCAGAAAATCCCCGGGCGTCTGTTCGCCCGGTTCTGGCAGCGGTATCAGCGGCTCGGCCATAACCCTACCCCTGCCGGCTGGGCAGGATTACCGTGGCGTTGCCGGGGGTGGTGTTCTGGCCGTCGGAGTTCTCCAGCCAGATGGAACAGTCCACCATCCGCTGGCCGTCCTCCTCGTACTTGCGGGTGACGGAGCCTTTGGCGGTGATGGGACTGCCCGGGGCGTCCATGCCCCGGTACTGGCACTGGAGACGCTTGAGGGTGCCCCCCGGGCCAATCCAGTCCGTTACCAACTGGCCCAGGAAGGCGCTCTTGAGGGCGCCATGCAGAATCGGGCCATCCAGCTTGTTGCCGATGGCAAAATCCTTGTCATAGTGAATTTCGTAGAAGTCACCGGAGGCGCCGGCGTACTGCACCAACTGGCGGGTGGTGGGTTCCTTGACGAGGGAGGGAAGCTCCATACCTTCGGTAACGTCTTCCCAGAAGACTTGCTCGGCCATTACGTACCTCTGCGAATCCTGGCGCTCCTGGCGCCCCTGCGGTGAAGAACCAGCCCGGGCCTGCCCGCCACCGAAACGCACAGGAACTCACAGGAACGTTTGTGCAGCTAATATGCTATCAGGGTATTGGTCTGGGTGGCTACCACCTGGTCGAACTGGTTGGTGTAGGTGGTCACCGTGGTCATGAAGACCATCACGCCAAGCCGGCCCGTGCGTTCGGCCAACTCGGCGATGCGGGCTACGGCGGTGATGCGGTCGCCGGCCCTTACCGGCTGAAAGTATTCCCAGTCGCTGCCGCCATCCAGCCGGCGACTGAAGGAAAGTTCAAAGGGAAGTTCCAGGTTTACGCCGCGCACGGAGCGCAGGAAGGTCGGCGGCGCAACCAGCCCGCCTAACCTGGTGTCGCGGGCGGCGGCCTCGTCGCAGTACTGGGGATTGGGGTCCCCGATGGCCTCGGCAAACCGGAGAATGTGCCCCTTCTCCACCTCCATGGTAACCGGAGCGCTCTCCAGTCCCAGGGCTTGCTGGCGCATCTCTTCGGTCAGGAAAGTGGCAGGGGTGGACAAGGCAAAGCCTCCCTTCGATTATCGGGCAAAAGCATACAACCGGCACCCGGCAGTGTCAAGGAAAGGCAGAAGGGGCTAAAGCTGACGGTTGCGCCCGCAAATTGGCGGCAACCCGTTTCTCTCTCACTACCCAGTTTCGGGCATAATGTAAGCGAGTTCATGGCCACCGGAGAAACGACCATAGATAGTCCTGGCGAATACGGCAGCCCGTCGCGCGGGCGGTCGCGAAAGTCGTCGCGCGGGCGGTTGAGCGGAATACGCCGCTGCCTGCTGGCCCTCTTTCTGGCCGTGGCCGTTGTCGCCACCGGCAGCGGGGACTACCGGCCCACAGCGCTGGAGGTGGAAACTGCGCCCCATCGCTACAGCATTGCGGGCTGGGAACTGGACCATCTGTCCCACAAGTGGACCCGCCAACTGCTCAAACTCTTGCCCCTGCTGAACGACCTCTCCCGCGACGAACAGGCATCCCTGGTGGAGAATTTCTTCCAGTGGGGAGCCCAGCAGCGGCAGATGGAATCAAGCCTGCTGCGCGCCAGGCTGGACGCACAAGGGCCCGGAGACCCGGCCCTGGACTCGGCCCTGGACACGACCCCGGACTCGGCCCTGGACTCGGCCCTGGAACGGAACCGGGAGCGGCGGCGGGAGCTTTTGCCCGAGGTGGAGGGCATTGTCGAGGACGAACTGTCCCGCCTGCTGGCCAGGGAGGGATTCGCCGTCCGCTGGATTGGCGTCTTTCCCCCGGTGGACGTGGTTTTCGGGACGCCCCCCGCGGTGCTGGTCCTGTCTCCCCGCGACCGCATCTATCGCCAGCAGGCCGTCCTGTTGCGCCCCGGCCTGGACGATGCCGTCAAGGAGCGCCTGGAGCGGGTGGCCCTGGAAACGCAGGACCTGTCGGCGGTGGTGGAGCGGACGGGCGGCCTGTCGGTGTACCCCAGCGTGGTGCTGGACACCTCGGGCCTGCGTTTCGCCCTGGAATCGGCGGCCCACGAATGGGTCCACCACTGGCTTTTCTTTCGTCCCCTGGGATGGAACTACGCCAAGAGCCCTGAGATGCTGACCCTGAACGAGACCGCCGCAACCATAGCGGGCGAGGAACTGGGCGACCTGGTATATACGTCGCTCACCGGCAAAGAGGCCTCGCTCCCCCCCGAGTCGGCAGCGGCGCAGGGACCGGGCCGGTTCGACTTTACCGGCGAGATGCGCGAGACCCGGCGGCGCGCCGAGGAATTGCTGGCCGAAGGGGACATAGAGGGCGCCGAAGCCTACATGGAGGAACGTCGCCGCCTCTTCGTGGCCCGGGGGTACAACATCCGCAAGATTAACCAGGCCTACTTTGCCTTTTACGGCTCCTACGCCACCGGCCCGGGGTCGGTAAGCCCCATCGGCCAGCAGATGCGCGACCTCCGGCAGCAGAGCGGCTCTCTCAAGGAGTTCCTCGACACCGTAGCCCAATTCGGCAGCTACGATGAGTACCTGGAGTTCTGGAAAGCCCGGGGAGACGAGGCACCCCGGTAAGCCAACCGTTACCGTTTACCGTAGGGGCAGCCCTTGTGGCTGCCCTGGCCCTCGACGGCCACCGCCCATCCCGCCCGCGCCCTTCGACAGGCTCAGGGTGAGGGGTTGTTGGCCGGCGTAGGGGCGGGTTTGTAACCCGCCCAGGGGGGCCGGGGCGCACAACAGGCATTGTCTTATCCCCCCTCTCCCCCTGGGAGAGGGGCCGGGGGTGAGGGAGTTGCCGGGGGCCAACCAGCGGTGTCGTGGGGGAAGGATCCTGGATTCCGGCCTGCGCCGGAATGACGGGGCGTTGGGCGCGCGGCGGTTGGCCGGCGTAGGGGCGGGTTTGTAACCCGCCCAGGGGGGCCGGGGCGCACAACGCGCGTTGTCTTATCCCCCCTCTCCCCCCGGGAGAGGGGCCGGGGGTGAGGGAGTTACCACCTACACCCACGGCCGCTGCTTGGAGCGTTCCTTTTGCGAGGTGTAGGTGGGCAGGCCCTGCTTCTCCAGTGTTTCCTCCACCATCTGCCGGAACAGCAGCCGGTCGCGGCCCGTCACCACCGCCTGCTCGTGGGCCTCCGATATGGCTACCGGGTAGCCCTGCCCCCGCCGGCACTGCTCCACGATGAGGCTGTGGCCCAGGCCCAGCAGGGTATCGCTTTCCGCCACCCAGCGGGGCACTTCCACCCGGGCGATTTCCTCCCCCACGTTCAGGTAGTAGAAATAGACCTGCTGGCGGTCCCCGTAGTATTCCCGGGGCACCGACGAGTTGGTCAGGTAGAGGGGCGACCGGCGGCCCGGCGGCAGCAGTTCCCCGAAAATCTCCCGGTCCAGGAAGTCGTTGGAGTTGCTGCACGGCTCCCGGTCCGAGCGCCGGTTGCTGCACGACTCCCGGCAGTGGGCCAGCTCGTAGCGGCACAGGCAGCGGCGTATGGCGTTGGCAACCTCGGTGGCCCGGGGCAGCGACACGTAGGCCGCCAGGGTCACCGGCCTGGTCTCGGCCAGCAGCCGGAACTCCTCCAGCACGGGCAGCAGTTCCTCGCCGATAACCTGCTGCCGCACAAAGTCGCGGTAGCTCTGCCCGGCCAGGCCCCACAGCACCAGGGTGCCGTCCACCAGGGCCAGCGCGGGCAGGTCCGGCGGGCATTCCTTCACCAGTTCCAGCAGGGTTGCCAGCTCCCGCACCGTCCGGTAAAGGCCCAGCAGGTTGCCCGTTATCGCCTCCTCCTCGCTGGCCCGCCGGGGATTCCGCAAAAAAAGCTCCTCATCGCTGGCCGACAGGCGGGGCCGGCTGAAGAACCGGGCATCGGGGCGGGAGCCGTAGGTCAGCACGCAGCCGCCCAGGTTGATAAGGTGGCAGGCCACCGGCAGGTGACGGTCAACGTCAATGTGCGAGCCGTCCACCGAGGCCGCCGCCCAGTCCTGCGGGGCGGGCCGGGGCGCTGCCTCGCCCAGCAGCGTGTCCACCACCTGGGCGGCCAAAAAGGGCTCGTAAAACCGGCGGGTCTTCTCCCGGGCCTGGTCGGCAGGCACCCCGGCCGCGGCGTCGAGAAGTTGACGCAGCCGCTGGCGCCGGTCCCGGTGGCCCCGGCCCAGGGCGCGGGACACCTGTTCAAGCTGGAGGATGGTCTCGCCCAGGTCGAGGGACATACTTCACCCCTTGCCGTCCGGTTTGCCGGGGACTTTGCCGGGGACTTTGCCGGGGACTTTGCAGGTAGCCGTGCCGCTCAAATATAAGCCCCAACAACCCATCCAACAACCTCCCGTCATTCCGGCGAAGGCCGGAATCCAGAACCCTTCCCCACAACACCGCTGGTTGGACCCTACACCCGCCCGCCTCCGTCGTTCCCGCGCCGGCGGGAACCTCGACCCCAACCTCCCGTCATTCCGGCGAAGGCCGGAATCCAGAACCCTTCCCCACAAAACCGCTGGTTGGCCCCTACACCCGCCCGCCCCCGTCGTTCCCGCGAAGGCGGGAACCCCGACCCCAAGGCCAAGCCCCGTCCCTACCCCTGGGCGGGTTACAAACCCGCCCCTACACCCGCCAACTCCCCGTACCCGCTCATGGTGAGCCTGTCGAACCACCCAACAACTAAAAACTAATAACTCCCAACTAATAACTACCCCACAACTACCCCACTCCGGCTTATCCACGGTAAGAGGATTTACCCATATTCTAAGTTTGGCCGTGGTCATGGCTTTGGCCGTGGCTGCGGTGTTTGGGGCTGTGACCCTCTCGCCGGGAGCGGCGAAGGCCGACAAGCACCCTGACCGTTCAATGACGGTGTATACGGGCTTGGATGTAGTAGTCGATTTGAAGGCCCTGTTCTCAGCGTCAGACATACCAGTTGGTTCGGTGATCACGGTAGAACAGGAGCCCGACGCGGTGTTGGGAACGACGACCCTTGCCGGTACTCCCGTGGTTGCCGATACCGCCCTAACATTGACCCTGGGCCAAGCCACGATACCGGCAGGAGCCCCTAGTCTTATGACTACGGTCTCCGTAGAATCCAATAAGAACACCGCAGCCGATGATGACGACGTAACCAAGCGGGTCGCCGTTACTGTTATGCGCTCAACACCCACGAAGCGCAATACCACCAGCGGCGACTCCCCAGAGAATATAGATATCGAGAAGCTCGACTTGTACACGGATGTCAAAGAGGATCACGATGTCGGGGTATGGACATCCGGAAACGGCACAGGCATGATCGTGGGCTATATGGTAACCGGCGGTGCTAACACAGCGACCGCGCCCGCGGAGACCGATGGTGTTATGGTCACTGACGCATTTCCTGGTACGGAATCGAACAGTAAAGACGTGGCGACAAACGTCAATCCGAGTGGTATGGCGGAACTGGCCGGAAGCGACGACGATACTCTGGCCGCTCTGACCACCAATCCGGTTACTCTCTCCGTAGTGCCAGTATGCCAGACTGCGCTAGGGACCTTTGGAACGTGTTTCCAGCCCGACAGTGATGGCAGCATCAGTGCCAATGCCCATGCGGGTGCAACGTTCACTGTCAAGCTCGTTAAGTCCGAGATGACAGAGGCCACAATAATTGACCTGCCGGCACCCGATGCGGACCTCATGCTGCTGGACGACTCCACGACAGAGAGGAATGAACGCGAACATAGGGTCATGCTGATTGGTAACGCCGACAAGGACCTTGACCACTACACGAACGGCAAAGGCAAGGGCGAAATCAAAAGGTGGGTGGTCAGAAGCTCGGACCAATTTAAGGCGAGAGCTACTGTAAGCAGCCTAATGGGGAAGCCCACCCTGATAATCACAGCCCGAGAAGCCGGGCGTGCTAATATCACGGTATTTCCTGTTGACGGTTATACCCCACTGACCGATGAGCGCATTGATGAGCTATCTAAATCGGTCGAGGTAAGGGTTGCCGCTAGAGCCATGGAGGAGGAGAACTCCCCTGCCACCTGGACCGGGAGGTTCTTGCCCCAGGTCAATATCACCCTGGGTAGTCCCGAAAACCCTATGGACCAAAAAATGGTAGACGTTAGCCAAGCCTTCGCCGCCGGGCAAGGCACAGGCGCGGTCACCGGATACCCTGCCCAATCCAACAATCCCTCTGTAGCTCGTGTTGCGGCTGTTGACGGGGAGGGTATGGTCACAGTGCAGGGTATCAACCCCGGGTCCACCAGGATTGTCGTGGAGGCCGTGGACAGACACCCGGACCCCAATCCAACCGCCAGCTTCCTCGTCGTGGTAAGCCCGCGGGCTACCGTCGAAGTTACTGACAGCACCTATACCCCTTGGCCAGGTGGGAACCGGATCGCTCCGAGCAGCTTTAACCCTGGCAAAAACGCTTCCTATACGATCCAGTTCAATGCTCCAATAGAATATCTCCCGGGTGTGCAGGACATTGTCGTGCAGTTCACAGAGGATGACTTTGTCGTCCCGGACAGCATTGACGAGGCAAGCGTGGTGATTAACTCTGCCGGTCATGTAGCAAATCCAGCCAGTGTGAGCGTTGACGGCGAAGAGATTACGCTTGAACTCCAGGACATGGACGGTGACACAGATGGAGTCCAGGGCATTGGCGAAAATGCCCGAGTCCGGGTCATCTTCCGCACCTCCGCTGGCATTAAGAACCCCACGGAAGGTGGAGACTATGGTGACATGACTGTTGCGGGCCTGCCCCTCAACGAGGTCACCGTCTACCGCACCCTCAGTCTCAGCGAGGAAGACGGCGGTCGCGGCGACCAGGTCACCGCCACCGGCAAAGGCTTCAGGAACGGCACAACCCTCCGGGTGTTCCTTGATGTGGACAAGAACGGATTACTCGGTGCAAACGACCACGTCCTTTGCGTCTCAGAAAGAATCGGCAGTGACGACATCGGGCAGTGCACCTTTAAGGTCACGTCCTCCCGGTTTATGCACGGACCCAACAATGTGATTAGCGCAGTGGACGGTCGCAGCAATTATGTAACGCAGGGCAAGACGGAGACATTTGAGCTCAAGTCATCTATCAGCCTCAGTCCCGAGGGTGGTAGCCCTGGCGAGACCATACAGGTTCAGTTGTACGACTTTGGGGCCAATGCAACCGTTACTAAGGTGGAGATAGCAAGACGTGCC
Source organism: Dehalococcoidia bacterium (assembly GCA_034423215.1). Classification (GTDB taxonomy): domain Bacteria; phylum Chloroflexota; class Dehalococcoidia; order Lucifugimonadales; family UBA3495; genus Bin22. The sequence goes on from DAOUIY010000033.1 coordinate 51,840, forward strand.
CTCTGGGAACACGACAGCCTGCCCATCCGCCTCTCCAAGACCAGGCCCGAGGTGCCCGCAGGTACCAGCGCCTACCGGCTCTGGAATCCCGGCGCTGGTGCTGCCAGCAGCCGCGGTGAGCTGTCTTTCAGCTTGGTGATCCCGAATGAAGCTCCATCTGGCGTGCAAGACTTTAAGGTCTTCACATCCGGCGGCGATGACAACACGACCATCACCATTGGCGGGCCCCAAATAACTGTGACCCCCTCCACGGTCCTCGCCAATCAGCGTATCAGTCTGGTAGGTGTGGGCTTCAGCGCCAACGCTGTAATTGGGCGCGAGCGTGATAACAACGGCCAGCAATCCCGCATCGAGATTCGTGGACAGATGGTTGACTGGGACCGCGTAAACAATGGCGACCCAGTTGACACCGACAGCGGCGGCAACTGGTCCGCTTCCGTGGATTTGCCCCTCGACAGCAGCACCATAGACCCGGGCAATCCCCTCCTCCGCATCACGGACTCCGATGGTCGGACTGGCGTGACTGAACTGACCATCCCCAGCCGTGAGGTTACCATAACTCCCTCTTCGGGCCGAGTCGGAACCCTGGCGGTTGTTCGGGGCACCGGATTCCCCAGCAAGAATGACGAGGGCACCAGTTTTAATGTTGAGGTGGTATACGACGCGGGCAATGATAAGACCACGCGCGTCTCCGCAGTACCCGACGCCAGCGGTCGATTCGAGGTCCAACTTCGGATACCCACCACAGCCAGTATCCCGTCAACCAATCCCGTCCGGGTGAGCTTTGAGATTGGTACGACTACATCCTCGGTGACCGTCAGCCACGATGTGCCGGAAGGTATACTGGAGCTGTCGGCAACCAGTGGTGGTCCTGGCTCGACCATAACCATCCACGGCGAGGGCTTCAAGTCCTTTGTGCCTGTGAGCTCTGTTCGTATCGGTAATCTTGACATCACCCCGTCCCCTAAGCCTTCTACGGACGGCAACGGCATGATGGACTTTGATGTTACGATTCCCGGATTGGACGTGGGTATCCAAACCATAGAAGTGCAGGTGGGCCAGACCACCGCCAGCGTCGGCTTCACTGTCACTGAGTCTGGTATCGCCCCGGGCGACATCAAGCCCGTTTCTGAAGCACTGGAGCCCCTGGGTGACAACCTGGAGAGCATCTGGCACTTCAACAATGACACCAAGGTCTGGAGCTTCTACGATGGCCTGGACGGTAGCGACCTGGAGAATTTGATTACTGGTGAGACTTACCTGGTCCAGGTTAAGGCCACCATGGAGGTCATCCTCAACCACAAGACCAGGAATCTCACCTGTAACGAAGGTAACTGCTGGAATCAGGTCGTTTGGTAGGACAAGGCCAGGAAAACACCTGAGCATCAATGGATACGAGCGTCTCCCGGGAGTCCCGGGAGACGCAACCGAAACCAATCCTAGTAGGAGGAATCAATGGCAAAAGTCAGTAGAATCCTGGCCTTGCTTGCTCTGGTGGCGATGCTGTCTGTGCTGCCCTTAGCTGTGTCAGCACAGAGCCTGCCGCCCCATGTGGTATTTGCGATGGTCAAGTTGAACGGAGCAACGGCTCCGGCAGGAACGATGGTTACTGCCCATGCCGGGGAAATGAAGGTGGGCGAGGGCACGGTTGAAGCAAACGGCGCTGTGCGGGTGAATATATCCGACCCCGGTGGAGCCATGGTCACCTTCATGGTCGGCAATGTGAAGGCTTCCCAGTCCCTGGACAACTGGTCCTCGGGCATGAGGACCCGGGGCTTTGAGATAAGCGCCACCGCCTCACAATCAGTTGGCAGGCAGGGTCCCCCTGGTCCTCCGGGTGCTAAGGGCGACACCGGCCCGGCTGGCCCTGCGGGTCCTGCCGGTCCCATGGGCCCTGCGGGTCCGGAAGGTCACGAGGGCCATGATGGTGCCGAAGGCCCCCAGGGTCCTGCCGGCGCTGATGGTGCGAGAGGCCCGGTGGGTCCCCAGGGAGACCCGGGCGCTGCGGGTGTGGCTGGCCCTGCCGGTAATGACGGTGCTGCCGGTCCCCAGGGTCCACAAGGCGAGCGTGGTCCCGCGGGAGCCGCAGGCGTGAATGCCAGCGGAACCACGGGCATAATCGCCATCATCCTCGCGATTGTGGCGGTAATCATAGCGATAGCCATGCCCTTCGTGATGCCCAGGCGCTAGACCGGGTAGAAGGGAAGGTTAGACAAGAGGAAGGCCCCTCCGGTATCGGAGGGGCCTTTGACGTAGACAGTATAATGGGGATAAGGAACCGGGCCCTTAGCTCACCAGACCACCATCTCGCAGCTAAGGGCCCACGCAAATCCCACCCAGGAGGCTAGTCGTGGACGAAAATTTGCGGAAGAATTTTAAAACTGGCCCTGATGCTGGCGCAAGTGGGGACCCTGGGCTTGCGGCTGCGGCTCGGGAGTTTGAGGATGCTGTCTCTCGCGAAAAGAAGGATGCCCATGCTGTCCGCGAGATAGACCGGAATCGTCGGCGGGCCATTTTGAGGTCTGTGGACCCCCGCTACAAGCATTGACCTCACTATTCCCGGCCCCGGGTTTCCGGTATACTCATCCCTTCTAGGCGGGGCGATACGTGGCTTGGCTGGGACGCACAAGGTAGGGCAAGGCAGGGATTTTGAATGCAGTTCAAAGAGGGATTTATGCTCTATGTGGTAACCATCATGGGAATACGGCCACTACTCATGCACTCGGGGGCGGGCATTGACCCGGACCATCCGGCCAATATCGAAAAGGAGGAGATTTTGCGTCGCCGCTCGTCCCCCCGCACCGAGTCCGAGACCGAGCGGTTGCGCGCCCTCGAATGCCAGGTCTCGCTCTGGCTGGACGAGAGCGACAGGCCCACAATCCCCGACATGGCGATAAGGGCCAGCATTGAAACCGCGGCTCGCAGGCTGAGGCAGGGACCACAAGTCCGGGAAGGCTTGAGCGTTCTCCCCGATACAATCTTTGAGTACGACGAGGACCGGTACGGCACTACCCTGGATGAAATAATAAAGTCAACCCAGTTCCGGGTTGGCGTGGTGGTCCAGCGCCAGAGATTCCTCCGCACCCGTGCCCGATTCGACCTCCCCTGGTCATGCACCTTTCAGGCCGATTGCGATGATGAACTCGTGGACCAGCGCCAGCTTGAAACCTGGCTTGAAATAGCCGGGCGCAGGATCGGGATTGGAGACTGGAGGCCGGAGAAGTCGGGAGACTTCGGCAGGTTCGAGATAAAGGAACTGAAAACAGAGGAAGAATAGGGACAGCAAAGGGCGGCATCCCCGCGAGAGGGCGCAAGCACCTCCTTGTCCTGCTCCCGTGATCAACGGTTCTATATTGGTCTTCGTGGGAGGACGGTATGAAGGGCGAAAAGAATATTTTGCAAACTCTTGGCCCTTGGGTTCTGTGGTTCGCAGTCTTGGTGCTTTGGGCTTTTGTTTTAGTATTTGTTGATAAGAACTCTGTCCGGTATTCTGTGCTTCACGACGACGTTGGCACGATCTTAGTAGCGATATTTATGGCCCAATGGGTTAATCGGACTTTCCAGGAAGGCGGCGTAAAGGATATAGCGGATATTTGGCGACCTATCCTAACTTTCATATTGGTACTGGTAGCGCTGGCGTTGGTACCATTCCTTGAGATGTTCACCATTAGAACCTAATGTGCTGCTTGGTAAAAATGCCTTGCCCTGGCCCCGCACAAGCACCAAGCGAGTCCACTATTCGTTATCTTCCTCCACAACTGGGGCGTCTCCGCATCTCTTAACTGACTCGATATTCGCATAGCAGGCTCTCTTCGTTGTAAAGCCCTCGCCCGGCGTAGCAATGACCTGCCCATTCGAGGCAAGAAGCCTCCACCGGTATTCTCCCGCCCTATCTTGGTAAACTACGAAACGCATGGGTTGCACTCCTTTTCACTTGGCTGCGGCTTCCTGCCGCGCAGCCAGTCGATATTAGCACTAGCAGATAACGGACGCAACAGTCCTGTGTCTACGATTCTTGACATAGGCGTATGCTTTATAGTTTCATTAGTGGATAGTCAATCCCAGGGTGCAGGAGGGCAACATGGTATCACGAGGGGTGCTCGACAATATCGCTAACCGTGCTAATCAGCAGCGGGGCCAGTTAGTCACGGAGGAAGCCACAAAGACCGCCCTGGTGCTGCCTTTCCTCCAGGCGCTTGGTTACGACATCTTTAACCCATCTGAGGTCGTACCTGAATACACCGCTGATTACGGCCTCAAGGCCAATGAAAAGGTGGATTATGCTCTCATCAAGGATGGCTCCCCGGTCATACTTATCGAGTGCAAGAGAATAGGCGACCCCCTGGACGTATCGAGGGCGTCCCAGCTCGCCCGCTATTTCGCCATGTCCGACGCCAAGATAGGCATCCTCACCGATGGTGTCATTTACAAATTCTTTAGTGACCTGGACGCCGACAACACGATGGATGCGGTCCCCTTCCTGGAAATCGACGTGACCGCCGTAGTGGATAGGGAGCTGCAGAAGCTGGCCCACTTCTCCAAGCAAACTTTTGACCTGGAAGCGGTCCGGGCGATGGCGTCCGAGCTTAGGTACGTCAAGGGGATGAAAGAATACTTGGCACAGGTCTACCATCACCCCGACGAGGACTTGGTGCGCCTACTGGCTAGGCGGGTATTTGGCGGGGTACTCAATCAGAACCGGATGGAACACTTTACCCAGCTATCCCGTATAGCGTTCCGGGAATTCGTAAATGACCTGACCGCCGACACCTTCCGTAGGGCATCCAGCATCGTCACCGGTGAGAGCGCCGACGCCCCCGAGGAAGCCGAGGACGAACCCGCAGACAATGCCGAGGAAGGGGCAAGGGGCATTGAAACCACTATCGAGGAAATACGGGGCTACGAACTGGTGAAGTCCGTGGTCAGCGAGGTCATTGACCAGGAGCGGGTGACGTTCCGGGATGGCAAGAACTATTGCAGCATCACCATCGACGGTAAAACAATGTCGGTCTTTGCGCGGATGCGATTCAACAATCCCAGCAACAAGCGCCTTAGTATCCTGGGTCCGGGGGAAGACCCCGACAGCCGCCGGAGCGAATCCACTCACAAGATCGACGACGTGAACGACATCGCAGATTATGGGACTGAGCTGCGGGAGGCGGTCCGGCTGGTATTACCCGACACACCAGATAAATAAATAACTGCCAAACCGATGGTCAACCTTTGCCACGATTATAACGGAGGCATAGCAATATGTTCTGGAGCGCATTCTCAGCCACGATGGGGAAAATATTCGCCAAGTTCGTATTGGTGGTAATAGTTGCGGTCGTGGTCATCGCCGCGCTGATCCTAATGTTCGCGTTGGCGGGTTAGTGATAAATGGCGTCGGCGCTGGTTGGATTACTCGGAGGCACCTCCATGCTAAAGGTCCGAATCGGCTTTCTGGCGCGGGCCTCGGCCACGTTTATTCCCCCTGCTGCCTGGGTCCTAAGCGGGATATGGTGGATGAGAGAGGATAACCTAGACGCACTCATATTCTTGCTCACCGACATAGTTGAATTGCGTCCAATATGGGCTCCCTGGATCACCTACGCCCTGTGGATCGTGGGCATGGCCTTTCAATATAGCCTCTATTGGATTGTAAAACGGTCCGAGGACGGATCTGCCACAAAAGAGGTCGCATTGTCAGCGACGTTCTATATTGTTGCAATCCTATTTCTATTCTACTTCGCGGCCTTGACTTTCTTGGGTGAGTAAGGTTCGCAGGCAGCCCGGAGCAATTAAGGTATCCCCAAGAGCCCCGGAGATTGGCGTCTCCGGGGCTTTTTCTCTGCGCTGGCAACCGGATTAAACTGACGAATAACGCTTTTTATTCCCGCTTAAATGTGGTGAAATGCGGCTTGTTCCAGCAGACATTGTACTTACTCCCTTGAGCATCTTTCTGTCGTTATTTGCCTTAGACCAATTTGCAAAGCGATTTGGTCATTGATAGATTCCATCGCACCTAGCCGCGCCAATTCAAGAAAAGGAGGGATAGAGAAGGAGGGATAGAGAAGGAAGGGCAGCGAGTTAGGATATATCAAACCCAGGAGAAGCCAAATGGCTATAAAGATTCATCACCCCCGCCTGTTGGTGGCCGTGCTTTTGTTGATAGTGGGGATTAGCTCCTCGGCAGTCCTATGGGCCCACGATTCGGGCCAAGGGGCCAGCAACAGGGGGGACTTGCCCGAAGGTGCAATCTTCGCTGAGTTGTCCGACGATGGGGGGGACGGAAAAGAAGCGCTTGACATCATCGAGAAGTCTGGCGTCGTTGACCAGATAAGCGGTGACCAAGACTGGGAAACTGCCGACCTCTACCCCGCCAACATCGCGGGTATCAAGGCGGTACGAGCATCTATATCGTGGAAGGATCCAGTAACCAGCAATGGCCCGTGGAAGTCCGTCCGCTGCCAAGGCACCCGACAGATGATCATGGCTGACCCCTTCAGCAATGTGACTCACATCGGAGTATACGCAGACCTTACCAATAAAAAGGTTGTCGGCGTTTCCGTCTCTTCGCCCGAGGACACCGAGGCACCCGACGAGACCAAGATGCCTGTTGTGGAGTCGATAGATGAGAAAACGATGAAGGTAGACGTCTATGACTTCAAGACTGGCAAGCAGGTATTCCGTGGCACCCTCGACGAGCTGGGGGACAAGTTGTGCCCGGATGGAACCAAAGACGACTAGCTGGCCTGTCATTAGTCATTTGACCAAACTGGAGGAACCACATGAAAAAATTGGCTTTGAAGCTAACGCTTCCCCTAATGCTTGTTTTAGGTTCGGCCCTCTATCTCGGACTGGCCGCGGCAAACTTCGCCTTCAACCCAACGCCGGTTGAGGCCAGCACCGCGCCAAGCAATGCCTACGCCCGAAAGGACCTCAGTTCCGGTGACTGGGCCTGGAACTGGGATTTTAAGGGGACCACACAGAGAAGTAGCAACGTGGACTGGGGCATGCGGTATATCTTTAAAAACAACGCCAGCGTTAATAACGTAAAAGACCGATTGGACGGACGGAGGGGCGACCCGAACATCACTCCTACTTGGGGCTGGGTCGGCTCCGCAAAATGGGCAAACATACACGATGGCCCGGGCCGTAGAGGGCGAGGCCAAACCAACCATTGGGACTCGGACCGGGGCATCAAGGACTACGCTTCTTGCCGATGGAATCACATGCACATCCGGTTCTATGCCAACGGGAATAGGAACTACAATTCGAGGCTTGGGTACTATGTGATTGCGTCTAGCCACCGGGACCACGAAGGAGGGGGGCGGTCCTGTGATTACAAGTTCTCCAGCACTGAGTTCCATGAGGACATAATAAACAGCCGGGTTACCAGAAACCTTGGTCCCAGCACGAGTTACGGCTGGCGCGTTTTTGATAATGCGTTCTCCTGGGGCAATGCCGTGCGCGGAGTCATCGACATAGGGGGCGGGAACCACAAGTACCAGAGTGACGGGCGTGGCCCCGTATATGATGTCACTGGCAGGTAAAAAGCATTTGCCTGGCGTTCTCGGAATGACCGTAATCCTCGTGGCTGTGGTTTTCATGGCCACGAGGACAACAGCGGAAGCCGATGTTCCTTTGGTCCTTAACGATTACGGAAGGGTATCTTTCTCTGACTTGGGGTGGACCGATAACGTGGAGCTCACCGCAGATTCCCCCTCCACGACTTTACAATTTAGCCTCCCAGAAGGCGTCAAGCAGGGCGACCCTTTTTGGTACGGCGTCCGGCTGGTGTTCGACTGGCACGGCAACCCAGGCAAGCCGGGAGAGTTTGCTCATCTATATGGAATATGGAATGAGGGAGCGGTGTACCAATTCCAGACCGAGCGTCTGAACAGCACTGACCAGGGCTTTGAGTGGTCTATGGTGGACCTGGTGAACGGCGCAAGTGCCGGCTATGAGCTCACCCCGTCCATGTCGGTCGCATCCAGCAACGTGGCTCAATTTAGGTCAATAACTCCAGGCCCGAATGAGCTTGAACTGTTCCTCCAGCTTAGCGACGCTTCCAACAAAGACATCCGGGTGGTGGTCAGCAATGAATCCTCCATCTTCGCTACTTCCTGGCAGCCAACGTTTATCGACGGAAAGGCCGAAGTTGACATAGATGGGGAGACTGCTACGCTAAGAATACAAGGCAAGAATCTTGGTTGGGGTGCGCCTCATTTAAGCACCAGGGCCATCATCTGGACGGAAGGCAAACAGGAAACATTCAACCACAGCATTGCCCCCCTGCCTCCGCTCGGTGACGTCCTAGTCGAAGAACACTTCACAAGAAACACAGACCACGCGCCAGAGCGTATCGACGTTGAGCTTGATTGGGGTTCTGGCAGAACCTTCTTCCTGGTGTTGGATGCCAGCCAGCCTACCGGTCGGATACCGCTCATAGATAACGCCATTTTCAGGTCTACAATTGGGGTCATGGTGGCAACGGTGATTCTGTGGGTGTCTTTGCCGATGCTGGTGTCCCAAATCAGGCGGGCCAGACAATCATGAGTTTGCGTCGGCTAGTCACCTTCCCCAATGTGGCCCTTCTTGTCCTCGCTGCGGGCGTCGGTGTCTTGCTGTTCTTCGTGGTGCGAATTTTCCTGCCGCCTTCACTTGGCTTACCCGATCCCGGGGACCCGCATCCATTCCTGTCACACTCCGAGTTTGCGACGGTGTACCCGGAAGACCAAGATAATCTTGAGAGGGCCGCGATAGAATTCGTCGCGCAACCCGCATGGCAATCCGGCGGATATGGCGATCTGGATGTGGACTTTGACAGCATCCTTCCGCTCACGAGGGGCGGCGAAAGGGTCGGAGTTACTGGCTATTGGGGGTTTGGGGGACAAACCATGACGGTTCCTGGGGATGCCTTCCTAGTCTGGTGCGGCGAGGAAATAGAGATTGCTACCCGTTCTGGTCGGTTAATGGTAGTGGGCTTACGCGTTGACTTGCTGGATGGGCAAGCCCAGCCTTACAGCGTCCGGCCCATCCCTCTGAGCGATGAGGAACTCAGAAAGAGGCTAATACCTGGGGCGCTAGTGAAAGTAAAAGGAGCATGTAGCACTGGTCGGAGTTAGTCATTCAGGCACATCCCTAGATTCATTGATATCTATCAGTAGGGATATTGCAATGGGAGCGTAGTCAACGTCTAGCCAAACGCTTTCCCCTCTGGTAATCTGTCCCAAACAAATTGTCGGCCCTGCTAGCCTCTTACCCCCAGCAGGGCCATAACCAATACCAACCCAACGGAGATTAATATGGTCAGCAACCATTCTAAACCCGGAACAGCGGACGATGGAATTACCATGCCAGTCAAGGTTCGCCGCGACTTCGGCAGGTGGGGGAGACCCGACGAGCCCCCGCCTAAATTCAGGTCGATTAGACTGGCACCTCCGCCTGCTTTTAACCCCTGGGTTGATGACCCGTTTGGTATTGGGCTGAACTACCATCTGCCCTAGCTGTCCCCTTATACTCGGCGGCAACCCTCAGCACATCCTCTAAAGTCACTATCGGCATTTCGCCCAGATTATGCCACCCAAGCATATTCCTTCCCGGAACAATTTGGGTCACTCCTCAATCCCCACGTCCTCTAGCCTCTGGCGCAGGCGCTCAACCTCCTTTGCCAGCCGCTTGGCTTCCGCCCGTGGCCCTTTGACCTTCTCCTGGGCTTCTTCCTCTTCCTTCTCCCGCATGTATTCCATAGGTGTAAGATTTCCCCCGTGCCGGTGTGACCAGGGCCTTACCTCGCCGCCAAACCTTGCCCAAACTCCAACCTTGTTTGTCCTTGCTCTCCGCTGGGCCCGGTCGCCACCATAGAGCATCCCGTAGCTGGGCCAGTTGTAGGCAAGCCCCGCCTCTATCAACTGCCTATTGATGGAATCCCTCCAGGTGCTTTCGTAGAGAATTCCCACCCTTCGACCGTAATAATCCGTACACTGGCAATCGGTACCGCCGGGACAGCCTGGGTTCCGGTTAGTGCAGATGACGGCGAGGGTCAAGGTCTTGCCCAGGGCTAGCGTCTCTAACAGGGCCGTGGATTCTGGCCCATATTCCTGGTCAGTCTCGGGGGCATCCAAACCAGCAAGTCTTACCTTGACGTGTTCAATCTCACCGTCGAAAATAACTCGCACCGTGTCGCCGTCCGTGACGGAGACGACCCAGACCTGGACCTCGAAATAGGAGGGGTCGTCTCCGTCCGCGTAGCTGTCGAGAAATTCGGGGATTGCGCGCTTAGCTGTCATATTTTACGCTCTATGCTTGGAAAGTTGGTTGGTAGCTCTCGCCTCGGCGCGAGCCCGCCGAATCTAGGCTCTCTGGGTTTCTAGCGCTTGACCTTCTTTGGTGGTATCGGCTTCTGAACGGCCTTGGATGCTCCGCCGTTTTGCCTCTTGCGCCAGATAGATCGTCGTCGCTTAGTAACCACAATTAAGCTCCTTTTGGTGGCAGTTTCTTGATGGGGACGCCTCCGCACAAAGGGGATCGCTTGGTAGCAGCCATATTAAAGCCTCCTTTTGGTGAGGGTAGGTTAGTGGTTTCCCAGCGATTTTGGCAGCTCCCGAAGGTCCCATTCGGGAGCTGTCGTTTATTTGGGGTACTGATCTAGATTACCATAATCACCAGCACCAAGCGCTACTTTTGACGATGGGTTAGTGCTGGTTTGGCTACTCTATCGGTCCCTCGCTGAAACCCGCGCCGTCTATGGCGTCGTTCATGATTCCCCACCAGTCGAGCCTATTCCCAGTGTCGCCGGCATTGCCCGCCCGGTTCAGAATCATGGCGAGGGCGAAAAACTCGTCCTGAGTCATCTTGCTGGCTAGGGTCTCCATGAGGATTTCGACGGCTTGCTTGACCACCCCGCAGGCCCGGCATTCGCCACACTCGGCCTGGTGGGTCTCGTCATTGAGGATGCGGTAGATTTCTTCGTAGGCGGCGCGGTATCCGTCGTTGTAGGAGTCGGTGTTGTGGATAGCCATAGTGCCCTCCGTGAGATTCGGATTCGGCACTGGCAGGACAGGCAAGAGAGGAAAGAACTTAGTGCGCTTGTGGTAGAATAGGAGTATGGCGACCACGAATCGCCATACTCCCTGCCACCCCCCCCCCTGAAGCCGTAGGGAAACCACTCGCAATAGTTTTGCTCAGCTCCCACTCGGTATGGGAGACTCCAAGATGAAGGAGGCCAAGATGTTTGTGCTTGAAGCAGCAGCGGTTTTGACTGCCATCGGCATCGGCATTGGCTTCGGTGCCGCCTGGTTCAGGGCCCTTAGGTCCTGATGGAATTCTGCCCGCGCTTCCCCGGCTACGGGGTGGGGGAAGCAGCGAGCCCTCTGGATGTGCTACCACCTCTGCTAAAATTTCAAACCCTTCTGGAATCCCTCTCCAATTATCTGTCTGTCAGTACCGTAAATCCATCAAATCACAGAGAAACCCGGGGGCGTAATTGGTCCCGGAATTAAGCGGAAAAGTGAAACGGTGCCAAGCGTAAAGCCTTGCCTGGGTATCTTTGGTATTATTGCAAGCTGTGGGACTGGCGGCTCTTCCTCTTCATCCTGCTGTTTATTGGCCTGCCCAGTGTTTACCAGCTTTACCGCATCTACTTGATTGGCAACGAACTGCCCGACGCCGGCGGATTGGCAATCATTTCCCAATGGCAGTTCGTGGGGCTGGTGGTCGAGGTCTTTCAGGAAGCTACCGTCCTCGCGATTTTCTTCTTTTTGGGCTCGCAGATTCGCAGCGGAACTGCGGTGCAGCTCGACCGGGCCAAGAGTGTTCTCTCCTTTATTTTTCTGGCCTCGTTGTTCTTCTCCGTCCTTGTGTTCATATTCCGGGACGGCTTCATTAGCCTGATAGGCGCCTCCCCGGAAATCCAGGAGCAGACCCGGGTGTACTTGGGAGTCTCGGTTTTCAGCATCCCCTTTACCCTGTTGGCCGCTGCCATAGTGGTGCTGTTCGAGGCTTTGGGGTTGCGCTTGCTGGTATTTGTCCTGGCGATAGTCAACGTCCTCCTGCGTTTTGCGCTGGACAGCCTTTTCTTCGGTGGCTACGGATTTTCGTTTGAGGCCGATGTATCGGGGGTAGCGTGGGCGACGTTGTTGGCCAGCGCCGGCCTCTTTGTGGTCGGGTTCCTGCTGCTGTTGCGCGCCAAGGAAGTCCGAACAAGCGAACTCAAGAGCCTGCCTACCTTTACCGACATGCGCCAGTACCTGCGGGTGGGGCTGGGCAGCGGACTGGACAGCCTGGTACGCAACATCGCCTATTTCTTCATGATTATCCGGTTGGTCAACACCATCGGCCCGGCGGAAATTGGCGGCTACTACCTGACCATGCAAATACTGTGGGGCTTCATGCTGGTGCCGGTGCTGGCCTTTGCCGACTCCGCCAAGGCCCTGGTTGCCAACGCTTCCGCCGACCTGCCCCAGGTCAGAAACCTTTGGTTTTCCGCCATGATTATCACTGCCGGAATGATGCTGGTCTGGGTTGCCCTGGTCCCTCTCTTTCCTGCTTTTGCCGGACTCCTTAACGAGGATCCGGAGACGGTCCGGTGGGCGGTCGTCTCCTTTGGAATTCTCTTTGTTCCCTACGTCCTGTTTTCCTTCAATACGGTGACGGACAGCGTCTTCTACGGCTTGGGATCGACGAAGTACCTCGCGTATCAGGCCATTCTGACCAACGGCTCCGTTTACCTGGTAGCCTTCCTGCTCTACACGGCGGGTTGGTGGGCCCCCACCTTTGAGAGCGTCATGGCCCTGTTCGCCCTGGGCATCCTGGTGGACTCCATACTGACATTATTCTTCCTGGTCAAAGCGCTGTACGTTGAGCCCGCCAGGAAACTATCTTAAAAGTCCCTTCCTCCCTTGACGGGTGGCATGTAGTAGGCGGTAGGGGCGCACGGCCGTGCGCCCCTACGATGCGCCTTCGTTCCCGCGCCACCCTGTCGTTCCCGCGCAGGCGGGAACCCCGCTCCTGTCACCCAACGCGCCCGTCAATCCGCTCACCCTGAGCTTGTCGAAGGGCCGTCCGCCCGTGGTTCGACAAGCTCACCATGAGCGGACTCTTGGTTTAGCCATCAATACAAACGTGGCAACCTACTAGCAGGGGCGCCCAGCCGTGCGCCCACCGTTATTCTAATCCGCATCCGGGCTGCGGTCCGGCAGCCGCAGCCAGATTACTTCGCGGCTCGCAATAAGCTCCTCCACTTGGTTCTCGTTCCTCACGCTGGCCACCGCCGCTCGGCACGGTCCCTGGAATAGTTCCTGGGTAACCATTGTTATGAAGGCGGCGTTCTGTATAGCCCTGGTGGTGTCCCGGGCGGAAGCGGTGTACGAAATTTCAGTGGCAATGTAGGAACGGTTGCCAGCAGCGTCGGAGACTTGCATCACCATGTCGGCCGCTATAAAGCTCAATCGCTCGCCGCCGGCTAGGCGGTTGCCTGCCATGGCCCGCAGCTGCTCCTTGTCCAGAATGGTTTCCAGCTTGTACCCCAGGAATTCTGCCAGGTCAGGAGCGCTTTCTATAACCTGGCTCCGCATGTAGTACCCCTTAAGGTCGCCTATATCGCTGCTTATCCGGTCCAGGCGTCGGCCCGTGTTGTCTCGGAATCTTTGGAAGTCTTCCGGCATATTCTGGAGTCCGCTACTCAGGATTCTGTCTCTGAGAGGATCGGCCCATTCCGGATTATCATCAAGGACTTGCAGGAGCTCCTCGAAGGTATTGATGGTGGTCATCGGGTGGCCCTCCTCGCCTCTGGCAACCCTGCCCCCCATTATGCTCCGCAACCCACGCCAACGGCTCCCAGCAAGGAGATTCACCAGGGCAACCGCGTTTTAACGATTTGTTGTCCTGAACGACCAAAACTGTCATTCTTGACGGAGTGAAGAATCCAAAAACCTGCCCAAAGTGCGGTTACTGGGGGAAAGACGGACCCGAAAGTTGGCTTGTGGGAAGGATTTTAGGCCCTTCGGCAAAGTTTATCCTGAGCCAAGCCGAAGGACTCAGGGCGACATGACTTCCTG
>DAOUIY010000034.1:0-21298 GCA_034423215.1 Dehalococcoidia bacterium
CCTGCGAAGGCAGGAATCTTAACTACTGCCGGTCGAGGTTCCCGCCTTCGCGGGAACGACGAAAGGGGACGCTAGGAAGCCCCCACATTCAATTTGACGACACCCCCTAGCAACTTTCTCAGACTTCCCGTCCCCGATTAGGAGGAGAGTTCATGGTGGGGTGAGGCGCTACCACACCCTATTGATGTTGCCCACAAGCGACGTTCACCTGTTGCAACGATAAATTCTCCCAACGCGGCAAGGCTACCCCGGACGGTTCCTGAAGTACCTGGGCGGCCAGTATCTGATCCATACTCTTCCAATAACCAGGTCGGCCGGAATTGGTCCAAATGACCGGCTGTCATCGCTGTCGGCGCGGTTATCCCCCAGCAGGAACAGTTCATTCCAATCCGTAAACCACTGGGTTGCCCTTCCGGCCGAGTTGGTCACGCCGCCCTTGAGATAGGGCTCGGCCAGCGGCGCTCCGTTTATCTCTACTCCCCCGTTCCTGATGGCAACGTGTTCGTTGGGAAGACCCACAATCCGCTTGACGTATATTTGCCCCGGTACGTTGGGGTGCCTGAACGCTACGATGCAACTCCTGATGCCGGAGTCTTCAAGCCGCTGCTTGAGGGGCAAGGTCTGCACGTGATGACCGTTCAGCAGGGTCGGAACCATGCTGTTGCCGACAATTTTCAGATGCAGGGAACTCTTCAACCGTCCAGCCAAAATCGTCGGTGGGTACACTGCCAGGAAAGCCCAAACCGAACTATGCCGCCAAAGTTACCCGGGACAATGCCCTTGCGCGGCGCGCCAAAAGCCACAAAAATGATAACTTCCGGCGGCAGGCACTGGCAAGACGGAGGCTTTCCCGGCCAGGGCAATCGCGCTTTAATTACGCCAATCACTCAAGCAGGAAGTCATGCCGCCCTGAGTCCTTCGGCTTGGCTCAGGATAAACTTTGCCTAAGGGCTTAAAATCTTGCTCCTTATCCCGGTTACGGGCCCGAAAGTCGGTTAGTGGGATGGAGTTCAGGTTCTTCACTCCGTTCAGAACGATTGTTATGGCCGTTCAAGACAGCATTTAGCTAAGACGCGATTGCCCTGGCCTATCCTGCAGGGCAAACGCATTCTGCTACACGACCGACTTATTAGGGGGTGTCGTCAAATTGAATGTGGGGGCTTCCTAGCGCCCCCTTTCGTCGTTCCCGCGAAGGCGGGAACCTCGACCGGCAGTAGTTAAGATTCCTGCCTTCGCAGGAATGACGGTGCATTTGACGACACACCCTAGCGCTTATAGAGGGTCCGATTATCGGTTGAACAGGTTCGAGGTTCCCGCCTGCGTGGGAACGCCGAAGTCTCCCCAAACTTAGAATGCGATTGCCCTGGCCTATCTTGGCCGTGAAGTGACAATGTACCGGGGCTGCCCTATAATCTGGCCCGACGACATTCACATACGTTGTTGAATCACAGGAGGACTCACGTGGCAAACGAATCAATCCGACTGGGACTGATCGGCGCGGGCCGCAATACCAGGGACCGTCACATTCCGGGCTTCTTGCAGGTGGAAGGCGTGGAATTGGCTGCCGTGGCGAACAGGAGCCGGGAATCGGGCCAGAGAGTGGCCGATTCCTTCAATATTCCCACCGTTTACGACAACTGGAAGGATCTGCTGGACGACCCCACCATTGACGCGATCTGCATCGGTACCTGGCCCTACATGCACCGCAATCTCACCCTGGCGGCCCTGGAGAAGGGCAAGCACGTGCTGACCGAGGCCAGGATGGCCGCCAATGCGCAGGAAGCCAGGGAAATGCTGGAGGCTTCCCGCAATCACCCGGAACTGGTCACGCAGATTGTTCCCGGGCCCTCTACTTTCCGGGTGGACAACCTGGTCATGCAGAAAATAGCGGAAGGCTACCTGGGAGATTTGCTGGCGGTGGAAGCCCAGGTGGTGACTCCCGCTTTCGTTGACCCGGGCGCGCCGCTGCACTGGCGGCACAACCGGACCTTCAGCGGCTACAACATTATGAACATGGGCATCTATTACGAGTGTGTAACCCGGTGGACGGGCCCGGCCGTGCGGGTGATGGCCATGACCAAGGTCACCGTGCCCAGCAGGATGGACGAGGACGGCAGTGTACAGCCCATAACCATACCGGACCACGTGGACATACTGATGGAATTTCCCAACGGCGCCCAGGGGCACATGAGGGTAAGCTCGGTAACGGGCCTGGCCAGGGGGCCGGAAGTGACCCTCAACGGCACCCAGGGCACCCTGCACGTGGACTCGCAGCTGAACGTGTTTGGCGGCCAGCGGGGCGATTCGCAACTCTCCGAAATTCCCAATCCTCCGGAAGGCCAGTATTCGTGGCGCGTTGAAGAGGAGTTTATCAGCGCAATTCGGGGTCAAGAACCCGTCACCCGGACTCCCTTTGACGTGGGCCTGCAGTACATGGAATTCACCGAGGCAGTTACCCGCAGCGCCCAGACCGGGCAGGCGATTTCGCTGCCATTGTAGGTCGGGACGCAATTGGGTAAGGCAATTCCTGATGCCCCATGGCCGGCCTGCGCCGGGTGGGGCATTACAATATCCCCCTAAGGAGAATTGCAATGCACGTTCCGGAGAAGATAACCCCCTCCCGGCTGGCAGATTACCTGGACACCATGAGCAAGTCCGTATTCCAGTCCGGTATTTCGTGGAGGGTTGTGGAGTCCAAGTGGCCGGGAGTGCGTGGGGCAATGCAGGGCTTTGAGCCGGAAATCATCGCCAGCCTGGGCGATCCTGAACTGGACGGGCTGGCCCAGGACTCAAGGATGATCCGTCACCGCAGGAAGCTGTCGGCCATTTGCCACAACGCCCAGCGAATGCTGGAACTGGAGACGGAGCATGGGACCTTCCAGGCCTACCTGCGTTCCCACGGCAGCTTTGAGGCGACCGTACAGTCCATTCGCAAGGAGTTCAAGTACATGGGCGATGCAGGAACCTACCATTTCCTCTGGACGGTGGGGGAAGACGTGCCGCCCTACGAGGAATGGTGCGCCGCTCACGAAAGGAAGGGCCGGTAGTTGGCCTGTGGCTTCCGGCCGAAACTGGGTTCGCCCTTCTCGTGGGTTGACCGTTTTGAAATGACGGCCAATGGGTTTAACCGTCATTCCTGCGAAGGCGGGAATCTGTACTCCAGCCTAGCGAGGTTCCCCGCCGGGGCGGGAATGACGGGTTGGGCCGAGCTCAGTTAGACCGGGTACGCCGCTGGTCCCGGTAGTTGGGGGCGCTGATGTGGTGCCAGTCCACCATGGTCCCGTCCACCAGGCGCGAGCCGATGTTGGGCCAGTCCCTGGCCAGTTCATCCACGGTATCCACCGAGGTTATGACCGTCGGCAGTTGCATGTCGTAGCGGTATGCAATTATCTGGAACAACTTCTCCTCGGCCCAGGGAGTGCTTACCTGGGTGCCAAAGTCGTCCAGTATCAACAGTCCCGCCGTCTTCACCTGCTCGAACAGTTCGTCGTAGCTGATGGAGCTGTCCGGGCTGAATGTGCCCCGCAGGTGGTCCATCAGGTCGGGAACGAAGGCCCGGAAGACCGACCTGCCCTGCTTCAGGATTTCGCCGGCTACGGCGATGGAAAGATGGGTCTTGCCACAACCCCGTTCTCCCGTCAAAAGCAGCCATCCTTGCGGGGAGCCGGCAAAGCTCTTGGCCGCCTGCCAAGCCCTGGCGAGGGACTCCCTGCCCTGAATGCCGGTGTCGGGCCGTCCATAGACATCGAAGTTCTCGAAGGTCATGCGCCGCCGCATTTCGTCGGGTATGGCGCCCACCCGCCGGGCGAACCGGGAGTTCTGTTCGCCAAGTCGAAAAACGGTTGAAAAACCGTTGCCGGATTCCATGCGGGTGCGCAGCCCCTCGTCCAGCCGCTCCAGGGCTCCCCGCACGGTAATGATGGTTGGCAGGGACTCGTTGAACCGGTGGCTGATAATCTGGAAGAGCTTTTCCTGGGCCCAGGGCGACGTGGGTTGGGAGGTCAGGTCGTCCAGGACCAGGATGGGAGCATTACGGACCTGTTCGAACAGTTCATCGTAGGACATTTCGCTGTCGGGCGCATAAGTGGCCCTCAGGTGGTCCAGCAGGTCGGCAGCGACAATGAAGTAGGTCGGCAAGCCCAGGTCTATACACCGGTTGGCCGCCGCCACGGCCAGGTGAGTCTTGCCGGCGCCGCTGGGCCCGGTAAAGACCAGCCAGCCCCTGGGTTCTTCGGCGAAGGCCCTGGCCCCGGCCAGACCTTCCCGGAACAACTGCCGGTCTGAAGGCTCGGCCGCAGACCCTTCCGGGCGGGTATTCTCAAAAGTAGTACCCCGCAGGGCTCCCAGATTACTGTACCGGCGCAGCGCATCGGACCGCTGTTCCGGTTCCTTCTTTTCCTGGCAACGGCAGGGGAAGGCCTCCCCAAAGTCCGGATGGCCGACCGGGACCCGCTTGCTGACCCAACCCGCGCCCTTGCAGACCGGGCAACTGTCTTCTTCAGTTTCGTCGGGCTGTATGCTGCGGAGACCTGCCCTATCGCCGTTGACGGCTCCGAGCCTGTCGCGAGCGCTCATCCTCTTCAGTATGTCTCCCAGGCTTTCCATGCTGCCTCCCCTCCTCTTCCCAAAGGGTAGCTCCCGCTTTTACGCCAATCCCCGGGTGGGCCCCTGCCGGCCCGCCTTCCGAGGCTTCCGGCTCAAACCTGCCCTGGGCCGCCCAGCGCCGCAAAATGGCCGATATGTAGCTCCAGGAACGCTTGTTTTCGTAGGTGGCAATCCTGAACGCCTCTTCCAGCCACAGGTAGGGATACCGGTCCTCGGCCTCTGCTAGCTGCTGGGCCATCAGGGGCCCGATGGTTCCGATGTTATCCTCGTAAAGCTGGTAAATGCTGGTTGCCGCGGAAACTCCCGTCCCGGCGACCGGCTCACCGGAGCCGTCCGGGTAAGTTTCTATGGCCGGCAAGTCTTCCGCCGGGAATCTCAGGCCGTCCAGGCGCCGGCGGTTGTCCTCGCTGTTCAGGCAGTAAAGGCTGTCGCCGTGCTCCCCAGGGGAGGGGCGGCGAATTACGGTGCCCCGGGTCAGGGCCAGGCCCAGGCCCTGTTGAATTCGTTCCCGGGGGCTTCCCCCCAGGCTTCTGAGGCCTTTTACCAGGGTTGCGTCGTTGAGCAGAGCGCTGCCGGCCACGTAGCGTAGGCTGCCGCGCTTCTGGCCCAACAGCCAGACCAGGCGCAAAGTAACCTTCAGTTCCGCCGGGTCTTCAATTTCCTCCAGCAGGGAATTGAAAAAGGGGTCGGGCACCGGGGTGGCTCTTACATTCCGGGGAAACCCTTCAAAGGGCATGGCTAGAACTCATCCTCGCGGCCCAGGGCGTCGAAGCGCACCAGGTTGTTACGGAACCGCAGTTTTACGCCGCCGGTGGGGCCGTGGCGGTGCTTGGCAACGATAATCTCAGCGATGTTCCGGGGATACTGCCGGTCGGGGAAATGCTGCTCCCATTCCTCTTCCGTGTAGTAAACATCCTCACGATAAATGAACATAACGATGTCGGCGTCCTGCTCAATGCTGCCGCTGTCCCGCAGGTCGGAAAGCAGGGGCCTATGTCCGGGCCGGCCCTCCACCAGCCTGCTGAGCTGGGAGCAGGTGATGATGGGAACGCGCAGGTCCCGGGCCATGCCCTTCAGGGAGCGGGAGATTTCGCTGATTTCCTGGACCCGATTCTCGCCGCCCCGGGCGCGGGCCTGCCCTTGCACCAACTGCAGATAGTCCACTATCAGCAGGTCCAGGCCGTCCGGACTGAGGGACAGCCGCCGGGTCTTGCTGCGCATTTCCGGTATGCCCTGGAAGGGCGTGTCGTCAATGAACACCGGAAGCTCCGACAGGTTGCCGATGGAGTCAATGATGCGCTGCTCTTCCGCTTCGGTGTAGAGGCCCAGGCGCAGGCGGTGGGCGTCCACTTCCGCGTCGCCGGCCAGGATGCGCAGGGCCAGTTGCTCCCGGCTCATTTCCAGGCTGAAGATGCCTACAGTTGAGCCCTGCCTGGCGGCATTGATGGACACGTTGACGGCCAGCGCGCTCTTGCCCAGGCCGGGCCGGGCGCCCAGGATGAGCATGTCCGAACGCTGCAAGCCGCCCAGCAACTCGTCCAGGTCGTTGAATCCGGTCAATACCGGGGCCACGTCCCCGGTGGGGTCGGTGAAGGATGCCCTCTCCTCCAGGTACTGGTCGTAGATTTGCCTCAGGGGGATGAATCCCCGCTCCTGCCGGCGGGTGCGAACGCCGAACAGCACGTCCTCGGCCTGGCGCAGGGTAATTTCAACGTCGTCGGTGTCCTGGTAGCCTATGGCCGAAATGTTGGAGGCAGCGTCTATCAACCGCCGCATGGTGGAGGTGTTGTAAACCACCTGTGCGTAATGGGGCGCGTGGGTAGAAGTGGGCGTAATGGATACCAGGTGGCTGAGGTAGGCCATGCCGCCGGCATTTTCCAGTTGCTGGCTGCGGTCCAATTCCCGGGCCACCGTAACCTGGTCAATGGCCTCTCCCCGCCGGAACAACTCGGCGCAGGCGGCAAAGCAAAGCCTGTTCCGGTCCCGATAAAAATCATCGGGCATAATCATGTGGGAGACGTCAAGAAAACAGTCGCTGTCAATCAGCAGCGACCCGATTACCGCCTCCTCCGCCGCAATGTCGTGGGGAAGGAGTTGCTCGGCATACATCTGTTACTCTTCAGTTTCTGCCACTATGTTTATGGTAGCGGTGATGTCGGAAGAGAGACGCAGGACCGCTTCATACTCACCGGGTTCCCGTATGGGTTCGATGGTGGACACCAGCCGGCGGTCAATGTCGCGTTCCAGCGTTTCGGAGAGACACTCGGCGATGCGGGTATCGTTGATTGCGCCGTAATACCTGCCCGTGGGCGTAACCCGGGCGGCGACGGTGATGGTGGTGTTGTCCAGCAGTTGGGCCAGTTCTTCCATCACCTGGGTTTCCCGGGCCCTTTGCTGGTCGCCGGCGACCTTGATTTTATGCGCTCGCTTGAGGATTTCCGGGGTGACCACTTCGGCCAGACCCTTGGGAATCAGGTAGTTGCGGGCGTAACCGTCCGCAACCCGCTTGATGTCTCCGGCGTGGGCCTGGTTGGCCACGTCCTGCAAAAAGATGACCTGCATAGAACTGTCCTTTGTTGAATGAATTGCGTTGAGTGAATTGCCGGGAATATTGTTGAGGCATTATACCCCAAGAGGGGATTCCCTTGAAACCGCCGGCCGTCATACGCGGCTAGGGAAACCAAGACCTTCCCAGGCTGGGCCGCCGACAGCCTCCATTGACCGGACGGCGGGGGCGTGGCTATGATTCGGCCAGGGCCATCAACAATTCGCCCGAGTCCGCCCTAACCCATCCCGATCTTTCCAAAGCTAACAAGGTGAACGAACAAGCCAGCAGTCCGGGGGAGCGCCGACATGTCCTTTGCAGACGATCTGGAACAGCGAGCATTGCCCATTCGCCGGGCCATCCTTGACCACCCATTTGTCACGGGGGTCGGCGACGGCAGCCTGGAGATAGAGAAGTTCAAGCACTACGTCCTGCAGGACTATGTTTATCTTATAGAGTACAGCAGGGTGCTGGCCATGGCGGCGGCCCGCGCCCAGGACCTGGATACAATGGGCTGGTTCGCCAGGCTGCTGGACGAAACGCTGAACGTGGAAATGGACCTTCACCGGGGTTACTGCGCCAGCTTTGGCATCACCACGGTGGAGCTGGAGACCACCGTGCCGGCTCCTACCACCGTGGCCTATACTTCCTACCTGTTGCAGCTGGGCCACCAGGGCAGTTTCGCCGAACTGGTGGCGTCCCTGGTTCCCTGCCAGTGGGGTTACTGGGAAATCGGCGAGCACCTGGCGCGGCAGGGCGAGCCGAAGGACGCTCCCCTGTATTGCCAGTGGATCCAGATGTACACCTCGCCTGAATTTGCCGAACTGGCCGATGCCATACGCTCCCTGGTTGACCGGCTGGGCAGCCGGGCCGGCCCGGACGAAATGGTCGCCATGGAGCAGGCCTTTATGACCAGCCTGCGGTTTGAGTACCTGTTCTGGGATATGGCCTACCGGCTGGAACAGTGGCCAGTGTAGGCCTGCCGTTCCTGCGGCTGCCTGCCTTGCTGCGGTCAATCGCCCTCTATCGCTCCTAATTGCCTCCATCCGGTAGAGGGGCCGCTTGTGGATTGCTGGCCCAGCTAATATACTGCCCCCATGTCGCAACAGCAGATACCTCCAGATGACCTGACTGAATTACCTCTTTTTCCCCTTAACCTGGTGCTTTTCCCCGGCGCAAGGCTGCCCCTGCATATCTTTGAGGAACGCTACAAGGCTATGATCGGGGACTGCATAGACCGTGACGCCCCCTTTGGCGTTGCGTTGATTAAGGAAGGCCCGGAAGTGGGCGGACCGGCGGAACCGCATCGCGTGGGAACTAGCGCCCGCATCAGCCAGGTGCAGCGCCTGGAAGAGGGCAGATTGAACCTGCTGGCCCTCGGCGGCCAGCGATTCGACCTGGTTGAAATAGTCCAGGAAGTGCCGCACATGGTGGGGCTGGTGGCCTACAAGTCGGAGTCGCTGGGGGACCTGCCCGGGGGCCTGGCGTCGGAAGTGGCAGGCCAGTACGGCCAGTTCCTGGGCCACATTTCGACCCTGGCCGGCTCCTGGAACGCCCCGGTGCAGGTGCCGGAAGACCCGCTGACCCTGTCCTTCGAGGCCGCCGCCACCCTGACCGGCAGCGTTGAATTGCCCCAGGGCATAAGGCAGGAGATCCTGGAGGTGGAAACGGGAGCGGAGCGCCTGATCCGGCTGTTGCCTTTGCTTCAGCGGGCCAACGAACTTATCCAGGAACAACTGGAGAAGAATAACCCCTTCCGCGGCCCAAGTCTCAACTGAGTATTCTCGTCAGGGCGCCGGCCGTGGCTCTCGCTTGGGGGCCTTTTCGCGTGTGTGGGCCTTTTGAATGTGTGTACCCACACCGGGAAAGCCGGATGCCAGGTCTCGTGCCGCGCGTGACACGGCAATAAGTCCGGGCATACCAGCGTGAACGGCAAGTATGGACTTAACCGACAATTTTGAAGCTGACCTGGTAGCCGGCGCCGGCAGGGACGGCGCTCGCCGGCTGGTCGCAGGCGCCATAATTGAGTCGGCGGGCAGGGTTCTCCTGCTCCGAAGGAAGCCGGATGACTTCATGGGGGGCATTTTTGAATTGCCCAGCGGTCGAGTGGAGGAAGGCGAGTCGTTAAGCGGGGCGCTGACCCGGGAAGTGTTGGAAGAGACCGGCCTTGCCGTCGCGGAAATCACCGGATACCTGGGCTCCTTTGACTATCTATCCAGGAGCGGCAGCCTGACCAGGCAGTTCAATTTCTGCGTGAAGATTGCGGGAAAGACAGGGAAGGAGAACGTCGTGCTTTCGGAGCACGACTCGTTCATCTGGATTGAACCTGCCTCCCTGAATGGACTGGAAGTAACCGACAGCACCGCCAGCATCCTGGAAGCCTACTTCAAGAAGCCAGGTCCGGAAGAAGGCAGGTCCGGGTCTGACGGTGAAATCAGGATTGGAGAGTGACCCCTCAAATTGATTGTACTTGGATTAG
Organism: Dehalococcoidia bacterium; assembly: GCA_034423215.1. Classification (GTDB taxonomy): domain Bacteria; phylum Chloroflexota; class Dehalococcoidia; order Lucifugimonadales; family UBA3495; genus Bin22. The sequence continues at coordinate 9,630 of DAOUIY010000034.1, forward strand.
TCCTCTTGTTTCTTGGAATGGCCCTTTGTTCCACCGCACTCCTGAGCTTCGGTATGAGCCTTTTTCACACCCTGGGGGTGGACCTACCGCTGCGGGGCCCCCTGGCGCTGGTGCCGGCATCGAATTTTCTAATGCTGGGTTGGGGTCAGTTGGCGGTCGCCGGCGGGCTGCTGTTGGGGTCTTTGCGGGCTTTCATCGCCGATCGCAAGAACGAGGCTGACGGCCCGTCCAGGTAATCCGCCGGGCCGCAGCGGTTGCCAGGCAGGCGACGGGATCAGCTATTTTGAAGTGTTGGCCGATGCACCAAATCATCATTCCTGGGAAGACAGGAATCTTGACTTCTGCGTGTCGAGGTTCCCGCCTGGGCGGGAACGACGGGTTGGGCGGGCTAGATCATCATTCCAAACCAGTCAGACTGCTCGACTACTCGGAGGCCCCCTGGAGGAACAGCCGGCCAGGCGGTATTTCCACCACCCGGTTTACATAAACTCCTGGCAAGTGGATTTCATCCGGGTCCAGGCAGCCGGGTTGCAGTACCGGGGTTTCCACCTCCACCAGGGTGATGCGAGCCGCCATGGCCATTAACGGGTTGAAATTACGTTGCGCCAGTCTAAAGCGCAGGTTGCCAAAGGTGTCCGCCTGCCATGCCCGGACAAAGGCATAGTCGGCTTTCAGTGGAAACTCCAGCAGGTACTCACGTCCGCCCATCTCCCGCGTCTCTCTCCCCTCGGCGAGTTCGGTGCCGACCCCTGTGGGCGTGAAAAAGCCGCCGATGCCCGCGCCGCCGGCCCTGATTCGCTCTGCCAGGGTCCCCTGCGGGACCAACTCACCGTCAACCTTGCCGGCATTGTAGAGGCGTACAAAGGGAGTTACGCGGGATGGATGGGTTGCCGCCGTTATGGAGCAGATCATCTTCGTGATTTGGCCGGCCTCTATCAACGTGCCCACGTCAACCCGCCCGTCGGTGCCCCCATGCTCATTGGAAATGCCGGTCAGCCTCGCCGCGCCTTGCCGGCGGAGCGCCGCGATCAGGTTTTGCGGGGCGCCCAGGCCACCAAAGTCGCCGAACATGATGGTTGCCCCGTCGGGTATGTCCCTTACGGCTTCGTCAAAGGTTGCGAGCACCTTGCTTTTCATTTGATGCTTCTCATTTGAACTTCCACCGGTTCGACGGTTGGGAAAGGGATAGCCACAGCAGGCTCAACGTGCTGAACATGATGAGAGGGAAGGCAACGAGGTAGGACAGCCAGGTTCCCGGGAACAAGCCCACCAGCGTAGCGCCGACGGGGGCCGCCATGCTGCCCAGGGCTTCCAGCCGGCCCAGGTTCCAGTTCCAGAATCTAACCAGGTAGGGAAGGGATGGACGCCAGCCCACCTGAAGTCCGCAGAACCGGCAGTTTTCCGCTCCCCGTTCGTTGGCCGTTCCGCAACGATGGCAGATGAACTCGCGAGGCATCGCGCCGTTTTCTCCGCTTCCTGCCGGAGGGCAGGACCGTTACCCAGATACGTTGACGTAGGCTAACACAATGCCGGCTGAGTGGCTACATGCCAGCAGTATGGTTGGCAGCTTGTCGTGGCGCCGCTCTCAGCCAGGTTGCAATCATGGCTGCGGGGCCGGGATGAGGCCGGGGAGCATTGTTGGGGGTTGTTCTGCCCCTTACAATGTCAAAGTTCAAAGAATGAAATCTTACCAATTACTGCGGGGGTAGCCCAGGCAATGACTCAGCACACTACCGGGGAAGCTCATAACCAGGATACATCCAATCCGTCCCAGAGAATGTTCGGTTCCCAGGCATCCCAGTACGCAGTCAGCCAGGTCCACATCCATGACAACCGTTTGACCACCTTGCAGAGGATGGTGGCCGAGCAGCCGCCGGCCAGGTGGGCCGTTGACCTGGGTACGGGCACCGGCTTCACCGCCTTTGCCGCGGCCGAGTACGTCCGGCGAGTGGTTGCCAGCGACATCACCGTGGAGATGCTGGAGGAGACCCGGCGAATAGGCCGGGAACGCGAGTTGGCGAACGTATCCCTGTGCCAGAATCAGGCGGAAGACCTGCCCTTCGGCAGCGAGTCCGTTGACTTGATTACCTGTCGAGCGGCGGGCCATCACTTCCTGGACCTGGGAAAGGCTTTTGACGAGATGCGCCGGATTCTGAAGACCGGCGGCTCCTTGATTATGGCCGACTCGGTGGCTCCAGAAGACGACGATTTGGCTGAATGGTACAACGACGTTGAATTGCGGCGCGACTTCAGCCACGGGGAGAATCGCAAGGTGTCGGTATTGCTGGAGATGCTGGAAGACCGGGGCCTCAGCGTGGTTGAAAAGCAGGACGAAAAGACCTTTATGACCTTCAACAACTGGGTGGAGCGCACCGCCACCCCGGAAGCGGAGGTAGCTCGTTTGCGGGCGGACTTCCTGTCCTGCACCCCGGCGGCCAGGGAGACTTTTCTGATTGAAGAGAAGGGCGACGACATAGCCTTCGCCTGGCCCAGCCTGGTCTTTCGGGCGGTTAAGGTTTAGTGGTTCAACGTAATTGACTTGATGGGTAGTATTTCCGCTCACCCTGAGCTTGTCGAAGGGCCGTCCGTTCATGGTTGACAGGCTCATCATGAGCGGACTCCCGACCCCCGGGTTTACCCATCAATGCGAAGTGGTCAAACTGCTAGATAATGATACTTGCGAAGGCAGGAATCTAAACTCCGGCCTGTCGAGGTTCCCGCCTTCGCGGGAACGACGGGTGCGGGGCCGGCCCAATCATAATTTCTAATTTGTCAGTACAATAATAGGGTCAGGCGGCTGCCCTCACCCCCGGCCCCTCTCCCAGAGGGAGAGGGGAGATGCAACAATGCGTAATTTTACCTTGGTATTGGTTTAGAACACTGCATTGCCGGGTATGGCAACCTCAATGCTGTAGAGACCGGTTCTCGCCGTAACGTAGATGGTGCGCAGGTCCGGGCCGCCGAAGCACAGGTTGGCCGGTAATTGGGGGAACTCCACTGTGCCTAAATGCTCCCCCGCCGGCGTTGCCACCCACAACCCGCCCGGCCCGGTTACATACAGGTTTCCTTCGCTATCCAGCTTCATCCCGTCGGGCCCGCCCGGCGCCTCCACGTTCATATCCAGCAAGACTTCGGACTCGCCAACACCCAGGTCTCCGGCCAGGGGAAAGGCCAGGACGTGGCGCTTCCGGGAGTCGTCCACGTACAGGACCTTCTCGTCCAGGGAGAGGGCCAACCCGTTGGGCCGGTCCATGTCCCGGCTCAAAAGTTCAAGCCGGCCGTCCGGGTCCAGGCGGTAAACCCCGTTAAAGCCCTGCTCCCCGGGGTCCGGGTCTATGCCGTAAGGCGGGTCGGTAAAGAAAATGGAGCCGCTGGAATGGACCACGATATCGTTGGGGCTGTTCAGGCGTTTGTCGGCGTGGGTTGCAACCAGGGTTTCCATGACTCCGGTAGCTGCCATGCGGGATACCCGGCGACCACCATGCTCGCAGGCCAGCAGCCTGCCGGCGCCGTCGAAGGTGAGGCCGTTGGAGTTGCCGCTGGGGCTCAGGTAGGGCTCAGGGGCCCGGCCCGGCTGGTAGCGGTAGATGGTGCTGGCCGGTATGTCGCTGAACAGCAGGTACCCGTCCGGGTGCCAGACCGGGCCCTCGGTGAACTGGAACCCTTCTGCGACCGTGGTCGGCTTGAGTTCAGAAAAAACGCTCTGCAAATCGGCTGCCATGACGGTATCCCCCTCATCTCTGATAGTAATGTCCAATAGCTACATGCCCGGTTACTCTATGATTATTTCGTGCTTCCGGAGATCGCCAAGCCGGCAAGCGCCATCCGCCGGAAACTGCCTGGCGTCAACCGGGAAGATATCCCCGCTCCCCGGTGGAATTCATGCCCAGCGCAGCTTCCATTGCCCGACCATTTTCCCTGCCGGAAGTGTATCCCTGACCGTAAAACACTCTTAAACGGGGCTCCAACCCCGCCTGAACCCCTATCCCCGGTTATTAAAGCGCGCCTTAGGTAACACGCTGATGGGCAACGGCCTGGCGGAAAGACCGGAAAATACTGGCAGAATCATACCAAATGCCATTCACCGCAATGAATTGTGCCTAGAATATGCCATTTCGACGGTTTTCCCCTTGTCCCAACAGGCCTGGTGTATATAATTGGGGTAATTTGGGGGGGCCTGGGAGAACTGCTCGGTAAATGCGGTAACTCAGACCTCCCGGCGACCGAATTACCGGACAAATTTGGAGGATTAGAACATGGGCGCAACCGAGAAAATTGCCAGTTGGATAGTCAATACCAGCTACGAAGATATACCGCCGGAGGCTATCAGGGTGGCTAACGAGTCATGCTTTGATTTGCTGGGCGTGATTCTGGCCGGTTCTACCCAGCCGGTGGGAGAGATAATCCAGCAGTACGTGGGCGACAGCGGCGGTTCCAGCCAGGCCACGGTGCTGGCATCAGGGCTTCAGACTTCCCTGGCCAACGCAGCCCTGGCCAACGGCACCATGGGCCATGCCCTGGACTACGACGACTTTGGCGGGTTCGGTCACCCCACGGTGGCTATTTTCCCGGCGCTGCTGGCCCTGGGCGAGAGCCTGAATTCCACCGGGCGGGACCTGCTGGAGGCCTATGTCATCGGGTGCGAGCTGGGTCTGGCCCTGCAGCACACCACCAAGTACGCCCAGATGGAAAGGGGTTTTCACAGCACGGCCGTCATTGGCCGGATGGCCGCTACGGCCGCCTGCGCCAAGCTGCTCGGCCTGGACCACGAGCAAACGGTAATAGCCCTGGGCATCGCCGGCTCCATGGCCAGCGGCGTCATTCATAACTTCGGAACGATGGTCAAGCCACTGCACGCCGGCCTAACCTGCCGGGATGCGGTCATGGCGGCGGAGTTTGCCCAGCGGGGATTCACTGCGGGACACCAGATTTTTGAGCATCCCCTGGGATTCACCACGCCAATCCTGGGCGAGGGCATCTACGACCTGGACGATATGGCGGACAACCTCGGAGACCCGTTCCGGGTGCAGGACGCCCTGATAATCAAGAAGTACCCCTGCTGCGGGGGCAACCACGCCATGCTTGACAGCCTCTTCAGCCTGATGCGCGAGCACAACTTCACCTGGGAAGACGTGGCCAGCGCCGAGGTGGACCAGTCTTACCTGTCCATAGTGATGCTCTACACCGAGCCCGACGACCCCCTCAAGGGCAAGTTCAGCGCCAAGTACAATGTGGCCGCCGCGCTGGTGGACGGCGAGGTCAGCATCGGGACGTTCAGCGAAGAGAACATAAACAACCCCGATATCCAGGAGACGATGGAAAAGGTCAACACCCGGGTGCTTTCCAAGTGGGAGGAAAGCTCCGGTGAGGTGCTGAAGGGCCTTCCGGTGCGAATAACCCTGAAGGACGGCCGCACCTTCGAGCACGTTACGGCCAGGGACATGATCCTCGGAGGCGCCAAGAATCCCTGGGGCTTCGAGAACATAAAGGGAAAGTTTGAAGTTAACGCCGGCATGGTCCTTTCCGATGAGCGAGTCGCCGAGACCGTGGAAACCTGGTCGGATATTACCGAGGTTACGGACTTGACCGACACCATCAGAAGTACCCTGGTCGGCGCGGGCGACTAGCGGCCCATCAGCATAGGAATGATGGATAAGCCGAGAGTCCGCTCGTGGTGAGCCTGTCGGACCAGGAGCGGGCGGCCCTTCGACAAGCTCAGGGTGAGCGGAGATCTTGTTCATCATTTCAAATTGTATGAACCACTGGTGGCCCAACGCTATTGGAATGATGGATAAGCTGAGAGTCCGCTCGTGGTGAGCCTGTCGAACCAGGAGCGGGCGGCCCTTCGACAAGCTCAGGGTCAGCGGAAATCTTGTCCATCATTCCAAATTGTATGAACCACTAGATTCGTCCCGGGAAAGCGAGTTGATAATCCTGCTCTGTATCCAGGCCTTACGCCTGACAGTGGGAGCATCAAAACAGGAGCAAGCCATCAGGTTCAACTACAGTTTCAGCCAATTGAGAGGAGACCTGTTCGGAGGCGTCACAGCTACTATTGTGGCGCTTCCGGTAGCTTTGGCCTTTGGCGTGGCTTCGGGCCTGGGCCCGGAGGCTGGCATTTACAGCGCCATCGCCGTGGGCTTTTTTGCCGCCGTATTTGGCGGAACGCCGTCCCAGATTTCGGGCCCAACCGGCCCGATGACCGTGGCCATGGCGGTTGTGGTTACTCAGTACGCAGGCGATGACCTGGCAAAAGCCTTTACTGTGGTCATGTTGGGGGGCTTGCTGCAGATTGCACTGGGCCTCATCCGGATCGGGAGGTTTATCGCCTACACCCCCTATTCCGTAATTTCCGGCTTCATGTCGGGCATTGGCCTGATTATCATCATCATCCAGGTCCTGCCTTTCTTGGGAATAGCATCGGTTCCCGGCGGCCCGGTTGCGGTAATCCAGGCCTGGCCGGCGTTGCTGGGCCAGTACAATATTCACGCCCTGGTTATAGCCGTCGTGGCCCTGGTGCTGGGCTTTTCCTGGCGGGGACGCTTAGCCCGGTATGTGCCTGGTCCGCTGGTTGCCTTGACGGTGGGAAGCCTGCTGGGATTCTTCTGGCTGAGTGATGCGCCCATAATTGGCAACGTTCCCACCGGGTTGCCCCACTTTCACATACCCCCGGTCCTGGAACCTGGTTTCCTGGAGTTTGTGCTGAGCGCCATTCAGCCAGCCCTGATTCTCGCCCTGCTGGGGTCCATTGACAGCCTGCTGACTTCCCTGATTGCCGATTCCATTACCCGCTCCCGGCACAAGCCCAACAAGGAGTTGGTCGGTCAGGGCATAGGCAATGTGGCATCCGGGTTCATTGGCGGCCTTCCCGGGGCTGGCGCAACATTGGGTACCGTGGTGAGCATCCGCGCCGGGGGCCGCACCCCCTTAGCCGGCGTGTTCCGTTCCCTGGTACTGGTCGCGTTGATTCTCGGCCTGGGAAAGATCGTGGAGCCTATCCCCCACGCCGTCCTGGCCGCCATTCTCATGAAGGTGGGCTGGGACATCATTGACTGGAAGTTTGTTACCCGTATCCACCGGGTGCGTCGGGACCATCTGCTGGTGATGCTGTTGACCCTGGGATTGACCGTATTCCTGGACTTGGTGACGGCCGTTGCCATTGGTTTAATTGCCGCCGGCTTTGCCCACGCCCGCCGGCTGGAACTGCTGGAGGTGGACAACGTGGTTTCGGCCCCGTTGCTGGATATGGACTTTCTGGGTGTGGCGCCGCCGCCTGACACCGACGGCGAGGATGGGGACTTTGACCCTTATAGTGCGAGAGTGGGCCTGGTTTCCTTCCGGGGGGCTTTCTCTGTTGCCTCCTCCAACCGCCTGGTGCAGGCCATTGGGCCGGACGTGAGGGACCACGAAATAGTAATCCTCGACTTTACGCCCACCACCTACGTGGATGACAGCGCGGCCCTACTAATGGAGCAGGTGATTTCCACGGCGCAGGAGGAGGGTACAACCTGCATAGTGCTGGGACTTGCGGAGCCGGTCAGCAGCACCCTCAGTTCCCTCAATGTGCTCCACAGCGTCCCGGAAGGCCACTTTGTGAATGACATGGGCGAAGCCCGGAACCTGGCCAGGCAAATGCTGGGATTGGACTCTCCCCAGCCGGTGGAGCCCGTGGAATAGGGCGTGTCGTCAAAAGCGCCGTCATTTCTGCGAAGACAGGAATCTTGACTGCAGCCGGTCAAGGTTCCCGCGAAGGCGGAAACGACGGAAAGGGTAAACGCCAAAAGGGGCCACTCCCTTAGAAGGAGCGGCCCCTTTTGCGTTTTGACTGCCCGCGTGCGGGGTGGTCTGTGTCCTGTGCCAAAGGTCCATAAGGGGGAACCTGTGCCCAGACCCCTGGCAAAAAGGCCAGAACGGTCTAATATTCGCTATGGTTCGATTCTAATAGAATCCCCCACCTTGATGGGACCGCCGCTGATGACAATGGCCAGGATGCCCCGGCGATGGTCGAGTTCCTCCCGCAGCCCCAAGCGAATGGCATCCATTTTGCCGCAGGGTTCGCACTCTCCAACTACTTCCATGGTTACCTCGTCGCCAACAAAGAAGACGTTGCCGGGCGCCGCCTGAGACAGGTCCAGTCCCTCCGTGGTGATGTTCTCCTTAATCTGGCCTGGAACAAGCTCGAAGTGGTCCAGGGTTTCCTTGTCCATCACCAGAACCTGGCGGGCATTGCGCACGTTGCAGCTGCGGTCGCCCTCCAGCCCGTGGGCGGAAATTGCGGTAGCTTCCTCCACCGGGTCGGAAGGGGTGCCCTTTACCCTGGCGATATGCAGGTTCGTTACCATCCCCTGGTTCATAGTTCAATCCTCCAGAAACCCGGCGTCGCCGGCTAGGCGCTGCTCGGGAATGCTTGACTGAGATTGCAGGGATTATAAAGTCACTGGGGCCAAATTAACAATTCCTGTATTAGTGTCCTGTGTTAATGTGTAGTTTTCGCGCCAAACCCGGCGCGCCGGACAATTATTTTTCATGGGCTCGGAATGAGCAGACAGGGAGATGAAATGCCAAGCGAACACATCAGGACGGACGCGCGTAATGGGGTCTTCATCATCACGCTCCACGACCCGGCGACTCGAAATGCCATCAACCCGGAAATGGCCGGCGGGTTCTTTGAGGCCCTGGACCGGTTTGAAGACGACCCGGAGTTGCGGGTGCTGCTGCTTACGGGAACGGAGCCTTCTTTCTGCTCAGGCGCCAACGTGCGGGGCTTTAATCGCAGTATTGAATCCAGGGCGTCCAGGGGAGAGGAGGCTGCCGGGCGGCCCTGGGGCAGCATGGAGGCCCGGTATGCCAGGAAATTTGACGCGGAGTCGTCCCGCGCGCCGGAAATGGTGCTGCGCCTGCAGGAACTTCAGAAGCCGACCATCGCTGCTGTAAACGGCCATGCCATCGGCGCGGGAATGGGCCTTGCCCTGGCCTGCGACATCCGCATAGCGTCGGAGAAGGCAACATTCTCGGAGGCCTTCGTGCGCATGGGGCTGATTCCCGCGGACGGCAGTTGCTGGAACCTGCCCCGCCTTATTGGCGTCAGCAACACGCTGCTGCTGCAATACACGGGCGACCGGGTGAGCGGCCCGGAGGCCCTGCAGATGGGACTGGTAAGCAGGGTGGCGCCGGACGACGAACTAATGGATGTGTCGTTGGGTCTAGCCCACCGCATAGCCCAGGGAGCAACCCGGTCCCAGTCCCTCATCAAGTACCTGGTGCGCCAGGGGACTGACCAGAGTTTTCGGGAGCATCTTGACCTGGCTCACGTGGCCCAGGACCAGGCCCGGAGCACGGCCGACCACCGGGAGGCGGTGCAGGCATTCCTGGAAAAGCGTCCCCCCGCATTTGAGGGGAGATAAGCAGGCTGGCAATGATTATTCGATGGCGGGAATTCAGCGGTCGCCCCAACGACGCTCTCCTGGAAAGACTGAATCGAAGCATTGGGCAGTACCAGGCCGGCAGCAGTTCCCTGAAGATAGGCCTGACCACCGACCCGATGCGGAGTTGGAGCAGTCAAAGGTGGGACGGGTGGAGTGAGATGGTAGTAATTTACAGCACATCGTCCCAGGGCTTTGCCGCCGCCGTAGAGCAGGACTTGACCCGCCGAGGCTGGGCGGAGCATTACACTGCCTGGAACTACGAAGCTGCCGGGAAAGGGCTGCCGGGTAGCTATACGCGGTACTATGTGTATGTGCTGTTGGAGGAGAATACCGCGGGACCTTAATCTACGAGGCCAAAGTTGCTTTTTGATAACCGCGTAGGCTCTCGATATAGTCCAGGAACACCGATTCTGGGAAGTAATTTCGGCTATAATTTATTGAGGTTAACTTACCGCCCTTGTAAATGGAGTTGGTGATGGTGTCTGTAGGAAGCTTGAACTTGCCCGAAGCTTTGCTCAGCTCCGAACTGAAGATAATGATCCTTGAGGCTGTCGTTGCTGAGTTGATTGAGAATCAGGAAAGGTCTGGACGTAAACCTAATATAAACATAGATGCCATAAGAAAGGACGCTTTGGAGCGCTTGAGGAAGAAGTACCCCGATCTGAAGATTGATTCGGAGTACGACGAGTAAGTTGCTGCCCATCCGTAGTCCGCTTGGGGCGATAGGGGCTCTCCTAATTGCAATGGAAGGTATTGCCGGAGCGACTTTATTTGCCTTGGCTTCGGACCCGCTGTGGCTGCGAGTAGCTATTGTAACGGTGATGATGCTGGTTCTGCTAATTGTATCAGCGGTAGTCTTATGGATCATAATATACTTCGCAATCAAGAATCCTGGGTTTCTCTTCAATCCGGCGGAGGTAGCGCAATTGAGCGAGAGTGCCCAACATCGCTTTTTCCCACCTATGGATTCATTGATCCGTGTGGACCCGGGAAGCTTAACTGCTTCAGAAGCACCGAGTCTACTGATTGAACCGAATACAGTCTCTGGTGCCGAACCTGACATAGACGAGGATAAGCCTTTCCAGAAGAGGCCATAATTGATTTCCCCAGCACCAATTCTACAATTCCCCCCGAACACCCCTTGACGGCCCCTAAAACCCTGTCTATAATCCTTGCTTACAGAAAAGTCGGTAGCGGCAGGACGGTATGAAAATTACCTGAAAGCATAGCGAGAGTTGGGAGAACCCGAACGGCGGTTTGGGGTAACCCAACCGCCCTTTTCTTTGCACCTTAAAAAGAGAATAAGGAACCTTAAGAAATTGTCCTGTAAAACTCAAACTGAAAAGTTTGGAGTTCTTAGCGTGGGTCAAATTATTAAGGGCTTACGGTGGATGCCTTGGGACCAAGGGCCGATGAAGGGCGCGGTAAGGCTGCGATAAGCCTCGATGAGCCGTCTAACAGGCATAGTCGGGGATGCCCGAATGGGGTAACCTGTTCCGGTGTTGAGCCGGTTCATCTCGCAATGCGAGAGGGTAAGCGGGGGAACTGAAACATCTAAGTACCCCGAGGAAAGGAAATCAACCGAGATTCCCTAAGTAGTGGCGAACGAACGGGGAAGAGCCTAAACCGTTATGACCGAACGGCGGGAGGGCCTATGTCATAGCGGGGTTATAGGGAATGCCTGGGATCGCCTCTCCAGATCCGAGGGAGTTACCAATCTTGTTTCTAGCCGAAGGACCCTGGGAAGGGCCGTCATAGAGGGTGAAAGCCCCGTAGGCGAAAGAGGCAGGACTTCCGGCGTTTACCTGAGTACCACGGGGCACGGGAAACCTTGTGGGAAGTTGGGGGGACCACCCTCCAAGGCTAAATACTCTTGGTCACCGATAGCGTACCAGTACCGTGAGGGAAAGGTGAAAAGAACCCCTAGCGGGGAGTGAAATAGACCTGAAACCGTAAGCCTACAGAAGGTCGCAGTCTTGATTAAGTTCAGGATGACGGCGTGCCTATTGAAGAATGATCCGGGGACTTACTGTATGAAGCAAGGTTAAGGAACTGGAGTTCCGGAGCCGGAGCGAAAGCGAGTCTGAACAGGGCGTTCAGTTTCATGTAGTAGACCCGAAACCGGGTGAGCTACCCATGGCCAGATTGAAGGTTCGTTAACGCGGACTGAAGGATCGAACTCGTGGCTAGTACAAAAGCTTGGGATGAGCTGTGGGTAGAGGTGAAATGCCAATCGAACTCGGA
>DAOUIY010000035.1:0-27856 GCA_034423215.1 Dehalococcoidia bacterium
CTAAGGGCCTAATAGTTTGAACAGGTTGCATTGATGGGGAAACCGGGAGTCGGCTCATGGTGAGCCTGTCGAACCATCAAATTGTCAATCTGCCAATGGGCGGCCCTTCGACAGGCTCAGGGTGAGCGGAAATATTATCCATCATTTCAAATAAGCTGAACCACTGGAATCTTGGCAGAAAACCATGACACGGAAACCTAAACCAGGCTGCTGTGTCGGAGTTTAGGTGCTTCGGCTACACTCAACATGACATTTCTCTAAAATGTTATTGCCCTGACCCAAACTGCTTCTCCTTGTTAGCTCTTACCTAAGCTGTTAGAATCTACGAAATCGCCAGCTAATTCGGCCTTTTGCCTTAACGAGAACGCGGTGGACGCAGAGTTGAGGGATACCGCGTTCTTCGAGTCCGTCTGCTTAATGTGCCGTGTCCCCATTTCCCCGTGTGGAACAGGTTGGAGGGCATGGCCGGCCCGGTTTCTGTACGGTCCAGTTGCTCTAGTGGCAGTTATGTCCAACGCCCGGCTAATGTGTTCCCCACTATGTCGCCAACTCTGCACGTGGGGTAAGGGAAGAGAGGGTTAACCGGCTGCCGTGAAGATAGCAATGGTATCCCCCTATGATTTTGCGTGGCCGGGTGGCGTAACTGCGCACGTTTCCCAACTGGCCCAGCAGTTGACTGAATGCGGCCATCAAGTCAAAGTGTTGGCCCCCCACTCCTCATCCCGCCACGACACGCAGTTGGACGCCCTGGTCCCCATGGGCAGGTCGGTGCCCGTACCTAGCGGCGGCTCCATTGCCCGCGTATCCCTATCCTGGCGGGTCTATGGGCGGGTCCGGGAGGTTCTGGAGCAAGAGTGCTTTGACATCATTCACCTGCACGAACCCCTGGCTCCGGTGCTTCCCCTGTGCGTGCTGGAGTGCTCCAACACGGTTAACGTGGGAACCTTCCACGCCTATTACCACCGACAGCACCTCTACCGCTTCAGCCAGCCTATAGTCAAGCGCTGGCACCAGCGCCTGCACGGCGGCATCGCCGTATCTCCAGCCGCCCATCAATACGTCCACAACTTCTTCCCCCGGGAATACCGCATAATTCCCAACGGGATAGACGTTGACCACTTTTCCCGAAACTGCGAGCCCTGGCCTCAATTCCAGGACGGCAAGACCAACATCCTGTTTGTCGGCAGAATGGAAAAGCGCAAGGGGTTGAAGTACCTGCTGGAAGCCTACAGCCGGCTGAAGTGGGAGTACCCCAACATCCGGCTGATAGTGGTGGGGCCCGGCAACCTGGACAAAGACTCGCACCGCATTCTAAGCGCCCGAAATCCCCGGGACGTGGTGCTGGTGGGCGGAGTATCCTACCATGACCTGCCCAGGTACTATGCTTCGGCTGACATCTACTGTTCCCCGGCCACGGGGCAGGAAAGTTTCGGCATCGTGCTGCTGGAAGCCATGGCCGCGGGAAGGCCCATAGTGGCTTCGGCCATTGAAGGCTACATGGGAATCATCAAGTCCGGGGAACAGGGCCTGCTCTTCCCCAGGCGAGACCCGGAAGCCCTCGCCGAGACCCTGGCCATCCTCATCAACAACCCGGAATACGCCCAACAATTGGGCGCCACAGGCCGCCGCATGGTGGAGCAGTACCGCTGGAAGGCGGTGGCCCGGCAGGTGGAGGCCTATTACCACGACTGCATAGCGGAAAGCCATGCCGATACCAGGTAGAGAAGAACTCCGGCTGGGCCTTTCCCGGTACGTGGAAATACCGGGCGCCAGGTTCCTGAAAGCCTTGGGCTTTACGCCCAACGCCATTACCCTTCTGGGATTCGGCGTGTGCGTCCTGGCCGCCGGCCTGGTCGGCTCGGGGTGGCTTCTGGCAGGTGGCATTGTCTTCCTGATTGGAGGCGGCCTCGACATGTTTGACGGCGGGTTGGCCCGCATGACCGGCAAGGCCTCCTCCTTTGGCGCCCTGCTGGACTCGGTTTTTGACCGGCTTGGCGAGGCGGCCCTGTTTGTCGGCCTGGGCGTGTACGCCCTGGACGCCGGCTTCAGCGACGGGTTCTTGCGGCTCTATGTTGTTATCATCCTGCTGGCCCTCATTTTTTCCCAGGGAGTCAGCTACCTCCGCGCCCGGGGCGAGGGCCTGGGCGCATTTACCCGGGCCGGACTGATGACGCGGACCGAGCGCGTTATAATCCTGGGCGTCGGCCTGGTGGCCGATGGGCTAACCGGCTTTCCGCTTATGCCCTGGATTCTGTTGTTTATAGCCGTGGTTTCCTGCTTTACGCTCTTCCAGCGCATGTGGACCATCCGCGGCCTGCTGGACAAGGGTAGTTGATGCGTCTATTCGGCAATAGTACGGTAAAAAAACCTGACCGACCCGAACATGCTTAGGGCGTGTCGTCAAATGCATCGTCATTCCTGCGAAGGCAGGAATCTTAACTACTGCCGGTCGAGGTTCCCGCCTTCGCGGGAACGACGAAAAGGGACGCTTGGAAGCTCCCGCTATCAATTTGACGACACCCCCTAGCGGCAGACCCTTTGCCCGACCAATCTGCTCTCCACCGGAGACGTTCAATTGACGCAGCCCGCCGCCATGTCCGCCCAGCAACGCAACCAACTGCGGCGCACCTTTCGGAAAGACCTGAAGGGACCGGTGACGCTCAGGCTGTTCACCCGTGCCCCTTCCCCTATCGCCATACCGGGCCATGAGTGTCCCACTTGCGACCGGACCCAGCAGTTAATTGAAGAAGTTGCCGCCGCTTCAACCAAGATTGACCTGGAAGTCCACGATTTCTTTGCAGAGGCGGAAGCAGCGCGCCGGTGGTCCGTGTCCAGGATTCCCGCAATCCTGGTGGGAAACGACGACCCTCCCCGCACGGCGTTCTACGGGATTCCTCTCGGCTGCCAGATGGCGGTAATTGTTGAGACCATCCGGTCCCTGTCCCGAGGCGTCTCTTCATTGAAGAATGACAGTCGCCGCCGGCTGCGGGCTGTTGACCGCCCGGTCCGTATGCAGATACTGGTCACACCAGAAGAGCAGGCCAGCGCGGAAGCCGCCTACCTGGGTTTCTCCCTGGCCCGCGAGAATGCCAACATTTCCGCCGAGGTTGTGCAGTTGCGGGACTTTCCTGCGCTGGCGCGGAGCCTGGCCGTGCAGTCGGTGCCGCTGGTAATTCTGAACGGCCTGCACCGCATTACCGGGCCGGTTACCGAAGACGGCCTGGTTAATGGGGTCATACTGGCCGCCGGCGCAGAGACAAGCTAAACTGGCACCATTCAAGTAGTCTGACAGCATTGGAATGATGATTGGATCAGCCCAACCCGTCGTTCCCGCGCAGGCGGGAGTTCAGATTTCTGCCTTCGCAGAAATGACGATCTAATACATCAACCATCAATTCGAAACGGTTGAACCAATAGATAAGCTCAGTCCACTTTTGACCGGGAGAAAAGACGTGCCTCAAGAACTGAAGAGTGATATGGACGGACAGGGGTTGAGAATAGCCGTGGTGGTAGCGCGGTTCAACGACTTCGTTACCCGGCAACTCCTCACCGGCGCCCTGGAGACCCTGGACCGCCTGGGTGTCCGCGACGATGATGTCGGCGTGGCCTGGGTGCCCGGCTCCTTCGAGTTGCCCGTGGTGGCCAAGACCCTGGCCCAGACCGGCCGCTACGACTCCGTAATCTGCCTGGGCGCCGTCATACGCGGCGAGACCGACCACTACGAGATGGTGGCCGGCCAGTCTGCCGGCGGCATAGCCTCCGTGGGCCTGGAAACCGGCGTTCCCACCATTTTTGGCGTGCTGACGTCGGACAACATGGACCAGGCCATCAACCGGGCCGGCGGCAAGTCGGGGAACATCGGCAGCAACGCAGCAGCGGCAGCCGTAGAAACCGCGCGGCTGATTCAGTCCATTAAAACGGGGTAAGGCATGAAGTTCGGTGTAACCGTCCCTAACAACTGGGGCATTGAGGACGTAAACGTCGCGTTGGCATTCGGTCCCCTGGCTGAGGAACTGGGGTACGACTCGGTCTGGGTGATGGACCACCTTTTCAACAACGGGTACATCCGGGAGCGGTTGGATGACAAGCCCTACTACCACCCGCTGGCCACCCTGTCATACCTGTCCGCCACCACCGGTTCGGTGCTGCTGGGCACCTCGGTGCTGGTGTTGCCCTACCATAACCCGGTAGAACTCGCCAAGTACGCGGCCACCCTGGACCACATGTCCGGCGGCCGGGTTACCCTGGGCGTGGGTGTGGGAGCCATGTCGGAGGAGTTTGAAGCCCTGGGCATTCCCATGTCTGATCGGGCGTCCCTTACCAACGAGAGCATCCGCGTCATGCGGGAATTGTGGGCCAACCCGGCGCCCAGCTACCACAGCCCCCGCTGGAACTTTGAGGACCTGAGGTTTTCGCCGAAACCCGTGCAGCAGCCTCATATCCCCCTGTGGATTGGCGGGGCCAGCCCGGGAGCGCTGCGGCGGGCCGCCAGGCTGGGCGACGGCTGGCATCCCTCCGGAGTCTCGCCGGAAGAGTACGCCGGCCACCGGGAGAACATCATGGGCCTGGCAGAAAGCGCAGGCAGGAATCCCGAAACCCTGGTGTGGTCGGCCAGGGTTGAGGTGGAAGCTACGCCAGGGCCCTCCAGCGACCGGGCGGCCAACCGGGCCAGGATTCCGGGGAACAACCTGGAGCAGGCGGCCATGTCAATAGCCGCCTACCGGGATGCCGGCGTGGAACACATGGTGCTGGCTTTGAATACGGGCGATGCGGACCGCATACGGGAGCTGATGGAGAGTTTCGCCGCGGACATCATTCCCCAGTTCCGGTAAGCGGGGAACGCCGGGCGGGGAGATTCAACGGGTATCTTCCGGCTCAGCTTCCGTCTCTTTTTCCCGGGCCTTCTCCCTTTCCTTCCACTCAGCCTCGCTTTCCCGCAGGATGGTCAAGTTCCTGAGCAGGTCCTGCATCTCGCCGGGGGCAGCGGTTCTGTTGCCGTAATGGGCGGTGTGGAAGCCCCCCACGATTCTGTCCACGGGCTGCGCCGGCAAATCGTCGGAGACACCCGACTGGTGCTCCCGGGGTGTTTGCCCCTCCTCCTTCGGGTGGCCCATATTCTCCGAAATGCTCAGAAACCGGTGGTAAACCTCCCTGGGGTTTTCCGGGTCCGGGTCCGGCTTGTCGTCCGCGGTGGCCTTTTGCACCAGGTTGTTCCACCAGCCTTCAATAATTCCGGTCAGGTCGGCGTTGGCCTTGTCCCAGGTGAACAGAGACTCCCGTACTTCCTGAACGTCGCCGGAAAGCCGGAAAAAGCGCCTGAACCGGAATACCCGAAACAGGATAAAGCCCACTATGAAAGACCCAACCAGCAGCACCGCCCACTTGGTAATTGTATAGACCCACTCGGGCAGACCCTCGCCTTCAACCTCTTCCAGGCTTTCGTGAAAACGCCGGAGCTGTTCCTGGGCTTCGACCAGGCCGGTCAGGTCTCCGCCGCCCATTATGGAGGTGAGCCAGTTTCCAAATGAGACCAGGGCGGCGGCAATATACCCTAGGCCCAGGAGAATCGGCCGCAGAATCCACTCGCTGACCCTGCCCAGCATCCTGAGAATGGCGCGGGTCACATCATCCAGGCCGCCCATGCCCAGCCCGGAAATCAGCAAGGCCACCAGCAGCACCGCTCCCACCGCAACGCCTATGGGAAGGAACCACTCGCGGGACATTATCTGCACGTCGGCGGACTCGGCGGAAAATCGGGCCAGGGAAAGTCCGGCCAGGCCCACCGCGAAAAAGCCCAGAACCAGGAACCCGTTGACGATATTCACGGAAACCAGGGGGTCAATTACAACGGCCACAATCAGCACTGCCAGGGACCACTGGAAAGCAGTCCGTACCGTGTCAAGGGTCACCTCATCATGGGCCAGGCTGGTACCCCGCCACCACAAGGCCACCAGGAACACGAAGGTCAGCCCAACCGTGTAGGCGGTGTGCAGGTCGCCGTTCATCAGCTTTCCCACCGGAAAGAAACCCAGGCCGGTGTTCAGGTTAGCCAGGATGAGCAGCGACAAGGCGCTGACGAACAGGCCGAATGCCCCGCGCAGGTTCAGGGAAAAACGGATGGTCTGGACGTACAGGGAAAGCACAAAGGACCACAGCAGGGCAATGAAAATCAGCCAGATGGGCAACTTGGCCGCGGGGGCCCCGGCCATGTTGGTAAGCATGGCGATTGCCAGGAAAGCGCCCACCGTTTCCAGGAACACGGCGGTTCCCGTAACTGCGCTAGCTCGCCAGAACTGGTTCATCGCTGTCTGCGGCCTCGTTCACGGTTGCGTCAACTTCCAGGGCCTCCAGCGCCCGCCCCAGGTAATAGACCTGCACGCCGGGGAGTCGGATCTCCGGCCCACCATCCCCGGAGTATAGCACCAGCACCTTGTAACCCCTGGCCTGCATCTCGCTGATTTCGTCAGACATGGCACGCGTCAGGATTGACGTTATCACCACTATGGTCGCTCCCGGCGGCAGAGCGCTCCTCTCGTGCTGCAGCACGTCGGACAGGGAGACGACCGAGTATGGCCCGGCCATGGCCAGGGATTCCAGCACCAGCCCCAACTGGTGAGAGGAACTGCCGAAGGGCACGCTCAGCCACTTTCCCGAATAGACGGCGACTCCGTTGCTGATTAGCCCATATTCAAACCCGGACTGGGCACAGTGGCTCGCCACGGATGCGGCCACCGTTACCGCCCTCTCAAACAGCCGCCGGTTGGTTCCCTGCCAGGCGTATTCCGCCGTGGTGGCATTTACGGCAATTAGGACGTTCAGGGATACCACAGGCTCGAATACCTTGGTCTGCAATTGGGACCGCCTGGCCGTGGCCTTCCAGTCAATGTGCTTCATCGGGTCCCTGGGCTGGTAGTCGCGCAGGCCGAAGAAGCGGGTAGGGTCCTCGTAGATAGGCCGTTGCCCCCGGGTCTCCCCCAGGGGGTGCTCGGTGGGCAGCAGCAGTTCCTTGAGTTCAATCACCCTGGGATATACCAGGATGTGGTCCACGCCTTCAAACCGGGTTTCCGCGGCGGTGAAACCGAAAATGTCCCCGCTGCGCAGTCTTACCGGCCCAATGCGGTGGTAGCCCCGGGCCAGGCACCGGAGGTTGTACTTCCAGGTTACCTGCTGGTAGGGCAACAGGGACGTGGTGATGCGATGCTCCCGGTCCACCTCCATGCCGGTTCCCCGCACCGTGGCGCCGGGCAGGTCAAGCTGGCGGGGAAAAGTGTCCTGGATGTCCACCCAGATGAGGGGAACCAGCTTGTCGTTGGCCAGGGTGACCGAGTACTCCACCGAGTCGCCCACGAAGGCGCGTCCCCTGGCAATTTCCCGGCTGTGCTTCACCTTCTTGAAAGCGAAGCGGTCCCAGAACTTGGCCAGAACCCACACTATCAGCACTAGGGAGCCGACAATCAACAGGATTCCCTGGCTGGCTACGAGGCCAACAAAAAGGAGGATGGCGCTGGCGATCAACCATGAGTCGTTCAGCATACTTTCGCCTTGCCGGCGTAAAAAGAGGGTTATACCGGTACGGTCACCTGCTCCAGGATTTCCTGGATAATGCCGCCGGGAGTCCTCTCCCTGAGCCTGGCCTGGGACTTGAGGATGAGCCGGTGGCCCAGGGTGAAGGGCGCCAGTTCCTTGATTTCGTCCGGCGTTACGTATTCCCTGCCCCTCATCACCGACAGGGCCTGGCTGCACCGGTGCAGGCCCAGGGTGGCCCGGGGGCTCGCCCCCAGCTCGATTTCGGGATGCTCCCTGGTGGCCTGGGCGATTCGCACCGTGTAGTTTCTCAGCACGGGATCAACGTATACCTGCTGTATCATCCCCTGAAATGCCAGGATGTCCGCGCTGTTGGCCACCGGCGCCAGCCCACCCAGCGGGTCGGCATTTTCGAATCGGAGCAGCATCTGCTCTTCCTGGGCCTCGTCCGGGTACCCCAGCTGTATTCGTATCAGGAAACGGTCCAACTGGGCCTCGGGCAGCGGGAAGGTGCCTTCCAGCTCAATGGGGTTTTGCGTGGCTATCACCATGAAGGGAGCCGGCAGCTGGATGGTGACCTCGTCAATGGTCAACTGGCGCTCTCCCATGGCCTCCAATAGGGCCGCCTGGGTGCGGGGAGTGGCCCGGTTGATTTCGTCGGCCAGCACCACCTGGGAAATGATGGGGCCGGGCCGGAACTCAAAGTCGCCGCTTCTCTGGTTGTAGTAATGTATGCCCGTAATGTCGGAGGGCATCAGGTCGGGAGTGAACTGGATTCTCTTGAAACTGCAGTCCAGGGAGCCGGCCAGGGCCCGGGCCAGAGTCGTTTTGCCAATGCCGGGCACGTCTTCCACCAGGACGTGGCCCCCGCTCAGTACCGCGGCCAGCGTCAAGTCCACCACGTCTTCCTTGCCCACCAGGACGCTGCCAATATTGTCCCTGATGCTGGCGACGGCCTGGGAGACCTTGGTAACCATTTCCGGGCTGATGATAGCTGCCACTAGCTCAGCAACCCCTGCCCTTCAGTTTCGAGCGCCGGTTCCAGTTGCTTGACGTATTCTTCCGCCTCCCTGAGGTCCTTGAATGAATCAACGCTGCGCCAGAAACTCCGGGACTTGAACGCCGCTATCCGGCCCTCTTCCGCCAGGGCGGGAAAGGTCAAAACTTCGTGGTCGCCGTTCTCCGGCATAAGGGGGCCCATGCTGCGTTCAAACACGTAAACTCCGGCGTTTATCCAGTTGGGAAGTTGAACTTTTTCCCGGAACCCAACGACATTGCCGTCGTCGTTGAGGTCCACCAAGCCGTAGGGGCTCACCATGGGCGTAACCATAACCGTGGCCAGCACGTCCGCGCCGCTGGCCCTCCGCTCCAGGTGGCGCTCCAACACCCGGTTCGGGTCTTCGGCTGTAATAATGTCGCCGTTAAGCACCATAACCGAATCTTCCTCTTCGGGTACGTTAGCCATGCCTACCCGGATTGCGCCGCCCCGGCCGAGAGGGCTGGTCTCAACGCTGTAGATGGCTTTGATGCCGAACTTGGCGCCGTCGCCAAAATACTGCCGGACCATCTCCCACCGATAACCCACCAGGAAGATGACGTGGGTGACGCCCACCCGCTTCAGCCATTCCACCTGGTACCAGAGAATAGGCCGGCCGTTCAGGGGAGCCAGGGGCTTGGGCATGGAATCGGTCAGAGGTCGTAGCCTCTCTCCCTTGCCGCCGGCCAGGATAAGTGCATACATTCGCTGCTCCCAGGCTATTCCGGGTTGGGCGGCCCCAACAAAGACGGTTTCCCAGGCGGACGGGCCGACTGATGGGCGATTCCCCTGCCGGAATTTGACAGTAATATACCTGCGACGGTTTGGCGGGTCAACGCATGGACGGAACAGGGCAATCGCAATAAGTACCCGTCCAGAGGGCACCTGGGAAGATTATGTCACCTCGCGCTTGCAGAAAGGTCTAAAAGTCATCATACCCAGTCGCGGTTTGGTAACCGACACATTCCCGCTGAGCAGGAGTTTAGCTGCTTCGGCATTACTAAGCATGACACTCTCCTAAAGTGCGATTGCCCTGCCATTTTTCGCCATGCCAGGCCAACGGAAACCCCGCTGCGGTAAAATAGAATTTGACCTTAAAGCCTGAAGCACTTTTCGTGACGCACCAATCTATTCAGGAGCCAGAATGATGACCCAGGAAAACACCCGAAGCCAAACCTACACAATGGGATACAGCGAAGAATTTCTGCAGTTGCTTGACCGCCGAAACGCCGGCAATTGCGCCGGCTACCTGTTGCCCGTCCTTGAACCGGGTATGAAGCTACTGGACCTGGGTTGCGGCCCCGGCACCATAACCGTGGGGCTGGCCAACGCCATAAGCCCCGGCGAAGTTCACGGCATAGACATGGAAGAATCCCAGGTCGCGCTGGCCCAGGCCGCCGCCACCGCCGGCGGACACGACAATATAACCTTTCACGTCGGAAACGCTTTGGCGTTGCCCTTCGAGGACGAATATTTCGACGTGGTACATGCCCATGCGGTGGTAATGCACATTCCCGACACCGCCGGTGTGCTGTCGGAAATCAAGCGGGTCCTGAAGCCGGGCGGCATGGTGGCCAGCCGAGACCTCATCGGCGAGTCCAGCTTCATCGAGCCAGGCAGCGACGGAATAAGAGAAGCGTGGGACACTTTCACCAATCTCATGCGCGGCAACGGCGGCCACCCCGAAATGGGCAAGGAGCTCAAGGGAATCCTTCTCGACGCGGGTTTCACCGACATCCGGTGTTCCGCCTCCTTTGACAGTTACGGCACCCCCGAGGACCTGGCTTTCTACTACAGTTTCATTGTTGACTGGTTCTTCTCGCCCAATGTTATTGCCACCGTTACCGGTCTGGGCATAGCGACACAGGAGAAGTTTGATTTCTGGCGGGCTGAACTGGACAAGTGGCGAGACAGTCCCGGCGCTCTTGGGGCCCTGGCCTTCGGGGAATGCCTGGCGCGTAAGGGCTGAACGCTGTAAGCGAAACGGCGCGACCGGACACTTGTGGTGCGAAAGGACAACGCGGGGAGAAAGGGGGATGGCTGCCCGGCCGGGGTTCGAACCCAGACTTACAGCTCCAAAGGCTGACGTGCTACCGTTACACTACCGGGCAATGCGCTATGTTCACCGCAGGACGCCGCTGAGTCGGCGCCTTGCCAGTCGTGAATACCGCCAATTCATTCTGACCCTGTAGGATAAGCTAGTCAAGAGGAACCGGGTTCAGGGCAGTGGAAATGAATGTCAACCTGAGTTTGCCGAAGGGCCCAGGTCATGTCGTCAAATGCGCCGTCGTCCCTGCGAAAACAGGAATCTCGACCCCAGCCTGTCGAGGTGCCCGCCTTCGCGGGAACGACGAAATGGGACGTTCGGAGGCTTCTTCATGTAGCCGTGGGCCCACTACGGCCCGACCATTTCTTGCATAAAGGGATACCCCGGCGGACGGTGCTATAATGGGCCGGCCAGACAATAGGAAATGCCAACCGGGCAAAATGACGAAGCCGGCAAGCAGTTCAACTTAATTTGAAATGATGGATAGTACTTCCGCTCACCCTGAGCCTGTCGGAGGGCCGTCTGTTCGCAGATTGACAATTTGATGGTTCGACAGGCTCACCATGAGCGGACTCCCGGTTTACCCATCAATGCAAACTGTTCAAACTATTAGGCCCTTAGGCAAGCTCAGAGTGACATTCATTTCCAGTTGAAGAACCCTGCGCAAGTTACGACCAGCTTACAATGCAATTGGCCTGGGGTTCGGGACGACTGTTCAGGGTTATAAAGGGAACACGTTGCCTCCATAACCGTTGTTCCTGCGAGGGCGGGAACCTTGGGGGTTCCTCGCAGGCGAGATTCCCGCCTTTGAGGGAATGACAGACTTCGGGCGGTTACTTCCCTCCATTTCCGGCATATCAGGTCCCGAGTCGAGGCCGCCGCAAACTCCCTTGCCTCCCCGGCGCAACATTCAGGACTGGAAGAACCGGAAAATGCCTGTCTGGTCGTCGTGGCGGAACCGGCCCCCCAACAACTCAGGGGTAATTCCGCGTTCCAACCGGTCGTCAATGGTTTTCTTGATAATCTCTGACGCAGCCTCCGGGGACTCGGCGTTGGAGACAAGACCGGCGAGTTCAGGCGGGTTGACGTTGTCGGTAATGCCGTCAGAGGCGGTGACCAGCCGGTCGCCGTCCTCAATCTCAACCTCCTTCCGGTGCAGATTGAGGCCCTGGCTGGCGCCGATGGCCTGGGCAGTACCCATGCGGAGAATGCCCCCGATGCGGCCCGAAAGCTGCTGGTGCTCACCCTGGCGAATGTGGAATACGGGGCTGTCGCCGGCGCTGATTACATAAAGCGGGCCGCCCAGGAACAGAGCCACCGACGCAGTGGTCAGCAGGAAACGCCCGCCGCCCACCTGGAAGAAGTCGCCGTTCTGCTCTTCCAGCACCGCGACAACGTCCTCGGGGGAGCTGATGCTGGCGGCTTCCAGGGCTTCCGCCACGGACCTGCTGGCTTCCTCGCCGCCGTGGCCGGTTACTCCGTCCATCACCGCGTCGAGGAAACAGCCACCGCCCAGGTCTCTTATCAGGTAGCTGTCTTCGCCATGGGTCGCGTTATCGAATAAGGTTGCCACTACGCTGGCAAGCATGCCGTTTGCCATCTCCCTTCCTCTGAATCAAGAATTTGCCTGCAATGTGGTGCTTCAGGGCACTTGCCTCAAACTCGGGGCAGTTTCGGAAAGCCCGTGAAACTCTCAATTGCGGTTTCGGGGCTGAAGTCGTACTTCGTCCAGTGGTCTTCCCGCAATAGTTCCGCCGCCTGTTTCCAGGCCGCCACCGCCTGGGCCAAGCCCGGCCAGTTGCCGTTTCGCTGGCGGATGGCCTCAAGGTAACTCATGAAGTCCGCACGAAACTCGCCAAACTCCCGGTAGCTCCGTTCCTGAACCCGGCTTACCATTTCCGAGCCGCAAGTTCGCATTTCCTCGGAGGAATCAGGATTTGAGCTAATCCGGCGACCCATTTCAACCAGTTCCTGCCGGAAATCCACTGCCGGGCGCATATTAGCCGGGTCACGGTAGCCGGCAACGTCGGTGGGCGGCGTCTCCGGCGCACAGTAGAACTTCAGCATCTCCAGGTAGAAATCGTGAATGTCCTGGGGCCACCTGCTTCCGGCCACCCGGTCGTTATCCGGCGTCAGGAGCGCGCCCGGGTCTATGATTGATATGAGCGCCGTATCGGGCTGGAAGAATATGTTCTGGGGACCCAGGTCAAGAAGCACGTATCCCGCCGCATAGAAGCCTTCCTCCGCATCCAGGAGTTGGCGCTGGACGGGAAAGGGTTCCAGGCTTTCCGCGTAACACAAAGGGTAGAGACAAAAGAGGTTCTGCCCCAGTCCGATGGGAACGCGCAAGATGCGCGCCATGGGGTCGCCCACCAGCGGCATTCCCGCCGCGCGGTGCGAGACGGTGACCAGGTAATCCTGCTCAAGCCCATCGTTAAAGAAATGGTCGTGGTTGGCAACATCGGTAAATCCCACCATGGGACATACGCCGGAGATGTTGTTGGCCACTTCCTCGTGAAGCCCGACGGTGCGTTGGGTACGCGCGTCTATGGGGCCGTGCATCTTCCGGGAAATCATCTGAGGGACCGGACGCTTGATTACCACCGCAGCGCCCGTTTCCCGGTCAATGGCAGAGCGCACTTCGTAGTCGGCGCCGCTGCCCAGCAGACCAATCAACTCGTAACGATTCAGGTCAACTTTTTCCATTCTCAACCCGCCTAAATTCAGGCAAAAGTATAGCACCAAATCGTATCTGACTTAAGGGTCGTCAGGCGGGGCCGCAGGTGAGAGTTACCCAGTCTTCCCGTGGCCAGAGGGTTGGCTGGCCAAAGCCGGCGTTAAGCAGAGCCTCTTCGGTCTCCGGGTGTTGCTCCTCGATAATCCCCGAGGCAATCAAGACCCCCCCGGGCTTCAGCGTGGGAAGAATGTCGGGGGCCCGCTCCCTTATCCCTCTGGCCGAAATGTTGGCCACCGCCAGGTCTATGGAACCCGGTGGCGCCAGCCGGTGCGGCAGAGTCCCCTGGTCGAGTTGGACCTGGTCGTCTATCTTGACGCGGCGGAAGTTCTTGCGCGACGCCTGTACCGCCTGGGGGTCAATGTCCAGGGCTATGACCCGGCCGGCGTCCAGCTTGATGGCGGCGATGGTCAAAATTCCCGAACCGCACCCCAGGTCCAGCACCGAGGCCCCCGGCCGGACCAGTTGCTCCATTGCCTCCAGGCAAGTGTAGGTGGTGGGATGGTAACCGGTCCCGAAGGCCAACCCGGGGTCCAGCTCAACCAGAACGTCGCCGGGCTGTTCCTCGTATTCAATCCAGGAAGGCTTAATTACCACGCGCCGGCCGACGCGGAGCAGGGTAAAGTGCTCCTTCCAGGCATTTTGCCAGTCGGCGTCGTTGTCCATCGGAGTCACCGTCAGTTCACCCAGGGGCTGCAAAATGCTGGCCAGCTTTACGCCCACCTCGATGTGCGAATAACGCTGGCGGGCCTCGCTGGGCAGGTAAGTGCGCAGCTTTATCAGTTCGGGGCCGTCGTCTTCCATGGAAAGGCCGTAGCCGTACCTGTCGAACAGATAGGATATGGGTTCCACGTATTCAAATGGTACGCTGATGCTCACTTCCTGCCACATACAGTTCTGTTGCTCCCCATAAAGGCGGTCTGCGTGTTGCCTGCCCGCCAAATGACCCGGCCGCCGAGGCGCCGGGTCACCAATCGCCGTGTTCTACTCTATGATTCTGTCGTTTGCAGGGCCGCCGCCGTGTTGTCGCCGTCGGGTGTCGGGCCATGACTCCAGCGTGACAAACCGTCATCCGGCAAGGGAACGCTGGTTCTCTGTCCCCGAAAGGCTAACTCAATGCGTCCTTTATTCTGTCAAATATACCCTTTTCGCGGCCTTCCCGGTCCTCTTCCCATTCCTCACCGGACTCAGCCGAGGGGCCGACGCCCTGGGCCTGCGGCTCCAGTTCACCTTCTTCGGCAAAGGAAGGGTCAATGGAGAGGGCAAACTCCTCCAGCAGTTTGCGCTGCTTGCTGGTGAGCTTTCGCGGCACCTGAACGTCAACGAAAACCCGCAGGTCACCCTTCCTGCCGTGGTTTACATGGGGTATGCCCTTGCCGCGAATGCGGAACTCCGAACCCGGTTGGGTACCCTGCGGGATCTTCAGCGGCGTGGTATCGCCCTCAAGGGTGGGTATCTGCTTTTCCACGCCCAGGGTTGCCTCGGCCAGGTTCAGGGGAAGCGAGAAGAGAAGGTCGTATTCCTCGCGCTCGAAGAACTCGTGACTCTTCACATCCACCTGGATATACAGGTTGCCCGGCGGGCCACCGTTGGAGCCGACGTTTCCTTCACCGGTCAGGCGCACCTGCATTCCCGCCTGAACGCCGGCGGGAATGTTAACCAACGTCTTACGGTTGCGGCGTTCCATGCCAACGCCCCGGCAGGTAGAGCAGGGACTTTCCATGGTGCTTCCCCTGCCCTGGCAGGTGGGGCAGGCCGAGACCTGCGAAAACTGGCCGAAAACGCTGCGCTGGGTGCGCCGCACCTGCCCGCTGCCCCCGCAGGTGGCGCAACTGTTAACCTTGGTGCCGGGCTCGTTGCCGGCGCCTGAGCAGAGGTGGCAGATTTCGACCCGGGAAATGTCAACTTCCCGTTCCGCCCCGAAGGCCGCCTCTTCAAATGAAAGGGAGACACGTTGCTGAAGGTCGCCGCCGCGCTGGGGACTGCGCGCCCTGCGGCCGCCCGCGTCTCCGAAGAAAGAGTCAAAAATGTCGCCGAAACCGCCAAAGACATCGAACCCGTCGAAGGGCCGGTCAAAGCCGCCGTTGCCATTAACCCCGGCGTGACCGAAACGGTCATACTGGGCGCGCTTGGTGGAATCGCTGAGAACCTGGTAGGCTTCGTTAATTTCCTTGAACCGGTCCTCGGCGCCAGGGTCCTTGTTTCGGTCCGGATGGAACTCCATCGCTTTTCTGCGGAAAGCCTTGCGAATCTCTTCCTCGGAGTCCTGCCTGGACACTCCCAGGACTTCGTAGTAATCCGTTTGCGGCATTCAATCCACCCTGGAATCTAAGCGGTCAGGCAGACTGACCGGCTAGTCAATTGATTGAGATATTCCCACCCATTATAGACCAGAAGCCAACCGGCCCTCAATGGAAACAGTTTTCGATGGAGACACGCTCAAGGGAAAGAGTTAGAAAGCCTGGCAACGGGCAACCCCAAATTGCGGGTATGTCTAACCGCGCCAGGGCTATTGAACGCTTCCATTCGGGGACAAGAAGGGCCCCGTCAATCAAAAGGAAGGAGCAACTGGGTCTTCTGGATTGCTGCAATGGGCCTGCTTCGCCCATGTCGGTGCATTGCGCTGCGATGGACAAGTACCTATAATTCTGGCCTGTGACTCCCAAGGTTGCGGTTG
The DNA here is from genome assembly GCA_034423215.1 of Dehalococcoidia bacterium. Taxonomy (GTDB): domain Bacteria; phylum Chloroflexota; class Dehalococcoidia; order Lucifugimonadales; family UBA3495; genus Bin22. The sequence continues at coordinate 16,019 of DAOUIY010000035.1, forward strand.
TAACCTTTTGGGGTCAGAACATATAATTCCACCCTGTGACTTTGGGCCTAAGTCTGCGCCGCTTTTTTGGCGCATCTGGGCAATGGCTCGGCAATTCGTGACAGTGGTTCTATTGGCATAGTGCCGATAAGCCGTCTTAATCGAAAAAAAAGTGCGAGGAAGCTTAAATGGCATTGATGACACCGGACCCTACCTTTTATCCTTCGGCGCGGTTGGCGGCGCAGGCTCCACCGGAACGGCTGGGGTACGTAGCCGTCCTCAACACCAACGGAAATCCCGACGCGATGTCGGTGGTTGACCTGGACCCAGGCTCCCCCACCTACAGCACGATAGTTAACTCCCTGGAAATGCCCAACATCGGCGATGAGTTGCATCATTTTGGATGGAACGCCTGCAGCGCGTCGCTGTGCCCTTACGCTCCTCACCCCCACCTGGAACGGCGTTACCTGATAGTGCCGGCCCTGAGAACCTCCAGGATTTACGTTATTGACACCAAACCGGACCCGTATAAGCCGCAGATTGTGAAAACGGTGGAGTCGGACGTAATCGCCAACCGAACGGGTTACAGTCGCCTCCACACCGTGCATTGCGGGCCGGATGCCATTTACCTGAACGGCATTGGCTCGGCAGAGGGAGGCTCCCCCGGCGGCATTCTCAGGATTGACCACAACTCCTTTGAGCCCCTGGGCGCGTGGGAACTGGAGCGGGGGCCGCAGACCCTTGCCTATGACTTCTGGTGGCACATGGGGCTGGACGTGGCGATTACCAGCGAGTGGTGCACGCCCGACCTGTTTGAGAACGGACCTTCCCTGAACGACATAGTCGCCGGCAATTATGGCCACAAGATTCACTTCTGGGACTTGCGCCGCCGCCGGCATCTGCAGGAAGTGGACTTTGGCTCGGAACACCAGATGGTCCTGGAACTTAGGCCGTCTCACAACCCGACCAAGTCTCACGGCTTCGTTGGTGTTGTAGTCAACAACCAGGACCTGTCCTCTTCCGTCTGGACCTGGTACCAGGAAAATGGAAAGTGGGCCGCCACCAAGGTCATTGAAATTCCCGCCGAGCCGGCCGACCCTGCCCTTTTGCCCGAATCGCTCAAGGGGCTTGGCGCGGTGCCGCCGCTGGTAACCGACCTGGACCTTTCGCTGGATGACCGGTTCCTGTACGTTTCCTGTTGGGGAACGGGAGAACTGAGACAGTACGACGTGACCGACCCCTTCAATCCCAGGCACACGGGTACGGTGGAACTGGGCGGAATTGTTCGCAAGGCTGCCCATCCCAATTCCTCGCCGCTGGTTGGCGGGCCGCAAATGGTGGAAATCAGCCGGGACGGGCAGCGCATCTACGTGACCAACTCCCTTTACAGTTCCTGGGACGATACCTTTTACGATAACATTACCGGCTGGATGGCAAAGATAGACGCGAATCCGGAAGGCGGCATATCCGTGGACCCGGACTTCTTTGTTGATTTCGGGGAAGGAAGGGCCCACCAGGTAAGGCTGGAGGGCGGCGACGCGTCTTCCGACACCTTCTGTTACCCCTGATCTCGGGCGGCATTGGCATGAAGCGGCAGGCAAGTCTGACCTCCAGCATGGTTGACGAGTCCAGATGATATTTGCCCTGCCGGTTCATGCCGAACCCGCAGCGCTGGCATCCCTGGGGCCGTTGCTTGGCCTGGCAGCCCTGGGAGCCTTCCACGGCATTAACCCGGGCATGGGATGGCTCTTCGCCGTCAGCCTGGGGCTGCAAAGGGAAAGCGTCCGGGCTATAGGCAGCGCCCTGGTGTTCATTTCAGCGGGCCACGTCGCCTCTCTCATTGTTGTGGCCGTAGTTCTTGCCTTCCTCGGATACGTCGTTCCCCTCTTCTGGGTCCGCATCTTTGCCGGCGTTTTTCTCATACTATTCGGCATCTACAAGCTGGTCCTCTATTATCGCCACTTTCGTTGGGTAGGCATGAACGTGGGCGGGCGCGACCTGGCAATGTGGTCTTTCCTGATGGCAACGTCCCACGGCGCCGGACTGATGCTGGCCCCCATAATCCTGAACCTGGAGGAGGCAGGGCAAGGAACCCTGGCCGACCTTGACCACCATTCGGGGTACCTAGCGGTTGGCGATACCGCCGCCGCCTGGGGCATAGGGCTGGCAGTCCACACCCTGGCAATGTTCCTGGTGATGCTGGTCGTTGCCGTCGTGGTTTACAAGAAAGTGGGCCTGGCCTTCCTGAGACGCGGATGGTTGAACGTAGATCTCCTGTGGGCCGGGGCGCTGGTGCTGGCGGCAGTGGGTACCCTGGTCTTGGCGCTGCTCTAATTCACTGCAGCTGTTCTTACCACCTAACCATCGGCCATCCGGGGTTTTCGAAACTCTCCCCTACGGCCCGACTTTTTTTCGGTAGCCTTGAGGGCAAGCCTTGGCGAGGCGCCGGGTTCAAAAGTACGGCTTTAGGAGAATCGGTTGGGGTCTCCTAATCTCGTCGGCGGTACGGAACCAATTGGCAATGAAGAATGAGTCCCAGCCAACCCGCCGTAGATTTCCCTGCGCGCCCTAAACCCGCTTCAGCGGCGCCTACCGTCCACCTTGTGAAATGGCCTCCGATGCCGTTTTTCGGTAACACGAAACGGCTCTGTTGCCGCTTCTCTGCTTCTTTCCTTCCTTGACACTGCTAAGTGCAGTTAGTACGATACTTGCTCAGGGAATTGACTTCCCTGATGGAAAACCAAGACGGAAAGGAAAGGTGATCCCATGGAACTGGTTGTTTTCCTTGCCGTCCTGGCGGTGGTAGGGATTATCGGGACGGGAATCGCATTGTGGTTTCTTATGAAGTCCCGAGCAGAAAGCAAGCGGGTAGAAAGCGCCAAAGAAGAGGCCAATACGGTTATAACGCAAGCGGAGGATGAAAGGCGGAGGCTCCTCCTGGAGGCACAGGAAGAAGTCATCAGGCTACGCACGGCTGGCGAGAACGAGATCAAGGAACAGCGTCAAGAACTCAACAGGCTGGAACGCCGCTACTTGCAGCGGGAAGAACAACTGGAACAAAAAGGCGAATCTCTTGAGAACCAGAGGAAAGCCCTTACCGTTAAGGAATCCCAGGTAGAGAAGGCCTTTGAGGAAGTAAGCGAACTCAAGGAACAACAGGTAAAAGCACTGGAAGAAACCGCCGGGCTGTCGGTGGAAGAGGCCCGGGAGCTGGTCGTAAAAGAGGGCGAGGAGAAAGCCAGGCATGAGCTTTCTCGCCGAACCTACGACCTGGAGCGTGAGTTCAAGCTAACAGCAGAAGAAAATGCCCGCCGCATTATAACTCTGGCTATTAACCGCTTAGCTACCGACGTAGTATCTGAGACTACTACGTCAATAGTCACCCTGCCTAACGATGAGATGAAAGGTCGTCTTATCGGCCGCGAAGGGCGGAATATAAGAGCTTTGGAATCCATGACCGGGGTTGATATCGTAATTGACGATACTCCGGAGATAGTAACCCTGTCCTGCTTTGACCCGGTACGCCGCGAGGTCGCCCGGCTGGCCCTGGAAAGGTTGGTTAGCGATGGACGCATTCAACCGGCGCGAATAGAGGACATGGTCAACCGGGCACAGGTTGACATTGAGCAGACCATCTGGAAGGCCGGAGAACAGTCAACCTTCGACGTGGGACTCAGCGGCATTGACCAGGAACTGGTACGGTTGCTGGGTCAGTTGAAGTACCGCTACAGCTACGGGGAAAATGTTCTCAAACACTCGATAGAGGTGTGCCTGCTGTCGGGTATGCTGGCGGCCGAGGTTGGCGCCAACATTCAGGTTGCCAAAATTGGCGGCTTGCTGCACGACGTTGGCAAGGCCCTGACCCACGAGATTGCCGGCCCTCACGCCGAAATCGGCGCCGACCTGGCAAAGAAGTACGGGGTTAACCACAACTCCTATCTTTCCATCCTGGAGCATCACGATGACGAGCACTCCACCATTGAGTCCTTCATCGTTGCCAGCGCCGATGCCATCAGCGCGGCCCGTCCCGGGGCACGGAAAGAGTCTCTTGACCAGTACGTCAAGCGTCTGAGGGACCTGGAAGATACGGCAATCGGCTTTGGCGGCGTTGAACGCGCCTTTGCCATTCAGGCCGGCCGGGAAGTCCGGGTTATGGTGAAACCAACGGATATAGACGACGTAGGATCCGCCGCCCTTGCCAGGGACATCGCCCGCAAGGTGGAGGAAGACCTGGTGTTCCCCGGCCAGATTAAGGTTACGGTTATCAGGGAAACCAGGAACGTCGAAATTGCGCGGTAGGTTGCGAAGCCGCGGCAGACTGGGATTCTTCCCTGTTCGGGGATTCGGTTTGTTGAAATAAGGCGAACTTTGGCAGGCCCAAGAACCGGATAATCGGAACTTGGGCCTGATTGCTTAGGAAAGCTGCCTTCGGAATCGTACAGGTCAGCCGGCTGACCAACAGGGAAGGGCGCCGCAGGAGGCGGACAGCTTCCTGCTTTGAAGAAAGGAAGATCGTTTTGAGAGTCTTGATGATTGGCGACATCATCGGTCAGCCGGGCCGGCGGGCATTGCGCCGGGTCCTTCCCGAGTTGCGAAGGGAATTGGGCCTGGACATGGTGATAGCCAACGGCGAGAACACGGCCGGCGGTTTTGGCATTACCCTGGAAACTGCGGAAGAACTGCTGGAAAGCGGCGTTGATATCCTTACTTCAGGAAATCATATCTGGGACCAGAAAGAGATTATTCCCCACATGGATGAGGGCCTGCCGTTGATTCGGCCTGCCAACTACCCGGAGGCGCCGGGGAGGGGATACCTGGTGCAGGACGGTGTAATGGTGCTCAACCTGATGGGGAGGGTGTTCATGCCTGCGCTGGATTGCCCGTTTCGCACGGCCAGCGCCATTCTGGCCGACGTGGTGGAAGAGCACTCGCCCCGGGCAATAATCGTAGATTTTCATGCCGAGGCCACCTCTGAAAAGCAGGGCATGGGCTGGTACCTGGACGGCAAGGTCAGCGCGGTTCTGGGAACCCACACCCACGTGGGCACGGTGGACGCCCGGGTCTTGCCCAAGGGCACGGCATATCTGACCGACGTCGGCATGACCGGCCCGTTCAACTCGGTGATAGGCAGCGACCCCAATGCCGTGCTGGAGCGGTTCCTGACTGGGCTGCCCCAACGCCTGTCGGTGGCAAGGGGGCCCGTGATTATCAATTCGGCGCTGATAGAAATAGACGACGATTCCGGGAAGGCCACATCAATTGAAAGAATAGACCGCATGGTGGATTAGCATGGACGGATTAGTAGATTTACACCTTCATACCCTCGCATCCGACGGGCGGCTTTCGCCCACCGAGTTGGTCAACCTGATTGCCAGCAAGGGAGTCACGGTTGCCGCCATTTCCGACCACGACACGACCGAAGGCGTGGAGGAAGCCACCCGGGCCGCCAAGGCGCACCCTGACCTCGAAATTATTCCGGCAATAGAGCTGAGTACCGACATCCCCGGCGACGAAATTCACATGCTGGGCTACTTTTTGCAGTATGAGGATGAGGAGTTTCAGAAGATTCTCTCACGTTTTCGTGAGGGCAGACTCGAACGGGGCAAGATGATGGTCGAAAAGCTGGCCGCGCTGGGTAAGCCCGTGGACTGGGACCGGGTCCAGGAGATTGCCGGCGACGGGGCCGTGGGGCGCCCCCACATTGCCCTCGCCATGGTGGAGCGAGGCTATTTCAAAGAGCCTAAAGAGGCCTTTTACGAGTACCTGGGCCGCAACGGGCTGGCCTACGCCGAGCGCCAGAAGATGACGCCCCTGGAAGGCGTGGAGATGCTGGCGAAGGTGGGCGGCACCGCGGTACTGGCCCACCCTGCCAACCTGGACGACCTGGATACCAAGGTGGCGGAATTGAAGGAAGCGGGACTGGTGGGCATGGAAGTGCATTACGCCCAGTACTATCCCGAAACCATCGAATACCTGGCGGGTGTGGCCAAACGCCACGACCTGATTCCCTGCGGGGGCAGTGACTATCACGGGCTGGGAAATACCGGGGAGCAGGAGCCCGGCCTCCTGGGCCCGCCCATGGAATCCGTAGAACGCCTGGCCGACATTTCCAGGAACCTGGCTAAAAATCGTTAGAACGTTTGCTGCCCTTAAATGTACCTGGAAGTTCTCGTTCTTTACGCCTGTTGCTATCTCGCCGGCTCCGTTCCCACGGCCTACCTGATTGCCAGGCTGGCGAAGGGCATTGACTTACGCCAATACGGGAGCGGAAACGTTGGCGGGTCCAACGTGGCCCGGCAGCTGGGCAAGAAATGGATGGCTCCCCTGGCAGCGATTGAAGTGGCCTTCAAGGGAGTGGCTCCCTTCCTGTTGGCGCTCCTCGTGTTTGGGACTCCTGCCGAGCTGCCGGTCTTGTCCCAGTGCCTTTTTCTCGGCGCACCTTTGCTGGCCCTGGTGGGCAACAACTGGTCCGTTTTCCTGCGCTTCCAGGGCGGGCGGGGACTTACGGTGGTCAGCGCAATGGTAACGGCCGTCGTGCCGCTGCTATTCCTGGTTGTCATTGCCGTGTACCTGGTGGGGTGGAGAATAACCCACAATTCGGCGGTATGGGCCCTGATTGCAGTATTGTTGCTGCCGGTGCTGGCCCTGCTGCCCGGAGGAGTCCTGTTGACCGGTTGGGGCGGGTTGCCCGAGCTGTTGACGGGCGGGACCTACCAGCAACCTCCAGCTGGCTATGCCGCCGTGGTAAGCGCATATTGCGGCTGCATTCTGGCGCTGGTGCTGCTTAAAAGGGTGCTCTCCAACTCCCTCGCTTTTCCGGAGAACATGTCCAGGAAGAGAGTGATTTTCAACCGGCTGCTCCGCGACAGGGACGTGGACGACCGGACGGAATGGGTCAGCCGAATTCCCCAATAGCAGAGATTTCTCCAAACCCAGCCGGTTCGAGGAAGTGAATTCAGTGGCGCAGGGACAACCCAATCAAGGCGAACAGGGCAGCCAGGTATCCATAACCTGCTACTGGCATCCCGAGATAGAGACCGGCCTGTCATGCAGCCGGTGCGGCAAGCAGATATGCGCTCAATGCATGGTTCAGGCGCCGGTGGGAATTCGGTGCCGGGAGTGCGGCAAGGTTCAGCCGATGCCCACCTACGACGTAAGGCCGGCCAACTACACCAGGGCTATCGGGGTTGCGCTGGGGTTGCTGATAGTAGGCGCGCCGCTGTGGGTGGCCATCAATTACTCGTTGTTTTTCCTGGGAGCCTTTGGTTCGGTGACGGGACTGCTGGGTATAGCTTTCGGCTACGCTACCGGGGAGCTTATCAGCCTGGCAGTCAACCGCAAGCGAAGCCCCCTGCTGGCGATAATTGCCGCCGCCGTAATTGTCGGCGCCTATCTGATCAGCAAGCTGTTCAGTCCCTATCCCTTTGGGATTATCGAAGTAGCCTTCGTGGGCGTGGGCGTTTTCCTGGCCTGGCAGAGGCTGCGGCGCTAGCAGGTTGACCACTTTGCATTGATGGCTAAGCCGGGAGTCCGCTCATGGTGAGCCTGTAGAACCATCAAATTGTCAATCTGCGAATGGGCGGCCCTTCGACAGGCTCAGGGTGAGCGGATATACTATCCATCATTTCAGATAAGTTGAACCACTAGGTCTGGTTCAGCTCAGTCCAAAGCTCGGCGACGGTGGCCCTTACCGTGCCGTAATTGAACCCTCTCCTTGACAGGAAGTCCTCCATTTTCCGGCGGAACAGGCCCTCGGCGCAGCCCTGGGCCACCATGCGGGCTGCCCGTTTTTCCGCGGCCCGCCGGGCGCTGGCTGCTTCGTCCAGGTCCTCCAGGGTGGAATCAATAAGCTCCTGCTCCACTCCAAGCCGCCGCAGTTCCATGGCGATTGCCCTTCTGCCCTTGGGGCGGCGGCGCTCGCGGCTGTTGCGCCACTGGAGGGCGAAGGCGGCGTCGTCAAGGAACCCGCAATTAAGCAAATAGGTCAGTGTGTCTTCAACGATTTGTTCGCTGAAGTCTTTTGACAGACGGAGCCTGGTTTCTTGAACCGTGCGGGGCCGGTAGCTTATGTACCGCAGGGAGACGGCCAGGGCGTCAGAAAAAGCTCGCCCCGGGTCGCCTGAAACAGGCGCACGCCGGGGCGATCTGGAAAACGACGAGTTACCGTTGCCGCTCATATTGCCGCAGCTATTCCGTTTCTTCCTGGTCGGTGAGGGTGGCCAGGATGGCGTTGACTTCCGCTTCACTGGGCGGGTTTTCCGCGGCGGCATCGGCTTGCGGCGACAACTTGCCCCTTACCCGCGCCTCGATGGACTCGGCGATTTCGGGATGCTGGGAAAGGAAATCCTTGGAGTTTTCCCTGCCCTGGCCCAGCCGGGTGTCTCCGTAGGAGTAGAAGGCGCCGGCCTTTTTGAGAATGCCCTCATTCACGCCCAGTTCCAGCAGGTCGCCCATTTTGCTGATGCCCTTGTTGAACATGATGTCGAACTCGGTAACGCGGAAGGGAGCGGCCACCTTGTTCTTTACAACGCGCGCCCGAACCCGGCTTCCGATGATGTCGGAGCCCTGTTTGATGGACTCGGTGCGCCGCAGGTCAATTCTGACTGAACTGTAGAATTTGAGCGCCCTTCCGCCGGGGGTTACCTCCGGGCTGCCGTAGGTGACTCCCACCTTCTCGCGCAACTGGTTGATAAATATGACGGCCGTCCTGGAATGGTGAATGGTGGAAGTGAGTTTGCGCAGGGCCTGGGACATTAGCCGGGCCTGCAATCCCACGTGAGTGTCCCCGATATCCCCCTCAATTTCGGCCTGCGGCACCAGGGCGGCTACGCTGTCCACCACGATGGTGTCCACTGCGCCGCTGCGGACCAGTTGTTCCGTGATGTCCAGGGCCTGCTCGCCGCTGTCCGGCTGGGAAATGAGCAGTTCGTCCAGTTTGAGGCCGCAATTGGAGGCGTAGGATGGATCAAGGGCATGCTCGGCGTCCACGTAGGCGGCGATGCCACCCAGCTTCTGGGTCTCAGCCATTATGTGGATGGCAAGGGTGGACTTGCCCGCCGACTCGCTGCCGTATATCTCGGTTACCCGACCCCGGGGTATGCCGCCGGCGCCCAGGGCGATGTCGAGGGCCAATGAACCGGTGGGGATGACCTCAGTGGTGAGGCGTTGGGCCGCCTCTTCGCCGAGTCGCATTACTGCGCCCCGTCCGTGGTCCTTTTCGATCCGTCCCAGGGCGATTTCCAGGGCGGCCAGTTTGTCCTTTTTTGCATCAGTAGGCATGGTTGCTTCCCTTCCCCCTAACAAGCTGGGGAAATCCTAGCATGGGTCCCGGAGGGTTAACAATAAGCAACTGTCAGTAATATTTTTCCGCGCCGGAATTCAAAAATATGGTCACACGGCGCGGCGCGCCAAAACGAAGCATCCAGGCTCGGGAACGAGGCGCTCCCGAACAGCAAATGGCCTGGACGACAAGAAGCCGGTTTGTCCTGCCGGCGGTCGGGGAAATGCCGTTAGTAGGAATTGAGACCGGGCCAACGGCCCGGAAGCTAGAAGTCTCAATACCCGCCCTTGTACCCAATGGTCACATTCCCGTCCTGGACAATCACCGGGGTTATGCGTTCGCCGTTGGTGAGTTCCAACAGGGCGGGTATCTGGTCCGGCTGCTTGGCCAGGTCTATTTCAGTGTAGGCAGTCTTGCTGCGACGGTATTCCATCTTCGCTGCCGAGGAGAAAGAGCAGTCGGGGTGGGTGTAGATAACAAGATTTGCGCTGCTTTCGGTGGTCACTTCTTGGCTCCTGAGTTGTAGAGGTCTGGGAAAGCGCTGGTGCTTGCCGGGAAGGGCCAGTGCGCTGCCGGCCGGCGCAAGCTCATTTTACGGGCGCAGCATCAATTATTCAAACCGGATAGTGGCGGTCCCAGGGCAATCGCGTCTTAACGAGTTGCATTCCTGAACGACCAAGACTGTCATTCTGAACGGAGTGAAGAATCTAAACTTCATCCCACAGACCGACTTTCGGACTCCGAACCGCTCTAATGGGCAGGATTTTAGACTTTTCGACAAGCTCAGGGCAACATGACCACCGGCTTGTGCAGGCTGTTTAACTCACGACACGCCTGCCCTGGTGACCGTCCACATTGGAGGAGTGAATCCCCTAAATTGAACCGTCGTAATGGCGAAAGCCAGTATCACGGTTGTGGGAGTCTGCCTGTCCTCCTTAGCTCTTCAAATACCCGCCTGTAAGCTTGGGTCCGGGGCTATGATTGCCCTGAATTGCCGGACAGGGTTGAGTCCTGCCGGCGGCGGTCTTGTGATATGCTAGCAAATCCGGCAAGCACTCCTGGCGAACAGGTTGGGTAAACGGGCCCGGCAAACGAGTCCGGCTGGTCAGTTGCGGATGCCATCGCAAGGCAGAGGTAAGGGAAATGGATGAAACTGAATCCTACCGCGACAAGTTGATCGTGCTGCTGCAGGACAACGGCGTCGGCGTGGCGTATTTGACGCCGCTGCCCCGGGGCGGAAGACTGCGCGGCGCGGCCGCTCGTGAAATGGAAAAGGCGTTGAAGGGACTTGCCGAGGTTGCCGATCCGGTGCAGGGGGATAGCGCCGACCTGCTATTTGGCAACGGGTGTTTCGCCGTGGGCCGGTATGCCGAAGCCGGCGAGGTTTACCGCCGAATCCTCCAGGGAGAACCGGATAACTCGGTTGCGCTGTTCAACCTGGGGTTGTCCCAGCTAAGGCTGAAACGCCCGGAGGAAGCTATTGACGAGTTTTCCCGAGTGCTGGAACTGAAACCGGACATGGCGGAGGCTCACTACCAGAGGGGCAATGCCTACGACGACCTGGACCGCCCGGAAGTGGCGCTGGTGGATTATGCCAGGGCCATTGCCTTGATGCCGGACTACCTGCAGGCGCACTACAATCAGGGTGTGGTGCTGGCGAGAACCGGCCGCCACCGGGACGCAGTGACGGCCTTTGACCGGGTCATCGAACTGCGTCCGGACCTCTCCAATGCCTATTTGAACCGGGGCGCATCCCTGGACGAATTAGAACTCCACGACCGGGCGTTGGAGGATTACGGCACTGCAATTGATTTCAACCCGGAAAACGCCGACGCCTTTTTCAACCGGGCCCGGACTTTCTATTACCTGGGGCACATCGAGGACGCCGTTGAGGACTACACCCAGGTGGTGACCCTGCGGCCGGAGGACGCGGAGGCTTTCAACAACCGGGGACTCGCCTACGATGCCCTGGGGGAATACGACATGGCCCTGCAGGACTACTTCGCCGCTGTTGACCTGTTGCCGGGCTTCCCGGCGGCCCTGAACAACCGGGGCGCCGCTTACGAGGCAATGGGCAACCACGACGAGGCCCTGGTGGATTACCTGGCGGCCCTGGCCGAGGAAGCAAGCTTTGCGGTGGCCTGGTACAACGTCGCCCGGCAATACGCGCGGCAGGGGGAAATCGAGCTTTGCCTGCGGTACCTGGATGAGGCGGTCCGGCTGGAAAGCCACTTCGCCGATGAAGCGCCGGACGATGAAAACCTGGGCTGGATACTTGCGCTGACTGAAATTAAGAAGGACTTCGACCCCCGTAGTTAGCCGGGGGGCCGCTGCGATTGTAATGGTGGATAAGCTTAGAGTCCGCTCGTGGTGAGCTTGTTGGACTATGAATGGGCGGCCCTTCGACAGGCGCAGGGTGAGCGGGAAGATTAACCATCAATTCAAACAAGTTGACCCCTCAGTAGTCCAGGGCAATCGCGTTTTAACGGTTTGTTGTCCTGAACGACCAAAACTGTCATTCTGAACGGAGTGAAGAATCCAAAAACCTGCCCAAAGTGCGGTTACTGGGGGAAAGACGG
>DAOUIY010000036.1:0-15832 GCA_034423215.1 Dehalococcoidia bacterium
TCTGCTTCCAGGCGGCGGCGATTCCAGGCCGCCCAGCGCTGGCGTTCCCGCTCTTCGCCGATGGCCTCCCCTTCCTCTCTACCTTCTTCTCTACCTTCCTCCCTCCCCTCTTCCCGAAGTTGTCTCCTTATCGGTTCCACCAGCTTGCTGTCCAGGTATCTCTTGGTAACCACGATGATTCCCTCCAATGAGTCGGCTAGAGAAACTACGGAGACGGCCAGCAACAGTATCAGGGGCGCCGCCGGGCCGCTCCTGCCTGCCGTGTCAACCACCAAGAGCGAACTGCTGGCATAGGCGCCATGGGCCGCCAGCGTCCAGGCTACAAATGCCGTCCAGCCGATTGTCAGCAAGAAGATAAGAGCCAAACACCAGGGCACCCACCTGGCGGCCACATTCCATACAGACTCGCGTTCTCGTTCTTCTCTTGGTTCAGACATTGTGCCCGACATTAGAGCATACTTTGCCGGACATCCGAAAGGGCCAGATGTCAGTGGTTACAACCGTCCCTAAAATGGCGCCTGTCCCTGAAACTCCACTACCGGTAGTCTATGCCGTACACCTTTACCGCCGTGTCGTGGAAAAGGGCGGCGCGCTCGGTGGACGAGTATCCGGCCGACAGCCGCTTGAAGGCGTTGAACAGGACGTTATAGGAGTAGGAGACCTTGTCCACCGGGAAGTTGCTCTCGAACATGCACCTTTCCGGCCCAAACTTTTCGATGCAATAGTTCATCAGGGGGCCCAGCGCCTCGGCCAGGGCCGCCGACCCGATGGGCCGGTTCCACTCGTGCCAGTCGAAACCGTAGCGGGGCTGGCCCACGCCGCCCAGTTTCATGTATATGTTGGGACAGGCGGCAACCGTGTCAATGCTCGCACGCCACTGGGCCAGCACCTCGTCATCCCGGTTGGCGTAGGGGCCCACTCTCAGCAGCCCGCCGATGTGGTTGAAGATTATTGGCAGGTCCGGAACGGCCCGGGCGAAGTCGGCCATCTCCCCCGCCTGGTGGAAGTAGGCCGTAATGTCCATGACCAGGCCCTTGTTGGCCAGCGCCTGGGCCCCGGCCCGGAAGTTGGCGTTGGCCATGCGTCCCTGGGCAGCGCGGCTCTCAATTTCCGGGTGGGGGTCGTAACCCGTATGGGACCGGATGCCGCGGAACCGGTTGGGGCTGGCTTCCTGCAACTCTTCCAGCACCGACTCAACCTCAACGCCCAGGTCCAGGTTGGCGGCGCCGATTATTGCGGACGCGGCGCGGCCTTCCCCGTAAATTCCGCTGGCGCTGGCCGCGGCGATGCCCTGCACAAACTCCACCTCGCCCACGGGCCTGATTTGTTCCGGTCCGACAGGCCGGTACATGGAGCGCGCTTCGATGAAAACGGTGGAACGCACGTTGTGGCCGCTGTTTATATCGTCGGCCAGCTCGTGTATCAGGTATCGCTGGTAGGGAATGCGCTCGGCGCGCTGGTCCCAGAAGTGGTGGTGGGGGTCGCAAATGGGCAGGCCCGGCTCCAACGTCGGTTCCTGGGTCAGCCCCAGCCAGTCATTACCTCCGAATGGCATAACGGTTTCCTCCTGGGTAAACGGATTTTGCAGTTGTCAATTTTAGTCCTGGACACATGGTCGTGGGACTGCCCAATAGTACCATATAAGGACCATATATCGGACTATTTCTCCCTGGGCACTATTGTTCGACACGGGGGCTCGACAGGGGCAAAAGAAACGGGCTGGCGAATCGTCGGGAAAGTCTGCCATTTGGCGACGCCTTGTGGTATCCTTGTAGGCCCATGCTTCGGCCCGCGTGCCCGCTGGCGACGATGGATTTGTTGGTCCAACAGAAAAACAGAAAGGTAGTTTGGTAAGAAATGGAAGCGGCCCAGGTATTGCAACCCGAAAGCAACCCCAATATTCCCGAGTTTGGCCCAGGAGATACGGTGCGCGTGAACTTCCGTATTCGTGAGGGAGACCGGGAACGTATCCAGGCCTTCCAGGGCGTGGTGATTCGGCGGCAGAACGGCACCGGTCCCTCCGCCAACTTCACCGTCCGGCGCATGGCCGGTGGTGGAATTGGAGTCGAGCGCATATTCCCGCTCTACTCTCCCTTGATAGACTCGCTGGAGGTTACCCGCCGGGGAGCGGTGCGCCGGGCCAAGCTCTACTACCTGCGCGGATTGCAGGGCAGGGCGGCCCGCATCAAGGAAAAGACCGTCCCCCGCCGGCCTCGCGGCGCGGCCCAGTAACGGTTTCGGGTACCTGGCAGGTCTTGCGGCCCCAGGCTCGTGATACGTGAACGCCGGTTGCTGTGAGCGGCCGGCTAGCAGGGCGTGAGCAGGCGAGCGCTTGGGCTTGGACTGCCAAGACAAAGGGACTCCTACTCAGGCTGATATCGGGCGGCTTCTCCCTGACTTGGTTGACCCCAGCCTGGGGCTTGGGCACCCGATGTCCGCCCCTTCACTCTTGGCAGGTTGCCCCGGCTCACTGTTGATGCCGTAAATATCTCCTCTTGGAATGTCCTCCCCATCATGTCGGGAATCAACTTATAAGCAGCCATACTTTACTGCGGCAGCCGGCGCCTATGAGTAGATATGCAGAAGTAGCGGTGGACGCCCCGGTTGCCCATTCCCGAACCTTTTCCTACAGCATCCCCGAACGACTTCACCCGGAACCCGGGCAACTGGTATGGGCGCCCTTTGGACGCCGCATCCTGCAGGGCGTGGTCATGGAGTTGGTGGAATCGGCTCAGGTTGAAGCCACCCGGGACATTCTGCAAACGGTGGAACCCGGGCGTCTGCTGGACGATACCGCGCTGGCCCTGGCCCGTTGGTTGAGCCGCTATTATCTTTGCCCCCTGTTCGATGCCTTGGCCCTTTTCCTCCCTCCCGGTTTCAAGAACCGGGTGAGGTCGCAGATTTCCCCCGGGGACCTTTCCGACGCAGAGCTGGAAGAACTGAAACCTGCAACCCGGGAAGCCCTGGCGGCCCTGGCCGAATCCCGCCGCATGGCCGAGAGGGACTTTTCCAGGCAACTGGGAAGGGCAGGCAGCCGGGAACTCAACCGGCTGGTTGACCGGGGTCTGGTGCGCAGGTCGGTAAGCCTGCCCCGTCCCCGCTCCTTCCGATACCTGGCCCAACTCCTTCCAGCGGGAGCCCCCGATGCTTCCGGCGCATGGCCCGGGTCCAATGTTGCGGTGTCGGAGAGGCAGGGGAAATTGCTCCAGGCGGTGCGCGAGCAGGCCGCCGGCTACTCCATGACCCTGGCCAACCGGGAGTTCGGGAACGGTGTAGGCGATGCCCTGGTGGAAAAGGGCCTGCTGGCCATGGAATGGATACGGCAGGAGACCCGTACCGTCGGCGATTACGAAGACTTTCCGATGGGCAAAGCCGGTTTGCAAAGGCCAGGGCCGGAACTTGAACCGGAGCCGGAACCTGGGCCGGACCTTGATTCGGAACCCGGTTCCGAACCCGGTTCGGAACCCTTGGCAGGGGCCGACGGGCTGCCGGATGCGGAAGGGCAGGCGTATCTACAGCCAGAGCCGCCCCTGACCCTTACGCCGGCCCAGGCCGCGGCCCTAGCCCCGGTTGTGGAGGCGCTGGAGAATCCGGCGCTCCGGCCCCGCACGTTTCTCCTGCACGGGGTTACCGGGAGCGGCAAGACCGAGGTGTACCTTCAGGCCATTGCCAGGGCGGCGGCCAAGGGGCAGCAGGCCATATTCCTAGTGCCCGAGATTTCCCT
Source organism: Dehalococcoidia bacterium (assembly GCA_034423215.1). GTDB lineage: Bacteria > Chloroflexota > Dehalococcoidia > Lucifugimonadales > UBA3495 > Bin22. The sequence goes on from DAOUIY010000036.1 coordinate 3,725, forward strand.
CACGCCCCAAACCGTGCAGCGGGTCCACGCCCGTTTTCCGGGCCGGGTGGCCGTCACCCATAGCGGCCTTTCCGACCGCCAGAAGTTCGACCAGTGGTGGCGAATCAGGGACGGGGAGTATGACGTGGTCGTCGGCCCCCGCAGCGCCCTATTTTCTCCCCTGCCGGACCTGGGCCTGATTGTGGTGGACGAGGAGCACGAGTGGACCTACAAGCAGGTTGAGGGCCAGCCTCTTTACCACGCCCGGACCGCCGCCATGGAACTGTCCCGGCTCACGGGGGCCCCCGTTGTGCTGGGCAGCGCCACCCCTGACGTGGAGTCCTACTACCACGCCCGGCAGGGGCGGCTCCGCTTGCTTGAATTGCCCCACCGCATTGGCTTTGGGGCAAATGCGGGCCCGGTCAGTCAGGTCAGTCAGGTCGGCCCGGTTAACCCGGGCCACGGAAACGTCGCCAATTCAGGCCCTGGGGAAGCCGACGCCCTTCCCGCCGGCATAGGGCTTCCACAGGTCGCCATTGCGGACATGCGGCAGGAACTGAGGGAAGGCAACCGCAGCATCTTCAGCGCCGCCCTGGGGCAGGGGCTGGAGGAATGTCTTGCCGCCGGCAAGCAGGCCATTCTGTTCCTGAACCAGAGGGGCAGCGCGCCCATGGTGCAGTGCCGGGACTGCGGTTACGTGGTGGTGTGCAGCAGTTGCGCGTCCACGCTGACCTACCACGGCGCCGAGTCCAGGCTCCGCTGCCACCAATGCAATCGCCGCAGCCGTATGCCCTCCACCTGCCGCCGGTGCCAGGGCAGGAGCATCCGGCACCTGGGTATAGGCACCCAGCGGGTGGTGGACGAGGTCAAGGCCAGGTTTCCCGACGCAATGGTGGAGCGGTGGGACTCGGACGCCACCCGCTCCGGTCTGGACCCCGAAGAGGCCATGCGAAGGCTGGCCCGGGGAGAAATACAGGTACTGGTGGGGACTCAAATGGTGGCCAAGGGCCTTGACCTGCCCAACGTGACCCTGGTGGGCGTGGTGCTGGCCGATATTGGCATATACCGGCCCGATTTCCGGGCCGGCGAAAAGGCCTTTGGGCTGCTGTGCCAGGTGGCCGGCCGGGCCGGTAGAGGGCTTGAACCCGGGATGGTTATCATCCAGACCTACAACCCCGACAATTACGCCATCGCCGCCGCCGCCCGCCAGGACTATTCTTCGCTGTTCGAGACGGAAATCCTCACCCGCCGCCTCCAGGGCAACCCGCCCTTCAACCGGCTGGTTCGGCTGCTGTTCCAGGATGTTAACCAGACCGCCTGCCAGCGCCAGGCCATGGCCGCGGCCCGCGCAATGCAGGAAAACATCCGGGCCCAGGGTCTGACCGATATCCGCGTAATCGGGCCTGCCCCCGGAATCCCGCACCGGGTACGCGGACGTTATCGCTGGAGTCTGCTTCTCCGCGGCCGTAACCTGCACCGCTTCCTGGACGGCATTGATTTGCCTGCCCGGGGCCTGACCATTGACGTGGACCCGGTGGAGTTGCTGTAGCGTTTGCTGGTAGGCGGCTCCCAGGAAAAAACCTGGGGAACCTCTGAATGAGGCCCCTTCCCCCTTGATGGGGAAGGTTAGGATGAAGTGATAGGTTGCTGCCGCGGAATCCCCCCTCACCCTAACCCATCCCCCCGGTCTCACAGTTCAAGGGTTTCCTGGTTTATCTCTGTACCTGGCAGTGACCGGTGTGGCAGTCAGCAGCCATGCTTCACTCCATGCCTCCGTTAGACCCGTCCGCGGGTTGATCGCCCTTTTTCCTGGCAGTTGCGCCCGAGCAATTGCGCCCCATTGCAGTACGGAGGCTGCCCCGGCAGACCTGCCGTTTCTTTGCACTTTTCGACTACGTTGGCTATACTTGTTTACCGAATCCGGCAGGCCGATTGCCCTTTGAATCGCCCTTGACCGTAAGCGGGAGGTATCCCACCTTGGCCCGTTTGACCATGCGGCACGTTCCAGACCCCATTCTTCGCCAGCAGACCCGCCGCGTCACCCAGATTCCCGCCAACATGAAGCAATACACCGATGACATGGTGGAGACCATGCACGCGGAACACGGGGTTGGTCTGGCGGCCAACCAGGTGGGCGGGCTGCAGAAGGTGGCGGTGATTCAACTGCCCGAATGGAACGAGCCCCTGGTGCTGATTAACCCGGAAATCATCCGGCGGGAAGGGGAGCGGGAGGTAGAAGAGGGGTGCCTCAGCATCCCCGGCTACCGGGGAACGGTGAAACGCTCCCAGCGGGTGCGGGCAAGAGCCCTGGACCTGAACGGCAAGGTTATACGCATCAAGGCCGAGGGGCTGCTGGCCCAGGCCCTGGAGCACGAGACGGACCACCTTAACGGCGTTCTCTATATAGACCACCTGGTTTCCCGGGACAGCATGTGGAAAATCAGTTACGAGCCCGATCCCCCCGAACCTGAAGAGGAAGGCGACGGCCCCGCCCAGGGGAAGACCCCCGCAGATGAAACTGATTCGACGGAACGGTGAACCGGCCCCGCCCATTTTCGACCTGTCCGGTGATGATACGGGCGGTTGCGGCCGGCCCGTCCCAGCAACCCCTGTAAACGCAATTGCCAGCACTATCCGGTGAAGCGTGCCTTCACTCGCCAGGAATTACCGCCATACTTAGTCAAATTGCCCAGTTTTTTGCCACTCGCTTCCCCCGCCAGTCCAACCTGGCACAACGGGAGGGAGGCGCCTACCTGGTGGGCGGCTTCCTGCGAGACTCTCTGCTGAGGGGAGAGATTGCCGACCCTGCTTGCGCCGCCGAGTCCAATGACCTGGACATAGTGGCGCCGCTTGGCCCCGGGTCTAGCCCCCGGTCAGTCCAGGAGTTGGGGAGGGAGTTGGCCCTGCTGCTGGGCGGCAAGTGCCAGCCCCACAACCTGGGCCGGGGCGTTTTCCAGGTCGTCGTAGAGCGGGACTCTTACGCAGGACTGCCGCCCCTGGTGGTGGACCTGGCCGGCTACTCCACCGACATTGAGGACGACCTGCGTCGCCGGGACTTCACCTGCAACGCCATGGCGCTGCCCCTGGACCACCCCTGCCTGGTAAACGACGACCCCGATGACCGGCCGATACCCGCCGGCGTGTGGGCCAATGACCTGCTGGACCCCTTTGGAGGGCGCGCCGACGTGGCACGCAAGCGGTTGCGGGCGGTGGGCGACGACGTATTCCGGCAAGACCCCGGCCGGCTGCTGCGCGGGGTGCGGTTGGCCGGCCAGCTTAAATTCATGCTGGAACCGGAAACGGCCCGCCAGATTAGAAGGGACGCCCCTAGCATCGCGCAGGTTGCGCCGGAGAGGGTCCGCCAGGAGTTTATGACCATACTGGCCGCCGATGGCGCGCGCGGGCAGTTGGAAGTCCTGGACCGCCTGGACCTGCTCTGCCGCATCATCCCGGAACTGGAACTGACCAAGGGCGTTGGGCAACCCAGCGCCCACTACTGGGACGTATGGAATCACAACCTTCATACCGTCGAGTACGTCGAACTGGCAACCCGCGGCCACCAGAACTCGGCCATCTACTCCCTCGTGCCCTGGAACGCGGAGGTTGAAGCCCACTTTGCCGGGGAGGCGGGGGACGGTTTCGACCGCCGCACCGTTCTCAAGCTGGCTGGCCTGCTGCATGACATCGCCAAGCCCCAGACCAAGGGGCCGGACAAGACCGGCCGCATCCGCTTCCTGGGCCATTCGGAACTGGGCGCAGAAATGGTGACGGAGCGTCTGACCCGGATGCGGTTCAGCGCCCGGACGGTTTCGATGGTGTCCAGGATGGTGCTGCATCACCTCCGCCCTTCCCAGTTGCGGCACGGCGAGGAAATGCCCTCGCCCAGGGCTGTCCATCGCTACTACCGGGAACTGGACGACGTTGCCATAGATACTATATACCTGGCCATGGCCGATTACCTGGCGGCCAAGGGGCCCGAGGTCGTAGCTGAGCATTGGGCCGGCCATGCTAGAATGTTGACTGGTTTGCTTGAGGCAGGGCGGGAGCAGGCGCCGGCAGCGGGGCCGCAAAGGCTGTTGAACGGCCACGACCTGATGCAAAGCCTGGGGCTGTCGCCGGGCCCGGCCATCGGCCGGTTGCTGCAGCAGATAGACGAGGCCCGGGCCGCCGGAGAAATTTCAACCCGGGAAGAAGCCCTGGCCCTGGCGGCCACTTTGGAAGAGAAATAGTCCACGCAGAGCATAAATAGCCACGAAGCAGACTTCTGAACCCCCTTCGTGACTCTTCGTGTCCTTCGTGGATGCAGTAATTGAAGGAGAATCAATGCGCAGGCGCAGTGTCCAGCTTACCATTCTGATTCTGTTTATCCTGGGGCTCTCTGTGGCCACCCTGGCCTTCAGGGACATTAACATTAACGTCCCTGGCTTTCCCGCCCTGGTACGGGGCGGCGATGGCCCGCTGGGGTTGAAGCTGGGCCTCGACCTGAGCGGCGGCGGTCACCTGGTGTACCAGGCCGACACCGGCACCCGCATTGAAGTCGGCTTCACCGACCCGACCCGCGGCGTTATTGTCGAAGAGGCGCTGGACGGCCTGGGCGTCACCGGCTACGAGGTGCGTCCCCTGGATGACCGCACCTACCTGGTAACCTCCGACCTGCTGGACGTCGCCACCAAAGAGGCCATCCAGAGTTCGATTACCTACACCCAGGTGGAGTTCAAGTTTGACCCGGAACTGGAAGACCCGGACTCCGGCGCGGTCTCCGATATTGCCGAGGAACAGGAACTGGCGAACTTCCAGGTGGAGGCAACCGGGGTTGACAACTTCTTCCGCATAACCACGACTTCGCCCCTGGACGAGGAACAACAGGGTGACCTGGAAACGGCCCTGGCGGAAGGGGTCGGGGAAGTCGTCGAGTTCGAGGCGACGGTTCATGGGGTTGAGTCCTTCACTCTTACCGAGACCGAGCCTCCCACGCCAGACCAGATGGAAGGGGTGCTGGACCGCATAAACCGCCGCGTCAACCTCTTCGGCACCGAAGAACCCATCATCCAACTGTTTGGGGAAGACCGGGTTATCGTCCAGCTTCCGGGGGCCAGCGGCTCCATATCGGAGGTGGAGTTTGCCGAGGCCACCGACGCCGGGTTGGTCAGCAGCGTTCTGGAGGGACAGGGCTATGAGGACTTTACCGTAGATGCCCAGTCCGATACTCAATACGAGATACGCACCGTATCCATCAACGTAGACCAGCAGCGGGCCCTGCGCAGCGCCCTCTCCTCCAGCGTGGGAACGGTGAACTCCTTTGAGACCACCGGCGGCATTGAAGCGGCCAAGAACCTCATCGGGCAGACGGCCCAGTTGGTTTTCAAGGAGCGCACCTGCTCCGACGTGACCTGCTTCACTTTCACCGACGCGGAACTGGGCCTCACCGGGGACGACCTGGAGAACGCCTTCGCCTCCACCGACCCCAACACCGGCGAATGGGAAGTAAACATCGCCTTCAAGGACCGGGGCACGGGAATATTCGCGGACCTGACCCAGCGCATCGTGAACGTCGAGACCAAGCGCATAGCCGTTTTCCTGGACGATGATCTGCTCATTGCCCCGGTATCCCTGGCCTGGATTCGCGACGGCCGCAGTTCCATCACCGGCAACTTCTCCCGGGAAGAGGCGCGTACCCTGGCCATTCAGCTGGAAGCGGGCAGCCTTCCGGTGCCCCTGGAACTCATCCAGGAAAGCGACGTGGACGCCCTGCTGGGCAGCGCGTCCCTGGAGAAGAGCCTGCAGGCCGGCTTTATCGGGCTGGGCCTGGTGCTGCTGTTCATGATTATCTATTACCGTGTGGCGGGAGTGGTGGCGGCCCTGGCCCTGGTCTTCTACACCGTGGTGGTGCTGGCGGTATTCAAGCTGGTGCCCGTTACCCTGGGCCTGTCCGGCATCGGCGCCTTCATCCTGTCCATAGGCCTGGCGGTGGACGCCAACATCCTGATATTCGAGCGGATGAAAGAGGAGATACGCATTGGCCGCACCCTGTCCTCTTCCATGGAGGTGGGGTTCAGCCGGGCCTGGCCGGCCATCCGTGACGGCAACTTCTCCACCATCATCACCTGTCTTGTTCTGCTGTGGCTGGGCAGCCGCACCGCCGACGACCTGGTAACGGGCTTTGCCTTCACCCTGTTCATCGGCGTGGTGGTGAGCATGTTTACCGCCATCGTGGTCAGCCGCAACCTGCTGCAGCTCATGGCGTGGATTGGCCTGGGCCGGCGCCTGAACCTGTTCAGCCCGGAGGGAACGCCCACTCTGACCACGGGCGCCAGGCCCGGGGGGGCAACCGGCCAGACCCGCAACGTCTGATTATCTGCCCACGAATGGGCACCAATACTTAAGAATCGAATTAAGAGTGGATTACATTTGAATTTATTAGGGCGTGTCGTCAAATGCACCGTCATTCCGGCGAAGGCAGGAATCTTAACTACTGCCGGTCGAGGTTCCCGCCTTCGCGGGAACGACGAAAGGGGACGCTAGGAAGCCCCCACATTCAATTTGACGACACCCCCTAGTGCTCATTAGTGGACTAACAACTCGTTCCCGGAGGATTCCTTAAATGTATGACATTGTAGCCAAGCGGGGTTGGTACTTCCTGTTCTCGGCCCTGCTCCTGATTCCGGGGATTATCTCCCTGCTCATGCCGCCCGACGGCTGGGTCACCGGCGGCTCCGGGCTGCGGCCGGGCATTGATTTCAGCAGCGGCTCGGTCATGGACATAAGGTTCGACCGCGCCGTTTCCCAGGACGAGGTGCTGCAGCGCATGAATGCCCTGGGCCATCCCGAGGCCCTGGTCCAGCGCACGGGCAGCCAGTCCGTCCTGGTACGCACCAAGGTGCTGGCCGAGGATGTAGGCGGGGGCAGGTCGGAACGGCAGGTAATCGAGGACGACCTGACAGAAAACGTGGCCCCGGTGGAGGGCGTCAGCTTTGACTCCACGTCGCCCATCGTGGCCCAGGAAACGGTGCGGAACGCCATCATTGCCCTGGCCGCCGCGTCGGTATTCATCCTGCTGTACATCTGGTACGCCTTCCGGCGGGTGCCCCGGGCTTACCGGTACGGCATCAGCGCCATCCTGACCCTCATCCACGACACGCTCCTGGTGCTGGGCGTCTTTTCCATCCTGGGGCGGGTGCTGAACATGGAGGTAAATTCCATGTTCATTGTGGGCATCCTCACCGTCGCCGGTTACAGCGTCAACGACACCATAGTTATCTTCGACCGCATCCGCGAGAACGTCATCCGCTACCCCGACCGGGCCCTGGAATCGGTGGTCAACCTGAGCATCGTGGAGACGGTGGGCCGGTCCATTAACACCAGCTTCACCACCTTTACCGTGCTGCTGGCCATGCTGCTCATTGGCGGATCCAGCATCCGGGAACTGCTGCTGGTGGTGGCCATCGGCGTCATCGTCGGTACCTACAGCTCCATATTCATCGCCAGCCAGTTCGTGGTCATTTGGGAGCGGGGCGAAATCTGGAGCATCTTCCGACGGGGCCGCCGGGCCCGCACCGCCCCGGCCGGCTAGGCGAGTCCACGAATGAGCGCGAATACCCACTAATCAAAGCTGGGGACAAATTCGTGAATATTCGTGCCCATTCGTGGATAATTGACCAATGACGCCCGAAGCCGAAATTCGCCGCCGCATTGGCCGGCGCGGCCCCATCACCTTTGCCGAGTTCATGGAAGTGGCCCTTTACTGGCCTCACGGCGGCTACTATGCCAAGGACGGCGCCGGCGATGAAACCTCCCCCTTCGGCCCCGCGGGCGACTACTACACGTCGCCCATGGCCCACCCCGCCTTTGGCGCCCTGCTGGCGGTGCAACTCTTCCAGTTCTGGCAAATGCTGGACCGTCCCAGCCCCTTCCACCTAATCGAGCTCGGGGCCGGCAACGGCCAACTGGCCAGGGACATCCTTACCGCAGCCGCTTCCCTGCCTGGCGGATTCTCCGACCATCTGCGCTATATATGCCTGGACCGGAGCAGGAGCAGGAGCAGGAGTGTGGACCGAAAGGCTGCCGGAAGCCCGTCCGGCGGTCTCATGCCTGAGCGCCTGGTATCCGACGGACTTCCCTTCCGCAACCTGCGTGGCTGTATTCTGTCCAACGAACTGCTGGACGCCTTTCCCGTCCACCAGGTACGGCAAGTGGGGGGCGATCTGAAAGAGGTCTATATCGCCCTTGCCGCTGCTCCCCCCGCGAACCCGGGGACAGCAGCGAGGGTTGAGGGCGCGCCCCTGCCTGAAAGTGTGCCGGACTGTATTGCGGAAACTCTGCCTAAAACCCTGGTAGAAGTTCTGGCCGAGCCCAGCACTCCCGCCCTGGCCGCCAGGCTGCAGAAACTGGGCATCCGGCTGGCGGAGGGGCAGACCGCCGAAATCAACCTGGGTCTCGACGGGTGGGCCAGGGATGTGGCCGGCGCGCTGTCCGCCGGGTTTGTGGTGACGATAGACTACGGCCGGGCAGCCCGGGAACTGTATTCGCCGGAACTGCGCCCCCGGGGCACGCTGACCACCTACCACCGCCACGTCCAGACCGACGCGCCGCTGCGCCACATCGGCAGCCAGGACATAACCGCCCAGGTGGACTTTACCTCCCTGGACCGGGCCGGAAAGGCGGCCGGGCTGGCAACCCTGGGCTACTGCACCCAGGGCCGGCTGCTCCGAAACCTGGGCCTGGATACGCTCCGCCGGCGGATTACCTCCACTCCCCTGCCGGCATCCCAGGCGGTGGCCAACCGGGCCGGCCTGGCGGCGCTGTCCAATCCCGACGGCCTGGGCGGCTTCAAGGCGCTGGTGCAGGGCAAGGGGCTGCCGCCGTCGGCCACCGACGGCGCGAAAATCTGGGGCCTTGCCGACGCTTCGGAAGTCCGGGACGGAGCCCGGGATGGAGCCCGGGAGGAAGTCCTGGAATTGGTCCGGGCCTTGCCGGCGCCCCTGGTCGGCGACCGGCACATTTCCCTGCCCGAAGGCTGGCCCGGCGGCGGCGTCCAGGAGTTCGAGTTCCACGACCTGTGGGCCGGCCCTTTCCCGACCTCTTAGGGGATACCTAAAGGTGGCTGATTTCTATGGCCGCTTCCATGGCCGCCGCATTCAACTTCCGAGGCAGCCGGAAAGCGCTTTTCGGGGAGTCGCTTCAGATAGTATGGGCTCGTCCTATCGGGTTTTCCCATAAACCGCGCTAATAAAACAGGTACAAAAACCCGCTGGCGTGGGTATAATCCGGGAGACCGCATGTCAAAGCGGCTGCAAAAAACTGAACATACGAGGTGAGCAGATGCTTCAGCGGATGATTGGGGCCGCGTTCTTTGATTCTCACACCTATGAGGAAATTGAGGCCGACCGAAGCGCCCTTGGTCCGGCCATTGGCGTGGTAATACTGGTAACGATATGCGGCGCCATCGGCGGGCTGGTTGGCGACATCATTGAGGGCGCAACCTTCCTGGGAATTATCCTGGGACTGTGCCTCGGGTTGACCTTTGGCATCATCCGCTGGGCCCTCTGGGTTACGGTAATCCTGATGGTGGGCGGGGGCCTGCTTCGCACCAGCGGCACGCAGACAAGCTGGTCGGAAGTGGGCCGTGTCCTGGGGTTTGCCTACACCCCGGGCGTGTTGGCCATCTTCTCCTGGGTTCCCGTGGTTGGCGGGCTGATTTCTTTCGCGGCGTTTATCTGGACCCTGGCCGCGGCAATTATGGGCGTCCGCCAGGCCATGGATTTTGAAGGCACCGGGCGGGCTATTCTCGTGGTGCTGATTGCCGGCATAATCGGATTTATCCCCTGGCTGATTCTCCTGGGCGTTGAGTGGCTGCTGGTGGGCGGCTGATCGGCTAGCCAATAAGCCGGCCCGCCGTACTGCCCGACCCCCACGCAGGAGCGGCTTTTTCTCCCCCATCCTGAGCTTCCCCCATCAAGGGGGAAGGGACTAGTAGTTTGACCACTTTGGGTTGACGGGTAACTATCGAAACTCGTCATTCTGGCGCAGGCCAGAATCCAGGAAGATTGGCGTTAGACATCGTTCCTTACCTTCAGGGCTTCTGGGTTCCGGCCTTCGCCGGAACGACGGAGAAAAGCAGTTTCAACTATCATTTCAATGTTGTCGGACTACTAGTAAGCCTGACCTTCCCTTGTCGAAAGTTAAGGGACTTTTGGTTCAGGCTTTCTCGCATTAAAGGGAAGGGGATTTTGGGGTACTTTCTTCATCCGGCATAGTTGCGGACGGGGCGTTACTGCCCGTCCGCGCCGCCGGTGGTCAGGTCAATTCGTTCCGCAATGGGCTTCATGCTCTCCACGATGAAGCTGATATGTTCGTCCAGGTCCACCCCCAGCTCTTCCGCTCCCTTGCGAATGTCCTCCCGGTTCACGTCCCTGGCAAAGTTCTTGTCCCGCAGTTTGCGGTGTACCGAACGGGGCGAAACGTCGTCCAGGCTCTTGTTGGGCCGCACCAGCGTCACCGCGCGGATGAAGCCGGACAGTTCATCTACCGCGAACAGGGTGTGCTCCATCAGAGACTCCCGCGGGATGCCCGTATGCTCGCCGTGGGTGAGCACCGCCCTGATGATGTCCTCCGGATAGCCGCGTTCCCGCAGGATGTCGGCGCCGAAGGTGGGGTGGGACTCCGGGGTGGGGCAGATTTCCCAGTCAAAATCGTGCAGCAGGCCGGCAATCCCCCACCGGTCCTCGTCCTCGCCGTACTTCCTGGCATAGCCCCGCATGGCGGCCTCCACGGTGAACAGGTGCTTCATCAGCATGTCCGTCTTTACGTGCTGCCGCAGAAACTCCAGGGTGTGGTCCCGGGCCATTACGTCCATAACTTCACCCCCGTATCCTCTCTCTTCCAAGAATAGCCGCTGGTGATGAATGCGAAAAATAGCTTGCCGGTGAAAATCGCCGCCGATTCGCGGCTCAGGGCGCCGGGTTGCTGACGGTGCCGATTACCCGGGGCAGGCAGCGGACGGCGGTGGTCAGAAAGCCGCTGTGGGCCACCATGCGGTGGGCGGGACGTACGCTGCGCTCGGTTACGTGCCAGGGCCGCAGCAGCGTTTCCACCGTTTCTATCATCTGGAACCTGCCGTCCTCCTGCAGCTGGCCCACAAGCTGGTGAACCTGCAGGATGGTCGGCAGGAAGCTGATCATTATGCCGCCCATTACCAGGGCTTCTGCCACGCCGGACACCGCCTGCCACGGCTCGGGCACGTCCAGCACCACCCGGTCCACCTGGGCCTCTTCAATGCCCTGGTATATGTCGCCGATGGTGACGGTCAGGTTGGAGGGGTTGGGCATTACCCTCTGGATGTTGGCCAGGGCACGGGGCACCACCGTTTCGTTAATCTCGTAGGTGGTTACCCGCCCCCGGTCGCCCACCGCCCGCAGCAGGGCAGCGGTCAGCGCCCCCGAACCCAGCCCCGATTCTATGACCGTGGCCCCGGGGAAAATGTCGGCAAAGGCGACAATGTTGCCCAGGTCTTTGGGGTAAATAATCTGGGGCCCGCGGGGCATCTGCCGCACAAAATCCCCCAGGGTGGGCCGCACCGCCAGCAGGGTATGGCCCCGGTCGGTCCGGTACCAGCCCCCCACGGAGCGGCCGATGAGGCCGTCGTGTTCCAGCCGCCCCAGGTGGCTGTGGAACACCTGCCCCTGGGCCAGGGTGGTGAGGTAGCGGCGTTCCTTCCGGTCCTGAAAGAGGACCATGTCGCCGTCCTGAAAGCAGTTTTTGTCAGCGTCCAAGGGTTCTCCGATATCCGTCAGTTTCAAGAGCAAGAATGCCGCGCCCTTTGGCCTCCCCGGCCATTGCACAAAACGGGGGCAGCCACACAAGCTGCCCCGAAATTACTCATTACCGTGGAGCGGGCGATGGGATTCGAACCCACGACTTTTTGCTTGGGAAGCAAACACTCTACCACTGAGTTACGCCCGCCCGCTTGCCCGATTGCAGGTCAATTATAGCAACAAATCGCCTCCAGGTGGTAGCGTGTCAGGGCAATCGCGTTTTGGGCTAGGCTGAACGTCCAAGCAGGAGGTCATGTCGCCCTGAGCTTGCCGAAGGGCCTAAAATCCTTCCCCCAAGCCAACTTTCGGGTCCGTAACC
>DAOUIY010000037.1:0-27165 GCA_034423215.1 Dehalococcoidia bacterium
GGACCACCTTCCGTAAATGCCCCTTTTCCTCCGACGTCAGCCTGACCTGATGCTTCTCCTGTACCATGGATACCACACCCCTCCAGCACAGCTTCTCTGGCAACCCTACCACTCCCACTCAAAAGCTTCATTTCTCTGTCATTACCGGTTTGACTGAATACTAGATGCTTCGGCGCAGTCTATCCTGAGCTTGCCGAAGGACTCAGCATGACATATTTCCATAACGCGATTGCCCCGAACCTTGGGGAACACAGGGCAACACTTCGCAACATAGTTCGCCCTTTGAACCCTCGTCCTGAGGTTGCACCTAACTATGCCGGTGCCCGGGTTCCCGGCGGCGCGGGCAAGGCGGCGTTTCCCCAATACCGGCTTGAGTTGACGCTGGCCGGCGCCGGCTTGTGCCGGCCACGCACCCATTTTCCCGTTTAAGGTATAATCGTAGGAAGTTGGACCTCCTCAAGGGGTAGCTGAAAGGCCAGGGGTAAAGGGTGTGGAAGTCTCAGCGGGCGTAGCTATTAACCTGGGCAGCTGGACCATTGCTGAAAAAGCTGCGAAGCAGTACCTGGACGCTGTCGGAGACGGGCTGCATCTGTACGGCGAGACAGGGTTGGCGCCACCGTCAGCTTTGTGCGCCTACGCCCTGGGCGCCATGCTGGAGAAGCTCTCCCTGCCGGCCGGGACCATACACAGCATCCAGGAGATGCAGGCGGTGTCCGGCGTGGCATTCGGCGAGGTTATCTACGGCGAAGCCGTGCCCGAGCGGCCCCGAAGCCGGGGCGGTCTCCGCTTTTTGACGGTGGGCTACACTTTGAAGAACGGGTCCGGGCAGGTAGTACAGACCGGCAAGACCACGGTTTTGACGCCGGAGGGTGAGGGCTAGGGCGGGCATGGCGGAAACTTTTCAGGCCGATAAGCTGCTGCCTGAGTTAACCCTGGATATTGACCAGGACCGTCTGAACGCATATTGCGCCGCGTCGGGCGACCACAATCCGCTGCACTGGGACGCGGAGTTCGCGGCCACGACCCAGTTCGGCGGTGTAATCGCCCACGGAATGTTAACCCTCGCCCTGATTTCCCGCATGATGGCCGCCGCCTACGGGCAGGCCTGGCTGGAATCCGGCGGCCTGCGGACTCGGTTCAAGGGGGCAGCATACCTGGGCCACCGGCTGGCAAGTCGTGGCCGTGAAACCGGGGTAGAGGAAAAGGACGGTCACCGCCTGGTAACCTGCGCGGTGGCCGTAGTCAACGTAGAAACGGATGAAGAGTTGGTGACGGGCGTTGCCACGGTAAGACTGCCCGCATCGTGACTCTGCGATGTGGCTGCCAACCTGAGGCAAGCCCGGGATGTGGAGGTAAGGGGAGACCAGTATGCAATTCGCTGACTATGACTGTCCATCGGCCGAAGGTGGGACGCCAATTCGCGTGGCGGTGGATGCCATGGGTGGAGACTATGCCCCCACCGAAACTGTGAAGGGCGCCGTGGCCGCGCTGGACCAGCACAATATGGAATTGCTCCTGGTGGGCGACTCCGGAGCCCTGGAGGTTGAACTGGAAAAATACGACCTCAACGGGAGGTCGGTCAGGGTAGTCCCTTCCGTCGGGAGAATTGGCGACGACGAGCATCCCATGCACGCCTTCAGGCAAAAGCCCGAGGCGTCCATTATCGTGGGCACCAAGCTGGTGAAGTCTGGGAAGGCGGACGTGATGGTTTCCCTGGGGTCCACCGGCGCCTCCATGGCCTCGGCGGCCCTGGTGCTGGGGATGATGGACGGGTTGGAACGGCCCTGCATAGGCGGCCCGTTCCTGGGGCTTGCGCCGAGGACGGTCCTGATGGACCTGGGAAGCAACGTGGACTGCCGCCCCTCGCAGCTTCTCAATTTTGCGGCCCTGGGCTCGGTATTCGCCCACCGTTTCCTGGGCACCGAGAATCCCCGGGTGGCCTTGCTCAGTGTCGGCTCCGAACAGTCCAAGGGCAACCGCCAGGTACAGGAGAGCTACCAGCTATTCGAACAGAGCCACCTGAACTTTGTGGGCAATGTCGAGGGCATGGACTTCTTCAGCGACAAGGCGGACGTAATTGTCTGTGACGGCTTCGTGGGCAACATCCTCATAAAGTTCACCGAGGGAATGGGCTCGGCCCTGGGCGGTTACCTGTCCAATCGGCTTGCCCCCTACATGTCCGAGGAACAGATGAATGGAGTCTTTAACGAGTTGTGGCAGACCACCAACCTGCCCCGCACCATGGGCGGCCCCCTGTTCGGTGTGAACGGCGCCGTGGTGGTGGGCCACGGCTCTTCCAGGGCTGAAGGCGTTGCCGGGGCAATCAGCACCGCGGTGAAGTACGTTCAGTGGGGACTGTTAGACAGCATGAGGCAGGAGCTGGCCGAACTGAGCCGGCGAGGGCTGTCGGGAGAAGGACAATAATGGCGGACCTGCGGCTCCCGGAACAGGTGGCCCTGGTTACCGGGGCGTCCCGGGGCATTGGCGCGGTTATCGCCCAGCGCCTGGCCCGGGACGGCGCCAGGGTGGCGGTGAACTACCAGGCTTCCGAGGCGGCGGCGCAACAGGTAGTCCGAGACATTGCCGACGCGGGCGGCGAGGCCGTGGCAATGGCCGGGGACGTATCCCGGGAAACGGATGCCGATGCCCTGGTAAAGAGCGTAATCGAACAGTGGGGCCGCATCGACATCCTGGTGAACAACGCAGGCATTACCCGCGACCGCCTGTTGCTGCGCATGACCCCCGAGGACTGGGACCGGGTGCTGGAGGTCAACCTGCGCGGGGCTTTTCTCTGCACCAAGTACGTGATGCCCCACCTGATTCGCCGTCGGCAGGGGCGGGTAGTCAACATCTCATCGGTGGTGGGACTCGGCGGCAACCCGGGCCAGGCCAACTACGCCGCCTCCAAGGCCGGGCTGATTGGCTTCACCAAGGCTGTCGCCCGCGAGGTAGCATCCCGCAACATTACGGTCAACGCCCTGGCCCCCGGCTTTATTGATACCGGCGGCATGGTGGACCAGATGACGGAAGAGGCCAGGAAGACGGTGCTGGGCCGCATTCCCATGGAGCGGTTCGGCAGCGCCGCCGACGTGGCCGAGGCGGTGTCCTTCCTGTGCGGGCCGGGGGCAGGCTACATTACGGGCCAGGTGCTAACCATTGACGGTGGGATGGTGGGGTAGCTTGCCCTGTGGCCTTTGCTCTCTACGATAAATAGCCGGTAAAGATGGTGGATGGGTTTCTGACGTGAGACAACTCAGTGGCGCTATCCGTCACTGGCATCAATGACAGAGGCTCTCCAATCATCCACTTGAAGGGGATCCAGCCTCACGACACCATCAACCCTGTCGAAGTCGGAATCTGCGGAAATGACTTTCTGCGCATTCAGCCGTATCATCACCGCCCCATGTACCAGGTCGCGGGCGCTTACCCCTTGATGGGTGTCGGCCATGCTTGCAGCGACAAGAACGTCCTCGGCCCTGACCGGTTCAATGAAGCCGTGCATCAGTTCGGCAAAGGTTGTCACTACTACTCGCCCTAGGCTCCAGCGCCCGGAAGCCGTGTAATAATGCAGCAACTCCTGCAGAACCTCCGCATTAGTTACAAATGGTTCGGGACTGCTGGCAACCATTCTTAAGACCCGGGCGCAGGGTTCCTTGTACGGATGCTCCCTCCCCGCGGCATAGATCGGGACATTAGCGTCAATGAATGCCGCCGGGCCCATGGGCCTCCCCCAATTCGCGCGACAGGACGTCAGGGTCGGGAGGGTCTTCTAAATTCAATCCCGTCAAGATATCCACAGCTCGCTTTCGCCGGTCCCGCAATATTTCCTCGTAGGCGCCGTCAATCAGGCAGCGCACAACGTCAGAAATTGGCAACCCTCTTTCCTGGGCCAGGGCTTCAAGTCTTCGCCGGTGCTCCGCCTCAAGGCGTACATCCAACCTGGTAGTCATTGTCCTGTCCTGTACGGCATGTTTTGTACAGAAAGAATTATGCGTCCCTAAAGTGCCGGTGTCAATTTAAGCCGGCGATCAGCCCCAGGGCAATCGCATTTCAGGCTTGGGGCAAGCCCGTCGTTCCCGCCAAGTTCGATCTGCCCGAGGTGGAGGCCTGCGCGGGAACGACGGTTAACGTGAAAGTCTCCAAATGCGATTGTTCTGGAGGCCGGCCTCTTGGTTTATACTGGAAGACAACCCTATTGCCATCCATGAACCTGCCATCCCGAAACAGCAGGAGTCTGAACCATGCAACCCACCACCCAACTGCGCCAACTTTTGCGGGAGCCCGGCATCATCATGGCCCCTGGCGCCTATGATTGCCTTACCGCCAAAATCATCGAGAACGCGGGGTTCCCCGCCGTTTACATGACCGGCGCCGGCACTTCCGTCGCTACCCTGGGCTACCCGGATCTGGCCCTGGCCACCATGGGTGAGATGGTGGAAAATGCGGCGAAAATCGTGGAAACGGTGGATGTGCCGGTCATTGCCGACGCTGATACCGGCTACGGCGGCATCCTGAACATCCAGCGCACCATCCGCCAGTACCAGCGGGCCGGCGTGGCGGGGGTGCACATCGAGGACCAGGAATTTCCCAAGCGGTGCGGCCACCTGGACAACAAGCGGGTCATCGGCATAGACGAGATGGTGGGCAAGATACGGGCGGCGGTGGACGCCCGTACCGACGATGACTTTGTCATCATCGTCCGCACCGATGCCCTGGCCGTCACCGGCTGGGACGATACCATGCGCCGCTGCGAGGCATTTACCAGGGCCGGCGCCGACGTCCTCTTTGTAGAGGCCATCCGGTCCGCGGAAGAGGCGGAGCAGGTGGTGGCGTCGGTAGAGGTTCCCCTGCTCTACAACTTCGTAGAATCGGGCAAGTCGCCCCTGTTCACGGCGCAGGAACTGGAACAGCTGGGCTTTAAGCTGGTCATCTATCCGGGCAGCGCGCTGCTGACGGTGGGCAAAGTGGTGGCCGGGCTCATGGAAGAGTTGAAGCAAAAGGGAACCACCGCTCACCTGGCGGACAACATGGTCACCCTGCACCAGTGCTTTGAGCTTATGGGGCTGTCGGAAATGCTGGCGACGGACGAGAGCTATTCCGCCGGAGCGATGGAGGCGGCAAGGTGAACCAGGAACTGCGCCAGTTCATCAAGGAATCCCTGGAGACGGGACAGGAGCGGGAGGCCATCCGCAACGTGCTGCTGGAGGCCGGCTGGCAGGAGCGGGAAGTCAACAGCGGCCTGGCAGCCTTCGCGGAAGTGGCCTTTCCGGTGGCGGTGCCCCGTCCCCAGCCCTACCTGCACGCGCGGGAAGCCTTCCTTTACCTGGTATCCTTCATTGCTCTGTATGGCTTTGCATTCAGCCTGGGAGCGGTATTCTTCGGCCTGATTGACTACCATTTTTCCAGCGTGATTAATCGTTATGATACCGGCCCTTCGGCGGCGCAGACCACGGCATTGGCCGCCGTGATAGTGGCTTTTCCCGTCTATCTGGTCCTCATGCGCTGGCTGGGCAGGGCGGTGGCTGCCGACCCGGAGCGGCGGCAGTCCCTCATTCGCCGGTGGCTGACCTACCTGACCCTGGTAGTGGGCTCGGCGGTAATTCTCGGCGATGTAATTGCCCTGCTGGCCCGCCTGCTGGCCGGTGACCCGACAACGGGCTTTGTCCTGAAGGTGGTGGCCATCCTGGTAATCACCGGCCCCATATTCGCATACTACCTGTGGGATATGCGCCAGGCGGAGGACCAGGTAACCCAATCGGTTGCCAGGGCTGCCCCGGTGCTGCGGGGAACGGTCATCGCGGCGGTATTGGTTGTGGTTGCCACCCTCGGCTACTCCATCTACCTGGTGGGCACCCCGGGTGATCAGCGGGATGTGCGGTTGGACGAGCAACGCGTCGACGACTTGCGAAACATTTCCAGCAACATAGATAGATACCTTGAACTCAACGAGGAAATGCCGGCAAGTCTGCAAGACATGAAGGGGCCGAGGTTTTCCGTGCGGTCCGTTACGGACCCGGAAACGGGCGTTCCTTATGACTACCAAGTGATGGAGGGCAACACTTACGAACTGTGCGCCATCTTTTCTACCGACAGCGCCGAGCGGAGAGATGAACGACGGCGTTTCTCCGAAAGGGTGTGGGATCATGGAACTGGTTTGACCTGCTTCCCCCTGGAGGCCAGGGCGGAGCCATGAGCGCCTGCCCTGTGTGAATGCCGGGGAGACGGTTCATGGAGGTTAAGTAATGGCAAACGTAGTGCTGGTCATTGACATGGTGCGGGGCTTCCTGGAACCGGGACACAACCTTTACTGCGAGGACTATCGTGCCCTGATTCCCCGGATTCAGGCCCTGCTGGAAAGAGAAACGGCGGCCGGTTCAAAGGTAATGTTCATCTCCGACCACCATCTGCCCGACGACCTGGAATTCGAGATTTTCCCGGTCCACTGCGTAATCGGCACGGAGGAGCCGGAGGTCATTCCCGAACTGGCCGGCTATCTTACGGACGACAACCTGGTGCCCAAGAACCGGTACAGCGGCTTCTTCAACACCGACCTGGAGCAGAGGCTTGCCGACATGCAACCGGACAAGGTGATTGTCTGCGGCGTCTGCACCGACATCTGCGTCCTTCACACTACTTCCGATGCCCGCAACCGGGACTACGCGGTGGAGGTGCCGGCCGACTGCGTGGCAACCTTTGACGCGGAAGCCCATACCTGGGCTCTGGGGCATTTGGAGAAGATTCTGGGGGCGACGGTAGTGTAGGCGGGGTTCCTTGCTCTCTTGGCGCGATGAGGTTGCCCAAGTGGCCTGAAGGGACCGACACATTCCGTAATAGCCGGATGAAGAAGAGGCTTCGGTTATTCCGAAGCCTCTCGTTCTCTTGCATGTATTCATTCGCCGGCAACTATGCCGATGCCGTTCCTTCTACTTGAACGCCGGAATCACATGCTTCCCGAACAACTCAATGGACTTCATCACCTGTTCGTGGCCGATGGTCTCGGTGGCCATCAGGAACTGGACCTGGTCCACGCCAGTGGCCTCGTGCAACTTTACCGCGTTTATGCAGCTTTCCGGATCGCCGGCGACGATGACGCCCCGGTCGGCCAGGGTGTCGGAGTCCATCTCTTCCCATATCTTCTGGGCCAGGGCGCTCCCGCCGGAAAGGTCGAACTGGGTGGCCGCCCCCTCGTCGGTGACTTCCTTTACGTCAATGTAGCGGGAGAAGTTGTGCACCAGGTGCTCGGGAATCCCGCCCCACTGCTCCAGCAGCCTTGAGTATATGTCCTTCTGGTCCTGGACGTAGGGACGGCCCGGGCCGAAGAAGGTCTTTAGGGAGTTGGCGCACAACTCCCGGGCCTCGTGGTTGTCCTCGCCGCAGTAGCCGAATATGGAACTGAGCCACTGGTTGTTGGCAAAGGCCCCCACCGGGTCAGCTTCCTTGATGGTGGTGCGGTAGTCCTGGATGTGGGGTTCCAGCACCGAGGGAGCGCTGACGCCCAGGGCCATCACGCCGATGCCCTTCTGGGCCGCCAACTGGTAGGTGGTGGGCTGGAGAGCCGCCACCCAGATGGGCGGGTGGGGTTTCTGGTAGGGCTTGGGCAGCACCTGGCGGGGCGGGACATTCCAGAAACGGCCATCCCACTCAAAATAGTCCGACTCCCAGATTTTGGGAATCATGGAGAGCGACTCATCCCACATTTCGCGGGTGTCCCTCGGGTCAATACCCATGCCCGTCTGCTCGTAGGGGGCAGAGCGGCCGGTGCCGAAATCCACGCGCCCGTTGGACAGGTGGTCCACCATGGCCACCCGCTCGGCCACGCGCACCGGGTGGTGGTAGGGCAGGATAACCACCCCAAAGCCCAGCCGGATTCTCTTGGTCAGCCGGCTAAGGGCGCCGAAAATTACTTCGGGACAGGGCGAAGAGGAGAAGGTAGTGAGGAAGTGGTGCTCGACAAACCAGACGTAATCGAACCCCATCTGGTCGGCCAGGACACACTGCTCAATGGTTTCTTCGATAACTGCGTGGTCGTCCAAGGTGGGCCGCTGCATTTCGTAGGCCAGGCCAAATTGCATGGTGTCGCTCCTTTGTCGATTTATACTTTGTCAGAGGTTGAACACCCAGGGTCAAGGGTGAAAGGGCTGGTTATAGACGCGGATTAAAGGAAAAATTGGAGTGCCTTGTATGTTCAGCCGTCGCCCCCAGCAATCGTTATCCACAACGCCTTTGCCATATTCCTTGACACATTTTTCCCAATCATCGGAGCAGTGGAACAATTCCCGCCCAATCATGTCCTGTGCCCCAAGAAAACCCAGGTAAATCAGAATTACAGGTACACCTAGGGAGGCCAGCTTCCAAGCCCAAGCAAACCGATTTGATAACTGATAGTGGTGGTCGCGGGAAAGGTTCCATGTGCCTTCGGTCGCTATATTCAGACTCCCGTTAGCTTGCTTAATGGCTTCGGATATCCGTAGTCGATTATCCCGATTAGTGCTGCTGCACTTGTCCAACTTGGGGGCAAGCTCGGCGGCGTGGGCCTTCGCTTCTATAAGTAGCAATCCTGGTTCGCCATTTATAGAACAAGTGCTGGCGATGTCCCAATTGGGTGTCCTGGCATTCTTAGCTACGGCCAACCACCAGTCCTTAAGCTGAACCCTTATGTCACTGGGAAGCAGAGACCCTGCCTTGTGGAGTTCCGCTTCATTAGCTGGCGATTTATCCCATTTGCCATTATTGACATGTATCGGCTTGTCCCAAGGTATCCATTGGTCAGTCGGATTTACGGCCACGTCCGGCATATTTATAAGCCCGGTCAGTCTCTGAGCAACCTCGCACCGGCTGCCGTCTATCAACAACACACAGCGGGGGCGGCTACCTTTATTGTCCTTGCCGAGCTGTTCCCACCATTCCATTCCGTTTTATTCCCTCAAGCATTTGTCCAGGATTATTATTCCTGGTCTTCCCTGATTGGCCCCCGCTCCAATTTCTCCAGTTCCTCCGGAGGCAATAGCCGCCAGTCGCCTTCCCTTTCGTAAGGAGTCACTTTTTCCAACAACTCTTCCCAATTCTCCTGTTCGGCAGGCTCAAAGGGGAGATAATATTTATAGGGCATACCCCGCAGCGGGTAAGGGTTGTCCGGATCCGGTTTGCTCCTTGCCGGCTTGATGGATACCTCGTAGTAATCGCCCGGCTTTACCGGCAGGCCTTTAATAAGGATTGACCCGTCTTCTTGCACTTTAACGCGTAGCGTGAACATCAGTACCGCCGTTATCTCTTTGCGGCCCGGATGGGGAAAGGGCCGCAGAGTGTGATGTGTCAAAGGTGATTGTAACCGCAATGAATAAGGCAAACAAGAAAGCGCCTAACGTGCCGCGCCGTCTCCAACCTTGACGCTCCACCCACACCACACCATAATCAAGCCACTTGCGCTGCCTTTGCCCGATTGTACGGGTGTCTGGTAACCTTTTCGCTAATTGAATCTAATTTGAACACAATCTTGGAGGAAACATGGCCCGAGTCACCGGTAGTCACCTTATTGCCAAGGCCCTGAAGCTGGAGGGCGTCTATAACATCTTTACTCTTGCGGGCGACCACGTGCTGCCGGTGCTGGACGTCATGGCAGACGACGATTTCCGCTTCATTGACACCCGTCACGAGCAGGCGGCAGTCCACATGGCCGACGCCTACGGCCGCATCACCGGCCAGTTGGGCGTGTGCATGTACACCACCCCCGGCTTTGCCAACGCTATCCCCGGCTTAACCAACGCCATGCACAGCGAAAGTCCCCTGCTCTCCATCGCCGGTTCCGCCGACCTGTCGGAACTGGGCCGGGGCGCCATGCAGGAAATTGACCAGGTGGGCATGGCGGCGGCCACGTCCAAGGAATCTCTGATGATTTACGACGCCCGCCGCATTCCCGACACCATCGCCCGGGCGGTGCGATTGGCCTTCAGCGGCCGCCGGGGCCCCGTCCACCTGACCATTCCCACCGACGTTCAGGAGCAGGAACTGGACGAGGACGAGGTGGTCTTCTTCAACCCCGACGAATACCGCGCCAGCGAGGCCATTCTCGGCCCCCAGGCCCAGATCGAACAGGTCATCGCCCTCCTCCGCCAGGCTCAGCGCCCCTTCGTCATCGCCGGTGAGGCCGCCGGTTACACCCAGGACGGCCAGGCCCTGATGGACTTTGCCGAAACCCTCCGTGTCCCCGTTCTCACCGAGGGCCAGGCCCGGGGTCTGGTTCCCGACGACCACCCCTACGGCTTCGGCTTCTTCGAGCGGGGCCTGAACCGGGCTGCCACCATGCTGCGAAATGCCGACGTGGTGGTGCTGCTGGGCCGCAAGCAGGACTACACCATCGGCTTCTGCCGCCCGCCCAACGTGGCCGCCGACGCAAAGATTATCCAGATTGACCCTTCGCCCGCCGAGATAGGACGCAACCGGGGCGTCTCCGTCGGCATCGTCGGCGACGTTACCAGCGTGGTCCAGCAGATGACCCAGGAAGCCGCAAAACACACCTGGCACGACCTTCCCTGGCTGGAAGAACTCCGCGCTTCCCGCGCCGCCCAGGCGGAATGGGCCGAGGGTCTGGCGGTATCGGAAACCCCCATGCATGCCATGTTCGTGCACAAGACCCTGGAATCCATGCTTCGGCCCGACGACTTCCTGTCCTTCGACGGCGGCGACTACTGTCACTTTGGCCGGGCCCTGCTTCCTGCCCAGATGCCCAAGAAGTGGTCCTACGTCTCCAGCCTAGGCATGCTGGGTTCCTCCCTGCCGTCGGCGCTGGCGGCCCAGGTGGCCTACCCCGACTCCCGCGTCATCAACCTCACCGGCGACGGCGCCTTTGGTTTCAACGGCATGGAGTTCGACACGGCGGTCCGCCACGGCCTGAACGTCGTAACCGTCCTGGGCAACGACTCGGCGTGGGGCATTGACCGGCAGATTCAGCTTGGCCTCTACGGTCGCCCCGTAGCCACCGACCTGCTCCAGACCCGCTACGACCTGGTGGTCCAGGGCCTGGGCGGCCACGGCGAATTCGTCGAACGCCCCGAAGACCTCAAGCCCGCCCTGGAACGCGCCTTCGCCGCCAACAAGCCGGCCCTGGTAAACGTAGTTGTGGAAAGGGCCATCAGCCCCAGGGCCGAGGCGGCCATCGCCCGGCGGCAGGCGGTGATGGGGAATTAAGCTGCCTCGAAGTCAGCAAACGGGAGCATTAACTCCCCGGAAGGGAAGAAAATGGCAGAAGAAGAATTCGTCCGATCCCCGGGTGTCAAAAATGACCCAGTCCCCCAGGACTGGGAAGACAACATCATAGACGCTCCCCACGACGCGCCGCGCAAGGCGGTGTGGGTGCCGCTCCCTGTCAAAGCCGGCAACTGGTATCTCACCCGGGAGCGGGCCATCCACGACCTGGTGAACGCAGTGCTACTGGAATACATGGAATTGGAGCTAACCGGCCAGCAATTGGAAGGCCAGCCTGAGCCGGAATGATTCCCATTGAGTATCTGTATCCGGAGGGGTTCCAGTGGGACGAGAACAAGAACCAGGTCAATATGGGAAAGCACGGTATCAGCTTCGAAAGGGCTGCCCTGATTTTTGAAGGGCCTATTCTCCGGTTTGAGGATAACCGTCGGGGTTACGGCGAAATAAGATACAAGTGTATTGGCAGAATAGATGGAGAATTGTTCGCGGTGGTCTTTACTCCGCGCAACGGGGTGGTGCGAATCATTTCCGCCAGGAGAGCGAGAAGAGATGAACGAAGAAACTATCGTCAGGTACTCCAGAGATAATCTACCCAAGGATACCAAGACCGATTGGGCCAGGCTTGCCGCCATGACCGAAGAGGAAATTGAAGCCAATGCTCTGTCTGACCCCGACAATTTGCCGATAGACTTCACCGACCCCAACGTCTGGCAGAGGTCAGCGCCGTTTTTCTATCCCCGGAGCTTGGTACGCCTTAACCTCGACCCGGACATTCTGGCTTGGTTCCAGGTACAAGGCGCGGATTTCCGTCAGCAGATAGGCGAAGTCCTCCAAGCCTACATGCAAACCCACGAGCACACCGAACCTTCCAGCAGGGACAAGTTCGACAAGGAGGCCCCATAATGCCCAATTCTCCCCACGGCATCAGCTACGACTCTTACCGCCCGGTGGTTATGGGGCGCAACGGCATGGTCTGCTCCGGCCACCCCCTCGCCTCCCAGGCGGGTGTTGCCATGCTGCAGCGGGGCGGCAACTTTGCCGACGCCGCCCTGGCCACGGCGGCGGCCCTTAACGTGGTGGAGCCGTTGATGTCCGGCGTGGGAGGCGACGGGTTCATCATGGTGTACCGCAAGGATGCCGACCGTCTGGAAGTCTCTAACGGCACTGGCGCCGCTCCGTACGCCGCCACTCGCGACCGCTATCTCCCCGAAGGCATCCCCATGAAAGGCATAATGTCCGTATCGGTGCCTGGGCTCGTCAATAGCTGGCTGGACGTTCACGAAAAGCATGGTCTCCTGTCCCTGGCCGAATGTTTTGCCCCGGCCATTGACCTGGCCGCCAACGGCTTTCCGGTTACCCACGTCCTGTCCAGGTCCATCGCCGCCGACTCCCTGCTGTGCCAGTTCCCCACCTCCCAGGCAGTCTTCGCACCTGACGGCGGGCGGCCCCTGCAGCCTGGGGAAATATGCTATCAGAGGGATCTGGCGCGCACCTTCCAGGCCATCGTTGACGGAGGACGGGAGGCTTTCTATAAAGGTGAAATCGCCCGGGCCATCGTCAAGTTCAGCGAGGAACAGGGGGGATTATTGTCCCTGCAAGATATGGCCGATTGCCGGGCCCGCTGGCAGGAAGCCATTTCCACCACCTACCACGGCCACACGGTTTACGAAGCGCCGCCCAACTCCAGCGGCCACGTCCTGCTCCAGGAACTTAACCTGGTGGAGGGGTTCGACCTGAAGTCGTTGGGCTGCAACACCGCCGAGAGCATTCACCTAATGGTGGAGGCCAAGAGGCTGGCCTTCATTGACCGGGAGGCTTTCGTGGCCGACCCCGAATATATTGACGTGCCCATTGAGGGCCTGCTCTCCAAGGACTATGCCCGCGACCGCGCCAAGCTCATTGACCCAGAGCGGGCGGCCTACGATGCCAAGGCGGGCAACCCCTGGGCCTACCAGTCCGCCCAGCCCACGGGTCGCCCCGCCAAAGTAGGCGCCGGACAGGAGCAAGAGGACACCACCTGCTTCGTAGTGGTGGACGGCCAGGGCAACGCCATCTGCCAGCTACAGAGCATCCAGAGCGCCTGGGGTTCCAGCCTGATAGCCGGCGACACCGGCATTCTGCTGAACAACCGGATGACCTACTGGCACCTGGAAGAGGACCACGTGGACGCCCTCGAGCCCGGCAAGCGCGTCCGCCACACCATGAACCCGGTGATGGTCTTCCGCAACTCGGAAGCGTCGGAGAACGGGGCCGGACGGCAACTGTCCCTGGTGCTGGGGACTCCCGGCGCCGATACGCAGGTGCAGACCAACCTCCAGGTCATCAGCCACGTGTTGGACTTCGGGATGACGGTTGCCGAGGCGGTGGAGGCTCCCCGCTGGCGCAACACCCAAAACCCCACCGAGTCCTACGTCCCCCATACCTGCCCCGACGAACTGCTGGTGGAGTCACGTTACTCGGAAGATGTGCTGGATGGCCTGCGGCAGAAGGGCCACGTCCTTAACGTCCTGGGCGGCTGGGAAGCCACCGGCAGCGAAATGATGATCCAGGTTGACCCGGAAAACGGCGCCCTGCACGGCGGAGCCGACCCTCGCCGGGACGGCTACGCGGTTGGATACTAGGAAACTATCTCAAAAGTCCCTCCCCCCCTTGACGGGGGAGGGTTAAGATAGGGGAGAAACACTAGGGCGTGTCGTCAAATGCACCGTGATTCCTGCGAAGGCAGGAATCTTAACTACTGCCGGTCGAGGTTCCCGCCTTCGCGGTAACGACGAAAGGGGATGCTAGGAAGCCCCCACATTCAATTTGACGACACCCCCTAGGGGCAATTCCTTTGTTCGCCAACGCAGGAGTTTTGAGACAGTTTCTAAGTCTTGGCCTGCTATGCGACGATATCTTTCGACACGGAGAGCATTCTGGGTATGTATCCTTTTAGGTTTACACTGGCTGTAGTAGCAATGTGCCTGTTAGTGGCGGCGTTGGCGTCATGTCAGCCGGCCGCCGCCCCCGAAATGGCCAGGGATGTGGGTGCCGTCGCCGAGGCGGCCATATTGGACCAGGCGGGGAATGCACTGGGCATCGTCACCGTGGTCCAGGGACCTCAAGGAGTCCTGATTAGCGCTGAACTTCAGGGAGTGCCTCCGGGAGGACACGGGTTTCATATTCACGCAGTGGGCGCCTGTTCCCCCGATTTCTCGGCGGCGGGCGGGCACTATAACCCCGAAGACGAAAGCCATGGCTTTTTGTATGGTACAGGGCAACACGCCGGGGACTTGCCGAACATCTTTGCCAATGCCGACGGATGGGCCCGGGCGGACATCTTTACGGATGCTGTGACCCTGGCGTCGGGCGAAGACCACACTCTGTTCGACGCTGATGGTTCAGCCATAATAGTCCACGAACATCCTGATGCTTACGGCGAGGACGCGGGCACAGCAGGCTCTCGCATCGCTTGTGGTGTAATCGAGAAGAGGTCATAATTCCCGCCCAAGAGGCGGCTGAAAGAAGGAAACGCTCCATGCGCATACCCGGTAACAAACGTAGCCAGGAACCTGACGATATTGGCAACCGCGCCGGCATTTTTGCCGAGGCAGTGCGGGACGGAGACATGGACCAGGCCTGGTCCATGCTCTCCAAGGAGACCCGGGGCATGCGCATGGGCGTGTGGGCCACCCGCAACAACATTGATATGCAGAACGCCTACCGGGCCGCCTACGACCAGGACCATAACCTGCGGTCATCCATGATGAAGGACTTCCGGGATACGGTCCTCCGACTTTGGCCCCTGGAAGACTTGACCGACCTGGGTGTGGCGCCCACCAACTTCATTGACGACGTCCATGCCTTTGCCTTTCTGCCCTTCGGCGTCACCGAGAACGAAAGCACCGTCACCCGCCGCCGCATGATGTCCGGCCTGGTTATCCCCATGCTCCTGGAGGACGGGCAGTGGCAGGTTGACCTCCCCGGCTGGCGATTCCTCGACACCTAGCCGGGTTTCGTGGAACTGCACTCCAACCGTAGGGGCGGGTTTATAACCCGCCCTCCCGACAACCTGAGATCATCCTCGCCTGGCTAAACCAGGGTCCTTAAACTGGCTGAGAGTTCATATCTGCATTCAAGGAACCCGCCGCCGTGGCCCGAAAAACCTCGCAAAAAACCAAATCCCAACCCCTTCCCGCCAGGCTGGAAACGGTGGACTGCGAACTCTGCCAGCGCCAGGTGGACCGCTACACCGTCCATCACCTCGTTCCCAAGGCCCGGGGCGGCAAGTTCGGCCCCACCGCCAACCTCTGCCCCACCTGCCATCGCCAGCTTCATGCCCTGTTCACCGAGTCAACCCTGGCCGACGAACTGAACTCCATAGCCTTGCTGAGAGCGAATCCGCAAGTAAACAGCTACCTCAAGTGGGTCCGGAAACAGAAGAGCGCCGGTGGTTTCAAGGTGCGCCGCGCCAACCACCGCAGATAGGGGACGCCATGACCACTTCGCTTTCGCCCTCGCTGCCAACCTCGGCCGAAGCCGTCATCATCGGCGGAGGTGTAATGGGTTGCAGCATTCTTCACAGCCTGGCCGTGCGGGGCATGACCGATATCCTGCTGCTGGAGCGGGACGTGCTGGGCGCCGGCTCAACGGGGCGTTCCTCTTCGGCCATACGAATGCACTATTCCACCGAAGTCCACGCCCGCATGGCCTGGGAGAGCTTCAAGGTTTTCCGGGACTTTGGAGAGATTGTTGGCGGGGAGTGCGGCTATACCCGCACCGGGCACCTGATAATGGCCGGCGAGGACGCTGCCGGTGTCTTCCGCGCCAACGTGGCCATGCAGCAGTACGTTGGTATCGAAACCCGCCTGGTTACCAGGGAAGAAGCGCAGGAATTGGCGCCCAGCTTTAACCTGGACGACTGCGGGGTCATTGCCTACGAGCCTCTGTGCGGTTATGCCGACGCCTCGGCCACCTGCGCATCCTTCGCCCAGCGGGCCAGGGACCTGGGAGCCCGGGTAGTCCTGCGCTGCCCGGTAACGGAGGTTGAGATTTCGTCCGGCAAGGTAACTGCCGTTAATACCGGCCAGGGCCGGGTATCCACCGAGCGGGTTGTCATCGCCACGGGCCCCTGGAGCCGGCGGTTCCTCCTGGAGCAGGGCATTGACCTTCCCCTGGAGGCAACACGCCACGAGGTGGTCCACTTCCGGCGGGGGCCGGAGGGTCCGGCCTATCACCCCGGCGGCGGCGATATTATAAACCAGATTTACTTCCGTCCTGAGGGAAGCGATTTGACACTGGTGGGCAACGGGAACATGGAGGACGTGATAGAAGACCCGGAGATTTACGCCCAGCGGGCCAGCGCCGGCTTCATCCAGGACATCTGGACTCGACTGGCGCGACGCATACCGGCCCTGGCGGACGCCGAATTCAGCGCCGGCTATGCCGGCCTTTACACCTCCACGCCCGACTCCCATCCCGTAATGGACGCTGTTGATGGAATCCAGGGCCTCTATGTCTGCACCGGCTTCAGCGGCCACGGCTTCAAGCTGTCGCCCATGGTGGGAATTCTGATGTCGGAACTGGTTCTGGACGGACGGGCTTCTACCATTGACATAACTCCCCTGCGCATGTCCCGTTTCGCCGAGGGCGCTCTGAACAACGCAGGCTACGGCTTCAAGGTAATGGTCTAGTAGTCCGACAACTTTGAAATGATAGTTGAAACTGTTTTTCTCCGTCGTTCCGGCGAAGGCCGGAACCCAGGATTCCTGAAGGTAAGGAACCAGGTCCGGCGCTAACCTTCCTGGATTCTGGCCTGCGCCAGAATGACGGGATTCGATAGTTACCCGTCATTCCTAAGTGGTTGAACTACTAGGCCCTGTTTCAAATTCCCTTCCCCGTCAAAGAGAACCGGAACTTTGGAGCGGGTTCCCGCAGGAATTCCCCCTGAAGTTCCTGGTGGGCCTGTTCATGCCGCCAACTTTTGTCCCCAAATCAGGTATAATTTGCCTTTTATCAGGGAATTTCTTCGAGGCTGATAGTGATATCAAACCACGCAAGGGTAGGCAGAGCCCTATATTTGCTCAAAATTGACCTGGACAGCTTTATTCCAAGGGTATTCCTGGCCTATCACCAGGACGAGGCTCCCAACGTCCTTCACCAATTGCTGGGCCAGTATCGTGACCCCCAGAAGCCCTTTCTCAATATGAAGACTCAGGACCTGCTGTCGGTAATGCAGTCCTCCTGGTGGGACGTGTTTGACCGTTCCCTGGCGGGCATCGAACCGTCTCTCGTGCGCGAGGTGGCCCTGGCCCATGAAGTCTGGGCCAACCGGCAGGCCTTCACCTCTGAAGCCGCATACCAGGTCCTGAATTCCATTCAGAGGCTGCTGGCCGCCATGTCCTCGCCCAGCACCCTGGAACTGGAAATGCTGAAGGTGGAAAGCCTGGAGGCCGAGCCGGAGCCCGCCACGGTAGAGGTTACCGGTGTCCCCCAGCAGCAAACCGGGGCAGTGCCGGCAGACGCCGGCCCGGAGGCTAGCGTGGATCCGGATGCGGTCGCCGGCGCCGATGGGGACGTTAGTACCGCTCCCCCGGAAGCTGGCAACCCCGGCTCAACCCAGACAGTCCAGGAGAGCCTCTTCCAGGATGATGGCGTCTGGAGCGAGGCTGCCCAGAATGAGGCTGCTCAAGTTGAGACCGCCAAGGTTGAAGTCACCCAGGAAAAGGCCGCGCAGGAAAAGGCCGCGCAGGAAGCGGATTTGCAGGCGGGCGAGTCTGCCGACATTGCAGTGGACGAGACGGAGCCGTTCCTGGCCGAGCTTGTCCGCAGTTTGCGGGCTGCCGGAGCATTGCAGGAAGGCGACCGGATAGTCCAGACCACACGGGAGGGCTTTCCCGCCGACTTGGCCGACCCCGAGTCCTGGCAGGAATTGACCCCGTCCCTCGCCCAGGTCTTGGCGGACTCGTCCGACAATCGGCTGCTCAGGCACCAGTCAGAGTTGATTGAAGCGGTCATTAACGGCGCTGACGTTGTCCTTGAGACGGCGTTAAGCGACGATTCGCACCCAACCCTGGGGCTGGCAGTTGCGGAGTTCCTGCTGAGGAATCCCGGCGGCAATGCGCTGGTGATTTGCCCCAGCGCCGCGGGAGTGTCAAACCTCGCAGCCAGGCTGGAAGGCTCCCTTTCTGCCCTGGGCATCGCCCTGCTTCATGCCGAAGGCGCCGAGCGTCCCGGCGGACTATCCACAACTGGGGAAGGGCGGCAAGGGGTGCTGCTGGCTTCCGTGGAAACCCTCAACAGGTCGCTGCTGGCAGACCGGGAAAGTTGGGAAGACTTTCTGGCAAAAGTGAGCCTGGTGGCCCTGGATGGCGCCGACGAATACCGGGGCGTGTTCGGCGCCCACGTCGCTGTCTTGCTGCGCCGCCTCGCTCATTATTTGGCTATCCTGGGAACTGAACCCGGGTACATTGTCTGCGCCTCCGGCTGCGCCAACGGGAAAGAACTGGCTGAGAATCTTGTGGCGAAACGCTTTCAGCGAGTCTCGGGCCCGGCATGGCCCGAGGGAAAGCGCCACTTCATTGCGGTGGAACCCGACGCCGCGGGCGCCAGTTTCCAGGTTGAGTTTCTCAATCGAATAGCCAGGGCGGTACAGGTCTGCCTGGAGGCAGATAGGGTCGTGCTGGTGTATGCCGCCAGGGAGGATTTAGCGCGGAAATGTTACGCCGCCGCCGTCGAGCATCTGGCGGCCCAGGGATTAGATACGTCTCGGCTCCGGTTGGTTGCCAACGCTCCCGCCGGGTCCGGAGGTGAGGAGACGCAGCCGGATAATCCGCCCACCGGCGCGGGGGTTGTGTTCGCCGGCGCCGGACCCCGGGAAATAATGGGCCTGGCAGAAAGTGACGGCGTGCTGCTGGCCGGATTCCCCGCGGCCTTCCGAGAAACCCTCCAGCGTGCCTTTAGTGGCAGCAATATTGGCGACAAGGAGACGTTCGCCCTCTGCTTTGCCTTGAACGACCAGGAAAATGGACTCATGGCCCGCAACCTTTCCGCCATCCTGGACAAGCAGCCTGACCACCTGGTTGCCGACCCCGGCAACCAGGAAGTGATTGACTGCCATCTACCTTCCCTGGTCCAGGAGTCGGGCGAACGTATTTACTCCTTCACGTCCGAGATACTGGGCAGCGCCATCTTCCAGGAACTGCGGCGGGAATCGGCCAACCTCCGGTCACGGGCGGATACGCCGCAACACGCTATTGACCTGAACGGTAACGGAGAAGCCGGGTGGAGCCTTGTTTCCGACGGAGTCCGGTTGGGGTCTATCTCCGGTTACCGGAAATTCCGCGAAGCCTATTCCGGCGCAATTCTGCAAATCTTTGGCGTACCCTACCGGGTAACGGGTGGCGAGACACCGGCCGGCGAAACCACGGGCGAAGATTCTTCGGCCCCGTCGGTAATGCTGGAGCCCCTGGCCGAAGGCGACGCGCTCTTTACCGTGCCCAGTTTTGTTCGAACCGCCGCCATCCAGGACGAATCCCTGTGCCTCTCCCTGGCCAGCGGAATATCCCTGCACCTGGGCGCCGTAAGGCTGGAAGAACAACTGGTCCGCGTGGACGTAATTGAGGGCCGTTCCGGGTTCGACTCCAATACGGAGGGGCCCCCTCGGGACGCCACCGAAGCCGCCGCCGGGGTTCATACCATCTCCCGCACATATACGCCGGACGAGGACACCGAGTGGAGCGCCGTAGCCCCGGCATTCTGGATAGACGTAGAAGAAATGGAAACAGGAACGGATGACCCGCCAATGGCTGCGGGCGGGCCGGCTGCCGGTGAATCGCTGGAAGCCCTTGAGCAGTTGTTCCGCCTGGGGTTGCTGCTCAACTTCCCGGTGGACAACTACGCCGTTATCACCGCCTCCGAAGCGGGCAAAGTCTTTGTGCTGGAACACTCGCCGGATAGCCTGGGCCTGACCAAGAAGGTCTTTGACCGTTGGCGCGATATCCTGGAATCCGGGACCGCGCTGGCCAGGCAGTGCCCGTGCGAGACCGGTTGTGCCAATTGCCTCGCTCCGTCCTTCCCTCCAAACCGAAACCTGGACAAGGCCGGCGGGCTGCGCCTGGCAGACCGGCTCCTGGAAGCTACACGATGAACGAGACTACACGATGACCGGGGAGGACGGGCTTCCGGCCCCACTGAAAGCGGAGGAACGCTGCCATGACTACCCAGTCCCTCAACATCAACGCCACCCGCCTTAACCGCACACTTACCGAATTGGGGCGCATTGGCGATACGCCCCAGGGCATGATGCGCCTGGCCTACTCTCCTTACGATATTGCCGGGCGCGACTACGCCATGGGGCTGATGCGGCAGGCTGGCATGGAGTTGGGGGTGGACCCGGCCGGCAACATCATCGCACGGAAGCCCGGTTCAGACCCCGGCCTTCCCGCCATTGCCCTGGGCTCGCACACCGATACCGTGCCCCATGGGGGAAAGTACGACGGGTCCCTGGGTGTCCTGGGAGCCATTGAAGTGGCGCAGACCTTGGCGGAAAACTCCCGTACCCTGCGTCATCCGCTGGAAATCATAATTTTCACCAACGAAGAGGGCACTCGCTTCCACCGCTGGCTGCTGGGAAGCCGGGCCATGGCCGGGCTGTTGGAGCCGGAGGACTACACCGCCGTTGACGACGAGGGAGTGTCCCTGGAACAGAGATTGGCTGACATCGGCGGAGACCTGCAGCGAATAGACCAGGCCCGCCGCTACCCCGGTGAACTGGCGGCCTATTTTGAGCTTCACATTGAGCAGGGCCCCACCCTGCACCGCACCGGCACGCCCCTGGGCGCGGTTACCGGCATTACCGGTCGCTACGTCTTCAAGGTGGAGGTGCAGGGCAAGGCCAACCATGCCGGCACTACGCCCATGGGCGACCGGCAGGACGCCCTGGCCGCCGCATCCCACCTGGTGTTGGCGGCCCAGCGGCTCGCCACCGACGACGAAATCTGCCGCGTGGCCACCGTGGGCAACATCCAGGTTAGTCCCAACGCAGTGAACGTGGTGCCCGGCGAGGTGACCCTGGGCGTTGAATTCCGGGACGTGGATACGAGCGCGCTGTCTGCTGCGGAAACCACCCTGCGGCGCAGGGCCGCGGAAATCGCCGGCGCCAACCGTGTGGACATTGGCATAACCCAGGTGGAGGCCGCCCGGGCAGTGCCCATGCCGGCTCAAATGCAGGGGCTGGTGGCGGAAGCTGCCGATCAGGCCGGGCTGGCCTTTGATTCCCTCCCCAGCGGCGCGGGCCACGACGCCCAGGCCATGGCAATGATTACCGAGTCGGGCATGGTCTTTGTGCCCAGCGTGGACGGCATAAGCCACTCGCCGGATGAGTTTTCCCATCCCGCCGACTGCGCTAACGGCGCCCAGGCCCTGCTGAACATGCTGCTCATGGCCGACGCCCGGATGTAGCATTTATCCACGAATTGCCACGAATAATCACGAATGCGCATTCTGTCTTTCGCCGGAGTGACCCTAAACAAAATATTCATTGGTGAGCATTAGTGCCCATTCGTGGATAAAGAGAGATTTTCATCCATGGACATTTCCGCAACCTACGTTTTTGATGCGCCGGCCGAGACGGTCTGGAATACCCTGATGGACCCCGGGGCTCTGGCCGCTTGCGTCCCCGGCTGCCGTAGCCTGGAAGCCACGGGCGAGAACGAGTACCAGGCAATAGTCAACGTGGGAATGGGGCCGGTGCGGGGCAACTTCACCGCCAGGGTAGCTATCTCCGAAATGAACCCCTACGAGTCCTACCGGCTGTCCCTGAGCGGCAACAGCAACATCGGCTTCGGAAGCGGCGAGTCCGTGGTAACCCTGACCGAGCAGGACGGCAAGACCACGGTGAAGGTGGACAGCCAGGCCCAGGCCGGCGGCACAGTAGCCCGGGTAGGCCAGCGCATGATGGAAAGCGCAGCCCGCAGCCTGCTGGACCGGTTCTTCTCGTGCTTGCAGGAGACGGTGGGGCGGGGGTAGGGGGTTATACGTGACAAGAGAAATTGGTGCAGTAGGCAAGGAAAGAACCAGGTCAGAGAACTTCGTCGAAGTCCTCGAAAAGATTATTGGTCAAGACCGTGTTTTCTATGAACTTGACGAGAGGGCGGTGGAATTGGGCGTAATTATCCCCGTGCTCCGGCAACTTGGCTGGGATACTGATTTAGTGACCGAAGTATACCCGCAGCAAACTATAAGAATGGTGAACAAGGCCGGGGGCTATGGCCAAGTCGATTACGCACTAAAAATCGATAGAAGATTAAAGGTTCTTTTAGAAGCAAAGCGATGGTCTATTGAACTGGCCAAGTCCCACCAAGAGCAGCTCAGTAAATACTGCACTGCTGTTAGTGCTAATGCTCACGCGCCAGAGTTGGCTGTGCTAACCAACGGGCGTCATTGGAAATTTTATCGTACTCACTGGAGCCGGCTGGACCCACCACCAATTGGGGAGCTTTCGGAGTTCCTGAGGTTCGATCTCGTCAATGATGATCCCTGGAAAGTGGCGTGCAACTTCAGGAAGTACTTACAGCGCGAGCATTTCCAGTAAAAGGTGGGCAATAAAAGACACGCTGTAGGCTGAAAAGTAAACTCTTTCACCCTGCTGGAGATTGTTGACCTTGAAATTGAGGACGCGAGTCGGAATCACCCTCGGAATCGGGCACCTCGCCTACGCGCTCAAACACAAGCTGGCAAATTCTTAACTCTCGGGGCCGTAACTTGATGGGCCAACATCCCAGGTTGACCATCTCGAGAGTAATTTTGCCCTCCCAACCGGCGTGAATCGTAGGAGCCGTCAGATGCACCGCTAATCCCATGCGGGCTAGCGTGCTTCGCCCCTCAACACGGGCAGCTATGCCGGCTGCAAGGGGCAACTCAACCCACTCATGGGTAATGCCTAAAACGAACTCTCCGGGCCGGATAATAAGGCATCCCTCGACGTCGGTTTCCAGGGGAACCAGAAATTCGTCCGCCAAGTCTGAAAAATTCTCATTTCTGGAGGCGTCCAAAGAGTAGTCAATTCCAGCTTGGGATAGCCTGGTCATCTTTTCCTTATCCCAAGTATGGAATCCTTCTCCCAAACGCAGGTCCAGAGAGGTAGAGGAATATTGCCCGCTCTCCGGTGCCGGTTCTACGATGATGGAGCGGCTCTCGATAGCGTGCCGTATTTCCGCTCGGCTGAGAATCATACCGGATTGTAGTCCACCATGTGGCGTTGCACCAAATAGGTGCGCCGCCCGCTCATGGTGTCGTAAGGCAAGGTTACCAGCAGACCTTCAGGACCTTCTTCCATTACTATGACCCTCGCCCAGCCCCGTGCCGTGTCGGGATATGGCTTTCCCCAATTGGCGATGATTTCTTCAATGCTGTGTTTTTTTGTCCTGACTTCTCCGGAAATGCCTACGACATTGCTGTGCGAAACCCAGGCACAGGCAGTTCCCTCTTCTCCCATGGGAATCTCAACGGCATATTCATCGGGATAGAAGGGACCTGGCCCTACCTTGCACTTCATGTACGCTTCACGGAATTTCATCCATGTCCCTCCCAAGTTTGCTTTGAGGTCAATCTAGTTTAAGGCTTAGCCCATGTCAACAATCATTTGACACTATGCCCCTGAAATTTCTGTCCTATGTAGAGGTTTGAATATTCTGCCTTTGGGAAATTATTTGCTAATATGAGGAAAAACTCTGTGTCCGTTTGCAATAGTCCTGATTACAAATGTTTGCTCTCAAGTATCCTAAAGGAGACGTTATTATGCCCCAACCCTACGAACTTACCGTTACCGAGGCCGCCGACCTTGTTCGCAGCCGGGAACTCTCCCCAGTGGAGCTGGCTCAGTCCCTCCTGGACCGCATCGAAGCCCTGGAGCCTTCCCTGAAGGCCTGGGTATATCTCGACCGGGACACGGTGCTGGCCGATGCGGCGGCCAGGGAACGAGAGGTGGCCGCCGGCACTGCCGGCCCTCTATCGGGCATCCCCATCGGGGTCAAGGATATTTACCACACCGCCGGCATTCCCACCACCGCCTGCTCACGGGTCTATGCCGACTTTGTGCCCGAACACGATGCCGTTCCGGTGGCCCTGCTGAAGCAGTCCGGCGCCATCATGCTGGGCAAAACGGTAACTACCGAGTTCGCCTGCATGGACCCCTCGCCCACGGTTAACCCCTGGAACGCGGCCCACACGCCCGGCGGTTCCAGCAGCGGTTCCGCCGTGGCGGTGGCCTCCCGAATGTGTCCCGCGGCCCTGGGTTCGCAGACGGTGGGGTCGGTGCTGCGTCCCGCATCGTACAACGGGGTGGTGGGATTCAAGCCCAGCTACGGCCGGGTCAGCCGGCGCCGGGTTATTCCGGTCAGTTGGTCGCTGGATACCATGGGCTGGATGACCCGCACTGTTGAGGATGCCGCCCTGCTCCTTCAGGTGATGGCCGGGCCGGACTCGGAAGACCCGGTAGCGGTGAATGCGGCGGCGGCCGACTACCTGGCCGCAGTGTCGAATCCCTTGACGCCCAGGGTGGGACTGATTAGGCGGTTTTTCTACGACCATGCCGACGAAGAAACCAGGCGCCATACCGATGCCATGGTGGAGAAGCTGGCAGAGGCCGGCGCAGAGGTGGAAGAGCTACCGCTGCCGCCCAGCATGGACACGGCCATCGAGGACCAGCAGGTGATCATGGCGGTAGAGGGTTCCAGCTTCCACGAACCCATGTACCGGGAACGGGCCATGGACTACCAGCCGGGAATTCGGGCGATGATTCAAAGGGGTCTGGACACCGACGCGGTCACCTACTCCCGGGCCATGGAACGGCGGCGGGAGTTCATCACCGATATGCGCCGGCTGGCCGGGAAAGTGGACATACTGCTGACCCCATCTACTCCCACGCCTTCCCTGCCGGACCTGACCAACACCGGCAATACCATGTTCCAGGGGCCATGGACATCCTGCGGCCTGCCGGCCATTACGGTGCCCTCCGGCCTGGCTGCTTCCGGGCTTCCCATGGGCCTGCAACTGGTGGGGCCGTACCTGGGCGAAGCCGAACTGCTGGCCGCCGCCCGCTGGTGCGAGCAGGCGCTGAACGTCAGCCTGGCCCCACCGGTGTAGGGCGGAGACCGGGAAAGGTGGTGTGGCCTGAAACACAGCTTGCAGCCCGCTTGCCCCGGTAGTCCGGCCCCGGTAGCCGGGCCTGTCTCCGGGCCAGCGAGAAGGGGATTTGGCCCATTGTGACGAATTGGCTTCAAATCGCTTGACATCGGCAAATGTGCTGACTATACTAACCGAACGTCACTTCCCAAGAGGGCGGTAACGCAGGCACTTTAACAGTTGAATAGTAGAAGGAAGTAAGGTTTTTCTATAAAGAGAGTTTGATCCTGGCTCAGGGTGAACGCTGGCGGCGCGCTTAATGCATGCAAGTCGAGCGTGTCCGTGGCTTCGGCCACAATGGAAAAGCGGCAGACGGCTGAGTAACACGTGAGTAACTTGTCCTTTGGTGGGGTATAGCCCCGGGAAACTGGGGATAATCCCGCATAAGACCCGTAAGCTTTGGTTTGCGGGTGAAAGGCTTAGGTCGCCAGAGGAGAGGCTCGCGTCCTATCAGGTAGTTGGTGAGGTAATGGCTCACCAAGCCTATGACGGGTAGCTGGTCTGAGAGGATGACCAGCCAGAGGGGGACTGAGACACGGCCCCCACTCCTACGGGAGGCAGCAGCAGGGAATCTTGGGCAATGGGCGAAAGCCTGACCCAGCGACGCCGCGTGGAGGAAGAAGGCTTTCGGGTCGTAAACTCCTTTTCCAAGGGAAGAGATAGGACGGTACCTTGGGAATAAGCCCCGGCTAACTACGTGCCAGCAGCCGCGGTAACACGTAGGGGGCGAGCGTTACCCGGATTTACTGGGCGTAAAGGGCGCGTAGGCGGCTCGGCAAGTCTCCTGTGAAAGCTCCCGGCTTAACTGGGAGAGGTCGGGGGAAACTGCTGGGCTAGAGGGCAGCAGAGGAAAGTAGAATTCCCGGTGTAGCGGTGAAATGCGTAGATATCGGGAGGAATACCAGTGGCGAAAGCGGCTTTCTGGGCTGTTCCTGACGCTGAGGCGCGAAAGCGTGGGTAGCAAACCGGATTAGATACCCGGGTAGTCCACGCCCTAAACGTTGGATGCTGGGTATGGTGGGTATCGACCCCCTCCGTGCCGAAGTTAACGCGTTAAGCATCCCGCCTGGGAAGTACGGCCGCAAGGCTAAAACTCAAAAGAATTGACGGGGGCCCGCACAAGCGGTGGAGCGTGTGGTTTAATTCGATGCTAAGTGAAGAACCTTACCAGGGCTTGACATGTTGGTAGTAGAAACCCGAAAGGGCAACGATCCTGGGGTAACTCAGGAAGCCATCACAGGTGCTGCATGGCTGTCGTCAGCTCGTGCCGTGAGGTGTTGGGTTAAGTCCCGCAACGAGCGCAACCCTTGCCGTTAGTTACACTCTCTAGCGGAACAGCCCCCCACAAGGGGGAGGAAGGTGGGGATGACGTCAAGTCAGCATGGCCCTTACGCCCTGGGCTACACACACGCTACAATGGTCGGTACAATGGGTCGCAAAAGCGCGAGCTGGAGCCAATCCCACCAAAGCCGGCCTCAGTTGGGATCGCAGGCTGCAACCCGCCTGCGTGAACGTGGAATCGCTAGTAACCGCAGGTCAGCACACTGCGGTGAATACGTTCCCGGGCCTTGTACACACCGCCCGTCACGTCATGGGAGCCGGGAAGACCCGAAGTCGCTGAGCTAACCCCTAGGGGAGGCAGGTGCCGAGGGTCGGCCTGGTGACTGGGACGAAGTCGTAACAAGGTAGCTGTATCGGAAGGTGCGGCTGGATCACCTCCTTTCTAAGGAGCTAAGGCTGGCGTCTTTCTCGCATGAGTGGCCGCCGGTCCAACTCCTAGGTCGGTCGGTGGGTGTTCTG
>DAOUIY010000038.1:0-3949 GCA_034423215.1 Dehalococcoidia bacterium
TGGCCGGACTGGCCCTGTCCAGTCCCGTTGCCTTGGGTAATCAGCGAATCGGCGACCTGCGGGCGTCGCTCCTTGAGCTGCAGGGGAACCGGGACGTGGCCCTTACCTCCATAGAGCAGGTTGGCCCGCCCTTTGCCCACCAGGGAAATACCGTCACCATAGCGTTGGGCATAAGAAACAACGGCAGCCAGGAAGAGACCTTCAACGTCTCGCTGCACGACGACACCGAGGGCGTTGCCATTGGCGTCACTGAAGTTACCGTGCCCGCAAAGGGTTCCCTTTCCCTCGATTTACGGTGGGATACCAGCGGGGCCACGGGCGGGCCGCCCCCGCCGGGCCCTCCCACGCCCGGGACCATCCACGTCCTCACCGCCTCGGCCGACCTGGATGGGGACACCTCGCCGGGCAACAACTCCATCAGCCTGCTGCCGGGGATCTGGATAATCGCCGCGCCCACCAACGATGAAGTTACTTTTCCCAACGGCGATGCGGAGCCCCAGGCCAGCTACGGAAAAGGCGAGGAACTGGAGCGGCCTGGCCTGGACGTTTCAGTGCTGCCGCTGAATTCCCTGTTCATTGGCTACCTGGAAGCCTTCGGCCGGTTTCCTGTCACATCACCGGACATCGCTACCACGGCGGCGGGCCTGGTTGAGGTATTCAACACCGTGACCACGGGCAGCGCAACCGCTGACCTGTCCCCGCCCGGCATTGGCACGGTGATTGAACTGCCCGTCCGCATTCTTTACGATGCCCTCCTGGCCGGCGTTGAGCTTCCCTTGCTGGCGCCCGCCATTGCCACCGCCGGGCAACCCGCCGGTTATGTCCTGGTGGAGGACCTGGGGCCGCGACTGGGCGAGCCGCTCACCGTGCCCGGCATCGGCGCCTCCAGGCGGCCCCTGGCCGGCATATTCACCGGACCGTCCAGCGCTTCTTCCCGCCACCGGCTGAGGGCCCCCGCCCTGGTCACCGAGGCCCCGGATACTGCGAAGATACTGTCCAGCGTGACCGACGCCACTAGCGGCGGGGGCTTCTCCAGGCCGGCCGTGGGTACGCCCGCCGACTCCCTGGAGTCCCTCTACAGCGTGCCCGTTTCCGCCGATGCCTACGGGGGCCTGGCCGAGACTCCCCTGGGCACCATCGCCGAACCCCCTACGGAGGTCCTTCCCGTCGGCGCGCAGTCCGATTCCAACCTGCCCTCAGGCAGGCCAAGGGTGGGCGCTAAACCGAGTCCCCTGGCCAGGACCTTTATCAGCAAGGGGACGGTCACCCACTCCGCAAGCCTGGCCATGGCAGGTCCCTTCGATGCCGTGACAGTCAAGGGAACAATAGACCTGGAGGGCAGAGGGAGCAGCCTGGGCAGCTACGTTGAAACGGGAGACGAGGTCATCTTCGCCAACGAGGAGGGGAAGTTCGAGGCAACCCTGCCGGAGGGCGCTTACACCATTGCCCTGAAGGCGCCCGGCTACCTGCCCCTTACCATGGAAACCGGCAAACTGGCCGGCGGGGACACGTTGACCCTGCCCCCCGTGACCCTCCATTTCGGCGACGTAAACGAGGACGAGGTCATTGACATCTTTGACCTGACGGTGGCCGCCAGGAACTTTGGCCGCGCCACCTGGTTGCGGGACGATCCCTGAAGTCAGCGACCCTGGGGCCTGTCGTCACACTGAAGGCAGAAGCCTCCGAGCGTCCCTTTTCGTCGTTCCCGCGAAGGCGGGAACCTGGACCGGCTGTAGCCGAGATTCCCGCCTTCGCAGGAATGACGGTGCATGACGGTACATTTGACGACACGCCCCAGCAGTTTGACCAGTTTGCATTGATGGGTAAACCCCGGAGTCCGCTCGTGGTGAGCCTGTCGAACCATGAACAGACGGCCCTTCGACAGGCTCAGGGTGAGCGGAAATACTATCCATTATTTCAAATTTGTCGTACCAATAAATAGAAATAACTGGCGCCCTAGGGCATTTTAAACAGACCCAAGGGTGCTGAAATAAAGTGACATAGCCATGAAAAACTCGCTTACGATTGCAAGTACAAGCTCCCTGCTTGGCGGCGCCAAGTCTATTGTTTGGAGCTACGGGCTTTGCCATTCTCCAGCACAGAAACTTCTACCCACCCAATATCGAAATAAACACCCCGGCCACAACCGCTGACCCGATCACCCCCGCTACGTTGGGCCCCATGGCGTGCGGCAGCAGGTAATTTCCAGGATTCTCCCGCTGCCCCAGGCTATGGGCCGTCCGCGCCGCCATGGGCACCGCCGACACCCCCGCCGAGCCTATCAGCGGATTGACCTTGTCCTTGACGACCAGGTTCATCAACTTGGCAAACAGCAGCCCGCCGACGGTCCCGCAGGAGAAAGCCACAATCCCCAGGGCCAGGATAGCCAGCGTCTTCAGGTCAAAAACCCTTTCTGCAGTCAGTTCGGCCCCAATGGTAATCATCAGGAAAATGGTGGCGATGTTCAGTATCTCGTTTGAGGCGGCATTGCTCAACCGGGGCACCACGCCGCTCTCCCTGAAAATGTTGCCAATCATGAACATGGCGATTAGGGGAGCGGATTCGGGAACAAACAGGATGATGATGAGCATGGCCCCGGTGGGAAACAGGAGCTTCTCGGTGCGGGAGACCTGGCGCGGAGTCTTCATCTCTATGCGGCGTTCCCGCTGGGTTGTGAGCAGCCGCATCAACGGGGGCTGGACGAATACCACGCTGGCCATGTAGGAATAGGCCACCACCGCCGTGATTCCCAACAGGTCCGGCGCCAGCTTGGCCGACGCAAAAATGGTGGTTGGACCGTCCGCGCCGCCTATTATGCCAATCGCCCCGGCCTCTTCCAGCGTGAACAAGTCCGGCGAGGTGAAGGCGCCCAACCCCAGGGCTGACCAGAAGGCGACGAAGATTCCCAGCTGCGCCGCCGCTCCCAGGAGCAGGGTCTTGGGGTTTGCGATTATGGGGCCGAAGTCGGTCAGCGCCCCCAACCCGAGAAAAATCAGGGGCGGCAGAATGTTCCACGAGGACAGGGTGAAGTGGAATATCAGGCCGAAGATGCCCGAGGACTGGAGTTCGCCGGATGGATCGAAGTCCACCAGGCCGGTCCCCGGCAAGTTGCCGATGATAATTCCCAGGCCGATGGGCAGCAG
Source organism: Dehalococcoidia bacterium (assembly GCA_034423215.1). Lineage (GTDB taxonomy): Bacteria > Chloroflexota > Dehalococcoidia > Lucifugimonadales > UBA3495 > Bin22. The sequence goes on from DAOUIY010000038.1 coordinate 3,144, forward strand.
GACGTAAGGCTCCATCCCCTTGACGATGGCCAACAACATAAACGCTCCCCCCAACAAAAACAGGAGAGCGTTGCCCCAACTCAGGTTGGCGAACCCGGATTCTAGCAGAAACTCCATGATTCCATGCTGCAAAAGATTATGAACAAGACCGATTGGGGCAACTCTGAATTACCTTTCCCGGTCCCGCAGCCTGCGGGCGTCCAGGGCGGCAATCCTGCCCTGTTCTCGCCAGCCGTTGCCGTCGGAGACCGGACGGCGGTCGTTCTGTCCTTCTTCCTCGGCTTGCTCCTGCTGGCGGGCCTCGATGGCCAGGGCTACGGCCGCGCCAATAGCCGCCGCCAGATGCGGGTCACCCTGGGCCGCGGCTGAAGGAGGCGCGGGCTGCGCCTCCTGCGACTCTTCCCGGACGGCCTCCGCCGCTTCCCGTGCCTCGGCCCGGCGCAGCCGCCAACTGCCCCACCAGCCAATCAGGCCGGTAAAAATCACCAGCGATCCCAGGACAAGAAAGGCCGCGCCTACCCCTGCGTAGGTCAAGAGGAGGGCCCTGCTCAGGTCGAATTCCGTTTCCAAATATTAGTCCACAAACCAGGTTTGGGCGGGTGCCACCGCTGCCGACGGTAGAAGCCCATCCCGAAATTCCCGATGGATTATAACATCAACCCTCCCAGCAAATGCGGGCTCGTGAAACGGGGGCCAGGGCAATCGCGCTTTAAGTGAGGCTATACGTCCAAGCAGGAAGTCATGTCGCCCTGAGTCCTTCGGCTTGGCTCAGGATAAACTTTGCCGAAGGGCCTAAAATCCTTCCC
>DAOUIY010000039.1:0-11750 GCA_034423215.1 Dehalococcoidia bacterium
GTCTCTTTTCGTCGTTCCCGCGAAGGCGGGAACCTCGACCGGCAGTAGTTAAGCCTTCGGTGTTGTATAGACGGCCTTCGCAGGAATGACGGTGCATTTGACGACACGCCCTAGGAAGAATCATGTGCTGCCTTGCCGAATTGGAATGTCGTCCTTTTGCTGCTACAATCGCCCCAAACCGCCCGGAAGGAGATAGCTATGACGGCCCTTACCGACAACATGTCCTTCGGAATCTTTCTGGCGCCCTTCCACCGGGTGGGTGAGAACCCCACCCTGGCCCTGGAACGGGACCTGGAACTGCTGGAGTGGCTGGACGCCCTGGGCTACGACGAGGCCTGGATTGGCGAGCACCACAGCGGAGGCTGGGAGACCATCTGCTCGCCGGAAATTTTCATCGCCACCGCCGCCGGCCGCACCAACCGCCTTCGCCTGGGCACCGGCGTGGTCAGCCTGCCCTACCACAACCCCTACATGGTGGCCAACCGCATGGCGCTGCTGGACCACCTGACCCGGGGCCGCGTGATGCTGGGTGTCGGCCCCGGCTCCCTGGCTTCGGACGCCTACATGTTCTGCATAGACCCGGAACGGCAGCGGGAGATGATGGACGAGTCCCTGGGCGTCATCATCCAACTGTTTGAGGGCAAGGAACCCGTCACCTGCGAGACGGACTGGTTCAAGCTGCGGGAAGCATCCTTGCAGCTGCGCCCCTTCCAGAAGCCCTACCTGCCCGTGGCCGTGGCCTCGGTGCAGTCGCCGGCCGGGGTGTTTGTGGCCGGGAAGCACGGCGCTGCCGTCCTGTCCCTCAGCGTCCCCCGCTCCATGATCCGGCAGACCACCCTCAAGGACCAGTGGGACATTGCCGAGGAGTCGGCCAGGGAGCACGGCAGGGAGGTCAACCGCGCTGACTGGCGCCTGTCGGTGCCCGTACACCTGGCAGCAACCCGCGAGGAAGCCTTTGAGCAGGTGCGCGTGGGCGCCGGACGGGTGGTGACCGAGTACACCGGCGGCACCAACGGCCACCCCATACCCGGCGTGCCGCAGAACGAAATCGTGGACCACATGGTGGACGCGGGGCAGTGGATTGTGGGCACGCCCGACGACGCCATCGCTGCCATCGAACGCTTCCAGGAGGCCAGCGGCGGGTTCGGCACGCTGTTGGTGCGGGCCGAGGACTGGACCAGCCGGGAAAACCTGTTCCACAGCTATGAACTGTTCGCCCGCTACGTCATGCCCCGCTTCCAGGGCAGCCTGGCAGGCATCGAGGAATCCAACACCCGCTTCTCCGCCATGCGCGAGTCCCTGCAGGGCAACCGCCGCGCCGGCCTGCAGCGGGCTACCGATACCTATTTGGCCAGGGCACGGTAGCCCTCACCCCCGGCCCCTCTCCCCCAGGGAGAGGGGAGATTGGACGGTGCGCGTTTCACTTGGGTATTTGTTTAGTTACACAGGGTGAGCGGGAGTATGGACTCCGGCTTGTCGACGTTCCCGTCTTCGCGGGAACGACGGGTCAGTGCCTCAGTTGTCGCTCCTGGGGTGATGGACTACTAAGCTGGTTCAATGCCCTGCTGCCTAAGCTGAGCCTCCAGTTCGCGGACGCGTGATTCCGCCGCGTTGGCGCGTTCCTCATTTACTTGCGCCCGTTCCGCGTGGTCGCTGGCGGTGAGGACGTAGTGCCGGTTAACCGGGTCGTACCAGCACAGTTGGCCCTGTTCCCAACGCAGGACCAGGCCAAGAAATTCGCTGCGTCCCTCCACTGAACCATCGGCCAGGACGGTTATGGGCAGAGGCTCGTAGCTGTCGCCCACCAGCCGGTCGCCGGCGAGCTTGACCACGTTGGGCGAGTCCTCCTCGTCGAACCTCCAGTACTCCAGCACTCCCAGCCGGGCGTAGAAGTCCCGCTTTTGCCCCATATCCGCCCTTCTGGTGCTGGGCGAGCCAACCTCCAGAATGAAGTCCGGGGACTTGCCCTGCTCTTCTATCACGTACCCGTTACGGCGCTCCATCAGGGCGACGTCGGCATTGAAGGCGATAAGCAGGTCGGGTATGCGTCGCTCCGACGGGGGAACGCTCAGACGCTCCACCAGGTACCTTTCGCCCATGAAAACGGCATTTTCCGGCTGGCCAAAGTGCAGGAAGAGGTCGCGCACAATGCCGGTAAATGCCAAGTGTTTGAAGCTGGTCAACGCCGCCTTCTCGTCGTCGGTAATGTCCGGGAGGGCAAGAAACTCCGGCTCACCCTTAACCTTGGCGGCATCTTGACGCGTGGTCATTGGAAGCCTCCTGGATTGAGGTCGGCCGCAACACTGCCGCCTGTCCGGCGGTGCTCCAGTGTGGGGGTCAGATTATAACACTTAAAAACTACTCTGCATTCAAGCCGGTTGTCTATCATCCGGCTTTTCTTTATAGTTACTCCCGTCACAGTTACCTCGAAACTCCCGCTCCCAAACCGGAGTGGGAAATAACCTTTTGGCATGAATGACCTATCGACCGTCATTCATGCCCCCTTGTTGGGTTTTCCGTTGGATCGAGGTAACTGTGACAGGCGGCCGAGATTCAATGCCACAAGGGGGTTCCTCGTGTTTCAGTTTGTTCAAAATTACGGCACGTTTAGTTTAGTCGGACTAATGGCGATAGTATTGTTAGCCATGGGTTGTGCGCCTGCCAGCCCTGCTCCGACGCAAACTCCCTTGCCTACTTACACTCCTTACCCAACTGCTACCCCGCAGCCGACGTACACGCCTTATCCGACACCCACACCTACATCTGTGCCTACAGATACGGCTACGGCTACACCCACCCACACTGCGACACCCGAACCCTCGACAGGCTTTTGGGAATTGAGTGAGTATGTGGATCCCATTACTGATGCTAAGTCTTTGTCAATTTCATTGTTGGCGGGTGAGAACAATTCGGAAATCTCCTCTGGTGAACCTATCTTGGCGGTTGGGTGCGCAATTCTATCGGAGGGCGACAGGAGCCCTGTAATTCTCATTAATTGGCGTGCGTATTTGGGATCAGATTCCGCCGCCGAAGTCGAGTGGAGAGTGAATGATGACAGGCCTAAGTCAGAAACATGGCTGGCAGTAAACGAGACCACCGGACCTCGCGGTGACATCTCCAAAATGATGGTTGTTGAAGACTTGCATCGAGCAAGTAAGATCACCGCTAGGGTACATCGGGACTTTGCAGAATCTTTGACTGCCGTCTGGTACCCCGAGGGGTTTACCGAGGCATACAAGCCGGTGGAGGAAGCCTGTAAGCAGTGATTCATTTCTTTGGTGCACGCGCTTACCTAGAAATCTGTACAACATCCTTAACCTCTGGTAGTGTACGCAAACACACTAACTTGGCTTGGGCAAAAACGTGGCCCAATCCGCAATGCAGTTTGTAAGGAGGACCTATGGAAATGCGAGACTTTCTCCGGATGGTCGGTGTGGAGGAACTAGTTGACCGGAATGTCTTGCAGCCGCATAGGACCATGACATATATACTCAGGGGGGAAAGCCTATATCCCCTGTTGCGCCTGATGCGAGACAGAGATGTCGAAATACTCACGCATGGGGAAAAGTGGTTGCTGAATATCAATGAAGACTACGTAAACCGTATCAAGTGGTCTCCATCTCCTAATTCCGGTAGATTGTCTCAACTCCGTCATGATGGCCACCTCTTTTGGGGAACGAATCCCGTCATGAATCCATTCTACGAGTCAACGACCTAGGCAAGCCTAATGGCGAAGAATGGAAAGTTAGCCTTCTATTCTTCGGTCTCCCACTCCCAAAGATTCCCACAATTGGTACCCCTCCGGCAATGGTGCTAGAATACGCCGTACCTAACCTGCACTAACGGAGGTCTCTCCATGAAATTCATCCGACTGTACACCGGTGACGACGGCCATACCCATATTGAGGAACTGGACTGGGAGTCCCGCCCCGACTTTACCAACCTTCACCACGCCCAGGGTGTTGTATTCCGCGCCGCCGAGGTGGGCCGGTTCAGCGACTGGCACGTGGCGCCCCGCCGCCAGTACGTCATAACCCTGTCCGGCGAGGGCGAGATTGGCCTGCGCGACGGCACCAAGTACCGCCTGGGCCCCGGCGACGTCAACCTGGCCGAGGACACCACCGGCGACGGCCACACCACCGCCGTGGTCGGCGACACTCCCCGCGTAACGGTAACCATCCACCTGGAAGACTAACCGGAAAGTATCCACCAAGGACACGAAGAAGCACGAAGGAATTGAAAGCCCATTCGTGCTTCATTCGTGTCTATTCGTGGACTAATCTACTTCGTGACCCTTCGTGTCCTTGGTGGATTGAAAACAGAATAACGGAGGTTTGAAGCATGGCAGTTACCCGACTGGAGGTTCATTCCATCCGACCCTTAGCCGGGGGCGCCGTTTTCGGCGAGACCGGACCCTACCGGCAGATTGACGGCATCGTCCACCTGGCCGTCAATCCCGACCATGCCGCCAACGAGGTTATAACCGACGTAAAGCTGGCCCCGCGGGATGCGGCGGGACGGGCCCACTGCTCCGCCGATTTCACCATACTGCAGCCGGAAGACCCCTCACGGGGCAGCCACCGCATCGTCTTTGACGTGGTGAACCGGGGCAACCCCACCATCCTGACCAACCTCAACAGCGCGGGGCAGCGGCTGGGCGCCGGCAACGGCTTCCTGATGCGCCACGGCTACACGGTGGTCTGGTGCGGCTGGCAGTACGACGTGCCGCCCGATTCACCCGGATTGGTAAAGGCCTACGTGCCGGAGGCGGTGAATCCCGACGGCTCGCCCATTTCGGGCCGGCTTTCCGTAGCCTTCCAGCCCCACCGCGTAATCCACACTCACACCCTGGCGGACCGCCTGCACAAGCCCCATCCCACATCAGACATCAACGACCCTGACGCCACCCTGGTGGTTCGCGAGTTCCAGGACGGCCCCGCTGAAGTCATACCCCGCAACCGTTGGTCCTTCGCCCGCCTGGACGGTGAGGAAGTGGTGCCCGACAGCCGCCACGTGTACTACTCGGAAGGCTTCCAGCCCGGCAAGGTGTACGAGATAACCTACACCACCAGCGGCGCCGATGTGGTGGGCATGGGAATGCTGGCCCCTCGCGACCTGGTCTCCTTCCTGCGCTACGGTTCGGCCGAGGACGGCAATCCCTGCGCGGGAGACATTGAGCACGCCTTTACCTTTGGCCGTTCCCAGTCCGGCGGCTTTCTGCGCCGCTTCCTCTACTGCGGCCTGACCCAGGACGAGGAAGACCGGCCCGTGTTTGAGGGCCTGATTCCCCTGGTAGCGGGCAGCGGGCGCGGCGAGATGAACCAGCGTTTCGGCCAGCCTTCGACCCCGGCGCGGCCCAGCGCCGGACGCAGCTTCCCCTTCCACGACACCCTGCAGACGGACCCGGACACGGGCCGTACCGACGGCCTGCTGGCGCGGCTGGACGCAGCCGGCAGGACGCCCCGCATCCTGCTGACCAACACCTCGGCGGAGTACTGGAGCGGCCACGCATCCCTAATTCACACCACCATGGACGGCACGACAGACCTGCCGCCCTCGGAGAATGTGCGCATCTACCTGTATTCGGGCACCCAGCACGGCCCGGGTCAACTTAATCTGTTTGACGTGGACGTGCGCGAGGGCCCCAGGGGGCAGCAACTGGACAACTCGGTGGACTACCGCCCCCTATTGCGGGCGGCCCTGAAGAACGTGGAAAAGTGGGCAGTTGACAGCGTGGAACCTCCCGCCAGCAAGCATCCCAGGCTGGACGACGGTACCGCCGTCCCCGCGCCGGAACTGGAAGCGATCTTCCGGTCCATGCCCGGAGTCAACTTTCCCGAGGTGCACAAATCCCTGTTCCGCACCAACTTTGGCCCTGAGGCTCATAACGGGTTGGTGGAACCGGCCCCCACCAGCGGCGAACCCTACCCCAACTACGTGCCCAGGGTGGACGCGGATGGCAACGAGATATCCGGTATCCGCCTGCCCGACCTGTCAGTGCCGCTGGCCACCTATGCCGGCTGGAACCTGCGCCACCCCGACAACGGCGCGCCGGGGCAGATAATGCCCCAGATTGGCTCCACCATCCCCTTCCCGGCTACCCAGGCAGACCGCGAGGCCACCGGCGACCCGCGTCTCTCCATTGAGGAACGGTATGCTTCGAGGGAAGAGTATCTTGACCAGGTGCGGAGAGCCGCCCAAGCCCTCATCGCGGACCGGTACATGCTGGCCGAAGACCTGGATACGGTGACGGAGCAGGCCTCCCAGCGGTAGGACTCCCTGATTGCCATGCGCGCGGAAGTGCCGGCGGCCACGGATGATTGAGGAACAAGCGGTGGAGGCAGAGTTCATTGTAGGGGCAGCCCTTGTGGCTGCCCCGATTCATAAATTCAGCGTTTGCCAGGCTGCGCCATGGAGGGCTGCACCGTATGGCCCGAATTTGGTATGCTGGACACAACCTTACAGAACGAGAATAGCCATGACGAAGATCGTAAAGGCCAGATTCGCCAACGGCGTACTCACACCGCTAGAACCCCTTGGGTTGGACGAGGACAAGATAGTGCTGGTATCTGTGGAGGAGCTTCCCGCCCAAGAAGAGGAGAAACCGCGTAAGCCCTTTCGAGTTACGCCTTTCCCTGGCGGTTTCGCTCCCGGTTTTGACCCCGCAAACCTCAAGGACTTGCTTTGTGAAATGGACGAGGAGGAGTTTTGGAGGAAGCACAACTCTTGATCGTGCCAGATATAAACCTGTCATCTCAACCATACTCGTAGGGGCGGGTTTATAACCCGCCCTCCATCCCTCAACTTCAAACATGACACAAAACCCCAACGTCCCTCGCCGCAAGAATATGCGGTTACAAGGCTACAACTACTCCCAACCCGGCGCCTACTTCGTTACCATCTGTACCCACGGCAGAGAGTGCGTGCTGGCAGAGATTGTTAACGACAAGGCGATATTGAGCGAAGAAGGGCGAATTACCTTGGATTGCTGGAGCAGCCTGCCAAAGCACTACCAGCACATAGCATTGGACGAGTTTGTAATTATGCCCAACCACGTTCATGGAATAATAGTGATACGTGACAGTGACAATGCAGGTGGTTCCAGGCCACGACGGGCGGGTTTGAAACCCGCCCCTACACGCAGACATTCATTGTCGGAAATTATCCGTGGTTTCAAGACATTTTCCGCCCGGCGCATTAACCAATTAAAGAACCAAAAAGGCCAACCCGTCTGGCAGCGCAGCTATTACGAGCATGTTATTCGAGATGGTAAGACGTTGGTTGCGGTGAGGGAGTACATCGTGAATAACCCGGTCAAATGGTCGGAAGACCAAGAGAATCCTTCGAATCAATCGAAGGACGTGTAGCGAGATTGTTTTCGTTCTTGAAAGCCTCTTCATGGCATGAAACAAAGGCGGGTTATAAACCCGCCCCTACATATATGCAAGTAGTCGGCATCATGCAAAGGCCTATTCAAGGAGCTATGCGGTACGGCATCGAAGGCAAATAAGCCAACCATACTCGTAGGGGCGGGTTTATAACCCGCCCTCCCTTGCCACACAATCGCCACAAAATAACGGGGCTGGCCTTGGGCCAGCCCCGCATCCATTCACCCATTAGTGGAAATTGGTGCCTATTCGTGGATAGACTACAGGTTCCTTGCCGGGGTTACGTAGTTGTTCAGCTTCTTGTAAATCTGGATGCGGCTGCGCTGGGTGTCCAGGATCAGCAGGCGACTGTTGGGGGCGTCGTAGGCCACGGCCCGGGGCATGCGCAACCGCCACTCGGCCCGGAAATCCTTGACCTCCCGGCGGCGTTTCATGGCTTCGGGGTTGGTCTGCACTATCATCTCGGACCACTTGGTCAACTGCTGGGCATCGCCGATGAAACTGGTGAAGAACTTGCCCGACGCATCGTAGGCCTGCACTCGGTCGTTGCCCCAGTCGCACACATAAACGTCGCCGTCCGGGTCCACCGTCACGTCCGAAGGATGGTTAAGCTCGCCCCGTCCTTCGCCGTAGCTGCCGAACTGGGCGACAAACTGGCCGTCAGCGGTCAGCTTCTGCACCCGGTGGTTGTTGGTATCCACCACGTACAGGTAGCCCTCCTGGTCCAGGGTAATGCCCCAGGGCAGGTTGAACTGGCCCTCGCCGTCGCCGGGACTGCCGAACTTGGACAGGAACTGCCCCTCGGCGGTGAATTTCTGTATCCGGTGGTTGCGGCTGTCCACCACGTAGAGGTTGCCCTCGCCGTCCATTGCCAAGCCCGATGGACCGTCAAACTCGCCGTCGCCGGTGCCAACGGTTCCCCAGTCTCGCAGCAGGTTGCCCTCAGTGTCATAGACGTTAATGCGGTTCATCCACTCGTCGCTGACGTAGATGTTGTCCTTCGAGTCCAGCGCCAGGCCGGCCGGCCAGATAAGCTGGCCGCGCCCGTTGCCGGTCTCGCCAAATTCCTTGATGAACTCTTCATCGCCGGATTGCAGGCCCACGTCAAACTTGGTGACCCGCGCCCCCCGGGCGGTACGGTGCCAGGGCACGGCGGTAATGGCCTCGCCGCCCCGGCTCAGGACGTAAACCAGGTTGTCGGAACTGAACGCCAGGGCGTTGCCCGAGTTGAATCCCGCGCCAACGCCGCCGCGGCCCATGGCATGGCTGAAGTCGTAGGTCCTGCCGGCTACTACCCGCGTTACCATCGCTAATTTCGCCTCCCAGTTAAGTCAAAGGGCCAGCCGTCCCGTTCAAGACGCTGGCCCCTGAATTGCAACCTTGTGTGGTTCCTAAAGGAACTTGGGCTTCTCGAACTCGCCCTTGACGATGGGCTTGGAATCCAGGCCCAGCCAGTCTTCCAGGACGGTGGAGTAGAAGCCGCGGAAGTCCAGGTTGGGTACCAGGTCTCCCTGCTGCAGGTCCTCGGCCTTGCGGGACGGGTACTCGCCGTAGAAACCGCCCTTTACCGGGGTGCCCAGGGCAAAGGCCGCTCCGGCCGCGCCGTGGTCGGTGCCCGAGCCGTTGTCGTGGACCCGGCGGCCGAACTCGGAGAACATGATCATGATCACGTTATCGTCGGCGTCGTGTTCCTTCAGGTCGGCAAAAAAGTCGCTGACCCCGGCGCAGACGTCGTTCCAGAGACCGGCGTGCATGCCGGGCTGGTTGGCGTGGGAGTCAAAGCTGCCGTAGTCGCAGTAGAATATCCGGGTGCCCAGGTCCGCCAGGTGAATGCGGGCAATGTCCTTCAACTTGCGGGCAATGGGATTGTCGGCATACTCAACGGTGGAGGAGTACATGCCCGGGGCAACCTTCAGGATGTCCGCCCCCTTCATCGCCTCCAGGCCCGTCTCGCCCAGATACTCCATCACGGCGCCACTTCCGATGGTGGGGGTGTACATCTGGGAGAAGCGGTCAAGAATCTTCAACCGCTGCTCTTCGCTGGAAATGCCGGTGAGCAGGCCGTAGCTGTCCAGGCTGTCCACCGCGGCCACGGGAACACCGGCCACCGACACGGCCCGGAACATGCTGGGGCCCATGCTTACGGTGGTTACCACGTTCTCCTTGTGGGGGTCAATTTCCCTGGTGGCCAGGCCCAGCCAGCCCTCGGTGCCCAGCTTGTCCGGCTCGCAGGTGTGCCAGATGTCCATGGAACGGAAATGGGACCTCGGGGAGTCGGGGTAGCCTACACCGTGAATCACGGCCAGGTTTCCCTGGTTAAACATTTCCTGCATCACCCGCAGGCTGGGGTGGAAACCCAGCTCATCGTTGATGCGAATTATATCTTCGTCGGCAACGCCGACGGCGGGCCGATTGTCCCGATAGAGGGGGTCGTTATACGGGATGACGGTGTTCATGTAGTCATTCCCGCCGGAAAGCTGCAATACAACCAATACCGGGTCCTTCTTGTTGCTGGTCATTTTCTAATCTCCTAAAACTATCCACGAAGTTGCACAAAGAACCACGAAGACGTGCCCCTAAGCATACTGGTATTCACGCAAAGATACAACCAACTGCAGCATTTCGCCCACCCGGTCCCTGGCCTGCACATCGTCGGCCCAGGTAAGGGTTCCAAGCTCGCGGGCATGGTTTACCAGTTGCTGCCGGTTGTCTCCCTCCACCACCATGGGACCCATCAGGTCGAAGCAGGCGTCCACCAGTTCTTCCGGTTCCAGGTCGCCCCGGGCTCGCAGCCGGTTGATGATGGCCTGGATGCCCGGCCTGGTGGTGTCGCCCACCATGTCGGCGGAGAAGTTAATGCGCTTCATCAGGGTGCCGCTGTTTATCCACTCGGCGCCCGTGTGCCACCCCTCCACGCTGGGGGGATTCAGCAGTTCCTGCCCCATGTAGCCGGCTTCCTTCGACAGGTTGCCGATGCCCGGCGCGGGGAACTTGTATCCGCCCACAAACCGCAGGGTACCCACCAGCACTTCGGCGGGACTCTTGATCTTGGCGTACTGGGCGTTCTTGAAAAAGTCGGAAGTGAACAATACCCGCAGCACTTCCCGCATTTCGTAGCCCGACTCGGTAAAGGTGCGGGCCAGCAGGTCAATTGCCTCGGGGTCGTTGGGCGGTGTCACCGACCAGGCGGGCACCTGCGGCTCCTCCGCCACGAAGAAGTTGTACAGGTGGCGGGCGATGAACCGGGCGGTGGCCGGCTGGGCGCAGACAATGTCTATGATGTCCTCGCCGTTAAAGTTGCCCGTGTGACCCAGGAAGGTCTTCTCTCCCTCGTCATGGTCCTCGGGCAGGTACTCGAACTCCCAGTCGTACCGGCCGTGCGCGTTGCGAGGGATGGATGCGGCGATGGTCCAGCCCGTAAAGGCTCTGGAACACTCCCGCACGTCATCCTCGGTGTAGTTGCCCACGCCCATGCTGAACAGTTCCAGCAGTTCGCGGCCCCAGTTTTCGTTGACGGCGTACTCGTGGTTATCGCAGTTGTCCAGCCAGAAAATCATGGCCGGATTCCTGGCAAGCTGCACCAGCAGTTCCCGGTAATTGCCCATGCCGTACTGCCGGAACATATCTACCTGGGTAACCATCTCGTGCCAATGGTCCAGCTTGGAGCCGCCGGTGGCGAAGACCTGATGCCAAAAGAGTACCATTTTCTCTTCCAGGACCCGCTCCGTGTTCAGCATGGAGTGGAGCCAGGCGGAAGCGCCCATGCCCGGGGAGGTAATGGGCTTCCAAAAAGACGGGTGATAGCGCAGGAATTCGTACCGGTCGGCACCGGTAACCGTCTCGGGGTTGAGCAACTCCTCAACGGTGGCGTCGTAGCCCCGGGCCGCCCGTTCTTCCAGTTCCTCGCGGGTGGCGCCGAAACCGGCTCGGCGCATGAGGTGAGCCATCAATGCAATGTCTTCGGCCATATTCCTCCTTGCGAAAGGAAGGATAAGGTAAGCCGGCCTATCGGCCCGGAGTCAGGCGGATTGCAGCCAGATTGTAACCAGGTTCCCCACCGGGGAGCCTTGGCCGTATTATCGTAAGAGGCGATTGGGTTGTCAACTTTGCCGGTTAATTTGCCGGTTTCGATGTAGGTTCTGGTAAGTCCGCCAGTAAACCGTAGGGGCGATTCGCGAATCGCCCCTACGGTTTAGGACAAGGGTCCGATTCATGCGTCAGCAAAGGAGTATTATTCTCCGCTCTCCGGCGGGGGCGGCAGCAAATCATCTACCGCCAACTCCAGGTCGGGCAGGGATACGGGGGTCAGGGTCTCTCCCCGGCGATGTATGGTGTGTTGGGCGTAACCCTCGGGCCCCGGCT
>DAOUIY010000040.1:0-9982 GCA_034423215.1 Dehalococcoidia bacterium
GGGGCTTCCTAGCCTCCCCTTTCGTCGTTCCCGCGAAGGCGGGAACCTCGACCGGCAGTAGTTAAGATTCCTGCCTTCGCAGGAATGACGGTGCATTTGACGACACGCCCTAACTCAGTTGCCTCAGCTTGGGGTCCAGCCGGTCCCGCAGCCAGTCGCCGAAGAGATTGAGGGACAGGACGGTTAGGAGAATGGCCACGCCGGGCATGGTGGAAATCCACCAGGCGTCGGCCAGGAAGTCCCGGCCGTCGGCCACCATGGATCCCCAGGCAGGCGTAGGGGGCGGGACACCGGCCCCCAGGAAGCTGAGGGTGGATTCCACCAGGATTACGATGCTGACCTGGAGCGTCGCCACCACTATCAGGGTATTGATGACGCCGGGGAACAGGTGGACGAACAGGATGCGAGGCATGGAGGCCCCGGCGACTTTGGCCAGCGAAACGTAGTCCATGGTCTTCAGTTGCAGCACTTCGCCGCGTATTTGCCGGGCGAAGCGCACCCAGATAAACAGCACCAGGACCACGGTGGTTATGAAAAAAGACTGGCCCACGGCTACCACCAGCACCAGGGCGACCAGCACCAGCGGAAGGGCCAGGAAAATGTCCACTATCCGCATCAGCACCTCGTCAATCAGGCCGCCAAAGTAGCCGGCGATAAGCCCCAGGCCGGTGCCGATGGCGCCCCCGATGCCCAGGGTTACGGCGGCGATAATCAGGGATATGCGGGCGCCGTAAATCATGCGGCTGAGGATGTCGCGTCCCAGGTCGTCGGTGCCGATCAGGTAGCGGGAATTGCCGCCGTCGCGCAGCACTACCTGAACCTCGTCACCCAGGCCAACGGTGGGGTCAACGCGCCGGGCCCTGGAAATGGAAATCTGCCGGTGGCTTAGGCCGGGTTCGGGGAATTCCACGACGGTCTTGGTGGTGGTCCGCTCGCCAATCCAGGCGGGGGGCAGCTTCTGGTCGGCCAGGTTGCCCTTGTGGGGGTCGTGGGGCGCGATCAGCGGAGCCAGGATGCCGGTGCCGGCAACCAGGAGCAGCAGGAAGACGGATATCCCCAACGGAATGTGGCGGCGCCGGATGCCCTTCACCCACCGTAAGGGGTGGGTGGGAAGGGGAGGCCGTGTTGCCAGAACGGTGTTTGCCATCGGGATACTCCTTGAGGCCTAGCTGAAGCGTATCCTCGGGTCGAGATAGGCGTAGAGAATATCTACCAGGAGGGAAGTGCCCAGGTACATTACCGCGAAGAAAATAACGATGCCCTGCAACAGGGAGTAGTCGGACTGGCGCAGGGCGTCAAAGGCCAGCAGCCCGATTCCGGGCCAGGCGAAAACCGTCTCGGCGACTATGGACCCGGTTACCAGGGTGCCGAGGGTGATTCCCATGAAGGTGAGCGGCGGGATTACCGCATTCTTCAGGGCGTGCTTCCAGATAATCTGGTTTTCGGAAACGCCCTTGGCCCGGGCCAGCTTGATGTACTCGGTATCGAGGCTGTCCAGCATGGCGGACCGGACGATGCGCATGTTGGCGGCCACGGTGAACCAGCCGAGGGTGATGGCCGGCAGCACGAAACTGTTCCATTCGTACCGGCCGGAGGGCGGCACCCAGCCCAGCATTACCGCAAAGAAGAAGATGAGCATGATGCCCAGCCAGAAGGGCGGCATGGACTGTCCCAGGAGGGCCACCAGCTTGCCAATCTGGTCCCAGAAGCTGTCCCGCTTGATGGAAGAGAGAATGCCCAGGGGTATGCCCACCACCAGGGAGAAGATGAAGGCGGCGGCCCCCAACTGAAGCGTGGCGGGCAACCTGTCTATGATGGTTGCAGTGACGGGCTGGTTGTCTATCACCGAGTCGCCGAAGTCCAGCAACAGGGCGTCGCCCAGGAAGATGGCGTACTGGACGTAAAGAGGCTTGTCCAGCCCAAGCTGTACGCCCAGTTCATCCCACATTTCAGTGCTGGCGTAGTCGTCCAGCAGCAGAGTCCTGGGGTCGCCCGAAGCCCGCGCCATGACGAAAACTATCAAGGAAACCAGGATAAGGGTGAACAGGGTAATAATGACCCTGCGGGCTATGAACTTCTGCACCTGTGTCTCCTCCCTGAGGGTATTGCCGGAATGGGGCAGCGCCAGCCGGAGCCTTTAACCCGTCGAAGCTGACTTCTGACTAACAGATCTTGCGCTTTCCCGGGTTACGAGGCCGCCGAGGCGTGGCGGCGGTTTCTCAGCAGGAAGTAAAGGCTCTGGCCGGTTACGCCGGCAACCGCCGCCGCCAGGTTGGCCCCAGTAACGGCCCCGATTACGGCATAGGCAATGGGCCCCATTTGCGGAGAGGCGCAACATTCGGGCTCCACGCCCGCCCCGTAGCCGTAGGCAAGCCAGCTTCCCGCAACTCCCGCGGCCAGGGTTCCGACGAAAATGGCCGCTGTCGCGCCCTGGCCTATGCCCTTCAGCCAGAGCCAGGCGACGCCGCTGCCCAGGCCGGCGCCCAGGCCAGCGCCGGTTACCAGCATAATAATCCAGGATGTCCACGAGGTCAGCCCGAAAACCAGCAGACCCATGCGGGCCAGCACCGCGCCGGTGGCGGCCAGCACCAGGGCCAGGCCAATTCCCAGGCCGGCGCGAAGGAGATAACCGAGCAAATGCCGGGGCAATTCCGCCACTTCCGCTCCAATGCTTGCATCTCTATTTGAGATAGGAGGGTTACCGAATATTTCGAGGATACTATCACAAAGTAAATGTGGTGACTATCCTGCACCCGAATCTTCCTGGCCTCAATGCGGATTCGGGCAGGAGGGAATAATGGCGGGGCAAGGCCGGCGGTGTGGGTGGCGGGAAAGCCGCCGGGTGGTTCAACGGCCTTGAGATGATGGCTAATGTACTAAATAGTCATTCCTGCCTTCGCAGGAATCTCAACTTCAGCTTGTCGAGGTTCCCGCCTGCGCGGGAACGACCCTTCGCAGGAATCTCAACTTCAGATTGTCGAGGTTCCCGCCTGCGCGGGAACGACGGGTTGGGGTCGTCAGATACTTCTAAGCGGGAACCATGGGTTGGGGTAATCCATTCATTATTTGGAATTTGTCAGGCCGCAGGGGCGCTTGGCCGTGCGCCCCTACGTCGCATTGATGGGCAAGCCCGGGATTCCGCTGGTGGTGAATTTGTCGAACCATGAACGGGCGGCCTTTTGACGGGCTCAGGGTGAGCGAGAATATTGTCCATCAGATTAAGTGAGTTTAACCCTACAGAGTAAACGAGTTGAACCAATAGAGAATGGGCAGGGTTTGGAATGTCCAAGCCCTGCCCATCTTCTGCTGCGCAAATCCCTTTGTGTCTGGCCGGAAAGGGCTAACGCGCTACGGGTGCGCCGGAGAAGGCTTCTCTGAGGCAGGAGGCAGCCTGGTTCACCGCGTCCTTGGCCCGGTCCACGGCAGCCGGCATTCCAAAGAAGCCGTGAATCATGCCGTCGTAACGGGTGCAGGTGGTGGATACACCGGCCTCGGCCAGCTTTCGCGCATAAGCCTCACCCTCGTCGCGCAGGGGGTCATATTCCGCGGTGATTACCAGGGCGGGAGGGAGGCCGGACAGGTCGCTGGCGTGCATGGGAGCGGCGTAGGGGTTGACGGCGTCGGCATCGCTGGCCAGGTAGTGGTCCCAGAACCAGATCATGCCGTCCCGGGTCAGCGAGTAGCCCTCCCCGTTCTGGATGTAGGAAACATTGTCAAAGTTCCGCTCGGTTACGGGATAAACCAGCAACTGAAAAACCAGTTCGCAGCCTCCCTTGTCGCGGGACATGAGAGAGACCGCCGCCGACAGGTTGCCGCCGGCGCTGTCGCCGCCGGTGGCGATGCGGCTTCCGTCCACGTTCAGGGAACCGGCGTTGGCTGCCAGCCACTGGGTGGCGGCGTAGCAGTCGTCAGCGGCGCCGGGGAACTTGGTTTCGGGGGCCAACCGGTAGTCAACGGA
The DNA here is from genome assembly GCA_034423215.1 of Dehalococcoidia bacterium. Lineage (GTDB taxonomy): Bacteria > Chloroflexota > Dehalococcoidia > Lucifugimonadales > UBA3495 > Bin22. Next base: position 3,959 of record DAOUIY010000040.1, read on the forward strand.
CACCACGACGCAGTTGGCCAGCGCGCACAGGTTGCGGGCGGAGGAATCGGCAGTATCCAGGTCGCCTACGACCCAGCCGCCACCATGGAACCAGGCCAGCCCGGGGAAGGGGCCGGAACCTTCGGGAGTGTAAATCCTCACCGGTATTTCACCGGCGGGGCCGGGGATGGTCCGGTCTTCCACCTTGCCCACCTCGGGTCCGGGAGCGCGGGGGCGCAGCTTGCCGTTGATGCGTGCCTGCTCGGGCGAGACTTCGTTGTTGGGGGGCAGGCCCAGGGCGGCAACGGCTTCCATAACTGTGATTATCTGCGGGTCGAGGGGCATATCACACCTCCACAAGTAAAAGCTGGAAAGGGTTGGTTCGGGGCATTGTACCTGTTGGTGTGGGGGATTGCCAGAGTTGGCGCAGCGGGGGAAAATACTCGTTAGCCTTCACTCAAATCCCGTTAGCGGATTGTTAGACGTTGGAAGGAGTAAAACATGCCAATGGAAATCAGAATCAGGGGAGTATCTGAAGATGTCTATGCCAGACTTTCTACCAAGGCTGCATTGCGAGAGAAGTCGCTTGAAGACTACTTGCACGAAGAACTGCAACGTATTGCGCTTCCTTTGTCTGGCAGTGAATGGGTAAAAGAGGTTAGGAAAGCGAAAGAAAGAGAACCGGTCCATGTGCCGTCAGAAGTAATCTTGCAGGCGCTTCACGAGGATCGAAAGTGACCGTTGTATTGGACGCTTCCGTGGCATTATCCGCCGTCGTGGATTCAAACCACGAAGGAAGATGGGCGGTGGCATTGGTAGAGTCCGAGTCCTTGGCCTGCCCTGAAATAATGAAGGTAGAAGTGGCCAATGGGCTACGGCGCATGGAATTCGAGGGCATTATTTCGGCCTCTAAAGCCTCTCAAGGGCTAAATGCCCTGGTTCGACTTGACGTTGAGATGTACTCATTCATCCCATTTGCCCAGCGTATTTGGTCATTGAGGCACAACGTCACCTGTTACGACGCCTGCTATGTGGCCTTGGCAGAATAATTGAACTGTCCCCTGGCTACTTTGGATTTGCGACTGGCCCGAGCTGCCTGGCCAAGGTGCCAACTCCTTTCTCCTCCGCAACGGCCCAATAGTTAACCTGATTACGCTATCGTTCAAGATGTAACTACCCTTCCGCCCTCCACCGCAGGTCCGGGTGGCGGGCGGCGCCGGCCTCGTCAAGGCGGGAGACGGGGGTGGTGTGGGGGGCGTGGTGGACCATGGCGGGGTCTTCCTCAGACTCCCGGTTGATGTCGCGCAGGGCCTGGATGAAGGCATCCAGGGTGTCCCGGTTCTCCGACTCGGTGGGCTCTATCATCAGGGCTTCGTGGACAATGAGGGGGAAGTACATGGTGGGCGCGTGGAACCCGTAGTCCAGCAGCCGCTTGGCCACGTCCAGTCCGCTGACGCCCCGGGGGCGCTGCCAGTCGGCCGAGAATACCACCTCGTGCATACAGGTACGGTCGTAGGGCAGGTAGTAAATGTCGCGCAGGGCCTGCAGCAGGTAGTTGGCGTTTAGGACGGCATTGCCGCTGATGGACTTGATTCCCGCGTCTCCCAGGGTGCGGATGTAGGTGTATGCGCGTACCAGCACGCCAAAGTTGCCGTGGAAGCCGCTGATTTTTCCGATGCTGCGCTCCGGCGTAGTGAGGGCAAACACGGGTTCAGATTCACTGCCCTTTCCGCTGCCGTTCGCTCCATTGCAGGTGACTACGGGAGCGGCCAGGTAGGGGGCCAGGACGGGGCCGCAGCAGACCGGCCCGGCGCCGGGGCCGCCGCCGCCGTGGGGAGTGCTGAAGGTCTTGTGCAAATTCAGGTGGATTACGTCGAAGCCCAGGTCGCCCAGCTTGGCGCGGCCCAGCAGGGCGTTCATGTTGGCGCCATCGCCGTAAACCAGGCCGCCGGCCTCGTGGACGATGCGGCACACTTCCACGATGTTCTGGTCGAAGAGCCCCAGGGTGCTGGGCAGGGTAATCATGACTCCCGCCAGGTCGGGACCGGACAGTTCGTGCAGGGCTTCCAGGTCAACATTTCCCTGCTGGTCGGAGGGGAGGGTAACGACGTCGAAACCGGCCATGGCCGCGGATGCCGGGTTGGTGCCGTGGGCGCTATCGGGGATGGCCATCTTGGTGCGGCCCAGGTCTCCGCTGGCATGGTGATGGGCCCGCATCATCAGGACGCCGGCCAGTTCGCCGTGGGCGCCGGCCAGGGTGGCGAGGCTGACGCCGGCCATGCCGGTAATCTCGCCCAGGAATCCCTGCAACCGGTACAGCAACTCCAGGGCTCCCTGGCTCTGTTCCGCCGGTTGCATGGGGTGGATGGCGGCGAACCCGGGCATGAAGGCCACTTCATCGTTGACCTTGGGGTTGTATTTCATGGTGCAGCTGCCCAGGGGGTAGAACTGGGTGTCAATGGAAAAGTTCAGCTGGCTGAGGGCCGTAAAATACTGGACCACCTCCGGCTCGGAAACCTCGGGCAGGTCCAGGTTCTGCCGGATCATTCCCGGGTCGGGCAGGGGCTGGGCGGGCACGTCGAGGCCCGGGGCCACAACGCCGGCCCTCCCGGGCACGCTGCGTTCCATCAACAATCTTGAGGTATCGCGTGAACCACCTTTGAGCATTAGTTAAACTCCGCCAGCCCTGCCACCAGGGCGTCAATGTCGTCCTTGCCGTTCATTTCGGTAACGCAGAGCAGCATCCCGTTGTTCACCTCCGGCGGCAGCGGGTCGCAGTAGGGCGGCGCACTGAGGTCGAGCCCGCCTAGGATATTCGATTCCATCAGCTTGCGGTTGATGGCGGCGGGGCTGGCCGGGCACTGGACCACAAACTCCTGGAAGAAGGGCCCCCGCTTGAAGGGCAGGGAATAGCCGGAAAGCTTCTCTATTTCTGCCGCCGCGTAGTGGGCTTTGTGGTAGCAGAGTTCCGCTACCTGCCGCAATCCCTGCCGGCCCATGGCAGCCAGGTAGATGGTGGCGGCCAGGGCGTAGAGGGCTTCGTTGGTGCAGATGTTGCTGGTGGCCCGTTCCCGGCGGATGTGCTGCTCCCGGGTCTGGAGGGTAAGCACGTAGCCGGTGCGCTCCTGGCTGTCCAGGGTGCGGCCCACCAGGCGGCTGGGCATCTGCCGGATGTACTGTTCCTTGCAGGTGAAGAGACCCAGGTAGGGGCCGCCGTAGCTGACCGGAATGCCGAGGGGCTGCCCCTCGCCGGTGACGATGTCGGCGCTGTAGTGGCCGGGCGGGTTGAACATGCCGCAGGCCGTCGGGTCGGCCGAGACGACCAGCAGGGCGCCCCGGGCGTGGGCCCGCTCGGCAAGGTCGCCCAGGTCCTCCAGCCCACCGTAGAAGCTGGGATACTGGACAACCAGGCAAGCGGTGTCGTCGGATACCTCCGGCTCCCAGTGGCGGACGATTTCGATCTGTATGCCATGGCCCTGGCAGTAGGTGCGAATAACTTGCAGGTAAGTGGGCGACACGGTATCCGATACCGCTACCCGGTCCCGGCGGGTGACCCGGCAGGCCATCAGCACGCCCTCGGCCAGGCTGGTGGCTCCGTCGTACATGCCGGCGTTGGCTACCTCCATGCCGAAGAGGCTGCTGACCAGGGTCTGGAACTCGTAGATGACCTGGAGGGTTCCCTGGCTGACTTCGGGCTGATAGGGGGTGTAAGCGGTGAGAAACTCGCCGCGGGTCATCAGCGCCTTGACGATGGAAGGTATGAAATGGTGGTAGGAGCCGGCGCCCAGAAAAGAGGGGCCGCTGCCCAACGGCCTGTTCTTGCCGGCCAGCGCCCCCAGTTCCTTCTGTATCTCCAACTCGGAAAGCGGGGCCGGCAAATCCAGGGGAGGATTTCGGAATTCGTCCGGGATGTCGTGGAAGAGCTGGTCAATGGAGGTGAGCCCCAGGGTGGCCAGCATTTCGGCCTGTTCCTGCTCGGTGTTGGGAATGTAATGGGACTGGAAATGGGTGGTGGTCAAGGGTAAGTCTCCTGAATTCTCTAACAGCGAGCCCGGCGCAAGTGCGACAGTCTCGGTAAAGGTAAGCCCAGCTCGCTGCACTGGTGTATTCTCCTATTCGTTTGGCCCCACACCCCGCCTCGAAACTATGCTCTAGCTCCCTCCAACAAAGGCGTCGTATTCAACGGCGGTCATCAGGCTGTCCAGTTCAGACAGGTCAGCGATGGTTACCCGCATAATCCAGCCGTTGCCAAAGGGGTCGTCATTCACCAGTTCGGGGTGGTCTAAAAGCGCTTCGTTTATGGCCTCGATGGTCCCGGTAATGGGGGAAAAGAGGTCGGACACGGCCTTAACCGATTCCACCTCGCCCATCTTGTCCATGTGGGCGACGCTGGTTCCGGCGGAGGGCAGGTCGAAGTAAACGATGTCTCCCAACTCATCCTGGGCAAAGTCGGTGATGCCTACCAGCACGAGCCTGGCCTCGGCGTCTTCGAGTTTAGCCCACTCATGCTCCTGGGTATATTTGCGGTCGTCTGGGCTCATTGGTAAACGGGCCTCCTGGTCTCTGGGATGGTCTAGCTCCTGGAATAAAAGGGAAGGGTTACGACTTCTGCCGATGCCCTGCGTCCCCGAATATCCACTTCCAGAAGGGCGCCGGCTTCCGAGTAGCCCGCCAAAACGTAGCCCATAGCAATGCTGGTGTCAAGGGTAGGGGAAAAGCTGCCGCTGGTTACGCGCCCTACCTGCCGGTCCTCAAAGTGGATGGTGTAATCGGCCCGGGGGGCGCTGCGGCCGGGCAGGGTAAGCCCTACCAGCCGGCGCTCGGTGCCCTGCTCCCGCTGTTGGGCCAGCGCCGGTTGGCCGATGTAGTCTCCTTCTCTTCGAACGAACCGGTCCAGGCCGGCCTCTAATGGCGAGGTTTCCGGGTCTATTTCGTGGCCGTGGAGGGGCAGCCCGGCTTCCAGGCGAAGCACGTCCCTGGCGCCCAGGCCGCAGGGCAGGGAGCCGGCTTCCACCAGGGCCGACCAAACCGGGACAACATCCGGGCAGGACATGGAAAGTTCGAAGCCGTCCTCGCCGGTGTAGCCGGTGCGGCCCACAAAAACCTGCCGGTCCATCAGGGTACCTTCTCCCCAGGTGAAGAAACGCAGGGAAGAGGGCGGCGAGCCGTCAGCCAGCCGGCAAATCGTGTCCAGCATGGAGGCGGCCCTGGGACCCTGGAGGGCAACCAGGCCGGACTCCAGGGTGCGGTCATCCATGGTTACGCCGCCGTTGAACTCGGCGCTGATGCGGTGGTTGAACCAGTCCAGCACCGCGGGGCGATTGCCGGCGTTGGGAATGAGCAGGAATTCCTCCTCGCCCAGCCGGTAGAAGATGGTGTCGTCTATCACGCCGCCGGCCTCGTTGCAAATGAGGCAGTAGCGCGCCCGGCCAATTCGCAAATTGGACGCCGAGCCGGTCAGTACCCGGTCCAGGAAGGGCGCGGCCTTTTCGCCGGAGATGTAGAGGCGGCCCATGTGGGACACGTCGAATATGCCCGCCTGGGTGCGCACGGCGTTGACTTCGTTGATTATGCCGGAGTATTGCACCGGCATGTCCCAACCGCCGAAGGGCACCATGCGCGCCCCCAGGTCCAAGTGTGTTTGATAGAGGGTTGTTTGCAGGTTCATGGTGCAATTATAGGGGTTGCAGGGCCGCTTTACCAACCGGCCGGCGGCTGCCAACGGGCGGCGGGACAAGTCCGTTGTTTGGCGCGGGGCGTAGTCTGAAGCAGTGGTTCATACCATCGGGCCTTGCGGCAAGGCTGGGGTCTGTGGGGCGGCTCTGATTGCAGGTCCAGGGTTATCCGGTAGGGAGGGGCATATGATTTTGGGACTTTCGGCGAAGTTTGTCCTGAGCCAAGCCGAAGGGGTCAGGGCGGCACGAATTCCAACCTAGTAGTCAGTCAAGGTTGAAGTGTCAGGATAAAGTCTACGGAGCTTAGCTCTGGCATTCCTGATAGTGAAGCTCCAGTTGATGGGTTCTGGCGTCGCGTTGCGCTCTGTCA
>DAOUIY010000041.1:0-40069 GCA_034423215.1 Dehalococcoidia bacterium
GGGCTTCCTAGCGTCCCCTTTCGTCGTTCCCGCGAAGGCGGGAACCTCGACCGGCAGTAGTTAAGATTCCTGCCTTCGCAGGAATGACGGTGCATTTGACGACACGCCCTAAAACTTTCCTCGCCAAGCAAACCTGTAGGGCCCTTGCATCGTATTACCGAGAACTGGGCGCCGGGCGTCTCCGGTAACTTTCGGGCCATGAATGACTTGTAGTTAGAAGGCAATGGTTAGTCCGTTAACAGCATTCAGCGTCAGCAAGCGGAAAGTGCAGGAATGGGTTTGGAACAGTCCTGCAATGAAGTACCGCTCGGTCCGGATGTGTGTTCGCATCACGTCCAACATGTTCACCCGGGATGCCAATCACCTGGCTGCGGGGGTTGCCTACTATTCCATATTTGGCGTCTTCCCCTTCCTGCTGGGGATGATGGTTATTTCCGGGCTCTTCCTCCAGGCCGAGATAATCCAGAGGAAACTACTGGAGTTCGTCGTTGGCAATCTGCCGGGCTCCGACCACCTGATAGCCAGCAACATTGTCTTTATAGATTCCCACCGCGGAGAATTGATAGTCCTCGCCGTTGTGGGTGTGTTGTGGTCTTCCAGTTCGGTTTACGGGGCCATAAACCGGCTGATTAACCGGGCCTGGGGCAACTATCGCGGGCAGCCGTTCCACGTTAACCGGATAGAACATCTCCTGTTTCTCTGCTTCTTCGGGCTCTATTTCTTCTTCTGGCTGGCGGTGACTTCGGTCACCCAGATACTGCTGGACCTGGACATGCAAACCGCCTGGCAACCAGTTATCAGGGATTCAGAGTTTTTCACACTCCTAATCCGGTCTTCCTCCTGGATAGTCACGGCCGTGGGTTTCCTGCTTCTCTATCGTTTTCTGCCAAACTGCAACGTCCGCTGGGAGCACGTCTGGCTGGGAACCCTGGTAGCATCCCTGCTCTTTGAATTGGGCAAGGAGCTTTTCACCTTCTACCTGCAGCACTATTCCCAATATGACGTTCTGTATGGCTCCATTGCGTCAACTATAGTCCTGCTCTTCTGGGTTTACCTTTCGGCCCTGATCCTGGCCCTGGGCGCGGAGATATGCTCCTCCTACCAGCAGACCTATCACCCGGAGGAGGAGATGAACAGGACCGGGATCTGGTCGTAACCGCGAATTAAGCGCTGGGGCCTACCCCGATAGCGTCAACGGCGCAGCAGGAAATTTGACCGAGCCAATGCAAAGGGGCGGACATTGGTGTCCGCCCCCTACCTTTTCCAGGATTTTGCCCGGCCCGGCATTGCCTGGGGACTTGCCGCCCACGGCAGGCCACCCAACTGGCAAGCCTAGAGCTTCCAGATGTTGCCCACCTGGCATACCACGTCAACCTTGTGAATAGACTCGGCCGGCCAGCCCACCAGGTTTATCCAGTCTTCAAAGTGAGACTGTTCTACGGCTTCGCATTCCGTAATCAGCCGGCCCGTATCCAGGTCACCGTAAACTTTTAGTATGGTCGTTCTGCGGTCGGGACGCCATTTTCGCACGGCATCCAACTTACCCCGAAAATCCTCCTCGGTTATGCCGGGGACATTGTGTATGGCGATAAATCTGGACATAGCTAGTTAACCTCGAGTTTTCTACTTGCCGGAAACCTCCGGGCGCCCCCAACGGTAATACAAGCCGCAAAAACTGGACGCCCCGGAATATACTTCAAAGTTTGCCGAGAGTTGAACCCTTCGCCGCGATGACGCGACCCGCCTGGTAGCTATCCCCTCGTAATTGCGGCGCCGATATCAAACTTGGACCGGCATTTGTTGGTTCACTCATTTGAACTGATGGATAGCGTTTCCTTTCACCCAGCGCTTGTCCAGGGGCCGCCGGCTCATGGTTCGACTGGCTTACCACGAGCGGACTCCCCGGTTTACCCATCAATGCAAAGTGGTTGGCCCTCTAGTCTTCCGGCGGCACAAAGGGATAGGGAATGTCGGGGCCGTTTCGCAGCGGCAGCACCACCGTGGCGCTGCCGGGCATGCTCTCGATGCCGTCCTGGGTCTTCATTCCGATTTCCAACTCCACGAATCCCATCTGTCCCTTTTCATACTTGCTGGTAACCCGGCCCCACATGATGAGAATGTCGCCGGGCACCAGCATCGCCCGGTGCTCGAACTGCGCCTTCCAGGGCCAGCCTTTGGGCAGGGTCCAGTCCTTCAGGAATTGGGGCACGACGCTCTGCTTCCAGGACCCGTGTACCAGGATGCTGGGATTCTTGTCGTGGTTCAGGCCGAAATCCAGATCGTAGTGAATCCGGTGGAAGTTCTCTATGGCCGCGCTCCAGCGAAACAGGTGCGTGGGTGTCGGGTTGTACATGTACTTGGGCAGTTCCATCCCCTCTTCCACGTCTTCGTAGTATATCTGCTGCTTGTTGCGGAGTTCGTCGGCCTTGGGCCTCTCGTTATGGGTGAGTATTTCCTCAGGCTCGAGCTTGAGCAGTTCTTCCAATGGCAGGCTCATGGTTGGCACCTCGCCGGATTTCTGGTTCGAAAGTAGAGCGGCGCTAAGGGCTGCCGCGTTATTGGGCTGCCGTTTTCCAACGCTACCGTCTGATGGTTGACGCCCGGGTAATGCACAGCAAATCGTCGTTTTGATTCCTGTACGTGGTTTCCCGGGTGATTATGAGGAAGGGGCGACCGTCCCTTCCGACCCTCTCGCGAATATCCGAGTACCTGTTTTGAAAAAAGACCTGGTCGCCGATGCTGGGATACTTGTAAATCTCCAACTCGTTGCCGGCATTCAGCACCCGGACCAGGTTGGTGGGCACCGGCGGCAATTCACCGGGTCGCTCGATGGAGCCGATGCCGTCGGACTCCGGGTTTTCCTCAAAGGCCCGGGTAACCGGGTCGTCCTGGTCGGGGCGAATTCGGGAAGCCAGATAACTGACCATAATCGGTGGGGTGATAATCTCCCCATAATGCGTGGCTTCCGCAAACTCCTGGTCCCAGTACCTGGGGTCCGGGTCCATCACTGCCTGGGTAAAGCGGCGCAGGTATTCGGCGTCAACTACTCCCCACGCCTCGACCACCTCGCCGGCTACCCCTATCATAGCCCTGACTTCGGGGGTGAGGGCCGATTGGGTTTCCTGTGTCATTGGCTGTTCACTCCATAGCTACCCCGAACTTTGGGGGACTGGACGGAATTAGGCTAACGCAGCCCCTAATGATAGTCAATGGGATTCGCAGGGAGAGCAAACGCATCTTAACGGATTGTCGTTCTGAACGGCCAAGACTGTCGTTCAGAACGGAGTGAAGAATCTAAACTCCATCCCAAGAGCCAACTTTGGGACCCGTAACCGGGCTATGGGGCAGGATTTTTAGGCCCTTCGGCAAGTTCATCCTGAGCCAGGCCGAAGGACCCAGGGCGGCATGACTTTCAGCTTGGGCATACAGTCTAACTTAAGACGCGATGGCTCCGGATTCGCCGGGAAACCGGCCGCGGCGGAGATGGGGCCGCACACAGGCAGTTGAAACCCGTACCTGGGTGTGCTGTAATTGTCCTGCCTCGCAGCATTTGACAAATACCGTAGAAGAATGTGTCCGGCACGACCCTTTCGGGCCCAGTCGGCAAAGGAGGCAGCGAGGGCTCAGAGGGTCTTGATTCAAGCGCTGTAACCGCCTGAACTTCGGAACGGAGTCTGGCGCTGGAACTTTCCGGGAGGTCCGGTCAATGGAATTGGAAGGGGGAGTTTTCGTGGTGACGGGGTCGGCCACCGGACTGGGCGCCGCGGTTGCCCGCCGGCTGGCAGCCAGGAAAGCGAATGTTGTAATCAACTACACCCGAAGCAAACTCGAAGCCGAGGAGACGGCCGCCGCCTGCCGGGAACTGGGCGGCGACGCCATCCTTTGCCAGGCCGACGTATCCTCGGATGAAGACTGCCGGCGCATGGCCGACGAGGCCCTGGCCCGGTGGGGCCGAATAGACGGGTTGGTTAACAACGCGGCCCGGTCCAAAATCGTGGCCCATGCCGACCTGGACGGCCTGAGCGGCGAGGACTTCCAGGCCATTTTCGCGGTGAACGTGGTGGGAGCCTACCAGATGGTCAGGGCAGTCACCCCCGCCATGAAGGCTCAAGGGCGCGGGGCCATCGTGAATATCTCCTCGGGCTCCGGATTCAGCGGCTCGGGAAGTTCCATTGCCTACGCCGCCTCCAAGGCTGCCCTGAACGTCATGACCCTTTCCCTGGCCAGGGCGCTGGCTCCGGAAATACGGGTCAACGCCGTCTGCCCGGGCGTCATGCAGACCCGGTGGTGGCGTGACGGCTTGGGAGAAGAGAATTATAATGCCTTCATCGAGCGCTACGCCCAAAGGACTCCCCTCAAAGCCGCAGGCCACCCCGAAACGGTTGCGGAACCCGTGGTGTGGCTGCTTGAGGGAGCGGAACATGTTACCGGCGAAACCATAATGGTGGACGCAGGTTCCCACCTGGTTTAGCCGTTTCCTGCGCTGCCGTACCACGACCTCACTATTTGCCACTGGAATCTTGCTATATTGAAGGAGCTACTATGCCAAAATACCTTGCCAAGGCAACATACACGTCTGACGGACTTAAGGGGTTGATCAAGGAAGGGGGCAGTTCCAGGAGGGATGCCATAACCGCCGCTATTTCTTCCGTCGGCGGGTCGGTGGAATCCCTTTACTACGCCTTCGGGGAAGACGACCTGTATGTAATCTTCGACGTTCCCGAACGGTCCGGCGCCATTGCTCTCGGACTCAACATCGCCGCCGCCGGAGCCATAAACTGGAGCACCACCGCCCTGCTGACTCCCCAGGAAATAGACGACGCGGTTGGTATTGACGTCCAGTATCGCGCTCCAGGCGCCTGAAGCGCGCCATAACTGACAGCTACAGGAACGGTTGCGTCAGTTCCGGAAGTGGGACCGCTTCCGGGAAGCAGCTTCAACTTGTATGAACTGGTGGAAGTATTTCCGCTCACCCTGAGCTTGTCGAAAGGCCCTCTGTTCATGGTTCGATAAGCTCACCAAGTTCGGATTGGGCAGGGCCACCACCAGCGGACTCTCAGCCTTTCCCTCATTCCCTTGCCGATGGTCCACCGGCAAGTGCAGGACTGCCGACCGAAGTCACAAGAACGCTGAAATACCCTTTGGAAAGTCTTCACGGCCAGCGGGACGGCCAGCTATACCGGAGGAAAGCCCATGCGACTCGAACCCATGAACCTCTTCGAACTGGAGGAGCACGCTTCCAGGTTCATAAGCCCCCATGCCTGGGCCTTCATTGACGGGGCCGCGCAGGACGAAGTAACCGTCAAGCGGAACAGGTCCGCCCTGGAGGCGATAACGCTGCGCCCCCGTTTCCTGCAGGACGTTTCCAACCGGGACCTGTCCACCACCGTACTGGGCGAAGAAATTAGCTTTCCCGTTATGGTGGCTCCCGCCGGCGGGCACCAGATGGCCCACCCGGACGGCGAACTGGCAACCGCCCGGGGAGCCGGCGCCGCCGGCACGTTGATGACCCTGGCCACCGGCTCACACTTCAGCATGGAACAGGTGGCCGAGGCATCCAGTGGGCCGCTGTGGTTCCAGCTCTATCACCAAGACCAGGAGACCAGCGCCATGCTGGTCAAGCGGGCGGAGCGGGCCGGCTACAAGGCCATCGCCCTGACCGTGGACACACCCATCAACAGCCCCATAGAAAGGAGTATACGCCACGGTTCGGAGCGGCCCCGCGGATTCAACCCCGGCAATTTCGTGGGCGAGGAGGCGGGCCTGGGCCTGGTGGCCGACACCCTGGAGGCCATGTACTACCAGCGGCCCTGGAATGTCCCCCTGACCTGGGCGGAACTGGGCTGGCTCCGGCAGCAGACCTCACTGCCCGTGGTCCTCAAGGGAATCCGCACCGCCGAGGATGCTTTCCAGGCTGTGGAGAACGGGGTCGAAGGCATTTGGGTTTCCAACCACGGCGCCCGACAACTGGACGGCACGCTTTCCACCATAGAAATGCTGCCTGAGATAGTTGAGGCCGTTAAGGGCCGGGCTGAAATCTACCTGGACTCAGGCATTCGCCGGGGCAGCGACGTGGTCAAGGCTCTGTCCCTGGGGGCGAGGGCCGTCCTGGTGGGACGCCCCCTGTTCTGGGGCCTGGCCTGGAACGGGGCCGACGGCGTAAGGCTGATGCTGGAGATTTTGCGGCAGGAAGTGGACCTGGTGCTGGGTCATTGCGGTCACAGCACAGTGCAAACCCTAAACCCAGATGTGGTGAACAACCCCCACCCCTATCACACCCCCGCCATCTGAACCTGGCAAGGGAGACGAGCGGGAATCGGATTGCCCTTCTACTACAGTGCACAACCCGCAGGGCAAACGCACAATCGAACTATGTCATGCTGAACAAAGCCGAAACATCTAGGGCGTGTCGTCAAATGCACCGTCATTCCTGCGAAGGCAGGAATCTTAACTACTGCCGGTCGAGGTTCCCGCCTTCGCGGGAACGACGAAAGGGGACGCTAGGGAGCCCCCACATTCAATTTGACGACACCCCCTAAACTCCTACTCGGCAGGTTTGCATAAAATCTCAGACCAAGACTTGGCATGAGGACTTTTAGACCTTTCGACAGGCTCAAGGTCACATGACCTTCATTTGTGCCCTTTGGACGAATTTATGATGCGATTGGCCTGGGATAACCCATAGTCCCCTCGTGGTGAGCCCGTCGAACCATGCACCGATGACCCGCCGGCAAGCAAAAGTTGGCGGAACAACTAGTGGCCCAACGCTATTGGAATGATGGATAAGCTGAGAGTCCGCTCGTGGCGAGCCCGTCGAACCATGAAAGGACGGCCCTTCGACAGGCTCAGGGTGAGCGGAGATACTATCCATCATTTCAATTAAGTTGAACAACTAGCCATCATGTCCCATAAGCTGAACTACTGAGGGGAGGTCCATGCGACCTCCCCCTGCATTGTTACTGCTACCTCTTGACGGCGTCGCCGCCGGCTTTTCCCACGCCTATGCCCCGAACTGTCCTTCCAGGGTGGACTGGAACTGGTCCTGGGTAAATGCGTACTCCTGGGTGCCGACAGCCTGGATGGCAAAATGGGAACACACTGTACCCATCATAACCGCCCGCTCGACGGGAAGGCCCTGAACCAGCCCCTTGATTAGGCCGCCGCGGAAAGCGTCGCCGGCGCCGGTGGGGTCCACCACGTTATCCGTTGGCACCGCGGGCACGGCAATAGCGCCCTGCCCGGTAGTCACCTCGGTGCCCTGCTCCCCCTTCGTGGTAACAACCGTTCCAACCATTTCCACCAGGTCTTCCGTAGATTTGCCCGTTTTGTCCTTGATGAGCGCCAGTTCATAGTCGTTGGAAACCAGCATGCTGGACCGGGAAATGCAGCGGGCCAGGTCTTCGCCCGTCCAGGCGGGAAGGGACTGCCCCGGGTCGAAAATGGAGTAAACGCCCATCTCCCGGTGCTTCTCGGTGAACTCACCCATATCCTGGAGATTCCCGGGGGCAACTATGGCGATGCAGTCACTGGCATTAACGCCTCCAAAGTCGAACCCCGCCTGCTGCTTCATTGCGCCCGGGTTAAAGCCCGTTATCTGGTTATCTGAAAGGTCGGTGGTGATGTACGCCGAGGCGGTGGACTCTTCGGCCACCACCCGTATGTCCGCCGTCGGCAGGCCGCAGTCCTCGAACCACTGGAAGTAACGATGGTAGTCATTTCCGATGGTGGCGACGATGCGGGGCTTCTCGCCCAGGAGAGACAGGCAATAGGCGATATTCCCGGCCGTGCCTCCGAAATGCTCTTTGAGGCCGTTCACGGTGAAGCTCAGGTTAATCATGTGGATTTTGTCGGGCATGATGTGGTCCGAAAACCGCCCGGGAAAATCCATAATGCGGTCATAAGCCAGGGAACCGGATACCAGTACTTCCATTTAACTCTTTCCTTTCAGCCTTAGGTCGGCGGGGTGTTCAGGCATACCAAGTTTAACAGGATGATAACTGTAACTTAGGCTTGTGCAGGGCGCAATGCCCGCCGGTCGGTGCGATTTTCCCGTACCCGTTCAGCACCCAAATTCACCGGCGATGGAGCCCTCAAATCTGACTGCCGCTCCCACCGCCAGCCCCGATTCTTCGAACTCCCCGGCATTTATCTCCAGCACGAACCTGGCGGGACTTTCCGGCCTGTATCGGGGCAGGTCAACGGGTTCCTGCCCAGGTTCCGGAGGCGGCGCTCCCAGGGTCACGTCCGCAACATGGCAGGTCGAGTCTATCCAGACCATATCCAGGGGAAACTGCATGTCCTTCATCCAGAAGCTGAGGTGCTGGTCCCCTTCGAATATGAAGAGCATTCCCGTATATGCCGGCAGCGATTCCCGGCCCGACAGCCCCATCTGACGGTCTTCAGGAGAAATGGCAAGCTCCACCGGCCAGCTACGTCCGCCGACGTCAACCGCCGGCGGTTCAGGCTCGGAAGTTTCCGGTTCCGGAGTTTCCGGTTCGGCAGTGGGAATGGGCAAAACCGGCGCCGCTTCGGCCCCCACCGCCGTCGGCAGTTCAGTAGGCGTTGCCAGGGGCGCCGCCGTAGGGGAACGAGTAGCTTCCGGCAGGGAAGTGGCCGGTTCCAGGGGCGCAACCGTCGGCAGCCGCGTGGCGACAACCAGCGTCGGCGCTTCCTCGGGGGGCCCTGCCGTGGGCAATGGCACGGCCATGGGAAGCGGCGTAACCGTCGGCAGACTGGGCGGCAGGGCAATAGGCTCGGCAAGCCCGCCCGCCGTGCAGGCCAACGTGAACAAACAAACGCCGACAGCCAAGAAGGCCGTAAACCTCCCGGCGAAAGCCTTTGGGCTAAACCGCATGACCAGGCCTTAAAATAAGATTGTCTATGCGAATTTCCTTGGGGTCCGGTTCACTCAACAGACGTCCGCCTCTGCCAAGGTAAACGTGGGCCAAAGCCAGGGCCCAGTTATTGTTGGGAAGCAGATACATCCAGATTATGCTTCGGGAACCGCGAGGCAAGTGTCGAGGTACGGTGCGACCTATCCAAACCACTTCCCTGCGGAGAATCCTTCGCCTGGCTTTACGAGCAATTTCCATGGCATTGAAAATATCGCGAATTTCCTGGGCAGTTATTTCTATGATATGCTGTTGGCCGAAGGGGTGTCTCATGCCCACCTTTATTTCGCTCCTGGCAGTGCAACTAGAAAAGTACAGTCGTGGAGAATCCTCGTTGAAGGAAATCCACGATTTTATTTCATTGCGTTTCCAGTGGACTTCTGATTATGCTGCTGAGACGGACCTGAACCAGGCATCGGAAATCCTTTGCTTCACTTATGAAATCCAGGATGGGGCAACTGACGAGGAGTGCTTTCGCCAATGGGTTGAGAGCTTTCTGAAAGCGCCGGAAACCTATGCGGAACGGACACCGATAATTCAGCAGCGACGGAGGCGGGCGATCCTCTGGGAGCAACGTGAAAAGGCCTACAAACGCCGTCGGGCAACCAGAAAAGCAGCCAGGAAGTCCCAACTCATTACATCATCCCCAGGCTGAAATGCCCTCCTACGTCCTTTCAACTGAATGAACGCCGTCCACAAGTTCAGGAAGGACGGAATTCTCCCTCACCGCCACTTACCCAATTTCCCCCCGAATTGTCTGCATCCGGTCCCTCAGTGAGCGCAGCAGGATAGACGGCGGGGCGGGGGCTACGTGGGTGTAGCCAACTCCCAGCTCCAGCAATTCCTGCGGGCCCAGGGGCATGGCGGCGTGGTTCATGGGGAATTGCATCTTGGCCTTGCCGATGCTCTTGATACGGTTGGCCAGTTCCGTCAGTTTTGCCCGCAATTCCGGGCTCTGCGGGTCGCGGATGCCCATATATTCGGAGAAATCGGTGGGCCCGATGGAAACCAGGTCAATGCCGTCCAGCGCGGCGATGGCCTCAATGTCGTTGACCCCTCTTTCGTCCTCGGTCATAACCGAAAGCAGAATCTGCTCGTTGGAAGACCGGGTATGCTCCTCCCAGGATATTGAACCATAGCCGGCCGCGCGAGTGCCGCCGGCCCCGCCCCGGTGTCCCAGGGGAGCGTATCGAACGGCATCCACCGCCTTCTTCGCGCCTTCCAGGCCGTCCACGTGGGGAACAATAATGCCCTCAGCGCCGGCATCCAGAATGCGCAGGATTAGCTTCTCGTCGTTGTCGGGCACCCGCACAATTGAGGTTACCCCGGCCAGGTCGGCCGCCCGGATCATCTCACCGACCAATCTCAAATCGAAGTCGGTATGCTCCATGTCTATAAAGGCGGCGTCGTAGCCGGCCAGCCCGATAATCTCGACGATTTGGGGGTCTGCAAAGGTCACATAGGTCCCGAGGGCCAGCTTTCCTTCCCTCATCACCTTCTTTACCCTGTTTTCTCGCATTAGGCGCTCCTTCCCTTGAATTTCGCCCGCCCATTATTCTATACCGCCAGCAATGACGCAACTTATCGGAGCGGCAGCCCCCAAGCCCAAGGTCAGAGCTTCCGGCAAGAAATGAGAAACCACCCACCGTCACCTCCGTTTGCCTTAGCTGTTGCCTTCCGCTAAAATCCGTGTGACCTGGCAAATTACTACGGAGATACTACTGGCAGTATGTTGACTGGCGCCCTGGAAGGAGTAAAAGTTCTCGACCTCAGCGAGGATATTGCCGGTTCCTTTTGCGCCCGACTGCTGGCCGACTACGGCGCGGATGTGTTGAAGATTGAACCCCCGGGCGGGGCCTCCCTGAGACGCATGGGGCCCTTTTTCCACGACGACCCCCACCCCGAGAAGAGCCTCTTCTTCCTGGTCTTGAACCTTAACAAGAAGGGCATCACCCTCAACCTGGAAACGCTTACGGGACAGGAAATTCTGAAGCGCCTGATCCCCCAGGTAGATGTTGTCGTGGAGAGCTACCGGCCAGGATACCTGTCCTCCCTTGGCCTGGGGCACGCCCAACTGCAGGAACTTAACCCGGCCTTGACTATGACCTCCATCACCCCCTTCGGTCAGGACGGTCCCTACAGCCAGTACCGGGGCGAGGAAATCGTAAATTATGCTATGGGCATGATAATGAGCATCAGCGGCGTGCAGGGCAGGGAACCGCTGAAGCACGGCGGTTTTCAGGCCCAGTACGAAGGCGGCCTGTTCGCCTCCGCGGCCACCTCCGTGGCCCTCTTTGGGGCCGAATTTACGGGCCAGGGGGAACACATAGACGTTTCCATTACCGAGTGCGTAGCCTCTACCATGATGGCAACCCAGACCATGTACCCCTACATGGGCGGGACCCAGATCCGGCGCAGGGCCAGCGGCAGCATGTTCGGTCACCCCATGCCCTGCGAGGACGGGTGGATAATAGTCCAGACCGGCGGCGGCGCCAGTTGGGAAGACCTTTCCGAGTTTTTCCGGTGCCCTGAGATGCTGGAGGAACGGTTCGCCGACCGCGCCCAACGGGCCGAGAACGGTGAAGAACTGGACCGGATAGTCATAGATTCCATCAAGGACCGGAGCAAGTGGGACTTGTTTCCCAAGGCGGCCGAGTACCGGATGTTGTTCGGCCTGGTCCAGACACCCTCGGAGTTGGCCCAATGTCCGCAATTGGAATCCCGCGGTTTCTTTCGGGAAATTGACCATCCCGTCCTCGGAACACTCAGAGTCCCGGCCGAATTGTTCAAGCTCAGCGAAACACCCTACGCGCTGAGCCGTCCGGCCCCAACCCTGGGCCAGCACAACCGCGAAATCTACGTTGATGGCTTGGAGTACGATGCCCGGCAATTCACCCAGTTGCGCCAGATGAACGTAATTTAAGGCAGTCCACCTTGCTATAATGGTAACAAGTCCCCACGAATGACCGGATGACACAAGAACAGAGACCGGAAGAAGACGCCAGGGAGACTCTCTGGGGAATCAAGCCGGCAGACCGACCCTGGTTCCAGACCCTGACCATCGTGGGCGGTACCATCGTTGCTTTAATCAATACGGTGGACCGCGTGAACGGAGCTTCCGGCGCAACTGCGGATGACCCGTTGTTGTACCGGATTGGTACGGATATAGTGACCGGCTACCTTGCCGCCGGATTGACCACCTGGACTATCCTCTACGTAAAGGAGGTTATTGTGACACTGGCAGACGTAATTAGAAGAAAGGCACAGGAACGAGAGGACCGCCGGGTTCGGGAGGCTGAGGAACGCGCCATGGAACGTTCCATGGCACGCGCCATGGAAATGGTCGAGACCCGCGCCGTGGAAATGGCAAACGAACTTGCCAGAGAAGCGTTCATCCGGTTGGTTGACCAACTCAACCGAAACGAAGCCGGCTCTTCGGAAGTGAGATTCAGCAGGGACGATTTGTTGCAACTTCTGGAAGAGCAATCTCGGAACGGTGATTCGACCCGGAAGTCTGATGGATAGGATGGCAGAAATTGCTGACACAAGCTGCAATGCTGCTCTTCTGGTTTTCTTACAGTAACCGTATCGGCCTGCAGCGGCGCTGACCTTCGCTACACAACCCCGGGAAAGCGCAACAGTGAAATCTGCGTAGATGAACAAGGGTGCTGTGCCCGGCAATTCACCTGGATGTGGTAGCTGAACGTAAACTAGACTAGCAGAGAGTGATGTCCGCGCCGGTATCAGGTGTCCCGCGTAAGTGAAAAGATCCAGTAATCTATTCAAGGACTCTGAGAGATGCCCAGACTTCCCCTGGAAGGAATCCGTATCCTGGATTCCACCTACGTTTTTGCCCTGCCCTACGCCGGGGGTCACCTGGCCGACCTCGGTGCCGAGGTCATCAAGATAGAAGGGCCCGGGCGCCCTGACGTTACCCGCACCGGCGGATACGCCGGGTCCTTTCCCGAAAACGACGCAGGGCAAGACTGGTGGAACCGGCCATCCACCTACAACCTGTTGAACCGGGGCAAACGCTCCCTGGTCCTGGACATGAGCGACGAGCGGGGCCGTGACCTCTTCCGCGAACTGGTCATGGTCAGCGATGTAGTCATGGAGAACTTCACGCCCCGGGTGATGCGGCGGTGGGGCCTGGATTACCCCAACCTGCGGCAGTTGAAGCCTGACATCATCCTGGTGTCCAACACAGGCTACGGACACGGCGACGGGCCGTATTCGGGATACCCGGCCCAGGCCACGACCCAGGAAGCCACCCACGGCCACTGCTGGATTACCGGCTATCAAGACGACGGCCCAGCCAAGGCCGGGGCTTCTTTTGTGGATTTCCTTTCCACCTGGAGCGCTATCTTTGCCCTGGGCGCCGCCCTTCGTTACCGCAACCGCACCGGCAAGGGCCAATGGATAGACATCGCCATGTACCAGGCGGGTGTTATGTTCCTCTCCGAGTATCTGATGGACGCCGCCATCAACGAAAACGAAGGGGGACGCATTGGAAACCGTCATCCCTATCGCGCCCCCCAGGGCTGCTATCCGGCATCAGGAAAAGACCAGTGGATTACGCTGTCGGTGGGAAGCGACGAAGAATGGAGGTCTCTGTGCGGGCTGATGGGGCAGGAAGAACTGGCTGGCGACCCTCGATTTTCGGACATCCTATCCCGGAGGTCCAACCACGATGAGTTGGACGAGATTATCTCAAACTGGACCGCCGCCGGCGACAAGTATGACCTGATGCATCTGCTCCAGGGCAAGGGCATCGCCTCAGGGCCGGTGTTGACGGGAAGGGACATTCACTTTGACCCCCACTACAAGCACCGGGGGTTTGTTGAGAAGGTGAAGTTCCCGGAGGAGCGCCAGGTTGGCGACCGGTTCCTGATGGGCCGCCCTTACAAGTACTCGAACACCCCCCTTTCCATCCGAGGTCCCGGTCCAAAATTTGGACAGGACAATGAGACCCTGCTGCAAGACCTGCTGGGCCTGGATGAGACAACCTACAAGGGGCTGCTGGACGACGTCATTATCACTTCTGCGCCTACCAGCGGCGACCCATCTCCCCAAATGGAACCCCGGCGGGCCGTGGAGTTGGGGCTGCTGGCTGACTACGACCCGGACTACAGGAGCAATCTGGGCCTAATCTAAAGCCGTTACGCCAGTGGGGAAACAGCGGAACAGTGCGGCTCAGCGCCGGCCCGACAATCCTTGACACGCCAATAGGCCGTCTATAAGCTGATTAAAGGAGGGCCCGTAGCTCAGTGGAAGAGCAACCGGCTCATAACCGGTAGGTCGCTGGTTCGAACCCAGCCGGGCCCACCAGAACATCCCGAAGCGATAACTCGCCCGCCCAGGGCGAGATCTGCTGTGTCCGCTTCCCCGATAGGGCTGTCGTCCGGCATGGGCAGGTAGTAGATTACGGCGGCCTTGCCGGGCTTGACCAGCACCTCTTTCACGAAGGACTTGACGAAGGCGCGGGTCTCGGTAAGCTCGCTGGTCTTGAGAAACTCGCTCATTTCCTCGGCGAAGGCGGCTATCGTGTCGGCGCTGTCCAGGACAGCCCGACGCTCGGCCAGTATCGACCTGGACTCCTGGGCGGCAATCTCCAACTGCTGCTGGCGGTCCCGGTGCTCCTTGATGCGCTCCGAGGCGTCGGCCATCTCGATGTCGGTGGTTTCGAGTAACTGCCAGATGCGGCCCAACCGCTTCTTTACATCCTCCAGTTCCTGCTCAATGGTCTCCAATCGCTCCCGCTGCTCCTTGGCGGCCCCGTCCATCTCCTCGTCCAGCAGCTTCACCAGGTCGCGGATATTGGACTCGGTGAGGACATTCTCCCGTATCTGGTCGATGATCAGCTTCTCGAACGCCTTGGAACTCAACCTGGGTGTGTCGCAGGTGCCCCTGCCCTTCTTCAGCAGGGAGTGGCAGACGTAGTAGGTGTACTTGCCGCTCTTGGCGTCGGCGGCGGTCATGGCCTTGCCGCAGGTCTCGCACTTGAGCAGGCCGCTGAGAAGGTAGGCGCTGGAAGCCCGCCGGGGGTTCACCTTGCTCGGAGCGCGGGACTTGAGCAACCGCCGGACCTTGCGGAACTCCTGGGGGCTGACGATGGCGGGAAAGGCGTTCTCAATCCTGACCGGCGGGGTGCCGTCCTTGGCATTGGCGCCCCAGACTAGGGTTCCGGTGTACGCCTCGTTGGCCAACATGGTGTTGATGGTGGTTTTGAGCCACTTCTTGCCGTTGGTGGTGGGGATGCCCTCGGCGTTGAGGACCCTGGTCACGTCCAGGATGCTCTTGCCATGAAGGACCATGTCGAAGATGCGGCGCACCACGGCGTCGGAGGGCGGGTTGAGCTCCAGCCTGGGGCGGGTCTTGGCCCCGTCCTGGACGTGGACCCTCTTGTAACCGTAGGGAGCGAAGGAGGTCATCCAGAACCCCCGGGACGCGGCTTCCCGCATCCCCCTGGAAACCTCCTGGGCCAAATTTTCCGAGTAAAATTCGTCCACGCTCTCGATGATGGCTTCCAGCAGTTTGCCGGTGGGAGTGTCGTCGGCCTGCTCGGTGATGGAGACGACACGGATACCCCGGCGCCGCAGCATGGACTTGAAAGCCACGGCGTGCTCCCGCTTGCGGGTGAAGCGAGAGAATTTCCAGACTAGAATCTCCTTGAAAGGTGCCTCTTGTTTGCCGGCCTCATCCAGCATTTGGCTGAACTGGGGCCGGTCAGCGATGCGGCCGCTCTCGGCCTCGTCCACATACTCGCGGACCACCAGGTAGCCGTTCCGCTCGGCGTAGTCCCGCAATGCCCGAAGCTGGGCGGCCACGGACAGGTCCACGTCCTGCCGCTCGCTGGACACCCGGGCGTAGAGGGCCGCCGGCATCAGGTCAAGTCGTTCTTTCATTCCATATCTCCTTGCTCAATCTCGTCCTGCCTCGCCAATCTGGAGCGCAGCCTTTCCAGTCGGGCCTCGCGCCGCAAGTCCCTGTCTTCCATATAGAGACGAAGGGCCTCGCGAACCAGCTCACTCATGTCGCGTCCCTCCTCGTCCTTCACCCGCTGCACTTGCTCGAACATCTCCGGGGGAAGGGAGAAGGTGATGGTCCTGGAAATTCGGCGTGGTGGCACGGTCTCTCTTTTGCCTTTTGATGTAATATATTGTCTTACTATCCATCATCCCGTATCCGGCCAGCCCCGTCAAGTCTAGGATGTCCCTCCGCCCGTCATCCGGTGGCCAGCTTGGGCGCCGGCCCGTGGTTGACCGGGACGAGGTTCCCGGCATAGTGCCTGGGGTGGCGGCGATGGCACTGGCCCAACTGCAGCTCCAGCGCCCGCCTGTGTTCCTGGGGCACGGCGACGACAATTACCTTGGCTAGGCGGCCATTCCAGAGGACGGGCCTGGCGACCACGGCGATACCATCCTCCTCGTCGTATTCCGCCGTACCGGTACGGGCCACCCGCTCCGCCAGGGAACCGGCGGACAGGGCCCTGCCCCTGCGGGGCGCTCCCCCTCGCCATCCATTTAGAAGCGGGGAGCGGGTCGTCGTCATACCCGCCGTCCGTTTCATTACGGTGACCCGAAGGTCTTCCAGTCTGGTTGGGGTGGGCCAGCGGGCGGGGTCGCCCTGCCCCTTCCGCTCGTAGAGCGTTAACAGCAGGGGTTGGCGGGGCATCACCTCCGACAGTCGAAGGGCCACGGCGGAGTAGGCGCAGCCGAAGAGGTTCTGAAGGGCCACCACATCCAGTCCGCTGGCCTGGGCATAGGCGGCGAAGACCTCCCGGGGCATCAACGTCGCCACCGCGAACCGTTCCGCCTCGGGGCAAATCATCCTGGTGGGCGGGGCGTCGTCGTGCCGGTCCCAAACCTGTTCGTAAATGATCTCGTAGGCCTCATGGAGCACCGTAAGCTTGTTGGTGCCTTCCCACTGGCCCTGCCGGTAGTGGATGGCGTAAGTCCCGTCGGGCTGGATGTAATGGATCCCCCGTAGGCCGTCGGCTAAGGGGCGCTCCGACACCTCCCCGACACCGGCGCATTCCAGCAACACAGCAAGGTCTTCCAGCGGGATGCGGAGGGGCACCTGGAAGTATTCGGTGAACTCCGACGCTAGCCTCTCGGGATCCAACCTCGCTATGGGGTACTCGTCGGCCATGATCCGGTCGCAGAAGCCGTCGATGGTCTTGGTCAAAATCACTCCAGCAGCCGCTTTCCGGTGAAGCGCTCGTACATTTCGACAATGAACCGCTTGGCCTCCAGGGACAGGGGGCCGGAGGGCCGGGTGCCCACCCGGAACTTGGGGTCGGCCAGCACGTACTGGTAGGCCCGCTCCACCTCCTGGGGCTCGTCGTCCCGGGGGGTCACGTCTTCCGGGTCGTCCAGGTAGCCGGCCCTTTTCAGCAGGTCCTGCACGTCCACGCCGTAGAGGGACGCCAGGCGTTTCAGCACGCTGGGGCCGGGCCTGCGGTCGCCCCTCTCTATCTGGGAAAGATAGGAGTTGGAGATGCCGGTCATCCCGCGCACGTCGCGGAGGCTGGTGTCTCCGCGGAGCCGCTTGAGCAGGGCCCCCAGCTCATCGGTCCGCTGGTCGTTGTGCTCCTCCATCACGTCACCCCTCGTACCACTAATGCAATCATACTGTGCTGCTTGATTCCTGCCTGATTCCTGTCGAATTATTGTTCCATTGGTGTAAGCACTTGTCAATCGACACCAGAAAAGGACGGATAAGTCATTGTGAATTTGATTGCAATGTTGCTACACTCTCTTAAAACAGACCGGGTGTTCTACTCGGGCATTATACCCAAAGGCCCGGCGAAGCGCCACCGGCGTTTGACACCGGAACTACCCGCCAGATTTCCAGGAGAACCGAGAGTTTTGAGCAAGAAACAAGGACTCACTAGGAGCCAGGAGCGCCGGCGCATCGAGGGCCTGCGCATCCTGGCCCGCATTATCGCCCGTCATTACCTGGCCCACCAGGAGCTGTACCCCGACCCCCAGGCGCCGGATGGCACATCCTCTTCCAAGAACGGCCGTGACCTTGGTGATGGGAAGGCTGCCGGGAGGGACAACGAGCATGGCTCGTAAACCGGCCACAGACAAGGTGCTGCTGCGAGCGGGGGCGGCCTGGGACTGCCTCCGCCATTTGAACATGTCCCAGAAC
The DNA here is from genome assembly GCA_034423215.1 of Dehalococcoidia bacterium. Taxonomy (GTDB): domain Bacteria; phylum Chloroflexota; class Dehalococcoidia; order Lucifugimonadales; family UBA3495; genus Bin22. The sequence goes on from DAOUIY010000041.1 coordinate 18,048, forward strand.
GAACTGGCGGACCAATGCGGCCTTACATCCCGCTACATGTCCCAGCTGTTCAGCGGGGAGCGCAGTCCGTCGCCATCGGCGCGGCGCGAGATTCAGAAAGTCCTGGGCGTGGAGGACTTCCACGCCCTTTTCATGGTGGTGAGAGTCAATGAGTAAAGAGCGCAAGCCCCAGAGGGCCGCCTTCATTCCGGGCGTGGCCGTGATGCCCGAGAACTTCGGTGACCGTTTGGTCCGGCTGAAGCAGGCCACCGGTCTCACCTGGGACGGGTTTGCCACCGCCATCGGCGTGGACACCCGGCAGGTGCTGCGCTGGCGCAAGAAGGGCTGCGAACCCTCGGGCGGGGCCATGCTGTCCCTGGTTGCGCTGGCCGAGCAGGTGCCTGGAGGGATGGCAATTCTCATGGGGCGTGACCGGGGGCAGGAACGTGGGGCGCCATAAGTGGGTCTACCGCGTGGAGCCGTGCCACTTCCCCGAGGACTTTCCCCGGAGGCTGGTGGCGTTCAAGGAGGCCGCCGGGTTTTCCTGGCGGGGCTTGGCTCGGGAACTATGCGCGGACATACGGCTCCTCAAGCGCTGGCGGAATGGCGTTAAGCCCGATTCCGCCTACCTGGTCGCCCTGTTCGGCCTGGCGGCGCGCCTGGGCTTGCTCCACCTGCTGCTGCCGGAGGCTGAAGAGGCGGCGGTCGCTGGTTGTGGCGAAGTAGCTGAAGCCGGCGACCAATAGGCAAAGTCTTGAAGGCTACTGAATGGCCGGGGGGGGGTGAATTCCCCCGGCGTTTTCTTGTTCACCGTTCTATCACTTTGCTTCGCTGATTCCCGGCCGATAACATGGATATACACCAACAGCTAGAGGAGACGTGGGCGGGCAGGTTTGGTTTCACCCTGCGGCCATCGCGGTGTGGAGTCGAAGACGCTTCGTATTCTTACCGGACCTCGGTCCGACTCAAGAATCGCACGATGGAGCAAAGGATTACCGTGGGCACTTCAGCTTCAGCCGCAGCCTATCAGGTTAGTCATCCGGCGGAGTCTGGAAATGGGGCAATTGCCTACATCGGGGGCGGCTTTCTGTCCAACTGGCAGGTCGAAGTGATTGAGTTCGTTGATGCAGGCATCTGGATAGTCTCTTCGTAGACCGACACTCGATTTGACCTATGGGTGTTCCGTCACAGACATTGAACTTTCCATAGCATCAGCTGATGGGATTCACAAGCTAGGAGGGAAAAGCGGCATGGCCACTGACTTTTCGGAATTCTCTTTCGGCTTCGCATTCACCCACGAATACGTCAACCGTAACCCAGGTCTGAAGGCCGCGCCAGAATTGCCTTCCCTCATAAAGGAAGCGGAGGGCGGCTACGATTTGAAGCTCGATTACCCGGGGCATCCCAAGTATTTTCAGTTCAAGCTCTCAACTTATCTGAATCGGAGCAATGCCATCCACTGGGAGGACCACGATTGCGCTCATTACCGCGTTCGTTTAACTACACGGCCCCGCCCCCGTAGACCCACAAGAACCGACCAGCACAGCCGGCTCAAAGGCCTAGCGGAAAATGTGGATGACGTCTTCTATATAGCGCCCAGATTTCATAGGGAGGATGAGTTTAACCGTCTTTTTCTGCAGGGGAGCGTCACCGACAATTGTTTGTGGGCGCCGTTGAAAGACCTCCACTGGGTTCCCAAACATGACACCGAGGTTCATTACTTGACGTTCACCAGAGACCAGATGGAACCCCTATGGCACTCGGAAGCGACGAGATTGGAAGGGAAATTCACAGCAGAAGACCATTACGCAACTGTCCGCGAAATGGTAACCATTGATGAGGCATTCTTCCGAGAACTCAGGAGCAAACTAAGGGCCTCGCTGTACGGATTCGACTTGCTGGCACCAGAAGCTGGAAATCTCAATGAAAATGATGGCATAGTGAGCGTGTTGAGAGAAACCCACCAATTGCTGACAACCCATTACGGGCTACAAATGGTGACACTGGTGGAGGGCAGCGGGTAAGGCAAGATAATAGGGCGGGAGTGAGGGTCAGTTCTTGCTATGAAGGACTAACTTCACCCCTTTTACGTCCAGCTTGAATAAACAAGAAACGGTAGTGAATTTGACAAGGCCGGACGTTTCAACCCGTCCGGCCTTTCTGCGGTTCGCGCACCGTCCACTATCCGTTGTCACCGCCGGACCACGCCCTGAGGGTCGCTCCTGGACGCACGGAGATTCAGGGCGCGGTCCAGTGTGGCAAAGGCGGGCCCGAGTCCGGCGCCGTCCATGTCCCCGCCGAGCGGCTCCTCCTGCCAGAGCAGGGCATGCGCAACAAGGCCGGCCGCCTGGAGCAGGCAATCGGTGTCGGGGTCCCGGAAGGCCGGGGCGCCGATGATTCTCGCTATGGGGACGTTGCGGGTGTGCCTGGCGTCGTCGCAGGCGCCGTGGCGCGCGGGCACCGGGTTGTAGTTCCTGAGCCTGTGGTAGAGACTGGAGACCATCTCCTCGGGTTCCTGGCCGAAAATGACGAAGGCGTGACCGCCGGCCTGGGCGGCGGTGGCGTTGACCCGGTTGAACAACCGGTCCAGGCCAACCCGCCGGTAGGCCGGTATATCGTCCTTGTCCAGGCAGATGTTGGTGACGCGCAGGCCGCCGGACTCGACGGCAAAGTCCTCGATGAGGCGCAGCCCCTCCGCAATCACCGCAGCTCCCTGGCGGGGCGCCGGTTGCGGGTAGCAACCACAGGTGCAGGACTGCGGAGCGGAGGCGAGTTCGTCAGGGCGAAGCCCCAGGTCGGCGGGGATGCCGTAGCGGCGTTCCAGATCCCGGCGCCAGTCGTGGACCCGGCGGTTGAACCGGTTCCAGGCCCGGACGTCCACCCCCAGGGCGCAGCGGACGTGGTGGCGGAGGCCCTCGGCCTCCATGGCGTAGTAGATTCTCATAGCGTTCATCTCCTCTCGACAGGTTGGTGTCGGGCGGGGCGGAAAGGGCAATCGGGCCGGAAGGAGCCGGGCCTGAGCCAGGCCGCGCCCAGCGGCCCCAGCTTCTCCAGGGCGGCCCGGTGGGACACCCACAGGGGCACCCTTAGGCGGGCCCGGCGCATTTCCCGGTCCGCCAACCGCAGGAAGTGGCCGGCGGCCAGGTCGTCGTCGAACACCACCAGGACGGCGGGGATCACGCCGTGGTCGTCCAGGGGGCTCGTGGACGAGTAGTACCGCAGATAGGGGGCGATGCGGGTCGTCATCGTCACCGGCCTGACGGCGCGCCGCTCCCACTCCAGGAAGAAGGGCTGCGCCTTCCCGTCCCGTTCCAGTACGCCGAAGGCGTCGGGGCGCACTGAGTGCAGGGAGCCGTCATATCGGAAAAAGCGAGCGGACCGGCGGGGAGGGTCGGCCCGCGCCAACTCACAGACCTGGGCGCGGGACTGGTGGGCCAGCCCCGCCAGGAACCAGTGGACGGCCTGGGTATGGTCCAGGTTGCGCAGCAACTGGCGGCTGCGGGAGCCGCGGACGTTGCGCCAGTCCAGCGGCGCGGCGGGGTCCAGCGGCGCGGCGCTCCACCGCTGGCGGGCCGCGCCCACGGCGGAGCGGTCCCGCCGGGCCAGCAGTCCCAGTCCCCGGTCCGACAGGGCCAGGCAAATACGTCCCTCGGCCTTCACCCTCCTCGCCAGCCCCAGGGACCTGAGCCTCGCCAGGACCTGGCTGACACGCGAGGTGTTCACCCCCAGGAACTGTTCCAGGTGGGTCGGCGTCAACCAGGGCCAGTCGTGGAGCAGTTCCAGCACCCGCTTCTCGGCGGGCTTGAGCAGGACGGGCAGCAGGTGGGGAGAGACGGTTTCGTCGTCGTCCAGGTCAAGCCGCAGGTCGGGAGGCAACGATTCCCCTCCGGCAGGAGCCGGTTCGGGCAGCTCGCCGCCGGAGGGCACGTAGGTCAGCGCCTCCTCCAAGTTGAGGGGTACGGGTGAAGCGGGCGCGCGCCAGATGCGGGCCGCGCCGCCGGCGGCGCGGGCGGCGTCGCCCTCCAGGGCCAGGAAGCCCAGCAGGGGCAGGTTGTCCAGCATCCGGCTCACCTGGCGCAGGCGCACCTCGTCCGGGGCCAGGAGCAACACCGCGCCGGGGCGGGCTTCCTGGGACAGCCGCCACAGCCGCTTGGCGAAGGCGGTGCGGTCGGCGGCGTTGCCCAGCCGCGCCACCGCCAGGGTGCGTCCCCCGGGCAGGGTGATTCCGGCGTCCAGGGCACCGGACCGGTGCCATCGGAACCCTAGGCCCCGCTCGGCGTGGGGCAGGGAAGCGACGACCCGGTAGATGACGGCCAGGGCGTCGAGGCGTTCCAGCAGGACCCGCCGCCAGCGTTCGGAGACGGGGCGGAAGGCCAGCAGGTGGTCAGTGGGAACTGCCTCCAGCTCCGCCAGCCGATGCAACCCGGCGGCGGTGAGGCAGTAGCGCCGGCTGGGGGAGTTCAGCTCCGAGGCGTGGGGAATGGCCTGGACCATTCCCCGCTCGGACATCCGGCCCATGCAGGCATAGACGGCGCTGCGGGCGCGGCGGCAGAGGAGGACCAGTTCCAGCCGGTCCAGGAAGGGCATCTCCGCCAGGCGGCGGAGGATATCGGTCTCGCAACCTGCGGGTATCATCATTCAACCTCCCCGTCGTCGTCCTGCATCGCCGCCAACAGCCGGCGGTACTCCCGGACCTCGTTGGATTCTCCGTCGCCGCCGTCACCGCCGGTCGGCGAAGACGGCCCGTTCTGGTCCGGCGTCTGAGTGCCGGAATCCTGCTGGCGCTCGGCCAGCAGCCGGCGGTACTCGCCCACCTGACGCCGTCCCTCGATGTCGCCGGCGTCGTTGGGCCGTAGGTAGGCCGAGGCGTCGGCCCGGATGCGGGCGGCGACGGCCGGGTTCCCGGGCTCGGGTTTCAGCACCGACATGGAGAAGGCGGGCATCCGCTCGACGCCCACGGTGGCCCGCACGTAGCAGTGGTGCACGTCCAGGGAAACAATGTCCTCTTCTGACACCCGGTCCCGGCCCAGCTCCCACACCATCTGACGGGCGTCGCTGCCCGCCACCTGGAACACCGCCAGGCAGCCCACGTTGGCCAGGATTGTGTCGCGCATGGTGCGGGAGAGATCGTCCAGCTTGGCCAGGCTCTGGGTGGCCAGGATGAAGCTGGCGCCGTACTTGCCAAGCTCCGACAGCATGGCCTCGTAGTCGACACCGGGCATGGACTGCATCTCGTCCACCACCACCAGCGCGCCCCGCCGCTGGGCCAGGGGCAGGCCCTCCTGCTCCCGGATCACGGAGTCCACCAGGTTGAGCAGGGAGGCGCCCACCAGGGCGGAGACGTCCCGGCCCACGCTCCCCTGGGCGGTGGAGACGAAGAGGATGCCGCCCTCCAGGATGGTCCGGCGGATGTCGATGGTGGAGCGGGACTGGCCCAGGATGGCCCTGGCCTTCTTGGAGGAAGCGTAGTAGGCCAGGCGGGTCTGCACCGGGGCGATGGCCTCGCCCCGCCGCTCCCGGTTCCAGCTCAGGAAGTCCCGGGCCCAGAACCGCAGCAGGTAGGGGTCGTTGACCCTGGCCAGCACCTCCCGCCGGAACCTGGGTTCGGCCACCAGGGCCAGCCCGTCCAGGATGGTGTACTGTTTGTCGGCCTCCACCTGCTCGTTGGCCTCGTGGAGGCTCTTCACGGTGTGCTCCAGGATGGACTGCATCCGGGGACCCCACTGCTCCCACAGGCCGTGCATCACCCGCACCACCGAGTCGGCGGTGCGGTCCCGGTCGGAGAAGATGCGGGTGTCGAGCAGGTTGATGCCGGGGGATCCCCACGCCTCGGCCAGGTCGATGAGCTTCACCTGGTCCGCCAGGGACTCGGGGACCTGCTCCAGCAGGCCCGCCACCAGGTCGGCGTGGGGGTCCACCACGACGATGGCGTCGGTGTCTCTTCCTGCCACCTTCTCCCGCAGCTTGTGGGCCACCACGTGGTGCATCAGGGTGGACTTGCCCATGCGGGTGCGGGCCACGTAGAGGTGGTGGCGGCGCAGCAAGTCCTCGGGAAAGCGTATCTCCCTGGGGTTGCCGGTGGTGGTCTGTCCCACCGGCGCGCCGCCCCTCACCCCCCGGGCCGAGGGCGGCAGGGCCCGGGAGCCGGAGCGCTCCAGCAGGGGCGTCTCGTCCCGCTCCCCGGGCGGGTGCCAGAGGGCGGCCGCCTCGCGCACGCCCAGGACGCTGCGCTTGCCGAAGAGGCCAGGCCCAGCGGGGTGGAGGTTGGTGATGGGGACCACGGGCCGCACCCGGCTCACCTTGAACCTGGCCCCGGCCGGGTGATCGTAGTGGCGGTAGGCGGCGGCCACCGGCTCCAGGATTTCCCTGGCCCGCTGCTCATCGGCGCCGTCGGGCAGCACGGCGATGACCTCCAGCTCGGCGTCGAAGGCGATGCGCCCCACCTTCTCCTTGATCAGCAGGGGATCATAGACCCGGTTGCGGGCCTGCTTCCAACGCCACCAGCCCCAGCCCGCCACGGTGAGGCCGAGGACGGAACCGGCGCCCAGCAGGGACGCCTTGAGGATCTCGCCGTCCTGGACCCACAGGTAGCCCCGGAGCCCGATGAGCGCTCCCACGCCCAGCACGGCCATGGTCACCCCGTCCAGTTGCAGGGGTTTGGTCTGGTAGGTGTAGGAGGGGTCGGGCCGCTGGTAGCCGGGGTTCTTGTAGGCCTTCTGCTGGTGGGCCTGGGACCAGTCGGGGCCCAGGGAGCGCAGCAGCAGGCGGGCCAGGATCCGCTCGCCGGGGCGCAGGGCGGACAGGGAGCCGATGACGGCCAGCAGCGGGTCGGAGCCGGGGTCCAGCAGGTCGTCGTCCCGGAAGGTCCTCAGGGGCACGTACTCCGGTCCGCCGTGCCTGAGGGTCAGGCCCCAGGCCTGCTCCCCGGTGTGGACGAAGATGGGGTCCTCGTCCACCGGCACCTGCCGGATGCGGGCCTGGGGATAGTGGGCGGTGAGCTGCTGGCGCACCGCCTGGTCGTCCTGGCAGCGGGCCAGCAGGTTCACGCCGTCGGCGTCGCCGGCCAGCTCCAGGGAGAAGGGTTCGGGGACGGCGATGGACTGGAGCAGGTTCTCCACCCCCAGCAGGGTGCGCTCGCCGGTGCGGGGCGGTGTCACCGCCAGCAGCACCGGGGGACGCCGGTTGCGCCCGTCGCCGAACAGCATTTTCTTGACTTTGGAATTCATAACGGTCTCCTCTCTATTGGTCGGGTTGTATTCAGGAATGACGCTTTGTGGGGGACAGCCTGTTCGCCGGCGTTTTTCCACCTAGTGCCTGGGTCCGGGCCGCCACTCGATGACCTCGGTCTCCTCGGGCGTGGCCTCAATGCGGATGGGAAAGCGGTTGCCCCTCGCCAGGAGCAACCCGTCGCCCCGGGGGCAGGAGAGCAGCCAGCGTTGCAGGTCCACCGGCAGGTCGAAGGCTTCCCCCACGGTGGAGACGGCGGCGGCGTCCTGCTGGAGCAGGAGCTTGAAGGCGGCGTTCTGCAAGAGCGCCCGACCGGAGTGGCCGGTGATGGCGCGGGATGAGTCCTCGCTGAGCAGGTCCTGGACGTCCTGGGTGATGAACTGGAGTCCCAGCCGGTGCTTGCGGGCCCGTTTTGCCATCGAGACCATGAAGGCGGCGCCCTCGGGGTGCTGCATGATGCTCCACACCTCATCCACCACCAGCAGGCGGGGCCGGGGGTCCTGGGCGGCGGCGGCCCACACCGTCTCGGTGCAGACCATGGCGGCGGCGGGACGCAGTTCCGGTTCCAGCAGGTGCAGGTCGAATACCGTCACCAGGGCTTCGTGGGCTAGCAGGTCGTCGCCCTCGTCGGAGAGCAGATCCCGCAGGCTGCCGGTGGCGAAGGGACGCAGCAGGTGGGCGATCTCCGGCGTTTCCCCTTCCAGGTAGGCGTAGAAGTCCCGGAAGCCGGTGCGCTCCCGCTTCTGGGCGTAGTAGGAGGCCAGGGCGTGGTCCAGGGAAGACCTACGCTCGGCGGACAGCCTCTCCCCCACCATGACTTCAATCAGCCGGCGCAGGCTGCCGATACGCTGCAACAGTTCCTCGGAATCGCCCCGGTCGATGACAAAGGGGTTCATGCCCTGGCCGGGAACGCCGGGGGACAGCACCCGCCCACCGGCGGCCCGCGCCATGTCGGTGTACTCGCCCTCCGGGTCGATGACGTAGGCCCGCACGCCCCGGCACAACCCCCGCAGCACGCCCAGCTTGGTGGCAAAACTCTTGCCGCTGCCGGAACGGGCCAGGACGGCGGTGTTGGCGTTCAGGTGGGTGCCGTCGAAGGGGTCGTAGACCACCGGGGCGCAGGCCCGCAGGTCGATGCCGTAGAGGGTGCCGCTGCGGGTATCCAGGTCCGGCGGCGAGAAGGGGAAGAGCCTCGCCAGTGACGACGTATCCAGGGTCCGCCACACTGCCACGGCGTTGAGGGCCAGGGGCATAGTGGACAGCAGCCCCTCCCGCTGCCGGAAGGAGAGGTTGTCCAGCTTGCCCAACGTGGCGGCGAAGTGGGCCCGGGCCTTCTGGGTCAGGTCCTTGAGAATCTCCTGGTCGCCGGCGTGGAGGGTCACCGAAAGGGAGGCGTGGAACAGCCTTTCCCGTCCTCTCTGTACTTCATCCCTGAGACGGGACACGTCCTCCAGGGCGATCTCCGCCTCCGGAGACAGGGACCGGCCCCGCTTGAAGGACAGGGACTGGGCCGACTCGAAACGGACCTTCTGCCACTCCAGGGTGCGGGCCGCCTGCTCGGCGGGTATGGCCCCCAGGTGGACCGACAGGTCCATGGGCGCGCCGGTGGCCATCAGCCCTTGCAGGAATCCCGGCGCCAGTGAGCGCGGCCACTTGCCCAGGTGCAGGGAGCGGGTCAAGGTCTTGCCGATGCGGATGTCGCGGCGGTTGACCTCGACGGCAAGCTCTTCATCCTCGTCTCTCTCCACCGGGGAGCCGCCCAGGGTTGCCGAAAGCCAGAACAGGCCCAGCGGATCGCCAACCAGAGGGAAGACGCCCAATCCGCCCCGGGCCAGCAGCCCGTGGAGCTCGTCCATGCGGTCGTGCTCGCACACGGCGTAGAAGCGCCGGTCCAGGATGCCCTCCCGGGTCTCCAGGTTGCCCAGCAGCCTCCCCAGGGAGTCGGCGGCGCCCCTGGTCTGCGGGGGCAGGTCCTCGGGCTGGGCATCGGCCAGCTTCTGCCTCAACCCCTGCAGGACCGGCGGGTGCTGGCGCACCAGCAGCTGCACCGGGAAGTCCAGGGCATTCAGGGAACCGGCGAAGGCTCCCAGCTTGGGCTCGTCCAGCTCAAGCCCCATCACCTCGCTGACCGCCAGCTTCACCCCGTCCAGGCGCACGGGCCCGTCGTGCTCCAGGTGGGACAGCATGAAGAACAGGTTCAGGTCCGGCGGCGGCTTGGGCGGCTCGGGGGCGGTCTGCGCCCCCTGGTCCCTGGGCGAGCGGTTGACCAGCACTTTAATATTCGGCAATGTCGGTTTCATCTCTGTTCCTCCTTCAGGGAGTGGGTATCAGATCGGACACCTGGATGGTGAGCAGCAGGGCGATGGCCTTGGCCATCAGCACCACCACCAGGCCAACGACGGCCATGACCACGGCGTTCCGCGCCTTGCCCCGCCCGAACCCCTCGGCGCCCTCGGCCATCAGCACGAAGCCGGCCCAGACGATGGCGAAGAGGCAGATCCCCACCCCGGCGTAGGCCATTCCCGTCAGCACGGTGTCGATGGCGTCCAGCATCGCCTGCCTCTTTTCCTCCGGCGCCCCTGCGGCCACCGACGCCAGAGCCTGCCCCGCACTGGATACGGAGGCCACCGCCGAGGCCAGGAGGACATTCAGCCCGCGCCCTACCACGGCCAGCCCCACCAGGATGAGGAGTCGCCCTCCTGGGTCTGCTCCGCGCGGGGCGGTGGCGGCTTGGGCGGCGGCACGGTCAGGTACTCGAAGGGCTTGTCGGCCCCCACGCCCAGGGCCTGAACCGCAGTCGATACCGGGGCCGGGGCCAGGGGCAGGGTCTCGGGGCGGGTGTAGGTCACGGCAGCGCGTTCCACCTCCACGGCGCGCACGTGCTCCGGGTGATACACACGGATGCGCACCGTCTTCACCCTCGTGCTCTCGCCGCAGCGGCAGGTCACCCGGCGGGTGTACACGTCAGTGCGGGCCGGGTGGTGGGTGGTCTGCAACACGGGCGGCAGCGGCACGCTCAGGGTGGCGGTCAGGTCCGCCGTGATGTCCAGGTCGTGGATTGCCCTCCTGTCGGGCACGGGCAGGTCGAACCGGGTCTCGCCGCCATTGACGAAGGCCGAGCTGGTGGCATGGTCTCCGGCGGCCACCGTCACCGTCCCGGCAATGCCGGTGACGCTGGCGTCCAGCAGAGCGGGGACCGACTGGCTGAAGTGGCCGCCGTAGACCGGCAGGTCCACCTCCTGGCGGGTCTCGGTGATGCACTCGGAGGCTATGACGCCCTTGATGCTGCCCGGGGTCCAATCCAGGGAGACGACCTCCAAGTCACACAGCCCGCCGTTGTAGCTGGGCAGGGGGTAGGGAAGCTGCTCGCTCTTCAGCGACACCGCCCCGGAGAATCCCAGCGCGTCCACCCAGGAGAAGGTGAAGGACGGCTCGGGGCCGTCCAGGGTGAGGTTGTAGGTCTTGCGCTCGCCGGAGTGGACCACGGCGTTGGCCCCCATCTTCAGGGTCCGGCCCGTCCTGCCTCCGAAGACCCGCACCTTCAGGTCCAGGTCGTGGGACGCCCGCAGACTCACGGTGGCGGTGTCGCCGGTGACCGCTAGCCTTTCGATGAAGATGCGGCGTCCGGGCACTGGGTCGGGCGGCTCGAAGTAGATCTCGTCCAGCCGCCAGCCCGGGTCCCCGTCGTCGGGGTCGTCGGCCAGGGCCGAGCCGGGGATGGCGATGACGGTCAGAATCAGCAAGACAGCCACGGCCAGGAGCTTGTACCACGGCTTCCGGCCCGGGGTTTCCCGGATGTTGGGCGCGGCACCCTTGCCGTCCCGGGGAGTGCGCCGTTTGCCGAACCAGCTGTGGGGGCGGAAGGGAGGCCTCCCCTTGCGCCGCGCCGCCTTCACCGCCTTGCCGATACCGCCGGCCGACTTCCTGGCCAGCAGCCGCAGCGGGTCGGGCTTGGCCTCCGGCTGAGGCGGGGCCTCGCTGCGGGCCAGCTCGGCGGGGGCGCCGGCGTAGCGCCTGGCCCCCAGGTGGAACTTCAGCAGGTCGGCGGCCACCAGGGGCAGCCCCCGTCCTCCCACCTTTACCACCGTCGTGGCGATGCCGGTGATGCCAAAGACGATGGAGATGCCCAGCTTCAGCCCCCAGGGGCCGAAGGGGAAGTAGCGGTAGACGCCATAGCTCACGGCGCAGGCCGCGACCACCGCCACGATCTGGGGGAAGGTGAACCACAGCAGCACCTTGTCCTCGGCCTGCACGTGGGTTGGAACTTCGTGCTCTCTCATGGCTTCTCCTTTCCCACTAGGGCTTCTTGGTGGGCGGTGGGGTGGGATCGGGCACTGTGGGGTCCACCGGGTTGCCGACGACGGCGTTCATCACCAGTTCCACCACGCCGTAGGCGACAAGGGCCAGCACGATGCCCGTCAGGGCGGTCATCATGGCGCTCTTGCCCCTTTCCATCTGGTTGGGAGCGCCCGAGGCGGTGAGGTACATGTAGGCGCCGTAGATGAAGTAGCCCACGCCCACCACCCCCACCAGGCCCAGCAGGATTGCCACCAAGTTCGAAATTGTCTGCGTCAGGTCCTCCATAGGTCCTTCTCCTTGTTGGTTGGATGTGTCTCTGTTGTTGGGTGCGCGGTTTGCACGTTGGTCCCCGGGAACTTACCGGCACATGGCCCCACCTCCTGGGTGGTTGACGGCGCGAGTCTCTGCCGTGGCGGCAGTTGTCGTATTGCCGGGCTACGGGCCCTGGCTCCTGGGAGTGGGGCCGCTCTGTCCGGCTGGCGTGGAGCTCTGGGCCGCCGAGTTCACCGCCCCCGTGGCGGCGCCTGCGGCGGTGTTGGCCGCCGTTGCGGCGGCGGCAACTCCGACGGGTCCCCCGGCGGCTCCCCCCGCCAGCAGTCCCAGGGCCCGGCCCGACCGCACCACCCCGCCGGGCAGGGACATGCCGAAGTAGAGGGTGTGCAGCCAGGCGTCGAAGGTGCCGTGATGCCCCAGCATCGAGGGGATCCGCCCCGCCAGGTACATGAAGGCGATGGCCAGCAGCAGCTTCCACACCAGGTCCCGGGCCGCCTCGCCCCTTCCGATGGCGGCGAACTCATCCAGGAAGCCGAAGGCCAGGGCGATGGCGATGAGCTGGACCGCCTGCTGGAACACGGCGGTCATGAACAGCCTGAGCCAGTGCTTTCCCCAGCCCGCCGTATGGGGCAGAATCCACAGCCCCAACGCGATGGGGGCCAGGCAGAGCAGGATGTCGATGAGGGCCAGGCGCAGGACCATCTGCACCAGCAGGTAGAGGATGAAGAAGCCGAAGACCAGGTAGAGCAGGGCAATGAACACCGCCAGCCCGGTGCTGGCGGCCATCACCGCGTTGAGCAGCGGCTCCAGGGGCGCCCGCAGCAAGTCGCCGGGGGTGATCTCCAGAGACGCGGCGATGAACTGGGACGTGGCGTGGGCCACGTCGATGACCAGGGCGCACCACCACAGCGACGACGCGGCGGCGGTGAGGCCCAGCACCAGGCGGGGCACCATCTCGCGCCAGCCCGACTGGTGGTGGCCCAGGTGCTCCTGGACGATGAAGCTCAATCCCATCCAGCCCAGGATGATCACCAGCATTCCCGAGGCCACGGCCCAGACCGCCAACCAGGCCTGCTGAACGATGGGGTGGTCGTAGGTCAGTCCGGGAGGGGTTCCGGTGAGAATGTCGCCCATACCCTGCTACCTCCCGCACTCGGCGATGTCGGTCTGGGCTGCCCGCTCCACCACTCCGCAGAGGGTCCCGTGAACGCCCTGGATCACCCACCGGGCGCCGGCCCGGGCCCAGCGGTCCGGGTCCAGGGCGCCCAGCACCCGGTCCCACAACCCCTTGGGCTGGTGGACGGGGACCAGGGCGTGGAAGACGTGGTTGTCGCCGCCGCCCCGGCGGGGGACGGACAGCACCATCAGGAAAGCCTGCTCGGGGTGGAGCTCGGGCTGGGAGTCCAGGACCGGGTACTCGAAGGTGTACTCCCAGCCCTCGGTGAGCTGCTTCTCGCCGCCCTGGACCCGGTAGGTGTTGGTGACCCAATCCCCGGTGTCGGGGTGGCGCAGGGCGTAGAAGATGACCTCGACCTGGCGGCTGAAGATGGGACGGGCGACGAACTCGCCGTGCTTCTTCCGCTCCACCATCTGCCGGTCGCGGTTGACCAGGGCTAGGTTGTCGCTATCGGGAGGCGGGGACTGGGCCAGGGCGACTCCGCTGGCGGGTATGGCCACGATGGCTGAAAGCAGCAGCGCCGCCGCCAACAGGGTCAGGCGCCGGGCACGGCCCGGGGTTGGAGTGAATCGCTGGAACATGGTTGCCTCCTGTCGCCGGTCAGAGACCGGATGTTCGAGAACCAAGTCTGGCGGCTGCCCGGCCCGGTCGTAATGCCCTGAAAGGGGGGGTGTGCGCACCCCCCCTTTCAGGGCATGGAATTTCCGGGGGCCGGCGTGGTGTTATGGACGTGTACAGGAATCCGGACTCGGACCACCTGGGTGGACCGCCGGCGATTCGTGGCTGAAATGGGGGCAATCCGCCCATTTCAGCCCGATTCTGGTAAACACTTTCAGTGCAGGGCTGGTTCCGGTCGGCAAGTGCATCGTCCCCGTTGCAGCGGTGCATTGGACGGGTGTGGAGGAGCAGGACGGCGGTGCAAGCCCCCTATTGGAAAAGTGCAATTGGCACCTGGGAGGTATGAGCATGAGTCAGGATGAGACGGGAGTGGCGGAGAGCCCCGGCCCCGGACCCGGCGATGTTGGCGATGATGCCGCCGCTGGCGGGGACGGGACTCCGGGCCCTGAACTCGGCGGCGCGGTCGATGACGGCGCTGCGCCCAGTGCGGCCTTCGCCCAGGCGGCGGCCCAGGTGGTGGAGGACGTGTACGAGCTGCGGCTCACGGCCCTGCTGCACCAGTTGGTGCGGTCCCGGGGTTACAAGGGCGCCGGGCGGGTGCTGGACGTGGACCCCAGGACGGTGACCACCAGCGTGCGGCAGGGTATGTCCCGGCGGGTGAGGGAGCAGGTGGAGCGGATGCTGGTGGAGAAGGATGGCGGGGCCAGGGACGAGCTGGAGGAGGTTGTGGTGGAACTGTCGGGACAGGTGGGCGGGTTGCAGGCCCAGGTGGCCGGGCTGGAGTCGGAACTGCGGGAGGGGATGAAGGCCCTGGGTGAGACCCACGCCCAGGGAATGCGGCGGTTGGAGCAGCGGCTGGCCCAGGGCCAGATCAGGGTCGGCGGCCTGGCCGGGCTGCCTGGGCCGGCGCCGGCCCCTCTGCCGCCCCGCCGGCGTTACCCCGACCTGGTTACGGAGGACCCGGCCGGGGACGACGAGGATGCGTTCGGATCTGCCTGGCCGCTGGTCGAGGAGTGGCGCCGGTTGTGGGAAGGGCATCCCGCCCGGGGCCGGCGGCTGGCCTGGGTTGCGAGGCGGCAGCGGATCCTGGAACTGGAGGTGGCCCTGCTGGAGGAGCACGGACTGACCCTGCCGCCGGAGACGGAGCCGCTGCGGGGCCTGGACCGGGGCGCCCAACTGAACTGGCGGGTGAAGGCGCTCCACGACTTTCGGAAGCGGCGGGCCCGGCTGGAGTTGCTGGACAGGCTGCGGCGGTGGCTATCCCCGTGGCGCTGGCTGCTGGCGGCCCGCGCCGGGTGGCGGATGGTCCTGCGCCGATGGCGACGGTAGCCCGCCGGCGCCAGTCCTCCAAGGGGCCATTGGATTCCGGTCGGATTCTTGTCGGATTCTTGTCGGATTCCCGTCAGCTTCGTGTGAACGATGTGAGCGGCAGGGCGCCCAAAGCCTTGCGGCGGGTCTGCCGGAGCCGGATACTGAATGCGTTATCTGGCTTTACCAAGGTTTCCACTGCCTAGAAACCTGGGGGCGTGATCCCTGCTCGCCCGGGCCTGCTCCGCGAGGATCGAGATATTTCTCCCCGGAGCGCCCACGAGGGAATTGCTGCCAGGAGGGTTGATTTTCCCCTTTCTTGCAGCCGGTGAACCCCTTGCCCACGGAAGCGCACGGCGCGTTTCACCCAGTATCCCATTCCCACGGCGCGGCGACCCGACCCACGGCGCGGAACCCCATCCCGACGGACAATCGTTGAATCACGGAGGTGCCGGCTAGAACCAGGACGGCAGACCAGGACCCCTGTTACCCGGACCCGGCAGCGGAGCGCATCCCGCGCTTCGCCAACCCCCACATTGCGGTTGGGGCGGCGCAAGGCTCCGGCCGTTTCACCACGCCTGCGGCATCGCTGCTGACTATAACCAGCGCGCCGCAGGTTCCTCACGCTCCGGTCGGCGGCCTTCCAGCTGACCGGACGCTCGCCGTTGCAGCGCAGTTTCCGCCGGACCGGTGGCTTGCTTGAAGTAGCCTCTGGCCGGACGGTGCTGCTCTCCTCTTCCCCCACAATGCAGTTCCCCGCGAATGACACCGTGGCCGAGCTGCGCCTTTTCCCGACTCCCGCTCCGTTCTTCCCGTCGCTGTTTTCCCGGGGCGGAGTGCGTCTTTCACCAATGGGAGCAACCCAACACATTCAACACACAGGAGGTGCGTATGCGCATCAAGGAACGGTTCACCCAGGCCAGGGCCGTGGCGGTCACGGTCGTGGCTCTCGTAAAGCGCCACCCCAGGGCGTCGGTAGCAGTGGCAGTGGCCTTGCTCATCGCCGGGCCGCTGCTGACCGGCGCCGGCGGCGAGGGCTTCTTTCTCAACCTGGCGGGCCTGGGCATCATCGCCCTCGTGGCGCGGCGGATCATGCGGGCCAACGACCGGCGGAAGGCGGCCCAGACCCGTCAGGCCAACTGCCGCTGTCACTGCCACCGGCAGCAACGTCAACAGACCCAGCAACAACAGGGAGGCACGCCATGACCACGATTACCCTGGCATCCACGGCGCCGGTTCACCGGTTGGAGGAACTGGTGGACCGGCTGCTGGCAACCCTGATCCCGGCCCACACCGGGCCCACGGCGCCTGCCCCGGTCGGGGCCATCCACGAAGCCCGGCGGCTGCGGCAGTCGGGCGACCTGGACGGGGCGCTGGCGGCGTTGGCGAATGTTGATGCCCGGCAGTCTGACGTTGCGGAACTGCGGTGGCTCTACGCCGAGTGGCTGGACGTCGCCCGGCGCCGGTTCGCCGACGCCAGCGCCATGCTCTACAGCCCCGCCACGGGGAAGGCGGCGGTCCTGGTTCCCATGGTGGGCGATGGCAACACGCTGGAGGTCGCCGCCGTCCTGGGAATGCGCTGGCCGGTGGGCAAGGTGGTCTCCCGGCGCAGCCTGCGCGGGTTGAAGCCGCTGCAAAAGCAGGGAGGCGCGTCATGGTGACAGCCAACCGGACGGTGGACATCGCCGAACTCAAGGCCCGCAACCCCCTGGGCGACACGGTGGAAGCCGCGGGAATCGCACTCAAGGGCAAGGGCCGGGTCAGGCAGGGCGTCTGCCCCTTTCATGAGGAGGCAGAGGGAAGCTTCACGGTGTACGCCGACAGTGAAAGGTTCTACTGCTTCGGCTGCGGCGCCGGCGGCGACGTGCTGGACTTCGTGGGGCGGATGGAGGGGCTGACCTTGCCGGAGACGATTCGACGGCTGGACGGCGATGGGACAACTCGGGTTGCTGCGGCGCCGGTGAGGCCGAAGGCTGCTGTCCCGGCGCCGGCGCTCCGACCCCGGGACCCGGCCCTGCTGACGGCAACGGTTCGGTTCTACGCTGCGCAACTGCGGCGTAGCCGGACGGCGGTGGACTACCTGGCCTCGCGGGGCATAGGCCTGAACACCGCCCAGCGGCTGGGCCTGGGCTACGCCACGGGCAACGGGCTGCGGGAGCACCTGCACACCGCTGGATTCGACCCCAACCGGCAACGGGCCTCGGAGCTGTACCTGGAACGGGGCGCGGAGCGGTTCGCCGGTATGGTGGTGGTCCCCGAAGTCTCCGGCGGGCTGATCCACTGGCTGGTGGGACGGGCGGTTGACGCTCAGGCCAAGCCCCGCTTCCAAGCATTGCCCGGCCCCAAGCCGGTGCTGGGGTTGGTCCGCCTGGGTCCGGCGCCTTCGGTGGCGATTGTCGCCGAAGGGGTCTTCGACTACCTGACCCTCACCGCCTGGGGCTATCCCGCCGTGGCCGCCCTGGGCACGCAGGGGATGGAAAAGGTTGCCAGTGCACTGCGGGGCTGCCCCCGGGTCTTTCTGGCCTTCGACAACGACGACGCGGGCAACACGGCGGCGGACAGTCTCCGCAACCTGCTGGGGAACCGCACCGCCGTGGTCAACCTGCCCGACGGCATAGCCGACGTGGGCGAGATGGCAACCCGGCCCAACGGCCAACGCCTGTTCCACAGGCTGCTGCAACGGGCGGCGCACAACGCCCGCTAGTCTCCCTCCTTCCTTCCATCACCCTTCCCCACCGGCCCGCCTGCCACGGCGGGCCTTCTCCTTTCCACCTGCTCAACTCACCAAACCGGGCAATCCCTGCTCGCCTCACGACGGGGTCTAGCCCCGCCCACGACTTCCCTTTGGTTGAAGCCGCCTCGACCAACGGCGCAACCCCATTTCACATCCTAAAGGAGCAACGTCATGTCCAACGAGAACGGCAACCCTAATAACAACGGCAACCACCGCAACGGCAACGCCAGCCTGAACGGCAACGGCAACGGCGTCCACCAGGACGCCGGGAACATCACCGGCCACGACCTCCTCTGGGACGGCCTCAGCCCCGCCGTGGTCAGCGCCCTGGGGCAGCCCCTGGACCCGGAGCTGGTCTCCCAGCGCCAGGGCCGGGGCAACAAGAGCTACGACTACATCGAGGGCCATACCGTCATCGACCAGGCCAACCATATCTTCGGCTACGGAGGCTGGGGATATGAACTGGCCGGGGACGTGACCCTGCGCCGCATCGAGAAGGTGGACACCAGGACGGGCGAGGTCAGGGTCTCCTTCGCCTACAGCGCGCCGGTGCGGGTCACCGTGAACGGCGCTCCCTCCCGCACCGACCTGGGGTTCCACATCGTCACCGAGGACAACCCCGAGGGGCACGAGACCGCCGCCAAGGGCGCGGTCACCGACGGGCTGAAACGGGCGCTGCGCAGCTTCGGGGATAGGTTTGGCAACGGTCTCTACGGCGACCAGCCCGCTGTTTCCACCCGTAGCCGGGGGCGTTCCCAGGGACAGCGTTCCGAGGCACCCGCCAACACCGATGGCAACTCCGGGCAGGGAGGCAACGGGAACGGCCGCCGGGACGGTTCCTACCTCCAGCAGTTGCGGGGACGGCTAATCGCCTTGGGCGCGGAGCAGGGCTTCGACGAGGAACGGGTGCGGGAGGCGGTGCGGAAGCAGACGGGCAAGGACCTGGACGACCTGCCCGCCAAGGACCTGAAGCCCCTGGTGGAGAACGCGGCCCGCAAGGTCAACGAGGCGAAGGGGGCGGCCAACGGCAACGGGTAGGCTCCCGAGCCAACATCATCACCCAGGCAGCGCGGGGTCGTCTCAGGCAAGGGGCGGCTCCGCTTCTCATCTACCGGATAAAGGAGGAAACGGAAATGACGGCAACCACCATGTACACCCCCTGGGGCTGGCCCCAGGACATCGAGGAACTGGCCGAGGGCATCTGGCGGGTCGAGACCGCCGGCCACGGCGGCCTGAAGCTGAGCCGGGAGCGGTGGGAGGCACTGCCGGACGTGGTGCGGGACGCCTTCCTCAACCCGACGTTTGCGGAGGAGGACTGCGAGGAACCCATCGCCCGGACGCTGCTGGGCATCGGGGACGCCAGGGACCTGGAACTGGCGCTCAAGATCGCGGGCCACTTCGACCGCTACAGCCCGGCGCTGCCCTTCCTGTGGGAAAGGGGAGAACGGCCATGAACTCCCCTACCACGACGCGGCCCCGGCCCCGCAGCCTGCCCAGCGCAACGACCAAGCTGGCGACGGAACTGGGCAACCTCTACGTCACCGTCTGCCTGGACCAGGACGGGCAGCCCTTTGAAGTCTTCGGGTCTCTCGGCAAAGCGGGGAGTCTGCAACACGGAGTGACGGAACTCGCCTGCCGGCTGGTCTCCCTGCACCTGCGGCGGGGGACGCCGCTGGATGAAATCATCGGCCAGATCCAGGGCATCAGCGAAATGCAGCCCTGGCCCAACCGGATGGAAGACGGCAGGACTGCATGGGTGAAGGGCCTGGGTGACGCCATCGCCCTGGTCCTGCGGGACTACCTGGAAACGCAAGCCGAGGCGGAACCGGCGGAACTGCCCATTGCCGCCGACTAAACCGCGAGGACACGACGCAGCGATGCGCGACACGGGGCCGGTCCCTTCCGAAGAGAGTGGCCCCGCTCTCACCTGCCGGACACACAACCTGACGGAGGAACGACGACCATGACTCTTACCATCGACAACCCCACCGACGTGTATTCCCGCCCCAACGCCCGCTTCGGCGAGGACGGCGCCCTGGAAGTCCGCGCCTCGGCGGTGGGCAACTGCCGCCGCGCCCTGTGGTACGAGGCCACCGGCCAGGAGGTCACCAACCCCCGGGACGACGATTCCCTGACCATGCTGGAATCGGGCAACGCCCTGGAGCCGGTGGTGCTGCGGGCCATGCAGCGGGCCGGGTGGGACATCACCCCCACCGACCGGGACAACCCCCGGCGGGTCTCCCTGCGCCTGGGTCCCACGCTGCTGGTCTCCGGCCACGTGGACGCCGCCGGCGTCGCGCCCATCTTCGGGGGCGAACCCAGCATCGTCGAGGTCAAGACCCGGGGACCGGAAGCCTACAAGAAGTGGCGGACTTTGGGGGCGGAGCGCAGCCACCCGGAGTCGGTGTGGCAGGCCGCCTTCTACACCTACGGGACATTCAACGAGGCCCGGGACGTGGTGATCGCCACGCTGAACACGGGCGACCGCACCTGGGACTACGAGGTGATACCGGCCCATCGGGTGGAGCGGGCCTTCGAGCAAGCCTGCGCCCGCCTGGGCGAGTTGGCGGCCCACCACCTGGTCAATGGGCCGGACCCGGACGTTCTGCCGGAGCGGGACTTCACCGCCGAGGACTGGCAGTGCAAGCGCTGCCCCTTCCTGACCGTCGTCACCGAGAACGTCTCCAGTTACCTGCGGGTCAGCTAGGGAATTCCTGACGCTCCACATGCCGGAGCGCGGCACGGGACCGCTTTCCGCTACGGGATGCGGCCCCGCAACGGCAACCCAATTCACCAATCAATGGAGGAACAATCATGGCGAAGACCATCAACAAGGTGGAACTGCTGGGGCGCGTGGGCGCCGAGCCGGAGATGCGCTACACCCAGGGCGGCACCGCCGTAACCCAGCTGCGCCTGGCCACCGACCGGGTGCGCCGGGGCGGCGAGTCCGAGACCGACTGGCACTCGATTGTGGTCTGGGACAAGCTCGCCGAGGCCGTCGCCGAGTACGTGGAGAAGGGGCAGCGGCTGTACGTCGCGGGCCGGCTGGTGCAGAGCTCCTGGGAGGGGGACGACGGGCAGCGGCGCTACCGCACCGAGATTCACGCCCAGGACGTGGTGTTCCTGGACTCGGCCCGCAACGGCAACGGCGGCAACGGCCAGTCCCACGACGAGGACTCTCCCTTCTAGCCGGACCACCGAAGGCTGACACCTATCACTGGCGCAAAACGGGGCTGCTCCCTGACAGCAGGGGCGGCCCCGCTTTCTTTTCCAAATCACACCGCAAGGAGTCACCCATGCCCCGCAAGAAGCAGACCAAGGAAACGACCATCCCCCTTACCGGAATGGAACCCGCCGCGCCCGCTGCCGCCACGCCCGAAGGCCAGGCGGTGCTGGAGGCCCTGCGCTCCAACCTCTCGCTGCTGGGCGAGTTGGCCATGCGCTACGAGGTGGCCTACCAGCCGGAGCGCACGGCGGAAATGCCCACCATCAACTGCCCGCAGGACGTTCACAACCTGCTGGGGCCGGAGATGTCGGCCCTGGCCCAGGAGCAGCTCAGGGTGCTGCTGCTCAACACCCGCAACCAGGTGCGCGGCCAGCGCATCGTCTACCAGGGAAATGTGAATTCGTCGGTGGTGCGGCCCGCCGAGGTGCTGCGGGCCGCCGTGATAGACAACGCGCCCAGCATCATCGTCAGCCACAACCATCCTTCCGGCGATCCGACGCCTAGCCCGGAGGACGTGTCCATCACCCGCGACCTGGCGGCGTCGGCCAAGCTGCTGGGCATCGACCTGCTGGACCACGTGGTCATCGGCGGGGACAAGTTCGTCAGCCTCAAGGAGCGAAAGCTGATGGACTAGCCCCTTCCGCCCCGAGCCCGGCGCTACACCGCCGGTCCTCACGCGGGGAAACTCACCCCGCGCCTTTTCCACATTCCGCTCCCACTTCCATATAAAGGAGGCAGCCCATGATTCCCACTGATACGGCCCCCGAAGCCGACGGGCTGTTCACGATAAACGCAGGCGGGTACTCGGCCACCGCCGACGCCTACGCCCGCGACCCCCAGACCGATGGCCTCTGGTTCTTGTCCATGGTGGGGCCGCAGACGGCCCTCAAGGCCATCTGGGCCTCCCTGCTCAAGCAGCCCCCGGACACCGCCCACATCATCCGGGGCATCGAGGGGATGGCTTTAAGCGGAGGCTACCAGCCCTGCCGCGTTCCCCACAACACCATCGGCACCTGGACTACCCGCATCGCCCGTCTCCCCGCCAGTCGCGGCTGGCACGCGCTCGTTTACACCCGCCTGGCCGAGTTCAGCTTCGAGCGGGACGACTTCCTGTTGCTGGCCCAGGACGAGGCCGACCTGCCGGGGCTGCACCACCGCTTCCTGGACCGGCGCAGCCCCCT
>DAOUIY010000042.1:0-8331 GCA_034423215.1 Dehalococcoidia bacterium
AAGTGGTAGCTTCCGAACTGCTCCTTTTCGTCGTTCCCGCGAAGGCGGGAACCTCGACCGGCAGTAGTTAAGATTCCTGCCTTCGCAGGAATGACGGTGGATTTGACGACACGGTCTAGAACAATCGGCCTGGCCCAACAACCTCGGGCCGGCCGCCAGCTACCGCCCTTGCTGGCCGCCTGAGGCGCTCACCCCGGTCAGCAACGCATTTGAACCCTCTCTCACCACATCCCTGATGTCGGCGCAGAATGCAATGTAGTCCAGCGCCAGGGCGTTGGCGTCCTCCTCGGACAGGTCGGCCCGACCTGCTATCTCCCGCAACGCTCAAGCCTCAGCCAGCTTGCCCAGCATACTCAGCCTGTGGCCCAGCAGCCAGATATCCCTCTTGCTCAAGGTAACTGTCCCTGTCAGAGTAACTTTCCGCTCCATGGGCACCCTCCGGCCGGCCTAATCCTGCATCCACTGGCCGCCACGTCACGTAATAAAAAACAACAACAGGAAAACCCGCGGGAAAACACGAAACAAGCCGCCCTGCCTCCCTGGCAGCCACGGCCAACATCCCGGAAACAGTTGGCGGGCCGGACAAGAGGTAGTCGGAAAAGGGGAATCGTTCAATGGCGCGCCTGGCAGGACTCGAACCCGCAACCCCTGGGTCCGAAGCCCAGTGCTCTATCCATTGAGCTACAGGCGCAAAAGGGGAAAAGCCTCGGAAAAACAGTGCTTGGGGCGAGCGACGGGATTCGAACCCGTGATCTCCTGTGCCACAGACAGGCGCCTTAGGCCTCTTGGCTACGCTCGCCACGCCGGCAGGCATATCACCGGCCCGACACGGAATGCCGGCGGGACGTGCCAAGCAATATCGTAGCAAAAACCAGGGGGCCTTTCAAGGTTAACCGGCCGGAACGCCTCCCTCGCCAAAGCCGGTTACGCCGGACCGGCCTGCCAACGGGGCCTTTCATGCCCCATCATATTGATTCTTTGTACCGTTAATTTGCCTTGCATGGCTATTTATTAATATAATGCTGGAGGTTTTTGCGTATGAGAGCAACTTGACTGGCCTTTCAGGTCTATTGGAAGGCCACCTGGTTCCGGTAACACTTCAAGGCAATCGCATCTTAAATTAGCCTGAACACCCAAGCTGGAGATCATGTCGCCCTGAGCTTGCCGAAGGGCCCAAAATCCTGCCCTACAGCCCGGTTGCAGGTTCGAAGGTCGGTTTGCGGGATGGAGTTTAGATTCTTCGCTCCGTTCAGAATGACAGTCTTGCCCGTTCAGAGCAAAAATTCGTTATGACGCTGTTGCCCTGGGTGACACTTCAAGACAAAAGCCAACAGGTTGCCACACTTGTTTTGATGGAAAATGTCCCGTCCACTCGTGGCGAACTTTTCGAGTCCGCTCATGGTGAGCCTGTCGAACCATCAACGGGCGAACACCGGACAAGCCCAGGGCGAGCGGGAGAATTGCCCATCATTCCAACGGTGGTAGTCCTATCATCTGGAAGGTAGATATGCGCTTTAAGACTGCCCTAATTCTGGCCATTTTCAGCATTCTCCTCGTCGGCTGCTTTCCGGGGGATTCGGAACCGGCGACGGAGGCCCAGCCTACCGCTGCGCCGGTTGCGGAAAATGTTAGCCCCCCAGAGCCGCCCGCAGCCACCGAGGAAACACCCACTCCAACCGCCATGCCGGAGCAGTCCGATCCTCCCGCCGCAGCGGCGGTTGACTCTGGCGCCGGCGTAACCCGTCCCGCCAACAGCGGAAACGGCATGGCTACCGACGGCGGCACCCTGACTCTGTTGTTCGCCGACCCGCCCACCTTCGACCCTCACCTGGCTGAAGATAACATTTCCGGCCTCCTGGTGAACGAAATTTTCGGCGGCCTGGTTTACATCGAACCCTTCAACTTCTCCGTCGCGCCCGACCTGGCGGAACGCTGGGAAATCAGCGAAGACGGCACCTCTTACACCTTCCGGCTTCATCCCGACGCCAAGTTCCATGACGGCAGTCCCGTTACGGCCAATGACGTCAAGTGGTCCATTGACCGGGTAACCGACCCGGAACTGGCCTCTCCCGTGGCCCACCAGTACCTGGACGACATAGTTGGTGTCGGGGAGCGGCTGGACGGTAACTCCGGCCAGGTATCCGGCGTGCAGGTGGTGGACGAGCAGACCGTCCGGTTCACCATAGACGCGCCCAAGGCCTACTTCCTGGCCAAGCTGACCTACCCCAGCGGTTTTATTCTGGACCAGGCCAATGTCGAGACCGGCGAGAATTGGTTTGAGACTCCCAACGGCACCGGTCCCTTCCGCCTGGCCGAATACGAAATTGGCGAGACCCTCCGGCTGGCCAGGAACGAATACTACCACCTGGGCCCGCCCCACCTGGACGAGGTGGAGATGATTCTCAGCGGCGGTTCCAGGATGATTCTCTTTGAGAACGACGAGATAGACGTCACCGGGGTTGGCCTGGCCGACCTGGAAAGGGTGCTGGACCCCACCAGCGAGCTGAATCCCCTGGTGCACGATTACCCGGCGCGTTTCTCCACCAGTTACATAGGCCTGAACACGGAGCAGGCTCCCATGGATGACCCCAAGTTCCGCAAGGCCCTGAACCTGGCCATCAACCGGGATGAAATTGCCTCCGTGGTTTACGAGGGAGCGGTTCGGCCGGCCAAGACCATCATCCCGCCCCGGTTCCCTTCCTATAATCCCAACCTGAACCCCTACCCCTACGACCCGGAGGAGGCCCGCCGCCTGCTGGCGGAGTCCAAGTACGGCGCGGACCCGGACAGCATACCCCGGCTGATACTGAGCATTTCCGGCAGCCTGGGCGCCGCCGTGCCCCTGGGCCTGGAAGTTATCCTCCAGTCCTGGGAGCAGGAACTGGGCTTGCAGGTTGAAATCCAGCAGACGGAATGGGCAACCTTCCTGGAAGACATTAACGACAAGAAATACCAGATGTATTCCATAGCCTGGGCGGCCGACTACCCGGACCCGGAGAACTTCCTGGACCTGCTCTTCCACAGCGAGAGCGAGGGCAACCGCTCGAACTACTCCAATCCGGAAGTGGATGCCCTGCTGGAAGAAGCGCGGGTGGTCAATGACCCGACTGCGCGGTTCGAACTCTACAACCGGATTGAGGAAATGATTCTGGACGACGCTCCCTGGGTTCTCCTTTGGAACGACGAGGACTGGTACTTCCTGATCAAGCCTCACGTCAAGGACTATTTCCTGCTTCCCATGACCCTCGCCAAGTTCCGGTACGTTCACTTTGAGCAACAGTAATCCAGCTGCGAGGTAGTCTCCGTGGGAGTTTATATTGCCCGCCGCCTGTTGTGGGTGCCCCTTCTTCTGGTCATGGTCTCGTTTATCACCTTTGCCCTGGGCCGCTTCGGCCCAGGGGATCCGGTGGAAATTCTGCTGGGCCAGAACTTCAGCGAGAAGGCCTACGAGCGGATTCGCGCGCAGCAGGGCCTGGACGACCACATCGCCATCCAGTACGCCCGCTACATCGGCAATGCCCTCAGGGGCGACTTTGGCGAGAGCTACCAGTACCGGGGCCGTTCCGTCACCGAACTGCTGAAGAACAAAATCTGGATATCCGCCCAGCTGAATTTCGCCGCCCTGCTCATATCCGTAACCCTGGGCATCGCCGCCGGCCTGTTCGCCGCCATGCGCCAGGGCAGTTGGTGGGACAGCGCCACCGTGGCCTTTACCCTGGTGGGGCAGTCCATGCACGTCTTCCTCACCATACCCCTGGCCCTGCTGTTCTTTTCCCTGAAGCTGGGCGTCCTGCCCACCCACGGCTGGGACGGCTTTTTCTCCACCAGCATCATCCTGCCCGCCCTGGTTATGGGCATACCGGGTGTTGCCATCGTTACCCGGCTGACTCGGGCCAGCACCCTGGACGTCATCGGCCAGGACTACGTCCGCACCGCCCGGGCCAAGGGCCTGCCGGAGCGGTTGGTCCGCCTGCGCCACATACTGCGCAACGCCCTCATCCCCGTGGTTACCACCCTGGGCTTCTCCCTGGCCGGCCTGGCCAGCGGCACCTTTATCGTGGAGCTCTATTTCGGCATTCCGGGGGTGGGCCTGCTGACCATTGAGTCCCTGTTCGCCCGGGACTACCCGATTATCATGGCCGTAACCCTGCTGGGAACCACGCTGTTCGTGCTGGCCAACCTGATTGTTGACCTGATATACCCCGTCTTGGACCCGAGAATTCGGCTGGGAGGTGACTACGTTGCGGGATGATGCCCAGCGCCTCCAACTGCCCGATTCCGGTCAAAGGTCCCACACTTACTTCTATCTCTCCATGCGCCGCCTGACCAGGAAGAAGCTGGCGATGACCTGCCTCATCGTCATCGTCATCATGTACGGCTCCGGGATATTTGCGCCCATCGTGGCCCCTTACGGCTATAACGACCAGGACCTGTCGGTAGCCAAGCAGGGGCCCAGCCTGACCCATCCCCTGGGCACCGACCGCCTGGGCCGGGACATGCTGAGCCGCGTGATGTACTCGCTCCGGACAACGGTGATAATCACCGTTACCTCGCTGGTAACCGGCGCGCTGATAATCGGGGTAGCGCTGGGCCTGATTGCCGGCTACTTCGGCAAGCTGGCCGACGGCATAATCATGCGGGTGGGCGAGGTCACTTCCGCCTTCCCCGACATATTCCTGGTCCTGATAATCGTCGCAACGGTCAAACCGCGAATACTCCAGTGGGTAAGAGACTTTGAGGACGCCTCTGGCATTGACTGGATCGTGCGGCTGGGCATCGTTGACTACCTGGTGATTTCGCTGGCGCTGGCCGCCTTCTCCTGGTTCGGCATGGCCCGCCTGGTCCGGGGCCAGGTACTGGCGGCCCGGGAAAACCAGTACGTGGAAGCGGCCCGGTCCATGGGGTCCTCCAACCGCAGGATTCTGGGCAAGCACCTGCTGCCCAACGTCATCAGCCCGGTAATCGTCTCCGTGTCCGCCGGTCTCGGCGCCGTGGCCGGCGCAGAAGTGGTGCTCAGCTGGCTGGGCATAGGCATTCAGCCTCCCACCCCCAGCCTGGGAGTCATGATCTTCGAAAACGGCAATATTTCGGTGCTGCGCAGCGACCCTCACTTGACCCTGGTACCCTCCAGCGTGCTGGTGCTGCTCCTCTTCACCTTCAGCCTGCTGGGCGACGGCCTCAACGACGCCTTCAACCCCAGGGCCCGTTGACCGGGCGCTAATACCGGCAAGCGCTATCCTGCCACCAGTGCAACAAGCCCGCAGAGGCCCTCGCCAATTTGAAGGTCGGAAACTCCGAGCGCCCCATCTCGTCGTTCCCGCGCCGGCGGGAACCTCGACCAGCAGGGCCAAGACTCCTGCCTTCGCAGGAATGACGGTGCATTCAACGACATTCCCCAAAGCCCCCGAACCAACAGGACAACCCGTCTTCCCCCACAAGGAACGGGGACAGCCACAATGGCTGTCCCCGACGCGTAGTCAGAATCTATGTAGCGTCTCAGCAGTCTCCCCACCTGCTCAACCAACCCGGGAGGCAGGGCAATTGCCCTGCCTCACTGACTTATCGCAACTTGCGCAAGGCCCTTCTACTGGAAATCAATGTTACTCTGAGCTTGCCGAAGGGTCCAAATCCCTCCCAGGAAACCATGCCCAGGAAGGCAGAACCAGCCTGCTGAGTTGGAGCTTAGATGCTTCGACAAGCTCAGCATGACATCTCTCCCTAATTCAACCGACCTCACCCGAGATGACTGCCGGCGTAAAATGCCGGACTGAACTTCAGACCAATCTACCCGGTAAATCTGCCTCCCCGCCTAACCAACACCAGGCCCACGGGCAACGCCATCAGCAGGATTAGGGAAAGCTCTCCCACCACACCGCTCTGCATGCCCGGCCCGCTGCAGTCCCCTGGGGCCGCCTGGTTTTCCTCCCCCCGGGTGGTTGACCCGGCAGGCTGTGCGGACGTCTGTTCCTCTGCCGGCTGGGCCGCCTGGGCTTCCGGTTCGCCGGCGGCGGGTTCGGGATTTCCGACGCCGTCCGGCGCAGCTTGCGATGATTCTGCCGCCCTTTCCTGCGGTTCCACCGGGTCCGATTCTGCGGGGGCAGCTTCCGCCGGCACGGAAGTGGCGCTTTCCAGCGGCGGAAAGGTGGGGGAAAGAATGGGACTGATGGTCGGCTGCGCTTCCAACGGTACGCTTTCATCCTCTTTGCCCGCGGAAGGGTCCGGCAGCGGTTCCAGGCCGACTGCTTCCCGCCACGCGGAATCCAGGCCGTGCTGGTCAAAGCCGTAAACCTGTTCCAGGGCGGCGTCAATGTCGAAAGTCCTGGCCAGCGCCTTCATAAGCTCGCCCAACTTCTCCTCTCCGTACTCCAGCACCATGAAGGTCACAACAGACTCCCCGTGGGCATAGGCGTCCAGGATCTCCTGCGGCGTGCCGCTGTAGGAAGCCAGGTGAGTAATTGGCCGCAACGTACCCGCATCTATGGCGTTCTGGACCCGGCGGTTCAGGATATGCCGCTCGCCCTCGTGCCGGGAGCCGTATTCCGCCAGGCCCTCGTTGAGCCAGGCCGGCGCCTGGGGGTAGGCCCGGCCCAGGGCGTCGCCCACCAGCAGATGAACGAACTCGTGGGCGGTGGTGGCGGTAACCGAACCATCGCCGGAGTGGACCATCAGCACCCGCTCCTTGTCAAAAGCCAGGCCCTGGGTTATCAACCTTTCGCTGGTGGCCTGCGACCTGAAGGGGAGCGCTCCAATCATGTCCTGGTAGCTGTGGTAGGTAACTATGTGCAGCGGCAGTTCCGGGTTGATACCCAGCACCGGGCCCGTTATCGCCATGGATTTCAGGGCCGTCTCCAGTACGTGCTCGGCCCGGTTCTGGACCAGGGGATTATTGTAGTAAACCGTTATTAGCCCCTCGGATACCGTAAACCACTCAAAGCGGTCATCCAGGTAAACAAAGACCTCGTCCTCGGTGCGCAGGGTCCGGCCCGTCTTGTCGGTAACTTCAAAGGAATAGGCCAGCCTGGTCCCCGGCGGTACATAGTTGTTGCCGCTGGTCAAAAGCTCCGCCTCGCCGCTGACCCGGTTCCCGGGCTCAAACTCCACCTGCCGGTACGCGCTACGGGACGTTTGCCCGATGGTTTTCATGTAAACGCGGACCTCTTCGATTTCGTCCGGCCCGGCCACTTCAACGTAGAACTTCACGTCCCTGGGAAAGTGGGTCTCCACGCTGTAGTCAACAATCTGAATGTCCGCCTCCTGCGCTTCCACTCCCCCCGGCCGACCCATAATCAGGACGGTCGAAGCCGCCAATAAAATTCCGAGAAACGCCACCGCCAAGAACTTTCTCATTGTGAGATTCCTCATCCGCAAAATTGTCAGTCGCCCCGGTGAAATCCCTTGTCCAGGTTGCAGGCAACTCTTCGCCACAGTCATAAACGATTATATTTGGAAACGAGCAAGATAGGTAGTAAACCCGCAGCAGAGTAATCGCGTCTCAAAGTTGTCAGACTACCAGCAGTTTGACCACTTTGCATTGACAGGTAAACCCCGAAGTCCGCTCATGGCGAGCCTGTCGAACCACGAACGGGCGGCCCTTCGACAGGCTCAGGGAGAGCGGAAATACTATCAACCAGTTCAAATGACTCGGACCACAATTAGTTCAACCACTTTGGAATGACGGGTAACAATCGAAACCCGTCATTCTGGCGCAGGCCAGAATCCAGGAAGGTCAGCGCCGGACATGGTTCCTTACCTTCAGAACTCCTGGGTTCCGGCCTTCGCCGGAACGACGGAGAGAAGCAATTTCACCCACCATTTCAAAGTTGTCAGACTACCAGCAGTTTGACCACTTTGCATTGATGGGTAAACCGGGAGTCCGCTCATGGTGAGCCTGTCGAATCATCAAATTGTCAATCTGCGAACGGGCGGCCCTTCAACAGGCTCAGGGAGAGCGGAAATACTATCCACATTTCAGATAAGTTGACCCACCATTAGTTCAACCACTTTGGAATGACAGGTAACTATCGAAACCCGTCATTCTGGCGCAGGCCAGAATCCAGGTAGGTTAGCGCCGGACCTGGTTCCTTACCTTCAGAACTCCTGGATTCCGGCCTTCGCCGGAACGACGGAGAAAAGCAATATCACCCATCACTTCAAATGAGTTTAACCACTAGTATTCAGTCAAACCGGTAATGACAGAGAGATGAAGCTTTTGAGTGGAAGTGGTAGGGTTGCCAGAGAAGCTGTGCTGGAGGGGTGTGGTATCCATGGTACAGGAGAAGCATCAGGTCAGGCTGACGTCGGAGGAAAAGGGGCATTTACGGAAGGTGGTCC